>JASBTJ010000005.1 GCA_030148485.1 Gammaproteobacteria bacterium | reverse complement strand
GCCGCCCAGTACGAAGGTACCGAAGCCACCGGCCAGACCCAGATAGCTGTCGCGGCCCTTGCCGAAGCTTTGGTCGCTGTCGTTGGCCATGTCGACGGAGAACTCCATCTTCCACACGGCCTTCAGGCCGTTGCCCAGGTCCTCGGAGCCCTTGAAGCCCAGACGGGAGTTGCGGTCCTGGACCGCCCAACCGTTGTAACCACCGGCACCGGATACGTCGATGCTGTCAACGGACAGGTGCGCCTTACCGTAAACGGTAACGTCAGCGTAGGCGGCCGGGGCAGTCATGGCGGCAGCAATGGCTGCAGCGACGAGCTTTTTGTTCATAGGAGTACTCCCACTTTGGTTGGTAAAAGAAAAGCTGTGCGCAGAGGATACTAGTAGGGATTTCCCCGACGCGCAACACCTTTTTGTGAAAAAAACCACAGGGCGTCGCATTGTTGCAACAATACAACAACTGGGTGACTGATTCATGACGGCAGACCACTGCGCAAGGCGCGCGCACCTGAACCCTGTTGCGCAGCCCATGACGCCAACAGGCGTAAGTGTCCGGTCCGGCCTGCAAGCGCCCACTGGTTCGCGCCCGCGTGACATGTCGGGCTTGCCCGGGACCAAGGCAGCGACTGGCTCGGATTAGGCAAAACCGGGGCCAGCCACCGACGGTATTTGTTGTTCGGCGTCCGTCTGAGCCCTACCTATGACGGTCACGACAAACTCACCCAGGCGTTGTCGCGCAGGCCACACGCCACCCCGGCCGAAAAAACCGCAGGCACGAAAAACGGGGCCCGAAGGCCCCGTTTTCGGTCCGGCGCGAACAACCCGCCGGCAGCGACTGAAAAGTATCAGCGCTTGGAGAACTGCGGACGCTTGCGCGCCTTGTGCAGACCGACCTTTTTACGCTCCACCATGCGGGCGTCGCGGGTCAGGTAGCCGGCCTTGCGCAGCGGGCTGCGCAGGCCTTCGTCGTATTCGACCAGGGCACGGGCGATGCCGTAACGGATGGCACCGGCCTGGCCGTTGTTGCCACCGCCGGTGACGGTGACCTTCACGTCGACCTTGTCCATCAGCTCGGTCACTTCCAGCGGCTGACGCACGATCATGCGCATGGTCTGACGACCGAAGAACTGGTCGAGAGAGCGGCCGTTGATCTGGATGTCGCCCTTGCCGGGCGCCAGGAAAACGCGCGCGGCGGAGGTCTTGCGGCGACAGGTACCGTAGTTGGTCTGCTGTGCCATAGTCAGAATCCGTATGCTTTAGATTTCGAGCGGCTGGGGCTGTTGCGCTGCATGCTTGTGCTCGGGGCCCGCATAGACCTTGAGCTTTTTCAGCATGGCGCGACCCAGCGGGCTGCGGGGCAGCATGCCACGCACGGCGGTCTCGATGACGCGCTCCGGGGCCTTGACCAGCAGCTTTTCCAGGTTGATCGATTTCAGGTTGCCAATGTAGCCGGTGTGATGATGGTACATCTTGTCCTTCATCTTGTTACCGGTAACATGGACCTTTTCCGCGTTGACCACGACGATGAAATCGCCCGTGTCGACGTGCGGGGTGAAGATGGGCTTGTGTTTGCCCTTCAGGCGAGTTGCGATCTCGGTGGCCAGGCGCCCCAGGGTCTTGCCCTCGGCATCCACTACAAACCAATCCCGACGCACTTCTGCCGGCTTTGCACTAACCGTTGTCATTGACATGCTCCGAACACGGGGTTCTGTCAGTCGTATCCACGAAAGGGCGCGAAGTTTACCCGACCCCAATCAACCACACAAGCCCCGATTTCGGTGGCCCGGCAAAAAAAAAGCGCAGCGGGGGACGCTGCGCCATAAAAAACCACCAAAGGAGGATGGAGGAGTGCTGACCCGAAGATCAGCATGGAAAGCATATTAGAATATAGTTATATGCTAGTCAACCCTCGATTTCCTCGCTGCACCTCATGGTTGCCTGTCGAGCAGGAGCCGCGTGACCACCCGGCCCCCCTGCAGATGCTCGCGGATGATCTCGTCCAGGTCTTCATGGTCCACGTAGGTGTACCAAGTCTCGTCCGGATACACGACCAGCACGGGCCCCTGGGCGCAACGATCCAGGCAGCCGGCGGTATTGATGCGGACCTGGCCCGGGCCGTGAATCCCCAGTTCCTTGCAGCGCTTTTTGACATAATCACGCGCTTGCTGGGCGCCGTGCTGCGCGCAGCACTGACTACCGTCGGCACGTTCGTTGACACAGAAAAAGACATGATGCTGAAAAAAAGACATGGCGTGGTTCCCGCGCAGCAGTGCGATCATCGGACCCATTATATTAAGGCATGAACGACTCCCGACTCGACCAACACGTCTCTCACCTGATCGCGCAGGCTGATCGGTGTGTGAAATGCGGTCTATGCCTGCCCCATTGCCCGACCTATGCCTTGACGCGGGACGAGTCCGAATCGCCGCGCGGGCGCATCGCGCTGGCCGACGCGCTGGCCCGGGGGACACTGGTGCCGGACGACAAGTTGCTGGGACACCTGGATCGCTGCCTGCTCTGCCGGAGCTGCGAGCGGGTCTGCCCGTCGGCGGTGCCGTTTGCCGAGCTGATGGACGACGCACGCGCGCTCACCGTTGCACGCCGACCCCGCTGGCCGTCCTGGCTGGCGAACGTGCTCAGCCGCCGCCGCCTGGCCCGCCTCGGCATGGCGCTGGGCCGTCGACTGCCAACCGGCTGGGTGCCGCTCGACCCGGCGCTGCAGCGCGCGGCTGACCGGCTGGCTCGCGGGCGTGATCCTGTCGCCATCCCCAAGCCCCCCACCGCCCCCACCGCCCCCACCATCCCCGCCGCGCCTCGTGTCGGCTTGTTTCTCGGCTGCGTGGGAGACGCCGTACAACCCGGCATCGCCAAGGCCGCGCGCCGATTGCTGGAGGCGGCCGGCGCGGCCGTGGTGACACCCGCGGCACAGACGTGCTGCGGCGCATTGCACAGCCATCTGGGCGATCTGTCCGGCGGCGCGCGGCGGGCGGACCGCAACCTACGCGCCTTCCAGGATCGCGCACTGGATGCCATCGTCAGCCTGGCCAGCGGTTGCGGCACACAGTTGGCCGAGCAGTCACCTCCGCTGCCGGCCACCCACTGGGACGTCACCCACTATCTGCTGGACAGCGGCCTGCTGGAGCGGCTGCGGTTCGCCCCGCTGGATGCCCTGGCGCTGGTGCACACCCCCTGCACGCTGACGGCCAACCCATCGGCCGCCCAGGCGGTGGGCCGCGCGCTGGCGCACATACCGGGACTGCGTATCCAGGCGCTTACGGCCGGCGCCGCCTGTTGCGGCGCCGGCGGAATGCAGCTGCTGACCCAGCCGGCACAAGGCAAAGCCTTGCGCGCAGCCAAGCTCGACGCCATCCGCGCCACCAAACCCGACTTTCTGCTAACCAGCAACATCGGTTGCGCACTCCATCTAAGCGCAGGACTGGACGACCCCGATCTGGTCGCCCTGCATCCGATCGAACTGCTGGCCCGACAGCTGAAATCGGACACGACGGATGCTTCAGGATCCAAAGCAACCTAAAATAGCAGCACACCATCTCGCTGGGGCACCCCGCCATGACCACTCGCCGACTCAGTCACGCCGATCACCTGGTCATCAACCTGGACCAGGCGCTGCGCACCCTGTTCGGGCAGCCCAAGGTCACCGAACGTGACAATCCCGCGGCCGGGTTGCAAGACGCTGATCTGGACGATGCGACACGGGAACACACCGCGCGCCTGATGCGCATCAATCACACCGGCGAGGTCTGCGCGCAGGGGCTATATCAAGGACAGGCACTCACCGCCCGCGACCCGGCGGTACGGGACAGCATGGAACGCTCCGCGGCCGAAGAGAACGACCATCTGGACTGGTGCGAACAGCGCATCCACGAACTGGGTGATCGAACCAGCCTGCTCAACCCATTGTTCTATGTCGGTTCATTTGCCATCGGCGCGACTGCCGGCCTGGCGGGCGACAAATGGAGCCTGGGGTTCGTCGGCGAGACCAAACGCCAAGTGGAGGGCCACCTGGACGAGCACCTGGCTCAGGTGGCGCCGGAAGACGCGCGCACCCGTGCCATCCTGGAACAGATGAAAAGCGACGAAATCGCGCATGGCGAAAAGGCCATGGCGCACGGCGGCATGGAACTGCCCGGACCGCTCAAAGGGATCATGCGCATGACGTCGAAGTTGATGACCAAGACGGTCTACCGGATCTGATCAGCCCCGTATCGCTCAATCGAGTCGCTCAACCGCGGCCTGCGCGCTGTCCACCAGACACGCATCCGGGCTGGTGAGGCGGGTCAGCAAGGGCATTTCGGCGATCGGTTTGAGCACCAAGAGCGCACGCCGATCATTGAGCTGACCCAAGCGCTTCACCGCCTCCCGCCGCTTGTCGCAATTGTCGCCTTCCTGCAGATCGAGCAAGGCCGCGTCGAAGCGTCGCACGCGCTCGCTCTGGCCAATGGCGTCCAAGGTGGCGACGGCGTGCCAGCGCCCCCAGTAACCTGGCTGCGCCGTCCGCTGCGCCAGCGCGTCGACCATGGCCGGGGACGCATATTGCTCCAATACCTTGCGCGCGGATTGGCTTTCCCAGCCCAAGGCGCTGACCAGGTTTTCCGCCAGACGTGGATTGTCGGCCAGCGGCGGCGCCAGAGCCAATGCGCGGCGATAGGCGTCGATACCGGTTTCCCGGCGCTTGTTTGCGAATGCCAAGTGCCCCTGGGCCAACAGCAGCTCGGCAGACGACTCATTGGCCGCAAGCGCCTGGCCCAACGCCTGCTGGGCCTGCTCCACTTCACCCGCGGCCAACAACGATTCCACATCCTGCACGCTGGACTGGACCTGCTGTGGCAGCGTCTCGCCGGCCGGCGGCGGGGCCGGAGATTGCGCCGGCGGGGGGACGAAATACCACCAGCCGGCGGCGGCCGCCAGCGCAACCACACCTCCCGCAATGGCCGCACGCCGCCGGCCCAACCAGTCACGCCAACCGACCGGCGCCTCCCGATCATGCTCGTCGGCCAGCTCGTCATCGTGGAATCGACCGTGCTCGCCGCGCGGCAACACCCGGTAGATATCCACCGGCGACGGGATCCCCTTCAGGGTTCGGCTGGCGATCGACTCCGCGCTGACCTCGGCCTTGTTCATGGCCAGATAGACGGAAGCGGCGAAATAAATCTGATCCGCCGGCGTGATGGCTTCGATCCGCGAAGCGATACTGACCGCTTCGCCGAACACGTCGTTGTTCTGCAACTGCACATCGCCAGAGGCGAGCGCGGCACGGATATGCAACTGATCCGGGGCCTCCCGGCCGTCATTGAAACGGGCCAGGGCATCCTGCATCGCCATGGCGCAGCGCAACCCCATGGTGGAGGAACGAAAGGTCACCAACAGGCCGTCACCCATGGATTTGATCAGGGTGCCGCCGAACTGACGGATGAGCGGGTGCAATAGCCGGTCGTGCTGGTGCAACAGCGCCACATGCTCCGCGCGCGACTGCGATGCCGCGCGCTCGGTATAACCGACGATGTCGGTGAACATGATGGTCAGGTTACGTGTCGTGAGCGCCATGACTTGCGGAAGCTCGCCTCTTGGGCCGGACAGAATTCAACGTGGCGTTCCATCACCCGGTCGCCCGCCAGGAGCACGACACGGCCGCCGGTCACATCGCGTGATCGGCGCACCAGGTCTGCCACATCGTCTTATAGGCTTCTTCCAACTCACGGGTAAACCCCTGGTGGTCCATCAGTGGAGATGCGCTGAACCGCGACCGCAGCTCGGCCCGGTAGCCTGCCAACCGGTCCACATCGCCGGCAAGCTCGGACGCGATGCGCACGTAGGACGCTTCATCCGGAGCCACAAGCTCCGGCATGCCCAGTGCGGTAAGCTGGCTGGCGCCGACCCGGGAGCGATGATCGGACCCGGCCAACGAGACCAGCGGCACCCCCATCCACAACGCCTCGCACGACGTCGTGGTGCCGCAATAGGGAAACGGGTCAAGCGCGATATCCAGCGTGCCATATCTTGCCAGGTGCTCGCTGGTGCTTGCATCACGTGCCAGCAGTTCGATACGCGTGGGATCCACGCCATGATCCTGAAAAAAACGGCTGAAACGGGTTCTCGTCGCCTCATTTTGCAGCGAGGCGCACTTCAACACCAGCCGTGCCGACGGGGTCGCGCACAACAACCGCGCCCACACCGCCAACACCCGGTCGTTCAACTTGTTGGCGTTGTTGAAACAGCCGAAGGTGGGAAAGCCGTTGGTGCGCAGCGGTGGCGGCGCCACCTGTGGCGCATCGGCCGGCGGCACATAGCAGGAAAAGACCCGCGGTAAACGCACCAGATGCTCCGTGTGCCACTGCTCGGTGAGGCCTTTCGGGTCGGCGACCTCGTCGGTGATCCGGTAATCCATCTGCACCAAACCCGTGGTGTTGGGGTAGCCCAGCCACGTCACCTGGATCGGCGCCGGCTTCAGCCCGAAGACATCCAATCGATGGGCATTGGTATGACCTGAAAGGTCCACCAGGATATCCACGTCGTCCGACGCGATCAGCGCCGCGACCGCGCCGGCCTCCATGCCATGAATGCGCCGCCAACGGTGGACATGACGTCGCAGCCGCTGGCTGACCGCATCCTCCTGGGCGGCATTGGAGTAAAAAAACACCTGACAACGGCGCGCGTCATGGTGTTGGAGCACCGGCTCGATGAAGTAGCCGACGGAATGCTTGCGCAAATCGCCCGACACATAGCCGATCCGCAACGGCCTGGCCGGGTCGCAGTCGCGCCGGAATGCGCGCGCGGAAGCCGGCGGCAGGCAACGTCCGGCGTCGGTGTGTGCGGCAAACAAGTCCGCTGGCGTCACGTCCGGCAGATAATTGCGATAGAGCAGTCGGTCGCTACGCAAGTCGAAATCATCGGGCGACGCCGCGAACGCCGCATCGAAGAACGGCATCGCCTCGGCCACCAGGCCGGCCTGGCCGAGCGCGCTGCCGATCCGGATGTCCGCCTGCTCGACACGCTCGCCACGCACCTGCGCCGCCTCGCGGAACAGGTCGACCGCACGGTCGACCTCATGGGACATCGCATACGAACGTGCAAGGCTTTCCATCAGCGCGTGGTCCCGTGTGCCGTGGGCCAAGGCGCGCTGATAGATCCCCTGCGCGGTACGCGACTGATACAAACGCTGGTACATGCGCCCCAGGTCGGCCAGGTCACTGACCGAGGCTTGATCCATACGGTCCTGCGCCCGGTCCAGGAATCCCCGGGCAGTCACTTCGTCGCCTTGCGCCAGGGCGTTGGCGGCGGCGTTCATGTAATGGCGACAAACCGCCGGGGCCTGACGAATGGCTTCCTCGAACACCGGCTGGGCCTCGCGGTAACGACCGTCCTTGTATAGCACCAGCCCCAGCGCGCCGACCGCGTCGGTCAGCGTGGCATCCAATCGGATAGCGGCCCGAAACGCCTTTGCCGCGGCGGCGAAGGACTCGCGCCGGGCGTGGAGATCGCCCAGCGCAAAGTGAAACCCGGGGTTACCGGGCGATGCCCGCACAGCGGCCTCGAAATGCCCGGTCGCATCGTCCAGCTCGGCGTTGCCCGCCGCCGCCATGCCCAGCAGGTAATTGACCAGCGGATGGCCGGGCGCCTCGCCATGCAGTTCCCGCAGCATGGCGACCGCCTCGGCGATATGCCCCTGCTGGAACAACCCCAGGGCGTGTTGCAACACGCGCTCTCGGTCCGGCGCCAGGCGGACCGGTTTCTTGCTGGCCGAGCGCCCGCCCTGTTTCGGTTTTCGTTGTTTTGCCATCAGGCGGTCATCACGCTGGGGAATCAGCCGTGATAGCGACGGCTCAGTTCATGCACAGCCTGCACCATCGCCGCTGGATGGGCCGGGTCGATGTCGGGATGAATGCCGTGCCCAAGGTTGAATACGTGCCCCGAACCAGGGCCGAAGCCTTCGAGGATGCGCCCGACGGAGGCGCGGATGGTCTCGGGCGATGCATACAGGGTGCATGGGTCCAGGTTGCCCTGCAGCGCGACCTTGTCGCCCACCCGACGGCGGGCGTCGGCGATGTCGGTGGTCCAATCCAGACCCAGGGCGTCACAGCCGGTGTCGGCCATCAGCTCCAGCCATTGGCCGCCACCCTTGGTGAACAACACCACCGGCACCTGGCGGCCGTCGGCCTCACGGGTCAGGCCGGCGACGATACGCTGCATGTAGGCCAGCGAGAATTCCTTGTAGTGATGCGGCGACAGGGTCCCGCCCCAGGTGTCGAAGATCATCACCGCCTGGGCGCCCGCGGCGATCTGGGCGTTGAGATAGGCGGTGACCGAGTCCGCCAGCTTTTCCAACAACAAGTGCATCATGTCCGGGCGATCGAACATCATGCCTTTGCACTTGGCGAAGTTCTTGGTGGAACCGCCCTCCACCATGTAGGTGGCCAGGGTCCATGGGCTGCCGGAAAAGCCGATCAGGGGTACGCGACCGTCCAGTTCACGGCGAATGGTGCGCACCGCATCCATCACGTAGCGCAGCTCCTGTTCGGGGTCGGGTACCGGCAACGCCTCGATGGCGGCCATATCCCTGACCGGGCGCTCGAAACGCGGCCCTTCGCCTTCCTCAAAGTACAGCCCCAGACCCATGGCATCGGGTACCGTGAGGATGTCGGAGAACAGGATGGCCGCATCCAGCGGATAACGTTCGAGCGGCTGCAAGGTGACCTCGCAAGCCAGCTCGGCGTTTCGGCACAGGTCCATGAAGCTGCCCGCCTGGGTGCGGGTGGCGCGGTATTCCGGCAGATAACGACCGGCTTGGCGCATCATCCACACCGGCGTGACATCGACGGGTTGGCGCAGCAAGGCGCGCAGCAGGCGGTCGTTCTTCAGTTCAGACACCAGGTTCTACTCTTTGTGACAATCGGCAGCTAGATATTCGCCCATTGTAACGACAAATACCCCGGTGGCGGATAGGAAAAGGGCGACGCGCGCCGCCCTTTATTGTGCCTGGCCGGCGGGCCCGTGCGCTGAGAAGTCCAGGATGGACTGATTCAGCGCTTCCTTAGCGCGGCAGGTCGCTTGATCCCATCAGGTACTCGTCCACCGCACGGGCGCACTGACGTCCCTCGCGGATGGCCCACACCACCAAGGACTGACCACGCCGCATGTCGCCGGCGGCGAACACCTTGTCGATGGAGGTGTGATACGCCTTGGCGCCGTCGGTGTTGCCGGCGACGTTGCCACGACCGTCCTTGTCCAATCCGAGTTCGTCGATCATGCCCTCGTGCACCGGATGCACAAAGCCCATGGCCAAGGTCACCAGATCGGCCGGGCGCTCGAATTCAGAGCCCGGCACCTCGGACATCTGCCAGCGCCCTTGCTCATCCTTGTCCCACTTGACCAGCACGCAGCGGATCGCCTTGACATTGCCCTGCTCATCGCCGACGAATGCCTTGGTGGCGACGTTCCACATCCGCTCGCAGCCTTCTTCCTGCGAGGTGGAGGTGCGCAGTTTGTTCGGCCAGTCCGGCCAGGTCACCAGCTTGTCTTCCTTGACCGGCGGCTTGTCCAGGATCTCGATCTGGGTCACCGACTTGGCGCCATGACGGTTGGAGGTGCCGATACAGTCGGAGCCGGTGTCACCACCCCCGATGACGATCACATGCTTGCCTTCGGCGGAGATCAGCTGTTCCTCGGCGCCCTTCACACCCTGCACCACCTTCGAGTTCCTGGTAAGGAACTCCATGGCGAAATGGACGCCCTTCAGCTCACGGCCGGGGACCGGCAGATCGCGGGGCTTCTCCGAGCCGCCGGTCAACACCACGGCGTCGAACTCCTTCAGCAGCTGTTTGGCCGGCAGATCCACACCGATATGGGTGTTGGCGTGGAACTCCACACCTTCGGCCCGCATCTGGGCGACCCGACGATCGAGCAGTTTCTTGTCCAGCTTGAAATCGGGGATGCCGTAACGCAGCAGGCCACCGAACCGGTCGGCCTTTTCGTAGAGCACGACGCTGTGACCGACCCGTGCCAACTGCTGGGCAGCCGCCAGGCCCGCCGGGCCGGAGCCGACCACGGCGACCTTCTTGCCGGTCTTGTGCGGTGCGATCTGCGGCTTGATCCAGCCTTCGTCCCAGGCGCGGTCGGCGATGGCGCACTCGATGGTCTTGATGCTGACCGGCAGATCGATCAGATTCAGGGTGCACGACTCCTGACACGGCGCCGGACAGATACGACCGGTCACCTCCGGGAAGTTGTTGGTGCTGTGCAGCACCTTGCTGGCCTCCTCGAAGTCGCCCTTGTACACCAGGTCGTTCCAGTCCGGGATGATGTTGTTCACCGGACAGCCCTGATGGCAGAAGGGGATACCACAGTCCATGCAACGCGCGCCCTGGGTGGACAGCTCGGCATCGGACAGGGGAATCACGAATTCCTGGAAGTGCGTGACACGGTCCGACACCGGCGCATAGCCGCGATCGACCCGATCAAACTCCATAAAACCCGTCGGCTTACCCATGGTTCGTTACCTTGTTCTCATGGCGGCGGCCCGCGATGCGCGGCCGACCGCTTACATTCAATATTACGTTAGACAGACCGTGCGAAGGTTCAGGCAGCGGATTTTTCCGCAGCCTGCTGGGCCTGCATCTCCTCCAGCGCGCGGCGGTACTCCACCGGCATCACCTTGACGAACTTGGGCAGATACTCGGCCCAATTGTCGAGGATGCGCTGGGCGACGGCGGATCCGGTGGCGGCCTGATGCCGCTCGATCAGCCCCTTCAGACGCATGGCGTCATAGCGGGTCATGTCGTGGCTGACATCCACCTTGCCATGGGACTCCAGATCGCCCCCCTGGTGTTCGGTGGCTTCCAGGGCGTCGTCCTCGGCGGCAATGGGCTCCAGCTCCACCTGAGCGAGGTTGCAGCGGCTCTCGAAATCACCGGCCTCGTCCAGCACATAGGCGATACCGCCGGACATGCCGGCGGCGAAGTTGCGGCCGGTCGGGCCCAACACGGTGACGATGCCGCCGGTCATGTATTCACAGCCGTGGTCGCCCACGCCCTCGACGACGGCAGACGCCCCGGAGTTACGCACGGCAAAGCGCTCGCCGGCGACCCCGCGGAAGTACACCTCGCCGCCGATGGCGCCATACAGCACGGTGTTGCCGACAATGATGTTGTCCTCGGCCTTGTCGATCTTGGACTCGGGCGGCGGCGCGATCACGATCTTGCCCCCGGACAGGCCCTTGCCGACATAGTCGTTGCCTTCACCGGACAGGTTCAGGGTGACGCCCTTCGCCAGCCAGGCGCCGAAGGACTGACCCGCGGTGCCCTTGGCGTTGATGGTGATGGTGTCGTCCGGCAGCCCGGCGTGACCGTATCGTCCCGCCACGCGGCCGGACAGCATGGTACCGAAGGTGCGATTGAAGTTCTGGATGGCGAAATCGATGGTGACTTTTTCGCCCTTCTCCAGCGCCGGCCTGGCCTGCTCGATGAGCAGATTGTCGGCAGCCTGGTCCAGACCGTGGTCCTGACCCTCGGTGCAGTACACGGACTCGCCGGGCTCGGCGGCCGGCTTAGCCAACAACTTGGAATAATCCAGGCCGCGGGCCTTCCAATGATCAATCGCCTTGCGCATGGACAGACGATCCGACTGACCGATCATCTCATTGACGGTGCGGAAGCCCAGCTTGGCCATCAGCTGGCGCATCTCTTCGGCGACGAAGAAAAAGTAGTTGATGACGTGCTCGGGCTTGCCGACGAAGCGCTTGCGCAGCTCCGGATCCTGGGTGGCCACACCCACCGGGCAGGTGTTCAGGTGGCACTTGCGCATCATGATGCAGCCCTCGGCGATCAGCGGCGCGGTGGCAAAGCCGAACTCATCGGCACCCAGCAACGCGGCGATCACCACGTCGCGACCGGTGCGCATGCCGCCGTCGGCCTGCACCACGATGCGCGAACGCAGCTTGTTCAGCACCAGGGTCTGGTGGGTCTCGGCCAGGCCGATTTCCCAGGGGCTGCCGGCATGCTTGATGGAGGTCAGCGGCGAGGCGCCGGTACCGCCGTCATAACCGGCGATGGTGACGTGATCGGCGTGTGCCTTGGACACACCCGCGGCCACGGTGCCGACGCCCACCTCGGACACCAGCTTCACCGAGATACGGGCGGCCGGATTCACGTTCTTCAGATCGTGAATCAGCTGCGCCAGGTCCTCGATTGAGTAGATGTCGTGGTGCGGCGGCGGCGAGATCAGGCCGACACCCTCGGTGGAATGACGCACCCGGGCGATCTGCTTGTTGACCTTGTGGCCGGGCAGCTGGCCGCCCTCGCCGGGCTTGGCGCCCTGGGCCATCTTGATCTGGATGTCGTCGGCATTCACCAGGTACTCGGCAGTGACGCCAAAGCGCCCCGAGGCCACCTGCTTGATGGCCGACCGCTCCGGGTTGCGCGAGCCATCGGCCAAGGGCAGGAAGCGCTCGGGCTCTTCGCCGCCTTCGCCGGTATTGGACTTGCCGCCGATGGCGTTCATGGCCTTGGCCAGGGTCGAATGGGCCTCGTAGGAGATGCTGCCGAAGGACATGGCGCCGGTGGCGAAGCGCTTGACGATCTCCTTGGCCGGCTCCACCTCGTCCAGTGGAACCGGGGTGGCGGCGAAATTGAAATCCATCAGGCCGCGCAGGGTGAGCAGCCGCTCGGTCTGCTCGTTGATCAGGCGGCTGTACTCGGCAAAGGTGCTGGCATCATTGGCACGTACCGAATGCTGCAGCTTGCCGATGGTCTCCGGCGTCCACACGTGGGCTTCACCGCGCACGCGGTAGGCATAGTCACCGCCCACGTCCAGGTGCTTCTTGTAGATTTCCGCGTCGCCGAAGGCATCGCGGTGCCAGCGCACCGCTTCCTCCGCCACCTCGCCAAGCCCCACACCTTCGATGGTGGTGGTAGTGCCGGCAAAGTAGGTGTCCACAAAAGGCGTCGACAGGCCGATGGCGTCGAAGATCTGTGCGCCACAGTAGGACTGGTAGGTGGAGATGCCCATCTTGGACATCACCTTGTGCAGGCCCTTGCCCACCGCCTTGACGTAGCGCTTTTGCGCCTCGGCAAAGCTCAGTTCGACCTCCATCTCCGGCAGGATGTGCTGGATGGTCTCGAAGGCCAGATAGGGGTTGATCGCTTCCGCGCCGTAACCGGCAAGCGTGGCAAAGTGGTGCACTTCCAGTGCCGCGCCGGTCTCGACCACCAGACCGGACTCGGTGCGCAACCCCTTGTCGATCAGGTGATGGTGCACGGCGGAGGTGGCCAGCAGGGCGGGGATCGCCAGGTTGTCGGCATCCACATTGCGATCGGACAGGATCAGGATGTTGTAGCCGGCGTGCACCGCGGCTTCGGCGGCGTCGCTCAAGGCGTCGATAGCACGCGCCATGCCGTTGGCGCCGTCGGCGGCGGCATAGGTCATGTGCAGCGTCTTGGTGCGGAACGCGCCGGAGGTGGAATCCTCGATGTTGCGGATACGCTCCAGGTCCTCATTGCTCAGCACCGGCTGACTGACCTCCAGCCGCATGTCCTCGCCACTGCCCTTGCCCAGCAGGTTGGGACGCGGGCCGATCAACGACACCAACGACATCACGATCTCTTCCCGGATCGGGTCGATGGGCGGGTTGGTGACCTGGGCGAAATTCTGCTTGAAATAGTTGGACAGGTGCTTGGGCTTGGTCGACAACACCGCGGGCGGATTGTCGGCGCCCATCGAACCGATGGCCTCCTGGCCGGCCAGCATCATCGGATGCAACAGGAACTTGATGTCTTCCTGGGTGTAACCGAACGCCTGCTGACGGTCGAGCAGGGTATCTTCGTCCGGGGCCATGGTCCCGACCGCTGCCGGGAGCTGGTCGAGATGGATCTGGGTCTTGTCCAGCCAATCCTCGTAGGGCTTGCTGGACGCCAGCTGATCCTTGATCTCGGCATCGTCGATGATGCGGCCCTGTTCCATGTCGATGAGGAACATCTTGCCCGGCTGCAGGCGCCACTTCTTGACGATTTTCTCCTCCGGGATCTGCAGCACACCCATCTCGGAGGCCATCACCACCAGATCGTCATCGGTGATCAGGTAACGGGCAGGGCGCAAACCATTACGATCCAGCGTGGCGCCGATCTGTTTGCCGTCGGTGAACGCCACCGCGGCGGGACCGTCCCAGGGCTCCATCAAGGCCGCGTGGTATTCGTAGAAGGCGCGGCGCTTGACGTCCATGGTCTTGTTGCCGGACCAGGCCTCGGGGATCAGCATCATCATGGCGTGGGCCATGGAGTAGCCCCCCATCACCAGCAATTCCAGCGCGTTGTCGAAGCAGGCCGAATCGGACTGCCCTTCCGGAATCAACGGCCAGACCTTGTCCAGATCAGCGCCCAGCACCTCGGACGCCATGGAATGGCGGCGCGCGGCCATCCAGTTGACGTTGCCACGCATGGTGTTGATCTCGCCGTTGTGGGCGATCATGCGGAACGGGTGTGCCAGATCCCAGGTAGGGAAGGTGTTGGTGGAAAACCGCTGATGCACCAGCGCCATCGCCGAGACAAAGCGCTCGTCATTGAGATCCTGGTAGTACTCGCCCACCTGGCCGGCCAGCAGCATGCCCTTGTAGACGATGGTCCGGCAGGACAGCGACGGGATATAGAAATAGTCCTTGCCCG
Source organism: Gammaproteobacteria bacterium (assembly GCA_030148485.1). Lineage (GTDB taxonomy): Bacteria > Pseudomonadota > Gammaproteobacteria > Chromatiales > Chromatiaceae > JANTHH01. Next base: position 74,499 of record JASBTJ010000005.1, on the reverse strand, counting down.
CCATGTCGGATTCGCGCACCGCGTTGTCCACGATCTTGCGAATCACGAACAGCTTGCGCTCGAACGCCTGCTGATCGACGCAGTTTTCACCGCGGCCAATGAACACCTGGCGGATGCGCGGCTCGGTAGGGACCACGGAGTAGCCCAGGCCGCTGTTGTCCACCGGGACCGTACGCCAGCCGATCAGGCGCTGACCTTCGGCGGCGATGGTTTCTTCAATCAGCGATTCCATTGCTGCGCGGTCGGCATCCGCCTGGGGCAAATAGACGACGCCCACCGCGTACTCGCCTTCGGCAGGCAGGTCGAAGTCGGTGACGGCGCGGAAGAAGGCGTCCGGCATCTGCAACAGCATGCCCGCGCCGTCGCCGGCCTTGGGGTCTGCGCCAACGGCGCCACGGTGATGCAAACGCTCCAGGATCGTCAGGCCTTGCTGAACGATCGCATGGCTCTTCTCGCCCTTGATGTGGGCAACGAAGCCGACGCCGCAGGCGTCGTGTTCGTTTGCGGGGTCGTACAACCCCTGTTTCGGCGGCAGGGCACCGTAACTCATCGCAAACCTCGTCAATCTGAATTCGGGGTCGGCGGCGCCCGAGGGCCCGCGACCAGGCAAGACAAACCGGCCCGTTCAGGCAGGCGCACGCAAGGAACCCGGTAGGATACTGGAGATCACCGCGCCCGGCCAGCACCGCACACGCTACGCGCATCCTTGCCGGTCGATCACGGCTACCCGGGAAGGCCGGCTACAGCTGCTTCAAAACGGATCTGAAAGAGCGCAACCAGACGTCCTTGGTCCGCACCGCGGCCGGCAACGCGGCCTGGGCACGCCTGCCGGCATCCAGGGTCGGATAGTCGCCGTACAACAAGGAATACCAGGGTTTTCCGCCGAGGTCGCGGCTAAATACCACGTATTTTCCAGTCAATCCGTGAAGGCGGATGTAGGCGTCGACGGCGGCGGGGTCGCGTGCACCGAGCAACTGCAAGGTGTAATGGCCAGGCGGGCGACTGCGCAACCAAGCCAGGTTCTGCGCCTGGGCCTGGGGCACCACCGAGGGCGCCACCGGCTTGGCGGCAGGCGCCACCTGCCCGGTGCTGGGCGGCGGGGGCGGCTCAGCGGGCAGCGTCGGCGCGGCGCCACCATTCCCCCCCTGCGGGGCCGGCCCGGCGGCCGGCTCCACCGGCGACTCGGCCCCGGTGCGCTCGGTCCCCGATAGCTCGGGGGGCGGCTGCATCCGCACCCTGTCGGACCGATCGCCGCCCGTCTCCGGGGGCGCGTCGGCGTGGGGTGGCGCCAACGGGGCCGGCGGAGCGGACGGGCGCAAATCGCTGTCCAGCTGCGGCGTGGCGAGAATCTCTGCCGGCGCGGAATCGCGGGCCATGCCTGGCGCAGGGGCTTGGGCAGGCTCAGGCTTCTTCGCATCGCCCGGAGCTGAGGGCGGCTGCTCCACCGCCGGCAACGGCGGTATCGGGATGCTGTTGGTACCAGCGGTTTCGCTGCTCGGCGCCGGGACATCCGCGGGACTGACCGGCGGCGCGACGGCTGTTTTGGGGACAGGCGGGGTGATCCAGGCGTTTATCCGGTCCTGTTGGGACAGTACCGCGACCACCAACAAGGCCGCGCCGCCGCCAAGCACCCATTTCCAGGCATGGGCGGTGGCAACCGATTGCCCGCCACCGGCTTGCGCCACGGCCAGCAACGGGCCGGGCTGGCCACCGGTCTGGCGCCACACCCGTTGCCATTGGGCGTCCGACCACGCCGGCACCGACACGATCCCCGCCAGGAACAGAAACTCCTGCGCCTGGGCGATGCTGAAGGGCGGCAGGTCGATACGTTGCGCGCGCCATTGCCCGCCGGGTGGCGGGGTGTCGTCCGCTTGCACGAACACCAGCCTGGCGCCGAACTCTTGGACTTCGGCCAGGGCTTTGCACTGCGGCTCACTCAGGCGTTCCGCCTGGTCGAGGATGATCACCAGGCTTCGATCCCCTGCAGCATCGACGACCCCCGCCGGCCAAGTCGCCCCAGGCGCGCCCACCGCGTCGGCAACCGCCTGCGGCAAATCGCCGGCTATCGCGGCGTCGAGCAGCACCACCTGGGCCTGATCCGCCAGGACCTGGACCAGCTGTTCGGCGAACCGCGACTTCCCCGCGCCGGTCGGCCCGCACACGCAAGGCACCAGCTCGGTGTTGCTCAGCAGGTGACCGACCAGGGCCGCACGCTCGGCCCGTTCCGGCGTGTCATAGTACGACGTGGCCGACTCAGCCACCGACGGTCTCCCGCAGCTTGTCGGCGTCGAAGTCCGCGGTCACCACCGCCTGACACATCCCCTTCATCAGCACCAAGCGTAGCTGACCGTCCAGCACCTTCTTGTCCACCGCCATCAGGTCCAGGAAACGATCCCCACCAAGCTCGGCGGGCGGTGTCGTGGGCAGACCGGCCCTGGCCACCAGGGCGTTGGTCCGGGCGAGGTCGTCAACGCCGATCCAACCCATGCGGTGCGACAGATCCGCGGCCATGCACATACCGGCACCGACCCCTTCGCCATGCAGCCAGGCGCCGTACCCCATGCCGGTCTCAATGGCATGACCGAAGGTATGGCCCAGATTGAGCAACGCCCTTTGACCGGCCTCCTTCTCGTCCGCCGCCACGACGCGGGCCTTATCGGTACATGAGCGCTCGATGGCGTAGGCCAAGGCGTCCCGGTCGCGGGCGACGAGGGCGTCCATGTTGGCCTCCAGCCAAGCGAAGAACTCCGCATCATTGATCAGCCCGTACTTGATCACTTCCGCCAAACCGGCGGAAAGCTCCCGATCGGGCAGCGTATCCAGGGAGCCGGTATCGGCAAGCACGGCCAGGGGCTGGTGGAAGGCACCGATCATGTTCTTGCCCAGCGGATGATTGACGCCGGTCTTGCCCCCCACGGACGAGTCCACTTGCGACAACAGCGTGGTAGGCACCTGGATGAAATTCACCCCGCGTTGATACGATGCCGCCGCAAAGCCGGTCATGTCGCCGATCACGCCGCCACCCAATGCCACCAGGGTACAGCGGCGGTCGAACCGCGCACCCAACAAGGCATCGTAGATACGATTCAACACCTCCAGGGTCTTGTACTGCTCACCGTCCGGTAAGATGACCGTTTCGACACGGTAGCCGCCACCCAAGGCGTGCAACACACGGTCGAGGTAAAGAGGCGCCACCGTCTCGTTGCTGACCACCATCACCTGACGGCCACCGATGTGGCGCCGATACAACTCGGCATCACCGATCAGATCGGTACCGATGTAAATGGGATAGGCGCGATCGCCCAGGTCGACGGTCAGGATACGCACGGGTCAGCCTTGGATTGCAGAGACAAGGACGAGGATTTTTTCAGGCGCGCCCAGGTCACGCAAGGTCATTCGTCGTCCATATGACGGATGATCTCGCGCACCACCGCCGCTGCCGAACGGCGCTCGGTGGACACCACCAGATCGGCCACCTCGCGGTACCAAGGGTCACGCTCAGCCATCAGCGCTTCGAGTTTGGCCTTGGGATCGGCGGTCTGCAGCAACGGTCGGTTGCGATCCCGGTAGGTGCGCTCGTACTGCTGGTCCGGCGTGCAGAACAAGTACACCACCAGTCCGCGGGCGGACAGGTTGCGGCGGTTGTCCGGGTCGAGGATCACCCCGCCGCCGGTCGCCATCACCTGGTTGTCCGCCAGGGTCATATCGTCCACCACCTGGCGCTCACGGGCCCGAAACCCAGCTTCGCCTTCGTATTCGAAGATGGTGGGAATGTCGACGCCGGTGCGGTCCTGGATCTCCTGATCCGTATCCGCAAAGCCCAGGCCGAGCGCATCGGCCAGTTGGCGGCCAATAGTGCTCTTGCCGGCACCCATGGGGCCGACCAGGAAAATACGCGATGAACGAGGCATGCGCGCAATCTAGGCGAAGCCTCGCCGGTCCGCAAGCGACACCGGCGGGGTGGCGTTTACTGACTCAGGCTCAGCGTGTCCTTGAGGATCTTCGGCGTGACAAAGATCAGCAACTCGTTGTTCTTATCCTGTACCTGGGTCTGGCGGAACAGCACCCCGACGGTCGGCAGTTCACCGAAAAACGGTACACGCTCGACGCTCTTGGTCTTGTTGCGCTCGAACACCCCGCCGAGTACCACGGTCTCGCCGTTGTCGACCAGCACCGAGGTCTCCAGCGACCGGGTATCGACCGGCGGGACGCCGTTCACGGCCCGCGCAAAGTCGGGGTTGTCCTTGTTGACCTTCAGATCCATGATCACGCGATCATCCGGGGTGATGTGCGGCGTCACCTCAAGCTTCAACACCGCCTCCTTGAACGAGGTCGCGGTCGCGCCGCTCGACGCCGCCTGCTGGTAAGGAATCTCCACACCCTGCTTGATGGACGCCGTGTTTTGGTCCGAGGTGATCACCCGCGGACTGGACACCACTTCGCCGCGGCCTTCCTGTTGCATGGCGGACAGCTCAAGGCGAAGCAGATGTGCACCCAACTTGCCCAACACGAAGTTGATCGCGCCACCACGGCTCCCACTGAGGGTCTGCGGTAGATTCACGAGCAGCCCCTGGTTTCCACCGGGACTCCCCACGCCCTGATAGCCGACCGCTGACGCGTTTAGATCTCCAGGTTTGCCCCCTTGGACCACAAAGGTATTGCCGTTCAGGTTCGCCGGCAGAACGCGACCACTGAGTCCGAGCTTGACGCCCAAGTCCTTGGCAAAGTCGTCATTCGCGATGACGATCCGCGATTCGATCAACACCTGTCGGACGGGGATATCCAACTTCGCGACAAGCTCCCGGATTTCGTCCAGTTTTGCCGCGGTATCCTGAATGAGCAAGGTATTGGTTCGTTCGTCGATGGTCACGCTGCCGCGTTCGGACAACAGCTTGTTGTCGGTCGACTTCAACAAGGCGGCCAAGGCGGCAGCTTTCGCATAGTTGATCTGCAGCAGTTCGGAACGCAGCGGGGCGAGTTCGGCGATCTGCTGCTCCGACTCCAGTTCCAGTTTTTCACGCGCGGCGATCTCTTCGGTCGGTGCGATCAACACGACGTTGTCGTTGCGCCGCATCGACAGGCCCTTGGTCTTGAGAATGATGTCCATGGCCTGGTCCCACGGCACATTGCGCAGACGCAAAGTGATCCGACCGGACACCGTGTCACTGACCACCATGTTCAAGCCGGTGAAATCGGCAAGCAATTGCAGGACCGCCCGTACTTCGATGTCCTGGAAATTCAGCGACAGGCGCTCGCCTTCGTACACCTGCTCGGAGCGGCGACGTGCTTCGCGTTCGGCCGGCGTCAGCGGACGGAATTCGACGGTATAGGTATTGTTGGCCTGATAGGCCAGGTGTTCGTACTCGCCATGGGCGGCAATGACCAAACGCGTATTGGCACCATCCGGGCGTGCCTTCACTTCCGTAACCGGGGTGGCGAAATCCGTGACGTCCAAGGTCCTGGCCAGATTCTCGGGCAACTCGGTTCCCATGAATTCGACGACCACCTTGTCGCCTTGTTGCCGCATGTCCACCACCACGGCAGGATCGGACACGGTCACCTCGACGCGACCTTCACCGTCCGGCCCGCGCTGGAAATCCACGCCGGCAATCCGGTTCGGGGCACCGTGGCTAACCACGCCGCGCGCACTCCCGACATTCGCACCCGCGGTGCTCTGAGGCAGTGCTGCCGAGAATCCGACCCCCGCATCACCGTTGATCGAGATCACGACCTGGTTGCCGCGGGTATCGATGGTGTGTGCGACGGAATCTGCCAGATTGACCACCACCCGGGTACGACCCTTTCCTTCGATGGCCACGACACTGCGCGCTGCGCCTATGCCGATGGCCTTGGTCTTCTGCGCCAGGGCGCTGGTGGTGTCCGGCAGATCGACGGCGATACGGGCAGGATTATTCGTGGCGAAGCTGCGGGGCTCGCCCACCGGCTCGGCCAAGGTGAGGGTCACCTCGACCTTGTTCCCCGGCAGGGCCGAGAAATTGATGTCCTTGAGGACATTGGCCAACGCGCTGACCGGCAGAGCGAGGCCGGCGGCCAGCAGCAGGCTGGCGATTCCCTTTGCCAGGGGCGCGGTTTGCGTGGTTCTAAACATCGTGGCGTCTCCGTCTCACTCTTCACCCAGGCCCAGTGCGGCGTCATTTTCGATATAGCCGCCACTGCCATCCTGCAGCAGCTCGGACAATTCGATCTTGTCCTCGCCGATGCGCACGATGCGCCCATGGTTGAGGCCCATGTAATTGCCTTTTTTCACTCGGTGGATGGTCCCATCCTGCGTCTGGACCAAGCCCCAGATTTCGCCATCCTGCTCCAAGGTTCCAACCATCCGCAGGGTATCGAGGGAATACTGTTCCAGTTCTTCCTTACGTCGATTGAAGTCCGGCGTAGGACCGCCCGTCGGCTTGACCACCGGCGTCTCGACGATCGCTTCCTGTGGCTGGAAGGGATCCCGACGTCCAGCGGGGACATAAAGGAAGGGTTCGACCTGTCGCAGCTCCGGCAGGGGCGGCAGCGGGCCCGGCGGACGCGCCTTGACCTCTGCCACGTAATCTCTCAGATCCGACATGTCCTGATTGGCGCAGCCGGCCAGCAACAGCACGGACGCGAGGAGTGCCCAACGTCTCATCAGCCCTCCTCGTCCAGATAGCGATAGGTCTTTGCGGTGGCCTCCAGGACCAGTGTCCCGTCGCCGCCGCCCCTGGCCTGCTGCGGCCGGATCCGTACATTGTGGATGGTCACGATGCGCGGCAAGGCGGCCAGCCCGCTGATGAATTCACCGAACTCGTGATAGCCGCCCTTTACCCGCAACTTGATCGGCAATTCGGCATAGAACTCGCGCCGCACCTCGGCCTGGGGCTGGAACAGCTCGAACTCCAGGCCCGCAGCCAACCCGGTCTGCGACACATCCACCAACAGGTCGGCCACCTCGGTGCTGTCCGGCAACTGGCGGCGCATCGCACCGAAGGATTCCTCCATCAGTGCAAGCTGCTTCTTGTAGTTGTCCAGATTGGCGGCGCGCTCCTGCTTGCCCTCGAATTCCGTGCGTAGATCTTTTTCCTGGTTTTCGACCCGCAGCAGCTGGTCTTCCTGGTCGGTGATCACGGCGAAATAGCCGCCGACCGCCACCAAGGCGCAGAGGACCAGCACCAGGATCAGCTTTACCGGCAGCGGCCAGTCGCCGACGTTGCTCAGATCGAGTTCGTTAAGCTCGTCGAGATTCACGGCTTACCGTCCTCCTTGGGGGCCACCTGGGTGGCGCTCAGCGTGAATTGGCTTCCGCCCGCCTTGGCCTTGTCCTTGCTCTCGATGATGCTGAGATTGGGATTACCCAGCCACGGGCTCTGCTCGATGTTGCGCATATACGCCGACACCCGCGCATTCGATTGCGCGCGCCCCGCCACGGTGATCGCGTTTCCGGACTGGGTCAGCTCGGTCAGGAAGACCCCGTCGGGGATGGTGGCGACCAGCTCGTCGAACAGGTGCACCACCTGCGGCCGGCTGGCTTGCAGGTCCTGGATGACGTTCATCCGGCCGACCAGTTGCTTGCGGGTCTTTGCCAGCTTGTCGATTTCCTTGATTTTCTTGTCGACCGCGCGGATCTCCTGCTCCAGAAGATTGTTGCGCTTGTTCTGGAAATCGATCCTGCCCTGGTTGAACCAGTACCAGTAGCCGATGAGCAGACCCGCGATCAGCACACCACCGATCAGCATGACGCCGAACTCGCGTTTGCGTTCGGCACGAAGGCTTTCCCGCCAAGGGAGTAGGTTGATGCGCGCCATCAGTCGAAGCTCCTCAGGGCCAGCCCGCACGCGATCATCATCGCCGGCGCGTCATTGCTCAGCGCCTGCGGATTGACCCGCGAAGCGACCGACATGTCCGCAAACGGATTTGCCACCATGATGTCCACGCCGAGGCGTTCCTGGACCAGTTCATCGACACCCGGGATGGACGACGTCCCGCCGGCGAGGATCACCATGTCCACCGCGCTGTGATTGGTGGCGGAGAAGAAGAACTGCACCGAGCGATTGACCTGCTGGGCCATCGCCTCCTTGAACGGCTCCAGCACCTCGGCGACGTAGTTGTCGGGCAGGCCGCCCTGGCGCTTGGCCATGCCCGCCTCTTCCATGGACAGGCCGTAGCGACGCTGGATCTCTTCGGTGAGTTGGCGCCCGCCGAAATTCTGCTCGCGGGTATAGGTGATGCGGTTGTTGTAGAGCACGTTGAGGGTGGTGGTGGTCGCGCCGATGTCGGCGACGGCGATGGTCTGGTCCTCTCCGCCGCCTGGCCAGTTCACCGCCAACAGGCCGCAGGCGCGCTCCATGGCGTAGGCCTCGACGTCCACCACCGCGCATTCCAGGCCGGCGACTTCCAACGCCGCCACGCGATCGTCGACGTTCTCACTACGTGACGCGGCCAGCAGCACATCGACCATCTCGGGATTCTTTTCCGACGTGCCCAGCACCTCGAAATCGAGATTCACTTCTTCCAGGGGATACGGGATGTACTGGTCGGCTTCGAGTTGGATCTGGGTTTCCATCTCCCGCTCGGAGAGCGAGATGGGCATGGAAATGACCTTGGTGATCACCGCCGAGCCCGAGACCGCCACCGCGGCTTGACGCGCCTTGGTGCCGCTTTTGCGCACAACCTCACGCAAGGCCTTTCCGACAGCGTCTACGTCAGCGATGTTTTTTTCCACCACCGCGTTCGACGGCAAGGGCTCGACCGCGTAGCTTTCGACGCGATAGCGGTTGCCGCCACGGGCACTGTGTCGACTGAGTTCCAGCAGCTTGACGGCCGTGGAACTGATGTCTAGGCCGAGCATGGTCGGCGCTTTACGGGAGAACAAGCCCATACGCTTTGCAGATTCCCTTTCCTGGCCGTTCGGCCTTGGTGATTTCCCAATTTTCCGTTGGGACTGGCTGTCGGTCTTACGTCGACTTAGCGTTATGTTCGAGGATTATCTTTAATTGTTGCGCTTAAGTATATATCAGGCTATGAGTTTTTTGTGAAGGGCTTCTCGCCACTGTCGCACACAGGAATTTTATGCCTAGCCAATCGGCAACGGACAAGGCTCACACGTGTCGGAACGGGAGTCTGCTAGTATAGCGACCCCGACCTGCCGCCCCTTATCCCGCCGGCGGGCGCGAACGAGATTTTGTGAACTGGCGCATGAAGTGGCTCGCTAGGCTGTTCAAGTACGGATTTCTGCTCGCCCTGATCGGGGCCTTGCTGGGCGGCGGTGCCATTGTCGGCGCGTATTACTATCTGTCACCCGAGCTGCCCAGCACAGCCAACCTCAAGGACGTGCGTTTCCAGGTGCCGCTGCGGCTATTCACCAGTGATGGGCGCTTGATCGCCGAGTACGGCGAAAAACGCCGCGAGCCGCTCAGCTACGCACAGCTCCCCCCCAGCCTGGTCAACGCCTTTCTCGCCGCCGAGGACGACGCCTTCTTCTCCCATCCTGGGGTGGACTACCGCGGCCTGCTGCGCGCCGCCGTGCAGTTGGCGCTCACCGGCGAGAAGCGCCAGGGCGGCAGCACCATCACCATGCAGGTGGCGCGCAACTTCTATCTGAGCAACGAGAAGACCTACCTGCGCAAACTCAACGAGATCTTTCTCGCCATCAAGATCGAGCGCCAACTGACCAAGGCGGAGATCCTCGAGCTGTACCTGAACAAGATCTATCTGGGCCATCGCTCCTACGGCGTTGGCGCCGCCGCCCGGGTCTATTACGGCAAGAACGCCAACGAACTCAGCCTGGCCCAGACCGCAATGATCGCGGGACTACCCAAGGAGCCCTCACGCTATAACCCGGTGACCAACCCGGAACGCGCCGTCATCCGGCGCGATTATGTGCTCGGCCGTATGCTGGACCTGGGCTACATCACCCAGGAGCAGTACGTCGACGCCATCGCCCAGCCGGTCACGGCGAAGATCCACGCGGCCGATATCGAGGCCGAGGCACCTTATGTCGCCGAGATGGCACGCGCCTTCATGGTGGAGCGCTTTGGCGACGATGCCTACACCGGCGGCTACAACGTCTTCACGACACTCGACGGTCGCCTGCAGACCACCGCCAATCAGGCGCTGCGCCAGGCGCTGGACGATTATGACCGGCGTCACGGCTACCGCGGCCCGGAAAAGCGGCTCGGCGAACCGCCCGCGCAGGCGGAATGGGATGCCCTGCTGCGTGAGCGGCGTCCAGTGGGCGACCTGCTCCCCGCGTTGGTGGTGGGCGTCGAGGACAAACAGCTGCTGGCCTATGTCGGCGAAGGTCAGACCGTCACCGTGCCCTGGGAAGGCCTGGCGTGGGCCCGCGCGTATCGCAGCGAGGACTACCGCGGCCCAGAGCCGAAAAACGCCGGCGATATCGCCCAGACCGGCGACCTGATCCGGGTGCAAGCGGTCACCGACAAGGACGACCAGCCGAGCTGGCGGCTGGCACAGATTCCCGCGGTCACCGGTGCGTTGGTGTCGCTGTCGCCGCGCGATGGCGCTGTACTGGCGATGATCGGCGGCTATGACTACAGCGTCAGCAAGTTCAACCGTGCAACCCAGGCCGAACGGCAGCCCGGCTCCGGATTCAAGGCATTCATCTACTCCGCGGCACTGGAAAACGGCTTCACCCCCGCCAGCTTGATCAACGACGCGCCCGTGGTATTCGACGACCGCAGCCTGGAGGCCGCCTGGCGCCCGGAAAACTACAGCGGCAAGTTCTTCGGCCCAACACGGCTGCGTATGGCGCTGACCAAGTCCCGCAACCTGGTCTCCATCCGCCTGCTGCGGGCGATGGGCGTACAGAAGGCGCTCGAGCATATCGCCCGCTTCGGCTTCGACCCCGACAAGCTGCCCCACGATCTGTCGCTGGCGCTCGGCAGCGGCACCGTGACCCCGCTGCAAATGGCCCGCGGCTACGCGGTACTGTCCAATGGCGGCTATCTGGTGGATCCGTACGTGATCCACAAGGTCGAGCAGGACGGCCAAGTGGTCTATGAGAGTACGCCGGCCACGGTATGCGAGCGCTGCACAGCGGATCGGCCGGACGCCACGACGCCGGACGGCCTGCCGATAGCGCCGCGGGTCATCTCCGAGGACAACCGCTACACCATGTATTCGATGATGCAGGACGTGATCACCCGCGGCACCGCGACCCGCGCCAAGGTACTCGGACGCCGGGATCTCGCCGGTAAGACCGGCACCACCAACGAACAACGGGATGCCTGGTTCAACGGTTACAACCAAGCGCTGGTCACCATCGCCTGGGTCGGCTTCGACAGCAATGCCAAACTCGGTCGCGGCGAGGTCGGTGGCCGCGCCGCACTGCCGGCCTGGATCGCCTATATGCGCGAGGCCTTGCGCGGAGTGCCCGACATCGAGCCCACCATGCCCAGTGACATGGTTACCGTACGCATCGACCCCGACACCGGCCTGCGTGCCGCGGCCGGCGATCCGGACAGCATCTTCGAGGTATTCCGCCCGGATCAGGTGCCGGCGCAACCGAGCAGCGCCACCCTGGGGGTCGGCACCACCCCTGCCGGTGGCAGCAGCGGTGGCGCCGTGGTGGAAGATCTGTTCTGAGGGCCGCATGGGCAGCCGACGCCAGGCGGGACTGACCCGCGCCATCGCCAGCGAGGCCGCCCGACTGATCGCCCAGGGTCATTGCCAAGATCATCACGCGGCTTGCCGCAAGGCGGCCGAGCGGCTCGGCGAGCGCAACCCCAGACACTGGCCGGACGCCAACGCCATCGATGCTGCACTGCGGGAATATCAGGCACTGTTTCAGCGCGACCACCAGCCCCAGGAACTGCTGCAGCTGCGCCGCTTGGCGCTTCAAGCGATGCACGATCTAGACGGTTTCGCCCCCCGCCTGATCGGCCCGGTGGCGCGCGGCGTGGCTGATCGCCACCAGCGTATCCAACTGCTGTTGCGTGCCGATACGCCGGAACAGGTGGCACTGGCCCTGACCGACCGACACATCCCGTGGCGCGCTGGCGAGACCATGCTCGACTTCAGCCGCAACCGTCGTGCGGCCCGGCCGACGCTGTCGTTCCAGGCCGGCGATAGTGGCGTGGAGCTGATCGTACTCGACCCCGCGGACCGCCACGATCCGCCCAGGGACCCATTGGGCGATGGCCCCCTGAAAGGCCTATCGGCCCAGGATCTGGCCCAGATGTTAGGCCACCTCTGAAAAATTCAGAGGTTCCGCGGCACAGGGAGGTGCCGCCAAAATCGGTCACGGCAAGCGACTGATTTTGAAGCAAGCTGCAAACCCCGTTTGCAGCGCAGCGTGCTGCTGAGACGTCCAGGATGGGCTTATTCAGCGCTTCCTGAGGACAAGCCGACTGACCGTCAGCGACGGTCCACCGGGACGTAGTCGCGCAGCGCGTTGCCGGAGTAGATCTGCCGGGGGCGGCCGATACGATGCGCCGGGTCGGAGATCATCTCCATCCAGTGGGATACCCAGCCCGCGGTGCGGGCGATGGCGAACATCACCGTGAACATGGTCCGCGGGATACCCAGCGCGCGGTAGATGATGCCCGAGTAGAAGTCGACGTTCGGATACAGTTTCTTCTCCACGAAGTACTCGTCCTGGAGGGCGATCTCTTCCAGGCGCAGTGCCAGCTCGAACAGCGGGTTGTTGCTATCGGCCAACTCGTCGAGCACTTCGTGGGCGGTCTGGCGGATGATGGTGGCGCGCGGGTCCATGTTCTTGTACACCCGATGACCGAAACCCATCAGGCGGAACGGGTCTTTCTTGTCCTTGGCCTTGGCGATGTACTTGTCGATATTGGATACGTCGCCGATCTCCTCGAGCATGTCCAAGACCGCCTCATTGGCGCCACCATGGGCCGGTCCCCACAACGATGCGATGCCGGCCGCCACGCAGGCGAAGGGGTTGGCGCCGGAACTGCCCGCCAACCGGACTGTGGATGTGGACGCATTATGCTCGTGGTCGGCATGCAGGATGAACAGCAGGTTCAACGCCTTTTCCGCCACCGGGCTGACCTGATACGGCTCGCAAGGGGTGGCGAACATCATCTGCATGAAATTGCCGCAATAGCCCAGATCGTTGCGCGGGTACATGATCGGCTCGCCCATATTGTGCTTGTAGCAGGCGGCGGCGATGGTGGGCATCTTGGCGATCATGCGGTGCGCGCTGATCTCGCGGTGACGCGGGTCGTGGATATCCAGGGAATCATGGTAGAAGGCCGCCAGCGATCCGGTGACACCGACCATCATGGCCATCGGGTGGGCGTCGTAATGAAAGCCTTCGAAAAAGCGCAACAAGGCCTCGTTGATCATGGTGTGGCGGGTGATGTTCTGATCGAACGTCGCCATCTGGACAGCAGTCGGGAGTTCGCCGTACAGCAGCAGGTAGGCCACTTCCAGGAAAGACGAATTCTCGGCCAGCTGTTCGATGGGATATCCGCGGTAGCGCAGGATGCCTTCATTACCATCAATGTAGGTGATGGACGACTCGCAGCTGGCGGTGGACACGAACCCCGAGTCGAAAGTGAACATGCCGGTCTGCTTGTACAGGGCGCTGATATCGACGGCGTCCGGACCGACGGACCCGGAGCGGATCGGCAGCTCGACGCTCTTGCCGGTGGCCTGATTGGTCAGCAGGGCTTTCTTGTCTGACATTTCACTCTCCATCAATTGCGCCACGCCTGAACGACGATGACTGGTTATCGGCGCGCCGGGCGCAAAGGCTAGCACAGGCGTCGATCCGCCTCATCGCGGGAAAACCCGGTGCACCACTCAGGATTGCGGCGGGTAGTGCAACGGCCAAGGCGCACGAGCCACGCCGCTGTCGATGGCGGCCTGGGCGACGGCCGGCGGCAACACTTCGCGCAGGCGCGGGTCCAGTGGGGTCGGCAGGATATAGTCAGGACCGAATGCCATGGCGTCACGACCATACGCCACCAGCACTTCGGCGGGCACCGGTTCGCGTGCCAGCTCCTTGAGCGCTTGTGCGGTGGCGATCTTCATCGCCTCGTTGATGCGCCGCGCACGCACATCCAGCGCGCCGCGAAACAGAAAGGGGAACCCGAGTACGTTGTTCACCTTGTTCGGATAGTCCGATCTCCCGGTGGCCATGATCAAGTCATCGCGTTCCGCATGGGCGACCTCCGGACGGATCTCCGGCACCGGGTTCGACAAGGCGAACACCACCGGTTTGGCCGCCATGGACGCCAGCATCTCCCGACTCACCAGCCCCGGACCCGACAGCCCGATGAACACGTCCGCGCCGTCCATGGCATCGGCCAGGGTGCGCTTGTCGGTGTCGACGGCGACACTCTGCTTCGAGGCATGCAGGCCTTCACGACCGCGATGGATGACACCCTGACGGTCCAACGCCAGAATGTTTGCCGCTGTCGCGCCCATTTCGATCAACAAGTGGATCGCGGCGATCCCGGCCGCGCCGGCCCCGAGCACCACGATACGCGCCTCGGCCAGCGTCTTGCCTTGCAGTTCCAGGGCATTGAGCAGCCCGGCGGCGATGATGATGGCGGTGCCATGCTGGTCGTCGTGGAACACCGGGATATCCAATGCTTCAATCAGCGCCTGTTCGATCTCAAAACAATGCGGCGCACCGATGTCTTCCAGGTTGATGCCGCCAAAGGTCGGCGCGATACGTTTCACCGTATCGATGAAGTCGCCTGGGTTGTCGGCATCCACCTCGATATCGAATACGTCGATACCGGCGAAATGCTTGAACAGCACACCCTTGCCTTCCATCACCGGCTTGCCGGCCAAGGCGCCGACATTCCCCAGCCCCAGCACCGCCGTGCCATCGGTGATGACGGCGACCAGATTCCCCTTGCCGGTGTATTTGTACGCGTCGTCCGCCTGCTCGGCGATCTTGCGCACCGGCGCCGCCACACCGGGCGAATAGGCCAACGCCAGATCGCGCTGGGTGGCGGTGGGTTTGGTGAGGGCGATACAGATTTTTCCCGGAATCGGCTGGGCGTGGTATTCCAGGGCCGCCTGGTTGAGGGAGAAATCGGCGTCCTGGGTATCCGGCGACTGACTCATGCGAGAAGGCTCCAGCGGTAGGGAGGGGGCGGGCGCGACGAGCGATTATTCTAGTCAGCCACCCGGGTGGGCGCAAAAGTCCTGCGCCCGACGCCAAACGCAGAAAGGCGCCCGAAGGCGCCTTTCGCGTACGTCTGGGGTGATCCGCTCAGCGACGGTATTTCTTACGGAACTGATCGACGCGACCGGCGGTATCGATCATCTTCTGTTGACCGGTGTAGAACGGATGGCAGGCAGAGCACACTTCCACCTGCAGATCTTCACCCATGGTCGAACGGGTGTTGAAGGCATTCCCGCAGCTGCAGGTCACCTTGATCTCAGTGTATTGGGGATGGATTTCCGCTTTCATCGTGGCTCTCCGGCTCTCGCCGCTAGTCCTGATAACCAGGTTCGAATTTAAGGTTCAAATTCTGAACGTATGCGCCCCCGGGGGCACAGAAGGGCGGCAATACTAAACGAGCCGGCGCCCCGTGGCAAGGGGCTGACAAAATTCAGTCGGCTACCCGCGAAAACGCCAGCACCTGGGCGCCTTCCGCGGCCGAGGGCCGCGACGCGGCGACCGGGTCGGCGTGACCACCGAGCTCACCACCCAGGCCCAGCAAACGCTCCCGCAGCCCGCCCTCGCCCAGCAGTTGCCGCCACATCATCCGGGACAGACGGATGCAGGCGCCCATCGGCGACTTCGCCAGCCGCCGCTCCTGATCGATGCGCCATTGCAGACGACGCATACGGTCGCGGCTGTCGGCCGGAAAGCTTTCGATCATGGCGTCGATGGCCTCCTGGCGGGCCACCTCGAAGGCGTCGGGATCGGATTTGGCGAGCCTGGACCAGCGATCGAAGTCCAGCTCATCGGACGGACGAAGTGCGATTCTTGACACGGCGCGTACCCCTTTTCCACCCGGCGGCCAACTGCCGGATTTTCTTTGACATAACTGCAAGCTACCACAGCATTTTCAGCCCTGTCTTGCCGAATTAAAGGCATGGTAATGCTTTTAATTCGGCAAGCGGCTACACGGAAAATCAATAGCTTGGCTTACGATCTGGGCCCTGGTCGAAAATTTGACGGCCGTCCTCCAGACGAATTCGCCGTATCCGGTCCAAGCGGCAGCAGAACGTCCCAGCGGTATCCACCAGCACCAGGAATTCGGCGCCGTCACGGGTCAGAACATCGCTCACCGATGCCACCCGTCCAACCACCTCGCGCCCGTCACAATCGGCGTCGATCGTCACCCTGGCGCCGCGCAAGGCCAACAGCTCCAGTTCCGAATGCAGGTCGCAGGACACCGGGCGGTAGTCAGTCGTCATCACGATGCACCTGCAGGCGCCAGTCGGCCCCGTCCATCACCAGGGTCACCTCGATGGGGCGGCAGCACACGGCACAGTCCTCCACATACGCCTGCTCCCCGGCGCTGGTATCCATCGTCAGATTCAGCGGCTCGCCACAATACGGGCAGCTAACCGGGTAGATGTGCAGCAGATCGTGGTCCATCGCCTCACTCGAAGATACCCAACAGGTCGTTGAGAAACCGGTGCCCCAGGTCGGTCGGCATCAGTCGCTCTGAATCCGAGTCCAACAACCCCCGGGCGCGCGCCATATGCAACCGATCGGCAATGGTCGACAGCGGTTCGCCGGTAAACCGCTCGTAGCTCCCGGCCAGGACCCCTGCATTCAACCGTAACGCATTCATCATGAATTCGATGGGCAGGTCGTCACGCTCCAGCCATCGGTCGCCGCCGATGCGCGCCGGTCCATTTTCAGCGGCCAGGTAAGCGACCGGGTGTCGCTGCTTCCAGCGCCGCAGGATACGGCCATCGGCACGGGTCAACTTGCCATGCGCCCCGGCGCCAATGCCCAGATAGTCCCCGAAACGCCAGTAATTGAGGTTGTGCCGACACGCAAAACCGTCGCGGGCATAGGCGGATATCTCATATTGCGCCAAGCCGGCCTCGCGCAACCGCTGCTGCCCCGCTTGCTGCATGTCCCAGCGCATGTCGTCGTCCGGCAGTACCGGCGGAGCATGGGCGAACGGGGTGTTCGGTTCAAGGGTCAACTGGTACCAGGACAGGTGCGGCGGACCCAGCTCGATGGCCCCGGCCAGGTCGTCCATGGCCTGCGCGACCGTCTGCCCGGGCAGGCCGAACATCAGGTCCAGGTTGAAGCTGTCGAAGTCGGCGGCACGGGCCTGGCGGGCGGCGGCGATGGCCTCGTCCGGCCCATGGATGCGCCCGAGCGCGACCAGCTTGTCCGTCGCCAGACTCTGCACACCGATGGACAGCCGATTCACGCCCGCCGCCCGATAGCCGGCAAACCGGCCGGCCTCCACGGTGCCGGGATTCGCTTCCAGGGTGATCTCGGCATCCGCGGCCAACGGCAACCGCGCGGCGATACCTGCCAGCAGCCGGCCGATATGCTGCGGCTCGATCAGGCTGGGCGTCCCGCCCCCCATGAATACCGTCCGCACGGTGCGATCGCCGACCAACGGCAGGTCGTGATCCAGGTCGGCCAACAGGGCTTCCACATACCCGGCCTGATCCGGGGCACCGCGCAAGGCATGGGAGTTGAAGTCGCAATAAGGGCACTTCTGCACGCACCACGGGAAATGCACATACACGCCGAGGGGGGGCAACGCTTCGCTGCTGCTCACAGGCGATCGACTTCCCGGCGCCCGGCGCCGGCCACCGCCCTGGCGGCCGGCAGCGCGCTCATTCGTCGCGCGCCTTCAGGTAGGCCAGCTCGGAGATATCCGTGTAGGCACGGGAGGCGTTGAGAAAGGCGCTGTAGGCGTCATACACCTTCTTGCTCAGGGCGTCCTCCTTGGCGACGTCCGCAACAACCTCGACCGATACCTCGCGCAATGCCTTGGTGACATCGGCAGGATAGGCGCGCAGCTGGACACCGTGCTGTTCGGTCAGCTGCTTGAGCGCCGACGGATTACGCGCCGTGAATTCCGCCAACATGTCCTGGTTGGCCACCTTGCAGGCATTTTTCACGATGGCCTGCAGGTCTTTGGGCAGTGTCTGCAGGGCCGTCTTGTTGACGATGGCCTCCAGACAGGTGCCCGGCTCATGAAAGCCTGGGTAGTAGTAGTACTTGGCGGCCTTGTAGAGCCCGAAGGCCAGATCGTTGTACGGCCCGACAAACTCGGTGGCGTCGATGGTGCCGGACGTCAGCGCCGTGTACAGCTCGCCGCCGGGCAGATTCACCGGGGTGCCGCCAAGGCGCTTGAGCACCTCGCCGCCCAGGCCCGGGATGCGCATCTTCAGCCCCTTCATGTCCGCCAGCGACGTAATCTCCCGATTGAACCAGCCCCCCATCTGCACGCCGGTGTTGCCGCTGGGCATACCGACCACGCCGAACGGCGCATACACCTCGTCCCACAGCGCCTGGCCGCCGCCATGATAGATCCAGCCGTTGAATTCCTGTGCGGTCATGCCGAAGGGCATCGCCGCGAAGAACTGGGCGGCCGGCACCTTGCCCTTCCAATAGTAGGCGGCGCCATGACCCATCTCGGCGGTGCCACGGGAAACCGCGTCGAACACCTCGAAGGCCGGGACCAGTTCCTTGGCCCCGTAGACCTTCACCGAGATCCGGCCGCCGGACATCTCGCCGATCAGCTTGGCCAGATACTCGGCGCCGGTTCCCAGGCCGGGGAAATTCTTCGGCCAGGTCGTGACCATCTTCCACTTGAACTGGGCCCTCGCCTGGGCTGCCGAGGAGGCCGCCAAGCCGGATCCCAGCGCCAGTCCACCAATGCCGGCCTTGGTCATGAAATCGCGGCGGTTCATAAGGGTTGCTCCTCGTCGGAATGACACCAATTTACGGATCTGCAGCTGCATCAAGCCACCGGAACCTAGCACAAGCGGTTTGTCCGCCCAAGCCACACCACCGCCATCCGCTGCAGATCGCGGATGGCGGCCGCGCCAATCAGCGACGGGTCGACTCCGCGACCTGCTCCGCGATGAGGGCGGCTGCCTTCGGCGTCCAATGGGTGTCGTCGGCGTAGTACATGTCCAACGCACCGTGTTCGATCGCCTGGCGCAAAACACGCTTGCTATCGATCAACACATACTTCCGCGATTGTTCCCGCAGCCGGGGAAAAAATGGATCCCGGGGATAGCTGTCGTCGACGAAATCCGTTCGATACAGGTCGTACTTGGTCACCGCCGGCAAAAACAACAACGCGATACCCTGTCGTGCCAAGTGGGTCGCCAGCATGTTGAGTTGCCGGTTCATGCGTGCGATGGCATCCATCCCGTGCTGCGGAATGGTCGTCAGGTCCTTGCGGTAGAACAACAATTGATCGCCGATAGGGGTACTGAAACGCCGCGCCGTGAGTGCGGTTCGGCAGGTCAGGGAAGTGAGCGCGCAGTCGCTTACCTTGTACATCAGCCGGTTCCACCAGTACTTGAAGTTACCGGTGTTGATGAAACGTACCGGGGGCAGCGCCAGATCATGCGCCGCGGGGCGGGATTCGCCGAACCCGTAATACGAGCGGATCTGGTCGGCCGGCACCCTGACATCTTCTCTGACCGGCGTGACCAAACGTTGGACCGCCTTGCGCTGTGTTGCCTCAAGCAACACATGGCGCACCCCCATACGCTGCAACTCACCGGCGTTGGCCAGCATCAGCACGGTTTCGATATCGTTGCGCGCATCCGGGTAGCGCTGCAGGTTCAACACCCGCCAGTTCAACCGGGTGGCGATGAAATCCTGGTAATACCGATTCGGACCACCGGCGCCGCCGTTGGAAAACGAATCGCCAATGGTCAACAGGTCCACGGGCTGCCCGTGGTAGTCGCCGGGCTCGACATGCCGGCGCGGCAGGCTGTCGATGTTACGGCGCGGCTGAACGATATCGCTGATGTAGCCCAGGCGGGCCAGGTCTCCGGTGATCAGGCCGTCGTTTCTGGTCAACAAGGGTTCGGTTGCGAACAGCCAGGTCAGGCCGTTGACGGCCACGAACGCAGCGGTGGCCGCGACGAAGATCAAGCTGAATTTTTTCGGCGTCATCCGGCCCTGATCCGCCCGTTCAAAAGTTGAAGTAAAGAAATTCGCTGACACGATTCATGTTCAACAGGGTCACCGTGAAGACGGCGATGCTGGCAAGCAGCGTGCGGGTATCGGTGCGAAACCGCGCCAGATACTGTTGCGAGTTACGCGCCAACAGCACAAAGGCCAGCGCCACCAGCACGGTGATGTACGGCGTGCGCCCAAACGCCATCGGCGTAAACAACTGCGGGTGCTCGGCCGCCAGACCCGCGAACAGGTCGAACCGCAACAGCTTGTCGGACAGATGCACACCGTGCCCACCGACCATTCCGGTGAGAACCCGCACCGCGTCGTCCCACTCCTTGGCCCGGAAAAACACCCAGCTCAGGTTCAGAAAGTTGAACGTGACAAACCAGGCCAACCACCGCGGCATCCGGCCGCCAAGACCCGACCACCCGCGATGTATCGCCGCCGCCGCACCATGGAGGAATCCCCAGAACACGAAGGTCCAACCCGCGCCGTGCCAGAGCCCGCCCAGCAGAAACGTGGCCATCAGGTTGACGTAGGTCCGGGACGGGCCGCGCCGATTGCCGCCCAACGGCACATAGACGTAGTCGCGCAGAAAGCGCGATAGGGTGATGTGCCAACGACGCCAGAAGTCCTGGATATTGGTCGCCTTGTAGGGGCTGTTGAAGTTGATCGGCAGGCGGATATTGAAGATCAGCGCGGACCCTATCGCCATGTCGGTGTAGCCGCTGAAATCGAAATACAGTTGGAACGTGTACGCCAACGAGGTCGCCCAAGCCTCGAACAACGACAGCGGCATGCCGTTGTCGAAACCCGGCGTCGCCACCGTGGCAAAGTAATCGGCGATGACCACCTTCTTGAACAGCCCCAGCGTGAAAATGAATATCCCCGCTGCGACATGCCGATAATCCACCAGCTTGGCGCGGGCGGCGGAAAACTGCGGCATCATCTCCTTGTGGTGCACGATCGGCCCCGCGATCAACTGGGGAAAGAACGACACGAACAAGGCGTACCGCAGGAAGTCGTATTCCCGGGTCAGGCCGCGGTAGCTGTCGACCAGATAGGCGATCTGCTGGAAGGTGAAGAAGGAGATCGCCAAGGGCAGCGCCATGTCCAGCACCGGGATGGCGGCACCGGTCGCCCTGTTGACGTTTTCGACGAAGAAATCGGCGTACTTGAAGGTCGCCAGCACCGCAAGATTGGTCGCTACGCCCAGCACCAATAGCAGTCGATGCGCCTTCCCCGGGCTCGCCAGGGCTCTACCAACCAGGTAGTTGAAGCCGATGGAAAACAGCAGTAACGGCAGGTACGCCGGATTCCACCAGGCATAGAAGAACAGCGACGCCAAGATCAACAGGCTCAAGCCAGCGAGCGTGAGCCGTCTGCTGTTCAGATAGAAATACAGTGCGGCGACCAGCGGGACGAACGCCAGTATGTATTCGTAACTATTGAACAGCATGGACGTAATTCGAACCGCCGCACGGAAGACCGGCCCATCCGGACTTGAGGTCGCTGCAGCTGGTGCCGCTCATCGTCTGAAATCGCCGCATCTAGCCTACCCTTCAGGCCGGAGACAGGTTGGCATAAGCCACCACCAGCCACTTGGCGCCCGCGGCTTCGAAGTTCACTTG
The DNA here is from genome assembly GCA_030148485.1 of Gammaproteobacteria bacterium. Taxonomy (GTDB): domain Bacteria; phylum Pseudomonadota; class Gammaproteobacteria; order Chromatiales; family Chromatiaceae; genus JANTHH01. The sequence continues at coordinate 52,797 of JASBTJ010000005.1, read as the reverse complement.
CACGCGCGCGGCAGCGCCTTGGCCTTCGGCGCTCAATACCACGCCGGAACCGAACTTGGGGTGGCTGACCCGTTGCCCGAGCTGGAAGCCGATCTCTTCCACCGGGTTGGTCCACCCGGCGCCGCCGCTGGCGGCGTAAGGGCGCGACACCTGGGGTCGGGCGCGCACTTCCTCCATCAATGGCGGCGGGATCTCGCGCAGGAAGCGCGAGGGTAGCGGGTAGGTCTCCTGACCGTGGATGCGACGTTGCTCCGCATGGGTCAGATAGAGCTGCTGCATGGCCCGGGTCTTGCCGACGTAGCACCGGCGCCGCTCTTCCTCCAACTTGACCGGGTCCTCGGCGGACATGCTGTGGGGGAACAGCTGCTCCTCCACCCCGCCAATGAAGACCAAGGGGAATTCCAGGCCCTTGGCCGAGTGCAGGGTCATCAGCTGCACACAATCCTCGTATTCGTCGGCCTGGGTATCCCCGGCCTCCAAGGAGGCGTGAGCCAAAAAGGCGTCCAGCTCGGAGAGATCCTCGCCATCTTCCAGTTGGAACTGGAAACTGCGCGTGGCGTTGACCAGTTCCTCGAGGTTTTCCACCCGATCCTCGCCCTTGCCGTCGCGGCTCTTTCTGAAGTGCTCGATCAGGCCGCTGCTGTTCACCACCTGGGCGGTCTGGTCCATCAGTGCCATGTCCGCGGTGTTGGCCGCCAGTTCTTCGATCAGCTCCACGAAACCGCGCAGCGCGCCACCGGCGCGGGCCGTCATGCGCCCCCCCTTGAGCAGGTCCGCACTGGCCTGCCAGAGGGAACAACGGAGGTCCCGCGCATGGGCGCGGATGGACTCGAGGGTCTTGGCGCCGATACCACGCGGCGGCTGGTTTACCGCGCGCTCGAACGACGCGTCGTCCTGGCGGTTGGCCACCAGGCGCAGGTAGGCCAGCGCATCCTTGATCTCGGCGCGCTCGAAGAACCGCAGCCCGCCGTAAACGCGGTACGGCACGCCGTTCTGGATCAATGCCTCTTCGAACACCCGAGACTGGGCGGTGGTGCGATACAGGATGGCGCATTCGGCCCGACGATTACCCTGGGCGATGAAGTCCTCGATTCGGCCGATCACGAAGCGCGCCTAGTCCAGATCGTTGAAGGCACCGTAGACACGAATCGGCTCGCCATCGCCCCCGTCGGTCCACAGATCCTTGCCCAGCCGCGTGGGGTTGTTGGCGATCACCGCGTTGGCGGCCTTGAGGATGTTGCCGGTGGAGCGGTAGTTCTGTTCCAGCCGGACCGCCAGCGTGCCCGGATGGTCCTTCTCGAAGTCGAGAATGTTCTCCACCCGCGCGCCACGCCAGCCGTAGATGGACTGATCGTCATCGCCCACCACGAACAGGTTGTTGCGCTGGCCGGACAACAGCCGCAGCCAGCCGTACTGGATGCTGTTGGTGTCCTGGAATTCGTCCACCAGGATGTGGGCGAATCTTTCCCGATAGTGGTGCAGGATGTCCGGTCGGTCGCGCAACAGCTCATGGGCACGTAGCAGCAACTCGGCGAAATCGACGTTGCCGGCCCGCTCGCAGGCCTCCTGGTACGCGGCATAGATGCGGATCATCTGCTTCTGGTAGGGATCGCCGTCGTGGTCCAGGTGATCCGGTCGCAGACCTTCTTCCTTCTGCGAATTGATGAACCACTGTGCCTGACGCGGCGGCCACTTGGCATCGTCCAGGTTCAGCTCGCGGATCATGCGCTTGACCAAGCGGAACTGATCATCCGAATCCAGGATCTGGAAGTGCTGCGGCAGCTTGGCATCCTGCCAGTGGGCACGTAGCAGCCGGTGCGCCAGGCCATGGAAGGTGCCCACCCACATGCCGCCCAGCGGCTGGCCGAGCAGTTCCTCGATGCGATGCCTCATCTCCCGCGCGGCCTTGTTGGTGAAGGTCACGGCAAGGATGCCCCAGGGCGAGGCCCCCTCGACCTGGATGAGCCAGGCAATGCGATGCACCAGCACCCGGGTCTTGCCCGAACCGGCGCCGGCCAGTACCAGGGTGGAGGGTTGGGCAGGGGCGGTCACGGCCTGACGCTGGGCGTCGTTCAGGCCGTCGAGAATGTGGGATACGTCCATCGGGGCATTCTACCCGAACGAGGTGCTCGATCCGGGGTCGGAAAATCGGCGTGCAGAGCCCGCGCCTCTCCACTGTGATCGGCATCCTGCGAGCCCTGGGGCTGGAACTGTCGGTCCGGCCGCGCCGCCACGCTGCCCAAGGCTGCCCATCCAGCGATGCCGATCATGGTTGGCTCGACTCCTCGCCGGCTATCCCGTTCGGCTTCAGGCAGCAAAACGATCCCTGGATCCGCATCGCACGGCCACGGAGAACACGGAAATCAAGCCGTTTCCTCTGTGAACGCCGTGCAGGCCGCGAGCTCAATCGTGTGCCGGCCCATGCTGGGCGAAGCGCTTGAAGGAACCGTCCTTCTCCAGGCTGATCACGTCGTAGTCGTCACGCCGGTTGCCCTGTTCCATGCCCGGCGAACCCACCGGCATACCCGGCGCGCTGATGCCGATGATGTCCGGCTTTTCCTTCAGCATGCGTTCGATGTCGGCCACCGGCACGTGACCCTCGACCACATAGCCGTCGATGACCGCGGTATGGCAAGACGCATATTGCTGTTTGACGCCGCTGATGGACTTGATGAAGCGCAGGTCCTTCATGTCCTTGGCATTCACTTGATAGCCGTTGTCTTCCAGATAGCTGACCCACTTCTTGCAACAACCGCAGGTCGGCGTCTTGTACACAGTGATCGCCTGCCCGGCATGCGCGGCAGCGCCCAGGACGAGCAGGGTGGCGGTAAGCAGGGTTTTCATTGACCCATCACTCCTTTTTTTGCGGATTCGTCGATCTGACGCCAGGCGTCGTACACCTCGTCGGACCAGAAGGATTGGATATAGGCGATGATCGCCAAGGCCTCGCCCTGGGACAAGGTGCCTTTGAACGGCGGCATGGTCCCGACACCGGGCGCGCTGCCCTCCATGATCTGGCGGTACAACACCGACAGCGGGTGATGCCAAGCATGGGCCGTGCCGTTCAGCGGCGGCGGGGGCAGCAGACCGTTCGCATCCCGCTGTCGCCACTGCTCGGTGCCCACCGCGTCCGGCTGATGACAGGTCGCGCAATTGCGCTCGTACAGCGTCTTGCCCGCTGTGACATAAGCCGGCTTGTACCAGCGTACCTGTCCGGCGGTGGCCAGCAGCGGTGCCAGCAAGGCAGCAACCGCCAGTCCACGCCAAGCCCGACGCAGTCCCGTATGACTGAGAAGTCCCATGTTCATACCTCCAGCGGCTGACGTTTCAGTCGCGCCGCGTTGGAAACCACGGTGACGGACGACATCGCCATGGCCGCACCGGCAATCATCGGATTGAGCAACAGCCCGGTCAGGGGAAACAGCACACCGGCCGCCACAGGAATACCGATCACGTTGTAGATGAACGCGCCGAACAGATTCTGGTGGATATTGCGCAAGGTCGCCTTGGACACCGCGATGGCATCCGCCACCCCGTGCAGCGAGCCGCGCATCAAGGTCACGTCGGCGGCTTCCATTGCCACGTCCGTCCCGGAACCGATGGCAAACCCGACATCCGCCTGGGCCAGCGCCGGCGCGTCGTTGATACCGTCTCCGACCATGGCCACGATCTGACCGGCTTGTTGCAACGCAGCCACCTGGCTGGATTTGTCGGCCGGCATGACCTCGGCGATCACCTCATCGATCGGTAAATCACGGGCGACCGCCGCCGCGGTTCGGCTGTTGTCGCCGGTGATCATCACCAACCTGAGCCCGAGCCCCTTGAGCCGTTGCAGGGCCGCGGCGCTGTCCGCCTTGACCGGATCGGCGATGCCCAGGACCCCGGCCAGCTCCGTGTCCCGGGCCAGCCAGATGGCCGTGGCCGCCTGGTCCGCCAGCGCGTCCGCGGCATCCGCCAACGGTGTGGTGTCGACGCCATGGGCATCCAGGAAGGCGCGCTTTCCCAACCGCCAGACGCCACCATCCAGGTTGGCGCTGACGCCCTGGCCGGTATGCGCCTCGAACGTATCCACCTCGGCCAGCGCGATGCCCCGCTCAGCGGCCGCAGCCAACACCGCCTGCGCCAACGGGTGCTCGGAGCCGCGCTCCAGCGCCGCCGCCGTGGCCAGTACCGTCGGATCATCAAAGCCGGCTGCCGGCTCGATGGCGGTGACCGCGGGGTGGCCCTCGGTCACGGTGCCGGTCTTGTCCAGCACCACGGTGGTCAGCTTGCTCGCCTGCTGCAGCGCATCGCCGTTGCGGATCAATACCCCATGCTCGGCAGCCCGTCCCACACCCACCATGATCGAAATCGGCGTCGCCAGGCCCAGTGCACAAGGACAGGCGATGACCAGCACGGTCATGGCCGTGACGATGGCGTAGGCACCGGCCGGTTCTGGGCCGAACAGGTACCACAGTACGAAGGTCAGGACGGCGATCGCCAACACCACCGGCACGAAAATGCCGGCGATCTTGTCCACCAGGCGGCCGATGGCCGGCTTGCTGCCCTGGGCGTCGCGCACCAGTTCGATGATCCGCGCCAGCGCCGTGTCCCTGCCGATCCGCGTGGCCTGCATCAGGAAACTACCCTGGGTATTCAGGGTACCGCCGGTCACTTCGTCGCCGACCTGTTTTTTCACCGGCACCGGCTCGCCGGTGAGCATGGACTCGTCGACATGGGAGCTGCCGTCGATGAGCTTGCCGTCCACCGGGATCTTTTCGCCGGGGCGCACCCGTACCGTTTCCTCCAGCCCGACATCCTCGATGGGCACGTCGATCTCCTGCCCGTTGCGGATGATGCGGGCGGTCTTGGGCTGCAGGCCGATCAGCTTTCGGATCGCTTCGCCGGTGCGCCCACGGGCGCGCATCTCCAGCGCCGACCCCAGCGACACCAGTGCGATGATGATCACCGCCGCTTCGTAGTACATGTGCCGCCCGATGCTCGGCACGGCGTGGGGAAACAGCACCACGGCGGTGGAATACAGCCACGCCGCGCCCGTGCCCATGGCCACGAGGGTGTCCATGTTGAACACCCCGCGCCGGGCGCTGTTGACCGCGCCGGTGAAGAAATGGCCACCGGTGTAGGCCATGACGAACAGCGACAGCAGCCCGATCACGCCCCAGGTCAGTTGTCCCGCCGCGGTATCCACGGCGGGCAGCCACTCCACCATGCTGACCACCACGATGGGCACGCCCAGTGCCAGCCCCACCTGGGTGCGCCGCATCAGGGTGCGGTAGTACGCCATCTCGGCCGCTTCCTTGTCCGCGTCGGCGCTCAACCCGGCCATCTCGGCGGCATCGTATCCGGCCGCCTTGACCGCCTTGATCAGCTCATCGGCGACGACATCCCCTTCCACTTGCGCGGTGCGGTCCACCAGGTTGACCCTGGCATTGGTGACGCCGGGCACGGCGGCCAACGCCTTTTCCACCGCGCCGACGCAGCCGGCACAGGACATGCCGACGATGGACAAGCGAATCGACATGTTCAGGCGCTCTTCAAGCTGGCCGGATACCCGGCCGCGGTGAGCACATCCACGACCTGCTGGGGGTCGACGTCGCCGACCACGGTACCGGTGGCGCTCTCCAGGTCGAAGCTCGCCGACTCGACCCCGTCCAACGCCGTCACGGCGGATTCGGCGGCCGCCGTACAGCCACCGCACTTCATGTTCTTCACCTCAAAAACCTGTGTCTTGCTCATCGTTATGGTCCTTTCAAATCACGTGTCAGTCTTTGCGTAGGTCGTCCAGGCGTCGCAAGTACTCTTCCCGATCGATCTCGCCGCGCGCGTAGCGCTGGTCCAACACTTCCCGGGCGGATGTGTGGCGCCGCGAGCCGCCACGCCTGTCGCGCAGCAGCAACCAGACGACCAGTACCAACAACAGTACCCAGAAAATCCCCATGTATCCGCTCCACAATCCGTTCATGTGATCAAACATCGCGCGCTCCTGCATTCGGGTCGGCCGGCATCGCTGGTTGCCCGCCAGGGGTTGCCACGCTGGGCGCGGCAGCGGCACCAGGAGGATCGATCGCACAATCGCGCATGATCGCATCTCCCGCGCCTGTTGCCATGCCTGCCGCGACCGCTGGGGCAGGCCGGCCAGGAAGCGGAATCTATATCCGGGGCGGGCGGAAGATACGGGATGGGGAGGTGTCGGGCCCGGTTGCCGGCAAACCGGTCCGGTATGCCGTCGGCGTAGCGTGCGGGGACAGCATAGCCGGAACCACCGGGAGCGCCCACGCCGTGCCCGTCGCACTGACGCAGTGCCGACATGGATTGCGGTCAGCCGCATCGCCGTGTTGGCAATCGGCGGCCTGGGTCACGCACCCGGGAACGCAGGGGTCGCACGCCCCGGCCAGGCCGGCCGCCCACAGGCCTTGGCTCAGCAAGGCCATGAGCAGCAGGATGGTGAGGTGGGGCCGGTGCGACATGGGATGGGGAATCTGCATCAGGTTTCGATACGGGCTCGTGTGATTGGAGTCTCGGCCACGAGGTTAAGTTCCCCGCTCACGCGCCGGTATCCCCCCGACCCAGCAGGCCGGGCACCTGGGCGGCCTGGGTCTGACCAAAGGCACTGCGCACGTGTAGATCACGCTGCGGGAAGGGGATCTCGATTTGGTATCTCCGGAACGCGCTCTCGATCTCCCACAGATAGGAGGCCTGCACGGCTGCGGGGCGTTTGACCGCTTCGGTACGTACCCAGATCACCAGCTCGAAGTCCAGGCTGGAATCGCCAAATCCCACCAGCCAGACCTGTGGCCGGCGCATCGGATCTTCGGTGAGGGTGTGATCGACCACGTCGGCCGCTTCGAGCACCGCCTTCTTGACCAGGTCCTTATCGGAACCGTAGGCAACGCCGAACGGCACACGGATGCGGCGAATAGTTTCGCGCAGCGTCCAGTTGGTGACCTTGGTGGAGATCAACTCGCTGTTGGGTACGATGATGTCGACGTTGTCGTTGGTATTGATCAGCGTGCTGCGCACGTTGATCTCCTTGACCACACCGGTGGTGCCTGAATCCAGCTCGATGAAATCGCCTACCTTGACGGTACGCTCGAACAACAGGATCAATCCGGACACGAAATTGTTGACGATGGACTGCAGGCCAAAGCCGATACCCACGGACAACGCCCCCGCCACCAACGCCAGGCTGGCGAAGTTGAGACCGATGGAGGTCAGCGCGATCATGACCCCGACAATCAGGATGACGTAATGCAGCACGCGCAGCAGGGTGTAGAAGGTCGCCTGATGGGATTCGAACAAATGACCCACCAGACGCTGGATGGCCCGGCGCAGCAGCTTCGACACCAGCCCGGCGACCAGCACGATCAACACCACCCGCAACAACCCGTAACTGGTGACCGGGGTGTTGCCAAGGTTGAACAACGTGGTGGCGAACATGGCGTCGATCTGTGCGGGCAACCCGCCAAAGCCGGCGACCAGGGCATGCCATTGCTCCGACAGCCAGCCACTGTTCGTTTCCGCCAGCGCGGTCACCGGGAAAGCCGACATCACCAACAGCAGGAGTTTTTTCATAGCCAACGCATCTTCCGAAACAGGGCCAGCAGGGTGACCGCGATCCCCAGCATCGCCGCCAGCAGGATCTGATAGCCGTGCTCGGCCTTCAGTTCCGGCATGTATTCGAAGTTCATGCCGTACACGCCGACCAACAACGTCAAGGGGACAAAGATCACCGTGACCACCGTCAACACCTTCATGACCTGGTTCAGGTGATGGCCATTCAGCGAGATATAGCCGTCGACAAGGTCTGAGATCAATTCTTGATACAGCCCCGACAAACTGGCGTACCGCTCCATCTGCTCGTGCACATCGACATAGGCATGACGCAACCGGTCGCCGGCCAGCAGCCCCTCTTCACGGGACAACTCGCGGAACACCCCTTCGTGATATGCCAACACGCGGCGGAGTTTGCGGACCCGGGTGTTGTAGCCCACCAGCTCCTCCATCAGCGCATCGGTTCGGGCGTCGAACAACTCGTCTTCGACCTTGTCCAGGCGTTCCTCCAGCCCCAACAGCACCGGGCCGTACCGGTCGGCAACGGCGCGGGCGACCCGGCAGGCCCAGAACAGCGGCCCCTGGGCGGCATCGGCGTCGCCGGCCGCCAACGCCTGCCAACGACGATCCACGCTGAGTGACTGGGCCGAATGGCGGGTCACCAGGAAGTCACCGCCAATGAACAACGCGATCTGAATGGTGGCAAAACGGATATCGGTGGTTTGGGCATCCAATCCCTTGAGCAGCAGGAACAAGCCGTCTTCAAAGGCCTCCAGCTTGGGCGGATGGCGCTCGCGCTGGGCATCCGATACAGCCAACGGATCGAGTCCGAAGCGGCCCGTCAGCAAGCGGGCCTCGTCCTGTTTGGCTTCGTCTTGCAGATCGACCCACAACCAGGCGCCCGCTGGACGCTCCGCGTCGATGAGTTCGCGCCCGCCTGAGCGGACCTGCCCGTCCGGCGAAACCAGTAAACACCTCAACATAGGAACAGTCCCTGCATTATGATGCGCACAAGGTAGCCCGACTCGGGCGTGTTCGCCATACCGGAGGCCGACTTTCGATGCTCGAACGCACCATCGATAAACTGTTGCTTGCCAGCCGTTGGATCCTCGCGCCCATTTATCTGGGCATGTCGCTGGCGCTGTTCGCGCTGGCGATCAAGTTCTTCCCGGCGGCCTATCATCTGCCGCCCCCTATTTTCGCCATCGCCGACGCGGAAATGGTGTTGACCGTGTCGGCCATGATCGACAGGGTGCTGGTGGCCAGCCTGGTGGTGATGATGATGTTTGCAGGCTACAAGAACGTCGTCTCCCGCATCGACATCGGGGACGAGGATCAAAGGCTGAGCTGGCTCGATCGCGTCGCATTTTCTTCCCACCGCGAACACTGAAACCATGCACAACGATTCACTGGCAATGCTGGGCTGGCGTGAGTGGTTGACGCTGCCGGCGCTGGGACTGGACACCATCAAGTGCAAGGTGGACACCGGGGCACGCACCTCGGCATTGCACGCCTACCATCTGGAACCCTTCGAGGACGCGGGGGTGCGCCGAGTCCGCTTTCGCGTGCACCCGGTTCAGGGACGTACAGACGTCAGCTGCGAATGCGTGGCCGATATCGTCGATCAACGGCCGGTGACGGATTCCGGCGGCCACCGGGAACACCGTTTCGTCATCAGGACCCCGGTCCGCCTCGGCAACCTGGAATGGCCCATCGAGATCACTCTCACCAACCGTGACAACATGCGGTTTCGCATGCTGTTGGGACGCACCGCCATCAATGGTCGGTTCGCCGTCGACCCCGCCTCCTCCTACCTGCAGGGCAAAGGCCCGGCCAAGGTTGTCTCATGAAGATCGCCATTCTGTCGCGCAACAAAGCGCTGTACTCGACCCGTCGCCTGGTGGAAGCCTGCGTGAACCGGGGCCACGAGGTCGAGGTACTGGACGTGCTGCGCTGCTATATGAATATCACCTCGCTACGACCGTCGATTCACTACAAAGGCGAACTCCTGGAAGGCTTTGATGCGGTGATCCCCCGTATCGGCGCCTCGGTCACCTTCTATGGCACGGCCGTGTTGCGGCAATTCGAAATGATGGGCGTACTGCCGCTCAACGAATCGGTGGCGATTTCCCGTTCCCGCGACAAACTGCGCTCACTGCAGTTGCTTGCCCGGGACGGCGTCGGCCTGCCGGTTACCGGTTTTGCGCATCGCCCGGACGATATCCAGGACCTGATCAAGATGGTGGGCGGCGCGCCCGCGGTGATCAAGCTGTTGGAAGGCACCCAGGGCATCGGCGTGGTGCTGGCGGAAACCCGCAAGGCCGCCGAGTCGGTCATCGAGGCCTTCATGGGCCTGAAGACCAACATCCTGGTGCAGGAGTTCATCAAGGAAGCCGGCGGCGCGGACATCCGCTGCTTCGTGGTCGGCGGCAAGGTCGTCGCTGCCATGAAGCGCCAGGGTAAGGAAGGCGAGTTCCGCTCCAACCTGCACCGGGGCGGCAGCGCCGCGCTGATCAAGATAACCCCTCAGGAACGCGCCACCGCGGTCAAAGCGGCCAAGGTCATGGGATTGAACGTCTGCGGCGTCGACATCCTCCGCTCCAACCACGGACCGGTGGTCATGGAAGTCAATTCGTCGCCCGGGCTGGAGGGTATCGAACAGGCGACGGGCAAGGACGTGGCCGGTCAGATCGTCGGGCACATAGAGAAGACCCTCGCCGAAAAGGGCAGCAAAAGCGGCAAGTCCCGCACCCGCACCCGCGGCAAAGGCTGACCCATGCGTACCAGCTTCGTTATCGGCGAGCGCAGCATCGCGCCCGGCACGCGTCGCCTGGTGGAACTTCCGCTGCCGCGCTTGTACACCCACACCCCCATGACCATGCCGGTGCACGTGATACATGGCCGCCGCGACGGACCACGGCTGTTCGTCTGCGCCGCCATTCACGGCGACGAACTCAATGGCGTGGAGATCATCCGCCGACTGCTGGCCAGCAAGCGCCTCGCCAACCTGCGCGGCACCTTGGTCGCGGTCCCCATCGTCAATGCCTACGGGGTGCTGAACCATTCCCGCTACCTGCCCGACCGGCGCGACCTCAACCGCTGTTTTCCCGGTTCGGATACCGGCTCCATGGCGGCGCGCCTGGCCGACGTGTTCATGACCGAGATCGTCGCCCGCTGCAGTCACGGCATCGACCTGCACACCGGCGCGATCCACCGCACCAACCTCCCGCAAATTCGCGCCAACCTGGCCGACGACGAAACCAACCGACTGGCCCATGCCTTCGGGGTCCCGGTGCTGCTCGATTCCAGCCTGCGCGACGGTTCCTTGCGCGAGGCCGCCGCCGAGCACGGCGTACGCATGCTGCTGTACGAGGCGGGCGAGGCATTGCGATTGGATGAACTGTCGGTGCGCGCCGGGCTGCGCGGCATCATCAATGTGATGCGCAACATCGGCATGCTGGCCCCCGGCAAGGCGAAGCCAAAGCCGCCGCCCGAGCCCTTCGTCGCGCGCTCCAGCCTGTGGCTGCGGGCTCCCGAAAGCGGCTTGTTCCGCAATCTGGTGCCCTTGGGCGCCAAGGTGAAAAAGGGCGAAACCCTCGGCGTGGTGCATGACCCGTTTACCGGCGAAGAGCATGCTGTGACCAGCCGGGTGTCCGGCATCGTCATCGGACGTACCCACCTGCCACTGGTCCACGAAGGGGAGGCATTATTCCATGTCGCGCGCTTCGAGGCACCGGTTGCGGACGTGGCGGAACAGGTGGAGGCCTTCAATGCCAATCACGCGCCGGCAGTCGGCGACCCGGAAGGGCCGATAATCTGACCATAACGGGCCAGGTTACAGCAAAAAAGGCGGCCCGCAGGCCGCCTTTTTTGTCCGCGCTTTGGAAAAGCTCAGCCCAGTTCCGAGGTGCAATGGGGGCAACGGGTCGCCTTGATCGGGATCTCGGTGAAACACCGGGGACATTCCTTGACCACCGGGTCCGCCGGTGGCGGCTCGGCCTCTTTCTTTTTCAGCTTGTTCAGGCTGCGGATCACCAGGAATACCGCGAAGGCCACAATGATGAAGCTGATCACGGTGTTGATGAACGAACCGATATTCACGGTCACCGCGCCCGCCGCCTTGGCCTCGGCAAGGGTCGCATAGGGAGCGGCCGCCTTGGCGCCCTCTTTCAGGGTGATGAACAGGTCGGTGAAATCGACGCCGCCGAGCAACAGGCCGATCGGCGGCATGATCACGTCGGCCACCAGACTTTTGACAATGGTGCCGAAGGCCGCGCCGATGATGATACCGACGGCCATGTCCACCACGTTTCCACGCATCGCAAATTCTTTGAAGTCTTTAAGCACGATGACTACCCCTCCCCTTGAAGATATACGGTTGGATTGCTGCCCAATCAGAGTAAGCCCCTTTTTTTTATACGGACAAGGGTGTCCGTTCTCAAAGTGCCGAAGGGGTCTCAACCAACTGTGACCTGGCGCCGCGTTCGCGCATCCAGCGATACCCGATCCGCCATGGCTGTCGTCAGCGCGATACCGCCTTGGCTGTCGATCACCATGGCCTCCCTGACGCCCAGGAATTCCGCCACATCCCGCCACTGTCGCCCGGCCACGGCCAGCGCCGTGGCCGCAGCGTCGGCGCGGGTGCCCGCTGAATCGACAACCGTTGCGGACACGATGTCGTCCACCGGCATGCCATCGCGCGGGTCGATAATGTGGGCATACCGCTTACCGTCCACGTCGAGATACCGCTCATAGCTCCCGGAGGTGTAAACCGCCTCGCTCCCGGCGGTCTGCAGATAGCCCATGGCGCCATGCCCGCCCGGATCGCGGATCCCGACGCGCCAGGCGCGCCTGTTTTGGCGGCCGGATACATTCAGGTCGCCCCCGGCGTTGATGATCACATCGGTCAGTCCAGCTTCGCGGAACAGCGCCATGCCCGCATCCAGCGCATAACCTTTTCCATAACCTCCAAGATCGAGCTGCACGTGGCGATTGCGGCTGATCAGCCTGCCGCCGGACACATCGATATCCAACGGGCTGGGCTGGCGATCGACCAGCTCGTCAATGCGCTTTCGTGATGGCGGTCGGCCCGTAGGCAACTCGTCGTCGTGGAATCCCCAGAGCCCAATAAGCTCGCCCACCGCCGGGTTGAACGCCCCACCACTTCGCACGTGCTGATCCTGGATGTCGGCAATCATGCGCACCGTCGACGGGGCTATTGAAACGGCTTCCCCCACTGCGATGGCGTGGTTAATGCGTTGTAGCTCGCCCGGCCGCCACGCGTGCAGGTTTCGGTGGATGTCCCCGAACAACGCCGACACACGCTGCAGCGCGTGTGCGACTCGTCGGGCGTCGGCGTGAACCACGGTGACGTCGACCAATGTACCGAAGTAATACCACCGTTGCCTGTGCACGCTCGCCTCGTGGGCGCACCCGAGCAGCCCTAACGCACCGGCGGTGAGGCCACCGGCAAGAAAACGGCGTCGACTAATAGCCACGTGTGCCTCTCCCGTGTGTGCGGACTGCGCTCATACCGGTTCAGCCTGAACGGCGTCGCCTTGGCGCCGGCGCTGTGCTGCCCGAGCGTCGAGCTTATTCTTGAACGCGATCAGGACCGCCAGGCCGACGAAGGCGCCCGGCGGCAACACCGCGAGCAAAAAGCCACCGTAATCCGTGAAGACGTGAATGGTCAGGTCTGCCCCCGCGGGGCCGAATAGGATGTCCGCGCCGCTCAGCAAGGTCCCGTAGCCGACCAGTTCGCGGATGCTGCCCAGCACCACCAGTACAGCGACGAAGCCAATACCCATACTCAGTCCGTCGAACAGGGCCAGCAGCGGATTCTGGCGGGAGGCCAACGCCTCCGCACGACCGATCACGGCGCAGTTGGTGACGATCAACGGCAGAAAGATGCCAAGCGCCAGATACAGCTGGTGAAGATGGGCATCCATCAGCAATTCGATAGCGGTAACCACACAAGCGATGATCAGCACGAACATCGGTATGCGCACCTCGGCCCTGAGCCAGCGCCTCGCAGATGCCACGATCACATTGGTCAGCATCAGCGTGGCCAGCGTCGCCAGACCCAGCCCGAGGCCGTTGATGGTCGACGTGGTAACCGCCAGCAAGGGGCACAGCCCAAGCAGCGCGACGAGCCCCTGGTTGTTGTTCCAAAGACCGTCTTTCACGACCTGGCCGACGGTGGGTGCGCTCATGGCAGCCTCGCTCCTTGTTTGCCCGTGGGTGCGCCCGCCATCGTCGGCGGCTGTTCACCCCGCGGCGCAAAAAACAGGACGTCGCGATGACGCGCAACAAATGTCAGTCCCTTGCGTATGGCCTTCACCACCGCGCGGGGCGTAATGGTGGCGCCAGTGAACTGGTCGAACTGACCACCGTCGCGCTTGACGCGCCAGCCGGCATCGCCGGGGTCACCGATGGACCGGCCGGTAAATGTCTTTATCCAGGCACTGCGCCGTACCTCGATGGCGTCCCCCAGGCCCGGGGTTTCATGGTGACTGATCACCCGAACGCCACTGATCTGCCCGTCGGCCCGCACGCCCATGAGCAACTCGATATCGCCGGAGTAACCGTCGGGCGCGACCACCCGGAACGCCACGGCGGACACCGTGTCACCCAGTCGAGCGCGGTACACCGGTGTCGGGCCGTCAATGCCCAGCAAAGGTGGGTCCGCCAATTCAACGCTGTCGCCGATCAGATCGTTGTCGAAGCTGCCCGGTGGAATCACCACCGACAGGCTGTCGAGCAGAAACTGTCGCTGATTGGCCTCGATATAAGGCGCACTGTGCCACTGGGTCGCACTGAGCACCGCGGTGCCGAGCAGGGCGAAGCCTGCAAGCAGCAGCCCGGCCATCATCACCTGTCGACGTTCAGCCCGCACGTTCGTCCCCCGCCGGCCTGGCACCGAACACGCGTGGCAGCGCGTGGCGGTCCAGCAGCGGCACGGCCAGGCCCATCAACAGCACCGCGAACGCGACCCCGTCAGGGTAACCACCCCAGGTTCGTATGGCATAGATCAGCAGGCCGATGCCGGCGCCATAGATCAACTTTCCCCTTGTGGTCGTGGCGGCAGTAACCGGATCGGTGGCGATGAAAAAGGCCCCAAGCATGCTCGCCCCGCCCAGCAGGTGTACCAGCACCCCGGGGGCGTGCTGCGGATCCAGCCACTGGCCGATGCCGGCGGCAACCACCAGCGTGACGAGCAGGCTCACCGGGATATGCCAGCTGACGATGCGCAGGCCGACCAGCGCCAGGCCGCCGGCCAGATACGCCAGGCTGACCCACTCCGATCCGCGACCCGCCCAGTGACCGAATACCGCGGCCTGGGTGATGTCCGCCACACTGCGGCCCAGCCCGGTATCGGTGCGCAGCTTGTCGAGCGGGGTGGCGGCACTGATGGCATCGAAGACCAGCTCACCCGGCAACCGGCCGGAGAGGCTGAACTGCACGGCCTCCCAAAGACTGAGCGCGTGGGACTGCAGCACCTGCGGCGCGGCCCACAGACTCAGCTCCCGCGGGAAGGCGATGAGCAGGACGGCGAATGCCGCCATCGCCGGATTGAACGGATTGTGGCCCAGCCCGCCATACAGCTGCTTGGCAACCACGATGGCCACGAAGGCCCCCAGCACCGGGATCCACCAGGGCACCAGGGGTGGCAGGCTCAAGGCCAGCAGCAGTCCGGTCAGCAGGGCGCTGCCGTCACCCAGAAAAGGTCCCGAGGCCACACCACGGATGCGCAGCATCACTGCCTCGAAGAGCCAGGCACTGGCCATCACCAGCGCGATGTTCACTGCGACGCCCCAACCGAAGAAATGGATGAACAGCAGGCTGCCCGGCAGCAAGGCATAGATCACCGTGCGCATCACCCGCGACACGCTGTTGCCCACCGGACGCGCCGGGTCCATGGATTGGCTGCGGCGGATCATGAGGCCTCCCGCACAGCGCTGGCGGCGGCGTCGGGCGCCGGCTCGGCTGCGCGCTTGCGACCGGCCTTGCGCTTCGCCTTGCGCTCCTCGGCCGCGCGGCGCGCCGCCTCCAGGCGCTCGGTGCGCTGCTGGTTGCGAATTCGTGACTCGTTGGCCCGCTCACGCTTGTAGGCCTGGTCCGCAATCTCGCTCTTGGCGAAGCGGAAGTAATCCACCAGCGGTATGTGCGACGGACACACCGCGTTGCAGCAACCGCACTCGATACAGCTGTTCAGGTGATAACGGGTCAGCTTGTCGAACTCCCGGCCACGGGCGTGCCAGTACAGCTGTTGCGGCAGCAACTGCATCGGGCATGCGCTGGCGCAGCTGCCGCAGCGGATACACGGCATGGCTGGTTTGGAAGCACTATCGGTGCGCACCAGGATACAGTTGCTCGCCTTGGTGATCGGCAGATGCTCACCGGGCAGGCTGAAGCCCATCATGGGACCGCCCATGATCAGCTCCGGCGCATCGGTGGTCACACCGCCGGCCGCGGCCAGCAGGTCCGACACCGACGTCCCCAGCGGCACCTCGAAGTTGTCGGGATGCCGCACCCCGGGACCGGTGACCGTGACCAGCCGCGACAGCAGGGGCCGGCCGGTGTAGACGGCGTCGTGTACCGCGGCGGCCGTGCCCACGTTCAGACACACGCAACCCACCTCGTAGGGCAGCCCGCCGACCGGCACCTCGCGACCGGTAAGCACCTTGATCAGCTGCTTCTCGCCGCCGGTGGGAAACACCGTGGGTACCGACACGACCTCGATGCCGGAGACGTCGAGCTCGCCGGCCAGCGTGGCCAGCACCGCCCGCAGGCGCGCCAGCGCCTCGGGCTTGTTGTCCTCCACGGCGATCAGGCAGCGTTGTGCGGCAACGATGCGCCTCAGCACCGCGCTGCCGCGCACCACGTCATCGGGGCGGCTGCGCATGAGCGTGTCGTCGCAGGTGATATAGGGCTCGCACTCGACACCGTTGATCACCAGGGTGTCCACCGGCCGCGGCGGGCCCAGTTTGGCGGCGGACGGAAACACCGCACCCCCGAGGCCGACAACACCGGCTGCGCGGATAAGCTCACGCAGCTTTTCCGCGGACTGGGTCGCCGGATCGGACGGCGTCTTGAGGTCCGGCCACCAGCGCTCTTCGCCGTCGCTCTCGATCACCACGCACGGCTCGGCGATGCCCGAGGGATGCGGTACCGCATAATTGTCGATGGCCACGACCGTACCGGATACCGAGGCATGGACCGGCGCACTGACGAAGCTCTCTGCCCGGGCCAGCAACTCGCCCTTGCAGACCGTCTGACCTACCTGGACCACCGGCTCCGCCGGTGCGCCCACGTGCTGCTGCAGCGGCAGGACCACGCGCTTCGGGGTAGGCAGCTGGCGCACACCGCCCATCACGGATTCCCGCTTGTGACCGGCCAGGCGCAGGCCGCCGGCGAAACGCCATAACCGGTTCATGCCGCGCGCTCCTCTGAGACATCACCCGGAAAGGGGCGTTTCCAGCGGCTGCGGGTCGGTGGCAGCTCTCGCATCACGATGCACTCGGGCACCGGGCACAGGGGTGGCAGACACAGCTCACAGCCGGTGCAATGGGACTCGATGATGGTGTGCTTCTGTTTGGCGGCACCGACGATCGCGTCCACCGGGCATACCTGCAGGCACTTGGTGCAACCGATGCACAGGTCATCCTCGATCACCGCCACCATGGGCACGGGCTCCGCCGCGGCGCCCGCATCGCCGTCCAGTGGCTTGGGATCGCGGCCCAGCAGGTCGGCCAGTGCGCGCATCCCGGCATCGCCGCCCGGGGGGCACTGGTTCACCTCGGCCTCACCGGCCGCCAGCGCTTCGGCGTAGGGCCTGCACCCCGGGTGGCCGCATTGGCCGCACTGGGTCTGCGGCAACAGGGCATCGATCTTGTCGACCAGAGGGTCCGCCTCCACCCGAAAACGGATGGCGGCGTAGCCGAGGCCAGCACCAAATGCTAGTGCGAGCAATGTCATCAGCAAAATGTCCATGCAATCCTCCGCGTGTCACACCATGCCACTGAAACCCATGAAGGCGACGGCCATGAATCCCGCACTCACCAGCGCGATGGGCGAACCCCGAAACGAAGGCAGCACGTCGCATACCTCCAGGCGCTCACGGATGCCCGCGAACAGCACCATCACCAGGGTGAAGCCCACGGCACCACCGAAACCGTAGAGCGCCGACGCGACGAAGCCGTGGGACTCCTGGACGTTCAGCAGCGCCACGCCCAGCACCGCGCAGTTGGTGGTGATCAATGGCAGATAGATGCCGAGCACGTTGTAGAGCACCGGACTGGTCTTGTGCATCACCGTCTCGGTGAACTGCACGATCACCGCGATGACCAGGATGAAGGCCACCGTCTTCAGGTAAGCCAGTCCCAGCGGCGCCAGCAGGTAGGCGTTCACCAGGTAGCTGCTGACCGACGCCAGCGTCAGCACGAAGGCCGTGGCGAGGCCCATGCCGACCGCCGTGTCCAGTCGCGTGGAAACACCCATGAACGGACACAGGCCCAGAAAGCGCGACAACACCAGGTTGTTGACGAAGATGGTCCCGAACAGCATTGCCAGGTATTCGCCCACGTGCGTCTCCCGACACGGCCGCACCGCGGCGGCCGTGCCTCATCCGTTACCGTGCCAGGTACTGCAGCTTGTCCGGCACATCGACCCATTCGTCCGCGTCCGGCAGGGGATCCAGCTGTTCACTGATGCCCGGCCAGGCCTTGGCCAGCTCGGCATTGAGCGCGATGTACTGGACCTGGTCCTCGGGCACGTCATCCTCGGCGAAGATGGCCTCTGCCGGGCACTCCGGCACGCACAGCGAACAGTCGATACAGGTTTCGGGGTCGATGACCAGGAAGTTCTCGCCCTCACGGAAGCAGTCTTCCACGGGGCAGACAGACACGCAGTCGGTGTATTTACAGCGTACGCAGTTGTCGGTAACGACGAATGCCATGGGGATTACCTCTTACGGATTCTTGCTGATCTGGTCGATGGCCCAGCGCGCGATTTTGCGCACGTCGGGGTCCACGTCCTCGCACGCCACCTGCAGGAAAGGCAGGGCATTCGGCGATGCTATCTCGCCCAGTGCGGCGGCGGCCTCCTTGCGCAGGTTGCTGATGTTGTACGACAGCGCCTGGCCCAGCACGTCCACGGCCGCCGGGTCCTTTAGCCTGCCCAGGCTGCCGGCCGCCTTTACGCGCACCTGCCAGTATTCGTCGTTCATCGCTTCGATCAGTGGCGATACGGCACTGCCCAGCGCGACCTTCCCGATGATGAAGGCGGCTTCCTCGCGCACCTGCCAATTCTCGTCGCCGAGCGCCTCCACCAGGGCGTCTGCGGCCCGGTCGGTCTTACTAAACACCAGCGACCCGACACCGACCTTGCGGACCGTCGGGTCCGGGTCCTTGCGCGCGGCGTTCATCAGGGCCATCAGCACGTTGTCATCCTTCAGGTAGGCAAGCACCCCGATGGCTTCCCGTCGGACCGTCGGCTCGGCATGACCCAGATGTTCCAGCGCCACGGCCTGGCTCTCCGGCACGCGCAGTTCGCGTAACGCCCGCAGGCACGACGCCTTCACGAACGCGTCATCGGTTTCCA
Organism: Gammaproteobacteria bacterium; assembly: GCA_030148485.1. GTDB lineage: Bacteria > Pseudomonadota > Gammaproteobacteria > Chromatiales > Chromatiaceae > JANTHH01. The sequence goes on along the minus strand of JASBTJ010000005.1, from coordinate 33,645 downwards.
GCCACACCAGGATGGCAGGGCCTGCGCTGCGGTCCTTGGTCTCGGCAAGGCTCTCCGCCGCCGCCAGACGCACGGTTTCGTCGGCGTCGGTCAGAGCAGAGAGCAGGGCCGCGATCACGTCCTCGCCTTCGAATTCATCCAGCACCCGCGCCGCTTCGGCGCGCACGCCGGCATCGCTGTCGCTGATGCCTTTGACCGCCAGCTCCACCGCGTCCGGATCATCCACCGCATCGATCAGGTCCATCACCGCCACACGTCGGATGCCGGCGTCCGGACTGGACAGGCGTTCGCGGATGTCGTCCAGGTCCGCGCCGTCATCGAATGAGAGATTCATCGTCTGTGCCTCCGGATCAGCGCAGCAGGTAAGGGATGTGCACCGTGATAGCATTCGTCGGGCAATCCTTCTCACAGGGCAGGCAGTACCAGCACTCGTCGTAGCCCATATAGGCGGTGCCCTTGGCCTGGTCGATGAGCAGTACGTCCAGTGGGCAGACGTCCACACAGACGGAGCAGCCCTTGTCGGCGATGCAGGCTTCGGCGTTTACGGTCACCGGGACCGTGTTAGTGATCTTTGTCGATGGCATGACTGGGTCCCTCAAGCGTTGGCGTTGTTAACGCGAAGTTTCTGGTAGGCGTCCTTCTCGGCGTCGCCGAGCTCGACGATGTACGGATCGATGGGACGTTTAAAGTTGACCGGTTTGCTGTCCTCGCCTTTCTTGGTCTGGACGTGAGCAAACCAGTCGCCGTTGTCGGTCTCCGGGTAGTCCACCCGGTAGTGGTACAGGCCCCAACGGCTTTCGGTCCGATACAAGGAAGCGGCCGCCGCCATCTCGGCGCAATCGAGGATGAAGCTGACTTCGTTCGCCCGCATCAGCTCATGCGGGTCCTCGGCGCTGATCAGTTCCAGGTCGCGACGAATCTCCGCAAAGCGGTCCTGGCCGATTTCCATCTTTCGCGTGACCTTGGGCGGCTGCAGGTAGTCGTTCACCAAGCGGCGCAGTTTGTATTCCACCTGGTGAGCGGGGACGCCATGCTCGCGGTTCAACGGCGCCAGGATGCGCGCGCGCTCCTTGTCGATCTCCGCCTTATCGATCTCCGGTAGCTCGTGATCGGCGCAGTAGGCCGCCGCATCCTCGCCGGCGATCGCACCGTAGACGAACGCGCCGAGCATGTAGTTGTGGGGTACGGAGCCCACGTCACCTGCCGCATAGAGCCCGGGCACCGTCGTGCGTGCGTTTTCGTCGGTCCAGATGCCCGAGGCGCTGTGCCCAGAGCAGAAACCGATCTCGGAGATATGCATCTCCACCATCTTTTCGCGGTAGTTGGTGTTGCGGTTCTCGTGGAAGCGGCCGCGGCTCGGGCGCTCGTTGGTATGAAGGATCTCTTCGATCTCTTCCACGGTCTCTTCCGCAAGATGATCGAGCTTGAGGAACACCGGACCCTTCCCGCCTTCAAGCTCCTTGTAGAACTCCATCATCATCTGACCACTCCAGTAGTCACACTCGATGAAGCGATCACCCTGGGCGTTGGCGGTGTAACCGCCCATCGGTCCGGTCACGTACGCGCAGGCCGGGCCGTTGTAGTCCTTGATCAGCGGGTTGATCTGGTAGCACTCCAGGCCGGACAGTTCGGCACCGGCGTGATACGCCATGCTGTATCCATCGCCCGCGTTGGTCGGGTTTTCGTACGTACCGAACAGGTATCCGGAGGAAGGTAGACCCAGGCGACCGGCTGCCCCGGTGCACAGGATGACAGTCTTGGCCTTGATTACCGCCGTCTCGGCTGTGCGCGGGTTCAACAACATGGCACCAGCGATTCGCCCGTCCGGCCCATTGAACAACCGCGTGGCCATGTAACGGTTGATCACCTCCACGCGTTTGCGGCGCAGCTGGCGATACAGGATCTTCTTGATGTTGTGGCCTTCCGGCATGGGCAGCACGTAGGTGCCCATGTGGTGGACCTTCTTGACGTTGAAGTCGCCCGTTTCGTCCTTCTCGAACTTCACGCCCCACTTGTCGAGCTGCTGAATCATGTCGTAGCTGCGTTCGGCGTAGGCCATCACCGTCTTCTGATTGACGATGCCGTCGTTCGCGACCGTGATCTCCTTGACGTACTGCTCGGGTGTCGCGTGACCAGGAATGACCGCGTTATTCAGACCGTCCATACCCATGCTGATGCAGCCGCTGCGCTTGACGTTGGCCTTCTCCAGCACTACCACGCGCAGGTCCGGATTTGCCTCTTTGGCCTTTACAGCCGCCATGGGACCGGCGGTGCCTCCGCCTATTACCAGCACGTCCACTTCCATTACTTCGTCAGATCCGGCGTTCGCGGTCATGTCTACGACTCCCAAATTACTGTCAACTTCGGTTAGCGGCGATCTGCTCTCAGGTGGTACTGGAACGCATCACCGCGATGAGAAAGAAACTCAAAGGCGATCTTGTTTTTCTGGCGATCGAAGACCAGGCGTCGGATGAGCAGGACAGGCGACCCCGCCGAGGTGTTGAGCCACTTGGCCTGATCCTCGTCGGCCAGGGTCGCCTCAATGCGCAGGTCCGCGTGATCGAGCATCAGCTCGAACTCGTTTTCCAGCAGCGGGAATATGTCCTGCGTCAGGTCCTTGCCCGCGAGCTTCCGGCCGATATGTGCCGGGTAGAAACTGTGGTCCACCGAGATCGGCTCACGGTTCAGGTAGCGGATGCGCTTGATCTCCACCACGCTGTCGGTCTGCTTGATGCCCAGCGCCTCGGCGACCTCCTGGCTGGGACGGGCCTCCTGCATGCTGATCATGCGGGTGGACGCCTCGTAGCCTTGCGGCACCATGGACTCGCCAAAGCCTTGTAGACGCTGCACGTCCTGGATGGCCTTCGGCTTGGACACGAAGGTGCCCTTGCCCTGTACGCTGAACACCAGGCCGTCACCATGCAGGTCACGCAGGGCCTGGCGTACGGTGATACGACTGACGCCGAACGCCTTCATCAACTCGCTCTCGGACGGCAGCCGTTCGTGGGCGGTGTATTCGCTATCGAGAATGCGCTGCGCCAGCACGTTCTTGATCTGCAGGTACAGAGGCTGGGCGGAACCGCTTTCGATCGGCCCCAGGGATGGGGTGCTCTTCTTCATTTCCGTACTCCATGACATGACACGTTATTACAAGCTGTCAGACTAGCATTCCTTTGTCGCGTCTTGGTCATGGTGATTGGCTCTTTAGTGGTCGGTCAGGTGCGATTGGGTGACGGATCAGCCCACTGCGCGTTGCATTTCGAACGCACGCTTGGATTCGGCGCTGATCAGGTCCAGGCACTGCTGCTTGGTACGCACGAAGCTGGGGCTGGTCGCCATGGCCATCGAACGCGGACGCTCCAGGTCCACCTTGATGTCAGCGATCAGACGGCCCGGACTGGCGCTCATCACGACCACCCGGTCGGCCAGGAATACCGCCTCGTCGATGTCATGGGTCACGAAAATTACCGTTATGCCGAACTCGCTCCAGATCTGCAGCAGGTTCTCCTGCATCACCAGTCGGGTCTGGGCGTCCAGCGCACCGAACGGCTCATCCATCAACAGCACCTTGGGGTAATTGGCCAGCGCCCGGGCAATGCCCACCCGCTGTTTCATGCCCCCTGAAAGCACGCTGGGAAAACGTTTTGCGTAAGTGCTCAGGCCGACCATTTCCAGGAACGCACGCGCGGTGGAGCGCGCCTTTTCGCGCGGCTGGCCCGCCATCAAGGGACCGAATGCGACGTTGTCCAATACGGTTTTCCAAGGAAACAGGGAGTGCTGCTGGAACACCATTCCGCGATCCAGGCCGGGCGCCTTGATGGGCTCGCCGTCCATGCGCACGGCGCCGCTGATCGGCTGCACGAAGCCTGCGACGGTGTTCATCAACGTCGATTTTCCGCAACCGGACGGCCCCAGCAGGCAGATGAACTCACCTGGTTGGATATCCAATGAGGCCCCACTCACCGCGAGCGCACCGTGTCCAAAATCCACTGACACACCGTCGATCGCGATGTGGCCGGTCTCCGGTTTGAAATGATTCACGCCGGTCTTGCCCATCGGCGGGATGATCTCGGTCGTATTTTCGGTCATGGTCGAGGCTCCGGTGGAATCGCTGGTCATTGGTTGCTCTCCTGCCAACGCAGCGCCGGCTTGGAGGCCTGTTTGACCAGCCATGTTGACAAGGTCCCCAGACCACCGATGGTGAGCATGCCGATGACGATGTTTTCGTACTCCACCAGGGAGTAGGCATTCCAGGTGAAGTAACCGATGCCGTATTGCCCACTGATGATCTCCCCCGCCAGCAGCGAGAACCACGCCACACCCATACCGATGGCCAGGCCGGACATGATGCTGGGAAGCGCGCCGGGCAGTACCACGTGACGCAGGATGGCGGCGCGGCCGGCGCCGAGGGACTTGGCGGCGCGCACGTAAACCTCTGGGGTCTGCTGTACGCCGTGCAGGGTGCTGAGGACCACCGGGAAGAATGCCCCCAACGCCGTGATATAGATGATGCTGGACTCTTCGGTCGGGAACATCAGGATGGCCAACGGAATCCAGGCCACCGCCGGGATGGGGCGCAAGGTCTCGATGTACGGCATCATGATGTCGGCGAATATTCGCGAGCGCCCCATCAGGATACCCACCAGGATGCCGAGGACCGCGGCGATGGTGAAGCTGATGAGGATACGGCGCAGACTCACCGCGATGTGGGTGTAGAACTCGCCACTGTGCAGCAACACCAGCAGTTGCTTGCCTACCACAATCGGATCGGGCACGTTCTCAAAGCTGACCACGAAGTTGAAGCCCGTGGCGGACAGCACGTACCACAGCACCAGGGCGCCGACGATCGCGAGTACCCGCACACCGTAACTTCCCCACGGAATCCGCGCACCCACACCCCGTTTCTGTGTGGGCACCGTCTCGGTTCGCCCGGTGGCTGACTGGCGTTCGGCCGGGACTGTGGTGTCGATCGGCTCCGGGGTCGTCGAAACTGCCACGTTGGTTCCTCTGCTCACTGTTCTCTCCGGTCGGTCCGGTGAAATCCGCGTATGGCGATGACTTGTTATACCTAGTCATGCTGTTGTGTCTTTAGTGTTGCAGGGGGCGTGCCAATCCAAACCATCGACCGAGATACAACGTAAAGCATTGTAAATACACTAATTTCGTTGACTCCTCCGTTCGCGCCCCGACACGGCTGGCTCGGATCGCCAGTTCCTGGTGCACGCCGATGCGGTTCGCACCACGGTGTCCGCGCCATTAGGTACGCCCCTGTAATACAAGTAGCGGATGGCCGGCAACGCACACGCGGCGGATGACGCTCGACCCTGCAGCGCGTTGCACGTCTGTCGATTCGGGTCGCAGCCGCGTTAGGCGTCGCGGACATTAAAAAGGGCGCCCGGCCCCGCGTCTGATGCGGTCGCCGGGCGCCCCCTTCCGGGACGTTTACGGACGGGTCACTTCATGTCGGCCCAGGCAACGAGCGAACCCATTCCCTTGGCCTTTTCGGCGTCCCCTTTCTTCATGAAGGCGACCAAGTCGCCGTCGGCGTCCTTGACATAGAAGGCCACGTGGCCGAACAGCTTCAGTCCGGTGGACTTGTCGTAGACGTAGGTAGCATTGACCTTCTTTCCGGCCTTAGTGGCCGCCGCGTAAGCCGCTTTCATGGCTTTGATGCTCGGATAGCTCACCAGGCCCTCGCCATCGATCCACATCTCGGCCGGCGCCAGATCCGGATCGTCGATCTTCGGCGTGACGACACTGGCTGCCAGCGCATCGTAATCAACGCTACGCTTGGCATAGGACGCCTTGACGTAGCTCGGATCGATCCACTTGGCGAAGGTCAATGGCGGGATACCCTTCTCCTTCACCAGCAGGCCATGGTCGTACTTCAGCGCGTCCACCCATTCCGGCTTGATCGACGCCTCAAAGGTGGAGATGCCGCCCTTGGAGAAGTAAAGGTACAGCACTTCCTTTTCGATGCCGGTCCACTCGGAGACCTTGGTCGCCGCGACGATGGGATCCGCCGCAATCCAGTCCTGGGCCTCCAGGGTCGCGTCCACATAGGCCTGGACGATCTCGGGGTACTTCTCGGCGAAGGTCGTGGACACCACGGTGCCATGGAAGGTCGGGATGCCCGCCTCGCTACCGTCGTAGATCTTGCGACCGGTACCACGGAACTCCATCACCTCCGACCACGGACAGAAGTCCGAGTGCGCGTCGATCTTGTTCTGCGCAATGTTGTTCACGCCGACAGGGGGGCTCTGGTTCTTCAGTTCCACCTTGTCCATGAGGCCGTTGTCACGCAGCACCTTCAGGGTCATGCCCCACGCCGCGCTGCCCACCGGGGTCGAGATGGACTTGCCGGCCAGCTGCTCCAGCGAGTACACGTCGGATTCCACGGGCACCACAATGCCGTTACCGGTGCCTTTCAGGTTGTAACCCGTCACCGCGATGAAACGGCTTTCACTGCGGCCGGTCTTTTCAAACTTCGCGCCGTTTACGATCAGCGGGTAGTCACCCATTACACCGAACGCCAGCTTGCCCGCAAGCATCTGGTTGGTGATCGGCGGTCCGGACGTATAGTCCTTGTAGACGATTTCGTAATCCACGCCTTTGTATTTGCCATCGTGGGGCAGGTGCTTTTCCAGTAACCCGAGTTTTTCCAGGATGATGCCCCCCGGCACCGTGTTCGTTACCGTGCTCTGGTGTCCGATGCCGATAGTGATGGTCTCGGCGCTTGCCGCTGTGGCCGAGCCGATGCCGATAGCCATGGCACCTAACCAACCGATGGTCTTGCTGTTCGAGAATTGCATTGAGCTCCCCTCTATTCCTGATCGATGTCATCTTTTGACCGCGGCGTTGCGGGCGCGCCGCCCCGACTCACGGGGGCGGCCTGAGGTTTCCGGACCCGGGCGACAAGACTTGTCACAACTTGTCATAACCAGATAAGCCCGATGCACTAGTAACCGGCAGAATGCGTGCCAGAACCAGGCTATGTCATAGCAACGTATTGTTTATGTTATGAATTTTTACTGACCGCCGGCGGCGCCCCGCCACACGGCATACCGGGGAGCCGCGTGGAATAAGTGCAGTAGGGCGAATGGCCTTGCCAACCACGCACCGATTCAGGGCTGCGAATTCGGCCTGGATTAATACAGGCCAAACCAGTCACATCACGAACGTCAAGCACAACCAAACAAGCCGGCTAATAAGGCGGAAAATAGCTTGTCATAACATGTCATGCCGTGTTGAAATACAGCTTCGGAACCACGCCGCACTAAGGCAGAAACCATGGCCCTGACAGAACTGATCGACCGTGCCCACCGTTTGCGTCGCCAGGAAGAGGAACTGCACGAACGTCTGGCGCACACCGTCGCAGAGCTGGAGCAGGTGAAGCACGAACTGGACAACGCTCTGCACGACGACGGTCGCGCCGTATCCACCCTGAGCGAGGAGGAGTTCCAGCGACTGCTCGGTGAGCTGGACGATGCGCGTTCGATCGCCGTCAGCGTGGTCTACGCGACACCCACAACGCAGAAGGTCGAAGAGATCCAGCTCAGCACCGGCGCCTGCATTGAGGATGCCATCATGGTTTCGGGCATCCTTCAGCATTTCCCGGAGATCGACCTGGCACGGTACAAGGTGGGGATCCACGGTGCCGTGAAGCCGCTGTCGCACGTGTTGCGCGTCGGCGACCGGGTCGAAATCTACCGCCCGGTCACCAAGGCCTAGGGGGGTCGGACCGTGGCCACCAGCCAGACCCTGTTGTCACAGCTGCCTGTGTTGGCCGCCATCATCGGCGTGGCCTATTTCGTGCGCGGCATGTCGGGATTCGGTTCAGGACTCGTCGCGGTGCCACTGTTGAGCCTGCACCTACCGATGAGTGTTGCGCTGCCCGCGGTCGCCTTGCTCGATAACGTCGCCGCACTCCGCGAAGGCATTCAGGACCGGGACGCCATCGCCTGGCATGACGTGCTGCAGTTGACGCCGATGACGCTGACCGGGACCGCCGGCGGTCTGTACCTGCTGCAGACAGCGGACACCGCGCTGCTCAAGCAGATCATGGCGGGCGTTCTGCTGACCTATGCGTTGATGATGCTGTGGCGCCCACTGAGTCTGGTGCGACGTCCGCTATCAGTCGCCCTGCCCTTTGGCGCTGCCGGCGGAATGATCAGCACCCTGTTCGGGACCGGTGGTCCCTTTTACGTCATTTACCTGCATCTGCGCGGACAGACCCAGCGGCCCCTTCGCGCCACCATGGCATCCGTCTTTTTGCTCGACGGCGTGATCCGCCTGACCGGATATCTCGCCAGCGGGCTACTGGACGGCCAGCTTCTCGTGATGGTTGCCATGGCATTGCCGATCATGTTCGGCGCCCAGGCGCTCGGTCGATTACTGCACGGGCGCATCAGCCATACAGCAATGGAAAAGCTGATCGGGCTGTTGCTGCTAGCCAGTGGCGTAGCCATGTTGTCTGGCTGAACGGATAGACCGTGCGCGCGAGTCGACACGACTGATCGCATCAACGTAGTCCAGCCTCACGCCAGCGCCGCCTCAAACCCAGCGGGCCATGGAGCTTGAGTATCAGCCAGGCGCCGAGACCGGTATGGGCCACCAGCAGGCTAACGAGCCAGACCACGGTGTCCCCACGGGTCTCGCCGTGCAGGTTATAGTTCACCAGTTGCATGACCAGCAGGTAAAGAGGGACCAATAGATCGGTACCTGCCGGGACGGCTATCAACCGGCCAACGCCAATCAGAACGTCGATTGCGACGGCCTTCAGGCAAGCATCGTAAGTTCGCGCGGTGTAACGTGATGCCTTTACAGATAGATACCCGCCTATCTATTCCACCGTCACCGATTTCGCCAGATTGCGTGGTTGATCGACGTCAGTCCCCTTCAGCACGGCCGCGTGGTAGGCAAGCAACTGCAGCGGCACGCTGTACACGATGGGCGCGGTGCCCGGGCAGATGTCCGCCAACGTGAGGTTCTGGAAGTGATCCAGCGCGATGTCGACCTTCTGGTCGCTGAACAGGAACAGTTCCCCGCCACGGGCCCGTACCTCCTGCAGGTTGGATAACACCTTGTCCAACAGCGGGTCGTCCGGCAGGGCGCAGACCACCGGCATGTCGGCATCCACCAGCGCCAATGGCCCGTGCTTGAGTTCGCCCGCCGGGTAGGCCTCGGCGTGGATGTAACTGATCTCCTTGAGCTTCAGCGCGCCTTCCAAGGCGATGGGATAGAAGCTGCCCCGGCCGAGGAACAGCGCATGTTCCTTGTCGCCAAAGGAGCGGGCCATGGCCTCGATCGCGTCGTTCAGTTGCAACACCACCTCCACCTGACGGGGCAGGGCTTCCAGCTCTTCGACCAAGGCACGCTCGGTGTCGGCGTCCAACCCCCGACGACGTGCCAGGGCAATGGTCAGCAGGCGCAACGCCACCAATTGGGTGGTGAAGGCCTTGGTCGACGCCACGCCGATCTCGGGGCCGGCGCGGGTCATCAATGCGACATCGGATTCGCGCACCAACGAGCTTTCCGGGACATTGCAGACGGCGACGCTGCCCAGGTAGCCCATGCGTTTTGCGGCCCGTAACGCGGCAAGGGTGTCCGCGGTTTCGCCCGACTGGGATAGGGTCAGGAACAGGCAATCGTCCGGCACCACCACCTTGCGATAGCGATACTCGCTGGCCACTTCAACCTGGCAGGGGATGCCAACCTCCTCCAGCCAGTACCGGGCAACCAGGCCGGCATGGTAGCTGGTACCGCAGGCAATGATATGTACCGCGCGGACCTTGTCGAACAGCGCCTTGGCCTCATGACCGAACGCGTCCTCCAGCAAGCGACCCTGGTAGATGCGGCCTTCCAGGGTTTCCGCTATCACCGCCGGCTGCTCGAAGATCTCCTTCTCCATGTAGTGCCGATACGGCCCCTTGTCGGCGGTGGATGCACTGACGGTAGAGGCCTTCACCGGGCGTTCCACGGCACGGCCGGCGGCATCGAATACACGCACCTGATCGCGGGTGATCTCGGCCAGATCGCCTTCCTCGAGAAACATGAAGTGCTGGGTCACCGGCAGGAGCGCGAATACATCCGAGGCGATGAAGTGTTCCCCCACGCCGACGCCCACCACCAGCGGACTGCCGGCCCGGGCAACGACCATGCGATCGGGATGCGCGGGGCTCACCACAGCCAGACCGTAGGCGCCCACCAGACGGCTGATGGCGGTCCGCACGGCGGTCAGCAGATCCGGTTCGTCCCGCAGGATGTGTGCGAGCAGGTGGGCGATCACCTCGGTGTCGGTTTCCGAGGCAAAGGCGAACCCTGCGGCCGACAGCTCGGCCCGTAACTCGGCGTGATTTTCGATGATGCCGTTGTGCACCACCGCCACCTGCTCGCCGCTAACGTGCGGGTGCGCATTGCGCTCGGACGGGATCCCATGGGTCGCCCAGCGGGTGTGAGCGATACCCAGCGTACCTGCCAGCGGCGCGGCCCGCAGCCGCTGGTCGAGTTCGGCGACCTTGCCCACTGAACGCAGCCGTTGCAGCCCTTGGTCGTCCGTCAGTACAGCGATCCCGGCCGAGTCGTACCCGCGGTATTCGAGGCGCCGCAGGCCTTCCATAAGAATCGGGACGACATTGCGTTGCGCGACCGCGCCGACGATACCGCACATAGAGGAACTACTCCTTGGGTTGTTTCTTGGGGCGCTGCCAATTGTCCAGCGTGATCTGCTTGGCGCGCGTCAGCGTCAGCTTGCCGGCCGGTGCGGCCTTGCCGATCACCGAGCCGGCGCCGATGGTCGCCCCCTCGCCGATCTGTACTGGTGCGACCAGCGCGGTGTTGGAGCCGACAAAGGCATTGTCGCCGATCTCGGTCCGATGCTTGTTTGCGCCGTCGTAATTGCAGGTGATGGTGCCCGCGCCCAGGTTCACCCCGGCGCCCACCTGACTGTCGCCGACATAGGACAAATGGTTGATTTTGGAGCCCCGGCCGATGGTCGACTGCTTCACTTCGACGAAATTGCCGATATGCGCCTCACCCACCAGGTCGGCGCCTGGCCGCAGCCGCGCGAACGGGCCGACACGGGAGCCGGGACCGACGTGTGCGGATTCCAAGACGCACTGCTCGAACACCTGCACATCGTCGTCGAGCACCACATTGCGCAGCACGGTGTTCGCGCCGATCCGCACCCGGTTGCCAATGGTCACGTCACCCTCGACGATCACGTTGACGTCGATGTGTACATCCTCGCCACAGCGTAGTTCGCCGCGCAGATCAAACCGCGCGGGGTCGGCAAAACTGACCCCAGCGGTCATCAATTCAGCCGCCGCGCGTTGTTGCCATGCCCGTTCAAGCGTGGCCTGCTGACGGCGGTCGTTCACCCCTTCCGCCTCGTCGGCATCGTGGGGCTGGGCGGTGTATACGCCGAGCCCGTCAGCGACGGCCTTGGCGATCAGGTCGGTGAGGTAGTACTCGCCCTGAGCGTTGTCGCAGGACAACGACGATAACCAGGCACCAAGGCGGTCACCCGGCAACAACAGGATGCCGGTGTTCACTTCCGTGATCTGTTGCTGCCCGGGATCGGCGTCCTTCTGTTCGACGATGGCGGTGACCTGACCATCGTGGTTCCGCACCACGCGACCGTACCCGTGGGGATCGGCCAGGGTCATGGTCAGCAACCCGAGGTGGGCGGGCGGTGCATCGAGCAAGCGGGCCAGGGTGGTGGCCCGAATCAACGGCACGTCACCGTACAACACCAAGACCCGATCCAACCCGGCGAGGGCGGGCAACGCCTGTTGAACAGCATGTCCTGTGCCCAGTTGCTCGGCCTGTTCGACCCACTGCAGATCCGGATCATCGATGCGTGACCGCACCTGGTCTCCGCCATGGCCGTACACGATCACGATCCGATCCGGTGCCAGCGTTCGGGCGGTTGCCACCACGTGGGAGAGCATCGGCCGGCCGGCGATGGGGTGCAGCACCTTAGGCAAGGCGGAGCGCATGCGCGTGCCCTTGCCGGCGGCGAGAATGACGATTCCGAGAGACATCCGTGAAGCCCGTGCGGTATGACGTTGACGTCGGCCTAGGTTAGCCGCTTGTGCATGTTCCGTTAAGCGTGTTCAAACAGGATCCGCACCGCCTGGCTCGGCTTGGCCGACGCCACGGATGACAGAACCCCGATTACGCCCCGGATGGTGACACATTTTGCGGCGCATGCCACTTGCCGGCCATCGCCGGGTGGTGGTTTCGACACAAAAAAACAGCCCTTCCGGTGACGGAAGGGCTGTTTTTTACTACCTACCAGGGCGACCCGGTCTGAGCGATCAATTACCGCCTTCGCGGATACGCTCGATGGCCCGCAGCTGCGCCACGGCCTCGGCAAGCTCGATCTGCGCCTTCGCCATCTCCATCTCGGAGCTCTTGTTGGCGATGGCATCCTCGGCACGACGCTTGGCCTCCAGGGCCGCAGCCTCATCCAGATCCTTGGCGCGCACCGCGGTGTCGGCCAGCACGGTCACCACATGGGGCTGGATCTCGATCATGCCGCCGGACACATAGAAGTGTTCCATCGGCTTGCCCTGGCCCGGATCGACACGCACGTCACCCGGCTTGAGCTGGGTCACCAGCGGGGTGTGGCGGGGCGCGATACCCAGCTCACCCATGACGGCCGGTGCGTAGACCATCTCACCCTGTCCGGAGAACAGGTGGCCTTCAGCACTGACGACGTCGACGTGAATGGTCATGGACATAGTCTAGCTCCCGGCCGCGAATCACGCAGCCTTGGTCTTCTCGGCCTTGGCGACAGCCTCTTCGATGCCGCCGCACATGTAGAACGCCTGCTCGGGCAGGTGGTCGTATTCGCCGGCCAGGATGCCTTTGAAGGAAGCGATGGTGTCCTTAAGGGACACGTACTTGCCGGGGGCACCGGTAAAGATTTCTGCCACGAAGAACGGCTGGGACAGGAAGCGCTGGATCTTACGCGCGCGCTGCACCACCGTCTTGTCTTCTTCAGACAGTTCGTCCATACCCAGGATCGCGATGATGTCCTTCAGCTCCTTGTAGCGCTGCAGAACACCCTGCACGCCGCGGGCAACCTCGTAGTGCTCCTGGCCGACCACGTGCGGGTCGAGGATACGGGAGGTGGAGTCCAGCGGGTCCACAGCGGGGTAGATACCCAGCTCGGCGATGTTACGGGACAGTACCAGGGTCGCGTCCAAGTGAGCGAAGGTGGTCGCCGGAGACGGGTCGGTCAAGTCATCCGCAGGCACGTACACGGCCTGGAAGGAGGTGATGGAACCGGTCTTGGTGGAGGTGATGCGCTCCTGCAGCACACCCATTTCCTCGGCCAGGGTCGGCTGATAACCCACCGCGGAGGGCATACGGCCCAGCAGTGCGGACACCTCGGTACCGGCCAGGGTGTAACGGTAGATGTTGTCAACGAACATCAGTACGTCACGACCTTCGTCACGGAAGTACTCGGCCATGGTCAGGCCGGTCAGGGCCACACGCAGACGGTTGCCGGGGGGCTCGTTCATCTGACCGTAGACCAGGGCGACCTTGTCCAGGACGCCGCCTTCGGACATCTCGTGGTAGAAGTCGTTACCCTCACGGGTACGCTCACCGACGCCGGCGAACACGGAGAAGCCGGAGTGCTCGACGGCGATGTTACGGATCAGCTCCATCAGGGTAACCGTCTTACCCACGCCGGCGCCGCCGAACAGGCCGACCTTACCACCCTTGGAGATGGGCATGACCAGGTCGATGACCTTGATGCCGGTTTCCAGGATCTCGGTGGTGGCCGCCTGATCTTCCAGCTTCGGCGCTTGACGGTGGATCGGCATGCGCTGATCGGTACCGATCTCGCCGGCCTCGTCGATGGGGTTGCCGAGCACGTCCATGATGCGGCCCAGCGTTGCTTGGCCGACCGGGACCTGAATCGGGGCACCGGTGCTGGTCACGTCGGTGTTGCGCTTCAGACCGTCGGTGGATCCCATGGCAATGGCGCGGACCACACCGTCACCCAGCTGGGCCTGGACTTCCAGCGTCAGACCCGCGGACTCGATCTTCAGTGCGTCGTACACCTTTGGCATGTCGCTACGGGGGAACTGGACGTCCACCACAGCGCCGATGATTTCCACCACTTTACCCGTGCTCATTGGCGTTTCCTCTTCGCTGCCCTGGGCAGCTATGAACGGTTAATACTTGAATACTGTTAAGGCCGACCATCAAACCGCGGCGGCGCCACTCACGATCTCGGAGATCTCTTGAGTAATGGCTGCCTGACGCGCCTTGTTGTAGATCAGCTGGAGCTCGTCGATCAGGCTGCCCGCGTTGTCGGACGCCGCCTTCATGGCGACCATCCGAGCGGGCTGCTCACACGCGGCGTTCTCGACCACAGACTGGTAAACCAGCGACTCGATGTAGCGCACCAACAGGCCCTCGAGCACGTCCTTGGCGTCCGGCTCGTAGATGTAGTCCCAGTGGTGCTGAAGCTCTTGGTCGTCCTGGTCGGCCGGCAGGGGAACGATCTGCTCCACCGTCGGCTTCTGCGTCATGGTGTTGACGAATTCGTTGTAGGCGATGCGGATCTCGTCCACTTCACCGTTCTCGAACGCGTCCAGCATGGACTTGACGGTCCCGATCAGGTCTTCCAGGCGAGGCTTGTCACCCAGGTGGGTGGCGGTGGCCAGCACCTTGCCGCCCACACGGCTGAAGAAGCCGACCGCCTTGTTGCCGATCAGACAGAACTCGACCCCTTTACCCTCGTCCTTGAGCGCCTTGATGTCTTTGATCAGGCGACGGAACAAGTTGTTGTTGAGGCCGCCCGCAAGACCACGATCCGAAGACACGATGATGTACCCGACACGTTTGACCTCACGGGTCTGCATGAACGGGTGCTTGTACTCCGGATGTGCCATGCCCAGGTGACGGATCACGTTTTTGATCTTGTCGGCATAGGGGCGGGTCGCCTCCATGCGGTCCTGGGCCTTGCGCATCTTGGACGCGGCGACCATTTCCATCGCACCCGTGATCTTGCGGGTGTTCTTGATGGAAGCGATCTGAGTGCGGATTTCTTTCGCGCCTGCCATAGTCTGCTCGCTTTGCTTGCTCAGCGATCATCACCGGCTTATGGCCGGTGATGATGCGGATTGCTTACCAGGTGTGGTTTGCCTTGAAGTCCTTGAGGGCTTCATGCATGGCCTTGGCGACGTCGTCGTCGTAGCCTGCCTCGGCATTCACCTTGGCCACCAGCTCACCCTGGCTGCTGTTGATGTAGTCGTGCAGCGACGCTTCGAAGGCGACGACCTTGGTCACTTCCACATCGTCCAGGTAGCCCTCGTTCGCGGCGAACAGCGAGAAGGCCATCTCGGCGGTGGACAGCGGGCGGTACTGGGGCTGCTTCATCAGCTCGGTCACACGCTGACCACGCTCCAGCTGCTTGCGGGTGGCCTCATCCAGATCGGAAGCGAACTGCGAGAACGCTGCCAGCTCACGATACTGGGCCAGGGCCAGACGTACACCGCCACCCAGCTTCTTGATGATCTTGGTCTGAGCGGAACCACCGACTCGCGACACCGACAGACCCGCGTTGATAGCAGGACGGATACCGGCGTTGAACAGGTCGGCCTCGAGGAAGATCTGACCGTCGGTGATGGAGATCACGTTGGTCGGAACGACGGCGGACACGTCACCAGCCTGGGTCTCGATGATCGGGAAGGCGGTCAGGGAACCGGTCTTGCATTTCACTTCGCCGTTGGTGAACTTCTCGACGTAGTCGGCGTTCACGCGAGCGGCGCGCTCCAGCAGGCGGGAGTGCAGGTAGAACACGTCACCGGGGTAGGCTTCACGGCCGGGCGGACGACGTAGCAGCAGGGACACCTGACGGTATGCCCAGGCCTGCTTGGTCAGGTCGTCGTACACGATCATGGCATCTTCGCCACGGTCGCGGAAGTACTCACCCATGGTGCAGCCGGCGTACGGTGCCAGGAACTGCATGGCAGCGGAGTCGGCGGCCGGGGCAGCGACGATGATGGTGTTCTTCAGCGCGTCGTTTTCCTCCAGCTTGCGCACGATCTGCGCAATGGTGGAGTTCTTCTGGCCGACGGCGACGTAGATACACTTAACGCCGGAGTTCTTCTGGTTGATGATCGCATCGATGGCGATGGCGGTCTTACCAGTCTGGCGGTCGCCGATGATCAGCTCACGCTGACCGCGACCCACCGGGACCATGGCGTCGATGGCCTTGATACCGGTCTGCACCGGCTGGTCGACCGACTTACGCTCGATAACGCCCGGGGCGATGGCTTCGATCGGCGCCGAGGTGGCGGCGTTGATCGGGCCCTTGCCGTCCAGCGGGTTACCCAGCGCGTCGACCACACGGCCCAGCAGCTCGGGGCCGGTCGGCACTTCGAGTACCTTACCGGTGCACTTGACCGGGTCGCCTTCGGAGATGTGCTTGTAGTCACCCAGCACCACGGCGCCCACGGAGTCTCGCTCCAGGTTCAGGGCCAGACCGTAGGTGTTGCCGGGGAACTCCAGCATCTCGTAGGACATGACGTCGGCGAGACCGTGAATACGCACGATGCCGTCGGTAACGCTGACGACCGTGCCTTCGTTGTGGGCCTCGGTGGACAGATCGAATTTCTCGATCCGGCTCTTGATCAGCTCGCTGATTTCAGAGGGATTCAATTGCATGGTTGCTTACCCGCTTAGATTCCTAATTCGTTCGCCAGCTGTGCCAGCTGTCCGCGTACGGAGCCGTCGATGACCATGTCGCCTGCGCGGATGCGCACGCCGCCGATCAGTTCAGGGTCCTGTTCGCTGGTGATGCGCACGTCGCGACCCAGCTTGGCCTTCAGGGCGTCCGCCAAGGCAGATTCCTGGGCGCTGTCCATTTCGAAGGCGGCAATGACCTGGACGTCCAGGGTGCCCTGCTGGGCATTCTTGCTTTCTTCGAACAGCGTCGCCACGGCGGGTAGAACGGCCAGTCGGCCGTTCTCCGCCATGAGCTTCACCAGGTTCTTGGCTTCGTCGTCCAGCTTGTCGCCGGCGATGTCGAACACCAGGTCCACCAGCTGCTCGGTGCTGAGCTTGGGGTTGACGATCAGACCGGCCATGGCCGGGTCTTGCACGACAGCCGCCAGCAGACCGAGCGCGTCGGACCATTGTCCCAGCTTGCCGGTTTCGACCGCGCGTTTGAACGCGGCGTCGGCGTAGGGACGGGCGATGGTTGTAGCTTCTCCGGCCATGTCGATGCCTTAGATCTGTTTCGCCAGTGCGGTGACGATGTCTTGATGCGCCGCAGCGTTGATCTCTTTACGCAGGATCTTCTCGGCACCAGCGACAGCCAGCTCGGCGACCTTCTCGCGAAGGACCTCACGGGCCTTGTTGGTTTCCTGCTCGATCTCGGCCCGTGCCGCGGTCACCAGACGATCACCCTCGGTTCGGGCATCGGTCTTGGCGTCGTCGACGATCTCGTTGGCACGCTTTTCAGCCTTGGCAACGATCTCGGCCGCCTGCTGTTTGGCCTCGTGCAGACGCTCGGCAGCTTTCTTCTCTGCCAGCTCCTGCTCGTGCTGACCGCGCTCGGCGGCAGCCAGACCATCGGCGATCTTCGCTTTGCGCTCTTCGAGCGCCTTCATGATCGGCGGCCACACGAACTTCATGGTGAACCAAACGAACACCGCGAAGGAGATGAGCTGCGCAATCAGTGTCAGGTTAATGTTCATCCCATTACCTCAGTAAGAACGAGTCGGTAATGTCCTTTCGAACAAGTGATGTCGATTAGCCTGCCAGGGCGAACAGCACGTACATGCCCAGACCCACAGCGATCATCGGCACGGCGTCGGTCAGACCCATGACGATGAAGAACTGGGTGCGCAGCATGGGGATCAGTTCGGGCTGGCGAGCGGCGCCTTCCAAGAAGCGACCTCCCAGTACACCGATACCGATGGCGGCGCCGACAGCGCCGAGCCCCATCATGATAGCAGCGGCGATAACCAGCAGAGCTTGTGCCATTTCCATGAGTGTCTCCCGTAAATCTCGAGGTTTAATTTAAGACAAAGAAATCAGTGATGTTCGCTGTGTGCCATATCCAGATAGACAATGGTCAGCGTAATGAAGATGAATGCCTGCAGCGTGATGACCAGGATGTGGAACACGGCCCACACGAACTGCAGTGCACCACCAAAGGTGCCCAACAACACACCGCCGCTGTACATCAGGGCGATGAGGATGAAGATCATTTCGCCGGCGTACATATTGCCGAACAGACGCAGCGACAGCGAAATGGGCTTGGCGATCAGGTTGACGCCTTCGAGCACCAGGTTGATGACCATGAAAATCGGCTTTAGCAGCGGATTCTTGGTTTCGAAAGGCATACCGGTCAGTTCACCGATAAAGCCGCCCATCCCTTTGATTTTGATGCTGTAGAACAGGATCAGGATGAACACACCCAAGGCCATCGCGAAGGTGACGTTCGGGTCGGTGCTGGGCACCACCTTGAAATAGACATGATGCGGATCGGCACCCATCAGGCCACCGATTTCCGCCGCAATGCGCGGAATCAGGTCCACCGGGACCAGATCCATCAGGTTCATCAGGAACACCCACGCGAACACCGTCAGCACCAACGGCGCGACCATGGCGTTCTTATGACTGAACGAACCGCGCACGGAGGTGTCAATGAATTCAATGATCCACTCACAGAAGTTGACCACGCCAGACGGTACCCCAGCGCTCGCCTTCTTGGCGGCCTTCATAAAGAAGAACAGGAAGATCGCTGCCAGACCGATGGACCAGAACATGCTGTCCAGATGGATCGCCCAGAAGCCCATTGCTTTGGCTTCTGCAGCGGATTGCGCCATACCCCAGGACCCGTCCGGCAACTTACCGAAGGTCATGTTGGTGAGGTGGTGCTGAATGTACTCGCTAGAGGTGATCTCGGTAGCAGCCATCTTTATCCGTCTCTCACTCGTCAGTCAGCGCGGCTGTGCGCCAGCAGCGGTGGCAAAACCTGAACCATAAAAAACGCCCCGAAGAGCGCCCACACGTTCAACGGCGCGACCCAGACGAAGGTGACGGCAAACATCGCCACCACAAATCCGAGTTTCAACAGCTCAGCGCCGTAGAACTTGAAAACCAGCTTTCCCGCATCCTGCGCGCGGTAGCGACCAAACATCACTACCGCAAACAATGCATTCCCCGCTGTCGTAATGACGCCACCGAGCAGGGCCGAAACCCCTGCAGCGCTGTCATACAAAACAGCGGCACCAGCCAGAACCAGGGTCAGCACACTCTGATAAATCAGGATGCGCTTGGCCCGTCGAATATCCAGATTCTGCATAGAAGGCTGGGCGGCCCCAATGGGCCAGACTTGCCGAAAGCGCGCGAAGTATAAGAGGTCGCGAATATAACGTCAAACTGCAGGACGGTATTTCACTTTCATATGGGAACAGCGTGATTCAGCGGATGTGCCCCAGAATGCCGTCCAGCTCATCGAGACTATTGTAGTCGATGATCAGCTGACCCTTGCCGCCGTTGCGTTGTTTGAGCTGCACCTTGGCCCCGAGCTTGTCCGACAAGTCGCCCAACAGGCGTTTGACATCCGGATCCTCGCCCTGGGTCGCTGCCTGGGCCGGGGCCGCGGCGGGCTCGGCAGCAAACTTGCGCACCAAGGCCTCGGTCTCGCGCACCGACAGGCGCTTTGCCGCCACCTTGGCGGCGGCCTCGCTCTGGACACCGCCCTTGAGCGCCAGCAGCGCACGGGCATGACCCATCTCCAGTCTGCGCTGATCGATCAGCGCCTTCACGTCCGGATTCAGCTCCAACAGCCGCAACAGGTTGGACACACTGGCCCGCGAACGGCCCACGGCGTCGGCCACCTGCTGGTGGGTAAGGGCGAATTCATCGGTCAGTCGGTGCAGCGCCTGGGCTTCTTCCAACGGGTTGAGGTCATCCCGCTGGATGTTCTCGATCAACCCCATGGCCATCGCGGCCTGATCGTCCACCTCGCGAATCACCACCGGGATGTCCGCCAGGCCCGCCAACTGGGCCGCCCGCCAACGGCGCTCACCGGCGATCAACTCGTAACGCCCCCCGTCCACCGGTCGGACCACCACCGGCTGGACCACCCCTTGGGCGGCGATGGAATCGGCCAGCTCGCGCAGCTTGTCTTCGTCGAAGTTGCGCCGCGGCTGATACCGGCCTCGGCCGATCAGATCGACGGGCAGGCTGCTGGTCGCGGCCTTGACCGCCGGGGTGGATTCGGTTGTTGCGTCGGCGTCGACGCCGCCGAGCAGGGCGTCCAGGCCTCGGCCCAGACCTCGCTTTTTCGCAGCCATATTGATTACGCGGGGGTTGCGGCCGCCGGCTTGTGCCGGCGCGCCATCTCACTGGCCAGCGCCAAGTAACTGATGGCGCCACGGGACGATCTATCATACAGCATCACCGGCAGCCCATGACTGGGCGCCTCGGCGACCCGCACGTTGCGTGGGATCACGGTACGGTAGACCTTGTCGCCAAAATGCTGGATCAGCTGGTTGGAAACCTCGTTGGCCAGGTTGTTGCGCGGGTCGTGCATGGTGCGCAGGATGCCCTCGATACCCAGCCGCGGATTGCGCGCCTGACGGATCTGGCCGATGGTGCCCATCAGTGCCGACAGACCTTCCAGCGCGTAGTATTCGGTCTGCAGGGGCACCAGCACGCCGTCGGACGCCACCAGTGCATTGACGGTCAGCATGTTCAACGACGGCGGGCAGTCGATAAAGATGTAGTCGAACTCGGCCTTCAGCGGCTCGATGGCCAACGCGAGGCGCTTTTCCCGCAGGGTCGCATCCATCAGCGCCACCTCCGCAGCGGTCAGGTCGCTGTTGGTGGGCAGCACGTCGATGCTGTTGTCGGCCCCCTTGCAAATGGCGTCCCGCGCCGGGCATTCGCCCATCAGCACGTCGTAGGACGATACCGCCAACTCGTGCTTGTCGATGCCGCAACCCATGGTGGCATTGCCTTGCGGGTCCAGGTCGATGAGTAGGACCTTCTTCTTCATTCCCGCCAGGCCGGCAGCCAGGTTCACTGCCGTGGTCGTCTTGCCGACGCCGCCCTTTTGATTCGCGATGCTGATGATGCGTGCCATAGTGGTCTCGTTGTTCCCAGCCGTCGTCATCGCCCTGGCGGGCGGCCCCCTATCATAGCGAACCCGCCGCGCCCGATGTCGACCGGATTCTCACCGCGCGCCGGTCGCCGATCTCGCCGGGTACGGTCAGGGTCAACAGCTGTGGGGCCAGCTCCGCGGGCAAGGCCGTGCTCTCGCTGCCCGCCAATGCCGCCTTCATCGCCAGCCACTGCCCGCCGGGGGCGATCAGATGGCCCGTCAGGTCCACGAAGTCCTTCAATTCGGCAAAGGCGCGGGAGGTGATGGTGTCGAACGGTAGCTCGGGCCGAAAGGCCTCGATACGTTGCTGCTGTGCCGCGACGTTGCCCAGACCCAGCTCCATCATCGCCTGGCGAACAAAACGCACCTTTTTGCCGTTTGAATCCAGCAGGGTGAAGTGCCAGTCGGGTCGGGCGATGGCCAGGAGGATGCCGGGCAGCCCGGCGCCAGTGCCCACGTCCAGCACCCGGGGGCCCTCCAACCAGGGCAGGATGGACAAGGAGTCCAGTAGCTGGCGCGACACCATCTGCGCCGGATCGCGCACGGCGGTCAGGTTGTAGGCCCGATTCCACCTGAACAGCAACGCCAGGTAGGCGATCAGCCGGTCCTGCTGCCGGTCGCTCAGATCGGTACCTTGCTCCGCCAGGCCGGCGGTCAATTCACGACGCCAGCGGTCAAGGTGGATTTGCGGATTCTCGCTGGCCATCTCGGGGTCTCGTTCGGGGGGCTGTTATTATCCGCCATCCCCGCTGCAACGCGAGCCCGCCATGTTGACCCTTTACGGCATCTCCGCCTCCCGCGCCTTTCGCAACCTGTGGCTGCTCGAAGAGCTGGGCCTGGATTATCGTCATGAGCCGGTGGACTACCGCGGCGGCGCTGCTGAAACGCCCGCCATGCTAGCCATCAATCCGAACGGCCACATACCGGTGCTGAGCGATGGTGAGCAGCACTTTTACGAGTCCATGGCGATCAACCTGTACCTGGCAGCGCGCTATGACACCGACCACCTGCTGTGGCCCGCCGACCCGGTCGCCCAGGGGCATGTGTATCAATGGTCGTTCTGGGTGATGACCGAGGTGGAGGCCTCTGCCCTGGCGGTGCTGATGCACAAACGGGTGTTGCCCGAACCCCAGCGGGACGCGGACAAGCTGGCCCGCCACACCGGCATCCTGAAAAAGCCCTTGGCGGTGCTGGATGCGGCGTTGACGGAGCGTCCCTGGCTGCTTGGCGACCAGTTCACCCTGGCGGACCTGAACACCGCGGCGGTACTGGCCTGGGCACGCGCCGCGCGCATGGACCTGACGGCATACCCGCAGCTGACCGCCTGGATAAAATCCTGCATGGCGCGGCCGGGCTTTCGCCGCGCCAATCGCAAGCGCTGACCGGGCGCTATTCGCCCACCGTCGCACCGTCGAGTCGTGCCGCCCGTCCGACCACCTTTACCGGAACCGCGCAGTCGTGCATACAGGCGGCGGCCTTGATGTCCGGACCCTTGGCCACCACGAAGCAGTCCCGGTTGGGCATCCGCACCGCCGGCAGGGTATGCGCGTCCAACACCGCGTCCTCCGCGACGATCTCATTGAGCGCCAGCACATAGGCAGTCAGGGCATAGACCTGGTCGGGGCTCAACGACTGGGCATTGCCGAAGGGCATGGCGCGGTTGATGTAATCCCATAACGTGGTGGCATACGGCCAGTAGCCGCCGACGGTTTTGCGGGTCCGCTCGCCCACCAGACTGGCGCGGGTGCCCAACAGGGCGGGATACCGCCCCACGCCCTCGCCGAACTCACCATGACAGGCGGCACACTGCGCCAGGTAGAGCGCCTCGCCCTGCGCCGCAGTCCCGCTGCCGGGTGGCAACCCGGCACCGTCCGGCCCCACGTCGATATCCCAGCTGCTGATCTCGGTCTCGCTCAGCGCGCTACCGAAACCGTAGCGCGGCGACTCCCCGGCAGCGAGGACGCCCGTCCACGCCATGGCACCGGCCAGCAGCAACCCATGAACCACGAGCTTATCCCAACTGGACATTGTCCACCTCACCGTTGGCCCGTACCTGCCAGGTCTGGATCGCGTTGTTGTGGTACATGGAATTGGTGCCGCGCAACGCCCGTAATTGCTGGTAGCTCGGTTGCACGTAGCCGGTCTCATCAATCGTCCGGCTTTGCAGCAGCGCCTCTTGTCCGTGCCACTCCCAGGGGATCTCGAAGCGGGTCAGCGCCTTGCTCAATATCGGTCCCTTGAGCTTGGCGGGCTGCCAATTGCGACCGCCATCGAAGGACACGTCGACCCGCTTGACCCGGCCTTCCCCGGACCAGGCCAGCCCCGTCACGATCACCGGTCCCTTGTGACGCAGCGGTTTTTCCGGGCATGGCGAGGTGATCACCGACTTGGCTTCCTGCACGAAGGTGAACTGCCTGGCCTTGCCGCTGGGCAACAGGTCGGTGTAGGTGGCGGTCTCTTCGCGCATCTCCCAGGGCCGATCCCCCACCTCGATGCGGCGCAGCCATTTGACGTTGGCCACTCCTTCCCAGCCCGGCAGGACCAAGCGCAACGGGTAACCCTGCTCAGGCCGCAGCATCTCACCGTTCTGGCCGTAGGCGATGAGCGCATCGTCCAACGCCTTGTCAACGGGGAAACTGCGCGCCATGGC
The DNA here is from genome assembly GCA_030148485.1 of Gammaproteobacteria bacterium. Classification (GTDB taxonomy): domain Bacteria; phylum Pseudomonadota; class Gammaproteobacteria; order Chromatiales; family Chromatiaceae; genus JANTHH01. The sequence goes on along the minus strand of JASBTJ010000005.1, from coordinate 9,847 downwards.
GGCGGCATCAGCGCCTTCCGCCAACAACCACTTGGCGGTGGGCCGCAACCCAGCCTCGGCCAGCAACAGCTTCAGCGGCACGCCGGTCCATTCGCTGCAACTGAGCATGCCGTGGGTGAACTGCAGGCCATTGAGCTGGGCGCCGTGCTGTTCCAGGGCACCGTTGCCGGCACACTCGATGAAATGCACCCGACTCACCGCAGGAAAACGCTGCAAGTCCTCCAGGGTGAACTTGAGGGGCCGCTCCACCATCCCGTGGATGGCGAGCACATGGGCGGCCGGATCGATGGCCGGCACGCCGGCATGGTGCCGCTCGAAATGCAGGCCACTTGGCGTGATGATGCCATGCAGATCCTGCAACGGCGTGAAACTGACCGACGATTCGCGGCTGGCACTCATCCACGGCAGGATCCGCCGCACCACGTTCTTTTCGAACGGCGAGGGCACCCCGTAGGGCGTGTTGCCCACGCCTGGGCCGGGGTGGCGGGTCCAGCTCGGCACCTCCAGCGGTTGGTCCCCGGCCATGCTCTTACCGGTCAACGCAGCCCCTAAGCTGCCCAGCAGGCTGGCGCGTAGGAACCGGCGTCGACCGCGACGGTTGGGCTTGGAATCGGACAGTTTGGACATGACCAGGGAACCGTGAGCGCAAAAGACCGCCATTATAAGCGGTTGGCGCGACTTTCTCAGCGTCGATCGGTCGGCGCCCCATTCACGCCGCGTCGCTGGCGCCCCGCTTCTTCAGGTGGACGAGCAGCAACGACAGCGCAGCCGGGGTGATGCCGGGGATGCGTCCGGCCTGACCCAGCGTCGCCGGGCGCTGACGGGAGAGCTTTTCGCACGCCTCCTTGGACAAGCCCTTGACCGCGACATAGTCCAGATCCGACGGAAGCGCCGTCGCCTCATGACGGCGGGCCCGGGCGATCTCGTCCTGCTGGCGTTCGATATAGCCGGCGTACTTGGCCTGGATCTCCACCTGTTCGGCGACTTGCTCGTCGTCGACACCGGGACCGACATCCGCCAATCGCATCACCGATGCATAGCTGGCCTGCGGGCGCGCGATCAGGTCCAACGCTCGGGTTTCCTTGCGCAGTTCATCGCCGATCAGTGCGACCGCCTGCTCGGTACTCAGCTGGTGCGGACGCACCCAGGTATCGCGTAGCCGCTGGGTTTCCTTTTCGATGGCCTCGCGTTTGGCCTCGAAGGCAGCCCACCGGTCGTCGCCGACAAGGCCCAGGTCGCGGCCGGCCGCGGTCAGGCGTAGGTCGGCATTGTCTTCACGCAGCAGCAGCCGGTACTCGGCGCGGCTGGTGAACATGCGATAGGGCTCCAGCGTGCCCTGGGTGATCAGGTCGTCCACCAGCACACCGAGATACGCCTGGTCGCGACCGGGGGACCAACCATCTTCGTCGCGCACATAGCGCACCGCGTTCAGCCCGGCCAGCAGGCCCTGGGCGGCCGCTTCTTCATAACCGGTGGTGCCGTTGATCTGCCCCGCAAAGAACAGGCCGCGGATGAACTTGGTCTCCAGCGTGTGCTTCAGATCGCGCGGATCGAAGAAGTCGTATTCGATGGCATAACCGGGCCGGGTGATCCGGGCGTTCTCGAAGCCCGCCATGGAACGCACGATCTGCCACTGCACGTCGAAGGGCAGGGAGGTGGACACCCCGTTGGGGTAGAGCTCGTTGCTGGTCAGGCCTTCGGGCTCCACAAAGATCTGGTGCGAGTCCTTGTCGGCGAAGCGCACCACCTTGTCCTCGATGGACGGGCAGTAGCGCGGCCCCACGCCCTCGATCTCGCCGGCGTACATGGGCGAGCGATCCAGGTTGGCACGGATCACCTCGTGGGTCCGCTCGTTGGTGCGGGTGATGTGGCAGGGCACCTGGCGCGGGTGATCCTCGACCTTGCCCATGAAGGAGAACACCGGCAACGGGGTGTCGCCCGGCTGCGCTTCCAGCTTCGAGAAATCCACGCTGCGCGCATCGATGCGCGGCGGCGTGCCGGTCTTCAGCCGTTCGACGTTGAACGGCAGTTCACGCAGTCGGCGGGACAGGGCATTGGATGGCGGATCGCCGGCGCGTCCACCCTGGAAGTTTTCCAGGCCGATGTGGATGCGACCGCCGAGGAAGGTGCCCACGGTGAGCACCACCGAGCGGGCGTGAAACTTGAGGCCCATCTGGGTGACCACACCGGTGACCGTCTCGCCCTCGACCATCAGGTCGTCCACCGACTGTTGGAACAGATCCAGGTTGGGCTGGTTTTCCAGCACCGCGCGGATGGCCGCCTTATATAAGGCGCGATCCGCCTGGGCGCGGGTGGCGCGCACCGCCGGACCCTTGCGGGCATTGAGGGTACGGAACTGGATACCGGCCAGGTCCGCACCATGAGCCATGGCGCCGCCCAACGCATCGACTTCCTTGACCAGGTGACCCTTGCCGATGCCACCGATGGCCGGGTTGCAGCTCATCTGGCCGAGGGTGTCGATGTTGTGGGTCAGCAGCAGCGTTTTCGCGCCCATGCGCGCAGACGCCAGCGCGGCCTCGGTGCCGGCATGGCCGCCACCGACGACAATCACCTCGTAGCTGTCTGCATGAAACATGGTCCGCCCTCCGGCAGGATCGCGTAAGGTCGCGTATTCTAGAACATTCTAGCGGCATGCCGAGCCCCGCGATTGAGCCGGTAATTTTCAGGCCGACCCAAAGGAAACGAGCCCCCCCATGCGCAAGACCTCCATCGTCCTCGTCTTTGCCCTGCTCCCGGTCACCCTGCCTGCGGCCGACGCCGACACCCAGGCACTGCTCGACGAGGTGCGCACCCTCACCGAAAAATCCCGTCAGCAACGTGCCGCGGACCGTTGGCTACAGCGCGCCCTCGACGACCTGGTCGCCCGTTACGACTGGCCCTGGCGCAAGGAGCTGCTGTCGGACGACTTTCGCGACGGCGACTACCAAAACGATCCCACCTGGCAGGTGGTGAACGGGCGCTTCTGGGTCGCCCGGGGACGGGGCTTGCGCTCACGGGTCGACGAGGCGGATACCAACACCGGCGGCCAGCAACCTGCCAGCGTGGAAGAGGCACTGGTCGGTGCACTGCTTGAGCAGGCCTTCGGCGGTGGTCAGCGCACCGAACGACAGGCACAGACCACCCGCTCCCGACCCGGTGAGCCGAACGTGATCCGCCTGAATCAGGCCATTACCAACGCCTTCGCCGTGGATACCGAGTTCAGCCTGGAGGCCCCGGACGGCCCTGGGCGTTTCGCCCTGGCGCTACTGCAAGGCAATGACGGTCGTTACGGCTACCGGCTGCGCGTACAGGGCGGAACCGATGGCTTCGTCGAACTGGAGCGGGTGCGCGGTGGACGTGGCGGCATCGTCGAGCACGCGCGCCTCAAGGAGTCCATCACCGACGGCGCCAGGCATCGGCTGGCCTGGCGCCAGGCGCCCAATGGCCAGGTCACCGTGGAGCTGGATGGTCAGCCATTGATCGAGGTCCGCGACAAGGCGTTCCGCGACGGCTACCAGCAACTGGTGCTGAGCCACTTTGGTGGCGACCTGACACTGAACAGCATCCGCGTCAGCGGTAGCGACTGAGTCAGGTCGGCAACGACCTGACTTGGCAGACCTGCCCGATCAGCCGGGACAGCCGCTAGCCCTCGTCCGCCGCAACCCGGCTGCTGTAAAGGGTGAGGGCGCCATGCCCGGCAGTGCTGCCATTGATCAATCGCCGCGCCAGTTGCTCGGCCACCGCCGGCGCAGGATCGATCAGCGCAACTTCTGGCCCAGCCACGTCGGCGATCAGCGGCGCCAGCCAGGGAAAATGGGTACAGCCGAGCACCAGAGTATCGGCACCGGCTTCCAGCAACGGTTCAATCTCCGCCGCCACCGCCGCCCGTGCGGTCGCACCGCTGAGTTCGCCGCGCTCTACCTGGTCCACCCAGTGGTGACAGACCCTTTCGATCACCTTGACCTGGCTGCCGTGATCCTGCAACAACCGGCGGTACCGGACGCTCTCGAGGGTGCCGGCGGTAGCCAGTACGCCGATCCTGCCGGTGCGGGTGGCCGCGGCGGCCGGCTTGACCGCCGGCTCCATGGCGACGATGGGCTGGGCGAAGCTTTCCCGAAGGTCCTCCACCGCCATGGCGGTGGCCGTGTTGCAGGCCACCACCACCGCGGCCGCACCCTGGTCGAACAGGAACCGGGTGATCGCCCGTGAGCGCTCACGCACGGCCGCGGCGGATTTGGCCCCATACGGGGCGTGGGCCGAATCCGCCACGTAGATCAGGTCCAGATCGGGCAGGCGGGCACGGATGGCTCGGGCCACGCTGAGGCCGCCGACCCCAGAATCGAAAACGCCAACAGGTAAGTGAGTGCTCATTTACCGATACAGAAACTGGAGAAGATCTCACCCAGCAGCTCGTCGGCGGTAAAGGCACCGGTGATCTCGGACAGGGCCTGCTGGGCCTGCCGCAGGTCTTCGGCCAGCAGTTCGCCCGCCGCACCGTCGAGCAGCACGGCCTGCCCGGTCGCCAGGTGCCGTCGGGCGCGGTCGATGGCATCCAGGTGGCGGCGTCGGGCGATGAAGGCACCCTCACTGCTGCCGGCATAACCCATGATCTGCTTGAGGTGCGCACGAAGCAGTTCCACACCCTCACCCGACTTGGCGGACAACGCGATCTCCGCGGCGCCATCCGAACGGTGTTCACCAACTGCCGTGCCCGACAGGTCCGCCTTATTGCGCACGAAGGTCACCGGCACGCCGTCCGGCAGATCCACCGGGTAGAACCCGGCGTGGTCCGGATCGCGATGACCGTCGTAGACCCAAAGCACCCGGTCGGCCTTGGCAATCTCTGCGCGGGCACGCTCGATACCGATCTTCTCCACCGCGTCGCTGCCGTCGCGCAGGCCGGCCGTGTCGATCAGGTGAATCGGCATGCCGTCGATCTCGATGCGTTCGCGCAGCACATCGCGGGTAGTGCCGGGAATATCGGTGACGATGGCGGTTTCGGCGCCGGCCAGCGCATTCAGCAGGCTCGACTTGCCGGCATTGGGCAGGCCGGCGATCACCAGCGTCATGCCGTCGCGCAGCAGGCGACCCACCTGGGCGCTGGCGCGGACCTTGTCGACCTGGTCGATGATGGCCTGCAGATCGCCGGCCACCTTGCCGTCGGAGAGAAAATCGATCTCTTCCTCGGGAAAGTCGATAGCGGCCTCGACGTACATGCGCAGCTGGATCAGCTGGCTGACCAGGTCGTCGATCAGCCGGGAGAACTCGCCGTCCAGGGATCGCACGGCAAGCCGTGCCGCGGCGCCAGTTTCGGCATCGATCAGATCGGCAATCGCCTCGGCCTGAGCCAGGTCGAGCTTGTCATTGAGGAAGGCCCGCTCGGAAAACTCGCCGGGCCTGGCCACCCGAGCGCCCAGTTCCAGCACCCGACCGAGCAGCAGATCCATGACCACCGGGCCGCCGTGGCCCTGCAGCTCCAGTACGTGCTCGCCGGTGAACGAAGCCGGCGCGGCAAAGTACAAGGCCAGTCCCTCGTCGATAACGCCGCCCTCGGCATCGCTGAAACGCGCGAAACGCGCGGCACGCGGGGTGGGGAGCTTGCCGAGCAATGCCGCGGCGATGGCGGGCACCCTTGGACCGGAGACCCGTACGATGCCGACGCCACCCCGGCCAGGCGGGGTGGCGATGGCGGCAATGGTATCCGTGACAGGGTCAGCCACGGCGCGTCCGGGTCAGGCCTTTTCGCCCTGCTCGATGCGGCGCGTGATCACGTATTGCTGCGCAATGGACAGCAGGTTGTTCACGAACCAGTAGAGCACAAGACCGGACGGGAAGAAGGCGAACATGGCGGTGAACACCACCGGCAACGCCATCATGATCTTGGCCTGCATGGGATCGGGCGGTGCCGGGTTCAGCTTCTGCTGGATGAACATGGTGACGCCCATCAGCAGCGGCAGCACGAAATACGGATCCTTGATGGACAGGTCATCGATCCACAGGATCCATGGCGCCTGGCGCAGTTCCACGGATTCAAGCAGTACCCAGTACAACGAGATGAAGAACGGGATCTGCACCAGCATCGGCAGGCAGCCGCCCAGTGGGTTGATCTTCTCGGTCTTGTACATCTCCATCATGGCCTGTTGCATACGCTGCTTGTCGTCGCCGTAGCGATCCTTCAGCGCCTGCATGCGCGGCGCCAGCTTGCGCATGTTGGCCATGGACTTGTAGCTGGTCTCGGACAGCTTGAAGAACACGCCCTTGATCAGGATGGTGAAGATGATGATGGTCCAACCCCAGTTGCCGACCCAATCGTCGATCCATTCCAGCACCCAGTACATGGGTTGGGCGATGAACGTCAGCCAGCCGTAGTCGACGGTCAGGTCCAGTCCCTTGGCGATGCCGGCCAATTCTTCCTGCAACTTGGGACCGATCACCAACTCGCCGCCGAACTGATGGCTGGCGCCCGGGGCGACGCTCGCCACCGGACCATAGGCGCCGATCACATAGCGGTTGGCGCCTACCGACTTGCCGTAGAAGTGCGCCGACTCGCCGCGCGGCGGGACAATGGCGCCCAGGAAATAGTGCTGGATCATGGCCACCCAGCCATCGGTGGCATCCCGATCCAACTGGCCCTCGGCCAGTTTGGCGAAGGAGTACTTCTGATACTTGTCGGTCTCGGAGTAGATCGCGCCGCCGGTATAGGTATACATGAAGGCGTTGCCGGAATCGGCCGGTTCGCCGCGCTGCAGCTGGCGATAATCGCGGCCGTTCCACGCGCTACCCGAGCCGTTTTCGACAATGTGCGTCAAACCGACCTTGTGGCTGCCGCGATAAAAAGTGAATCGCTTGGTGACCTTCACCCCGTCGGCACTGGTCCACACCAGGTCCACATTCATCTGGTCCTGACCGACGGCCAGATCGTAACGCTCGGCGGTGGCGCTGAACATTGCCTCGTGGGTCGGCGCACGCTCCTTCTTGCCGCCGATCAGGCCTGACTGGGCGATGAAGAAGTCCTGCGGATTGGTACCCATCAACTGGAACTTGATGTCCGGGGTCTTCACCGACACCGGGTAGTCCGCCAACTTGGCCTGAACGACTGTGCCGCCGCGGGTATCGATTTGCAGCCACAGCTTGTCGGTATGCACGGCGACCAGCCGACCGCTGGCCATCGGCGCCACCGCGGACGGTGCCGGCGCCGTCCCGTTGCCCGCCGGCGCCACGGCCGGCGCGTCGGGTACCGCCGAATCGACGGCTTGCGGCAAGATCGGCGCCTGCTGTGCGGAGCCCACCGGCTTGGGACCGTAGTCCTCCTGCCACGACTGATAAAGCAACATCCCGGTAAAGGCCAGGGCGAGGAACAGGAACAGGCGTACGTTATCCATCGGCAGTGGAACTCTGGTCAGCGCTTTGGCGCGCGGGATTGGCTACTTGGAAGGGCGGCAGTGTAAGCCAGTGGCGCCTTGCTGTCATGGGTTGGAGCCCGACATCAGCTGTTGCCAGAGGTCGTCGATGGCGCGACGCAGATCTGCGGAAGAGGTTTGCGCGGCCCGACTGCGCGCCATCACAACCAGGTCAAGCCCGGCGAGCGCGTCGCGGTGGTGGCGAAAGCTGTCCCGCACCACACGCTTGATCCGATTGCGATCGACCGCCCGCCGAACCTGTTTCCGGGCAATCGCCAACCCCAATCGAGCGGCGGGGTCGCCGTTGGCACGGGCCAGGACCGTGAGTTGGGCGTCCTGCGCGCGCCGTGCCCGCTGAAAAACCCGCCGGAATTCGGCAGGTTTCAGCAGGCGGGCACCGCGTGGAAAACCGAGGCCCGGACCAGTCAAACAGGCTGGCTTACGCCGGGGTCAGGCGGGCGCGACCCTTGGCGCGGCGAGCCTTGATGATCTTGCGACCATTGGCGGTTGCCATGCGGGCACGGAAGCCGTGGTTGCGGGCGCGCTTCAGGCGGCTGGGCTGAAATGTGCGTTTCATGATGCTGTTCCAAGTGACCTGTAGGGTGGTTACCAGTCGCCGGGCCGACCAAAAACGGCCCCGCCAAAAAGGGCCGGCACAATACAGGGTGATGACCTGCGCTGTCAACGACTGCCCAGAATTCGTGCAGACCGACCCTTGAGCAAGTCGACAACCGACCGCCTGTCTGGCCGCCAAGTTACTGATTATTCAGGGTCGTCAACGGGCATACGGACAATCGCGACGGCCTATCGACAGTCCCGTTCCGGACGCCGGTTTCTGTGGATAACTCGTCCGCCGCGGGGTAGACTTTCGAGCAGGCCATGGGCCGCAGCAGTAGCGGCCCGCACTGCCCGGGTCGCCGCACCGGATCCATCGTAATCAACCACTGCCCGCCTATCGGCTCGTCGCAGGGTCGAACCGGGTCTGTCGCCACCGATGCGACGCCGTAATTTTAAGGAAGTCACCCGTTTGGACGTTTGGAATCACTGCCTGGACCGACTCGGCGCCGAGCTGCCTTCACAGCAGTTCAACACCTGGATTCGGCCTTTGCAAAGCGTGCAGGACGCCGGGCGCTTGCGCTTGCTGGCGCCCAATGTGTTCGTGCTGGACTGGGTGAAAAAGCATTACCTCGAGCAGCTGACCCGCTACGCCGGCGAGGCCCTGGGCACGGACAGTCCGGCCATCGTGCTGGAAATCGGTAGCGCACCCCGTGAGCATCAGCCGGCCGCCACATCGCGGCTGTCGGCCTTGCCCGGCGCGCGTGCGAACAACAAGCCGGCACCGGAGCCCTTCGCGTCGAACATCAATCCGGCATTCACCTTTGACGCCTTCGTCGAAGGCAAGTCCAACCAGCTGGCCCGCGCCGCCGGTATGCAGATCGGCGAAAATCCGGGGACCGCTTACAACCCGCTGTTCATCTACGGCGGCGTCGGCCTGGGCAAAACGCACCTGATGCATGCCATCGGCAACACCATCGCAATGCGCAATCCCGGCGCTCAGGTGTTGTACATGCACTCGGAGGGCTTTGTCGCCGAGATGGTCAAAGCCCTGCAGCACGGGACCATCGACGAATTCAAACGCCGCATGCGCTCGGTCAACGCGCTGCTGATCGACGACGTGCAGTTCTTCGCCGGCAAGGAGCGCTCCCAGGAGGAGTTCTTCCATACCTTCAACGCGCTGTTCGAGTCCCAACAGCAGATCATTCTCACGTCCGATCGTTTCCCGAAAGAGGTGGACGGATTGGAGGATCGCCTCAAGTCCCGGTTCGGTTGGGGTCTGACCGTGGCCATCGAGCCTCCGGACCTGGAAACCCGGGTGGCCATCCTGATGAGCAAGGCGCAGCAGGGCAACGTGCCACTGCCACCCGAAGTCGCCTTTTTCATCGCCAAGCGCATCCGCTCCAACATCCGCGAACTCGAGGGGGCGCTGCGCCGGGTGATCGCCAACTCCCACTTCACCGGGCGGCCGATCACCGTCGATTTCGCCAAGGACGCCCTGCGCGACCTGATCGCGCTGCAGGACCGGCTGGTGACCATCGAGAACATCCAGCGTACGGTGGCCGAGTACTACAAGATCCGCATCGGCGACCTCTCCTCGAGCAAACGGTCGCGTTCGATCGCGCGGCCGCGCCAGGTCGCCATGGCGCTGGCCAAGGAGTTGACCAACCACAGCCTGCCGGAGATCGGCAATGCCTTTGGCGGTCGCGACCACACCACCATCCTGCACGGCTGCCGCAAGATCGCCGAGTTGCGGGTCTCCGATGCCAAGATCAGCGAGGACTACACCAACCTGCTGCGTATCCTGACGACATGATGTTGAAAAGCTGTGGATAACAATGGATAAGTTGGCAGCGGCAGATCGGCCCACAGTTCATCCACAGGCCATCCAC
>JASBTJ010000073.1 GCA_030148485.1 Gammaproteobacteria bacterium | reverse complement strand
CAAGGTGCTGGTGCTGGCGGTCAAGCCGCAGCGGCTCAAGACGGTGTGCACCGATCTGGCGGACACCGTGCGGCAGCACCGCCCGCTGGTGATCTCCATTGCCGCCGGCGTACGCACCGCGCAGTTGGCCGCCTGGTTGGGGGCCGACGTGTCGCTGGTCCGCACCATGCCCAACACCCCGGCGATGATCCAGTGCGGCGCGACCGTGTTGTTCGCCGGCCCCGGCGTGACACCGGCGCAGCGGGACGATGCCGAACACGTGTTGCGCGCCGTCGGTCTGACCCGCTGGGTGGACGAAGAGGCCCAGCTCGACGCGGTCACCGCCCTGTCCGGCAGTGGACCGGCCTATTACTTCCTGTTCATGGAGGCGATGGAAGCGGCCGCGGTCCAGCTCGGACTGCCGGCGGACACCGCCCATCTGCTGACCCTGCAGACCGCACTCGGCGCCGCCCGCATGGCGATGGAAAGCAGCGACAGTCCCGCCGAGCTACGCCATAAGGTGACCTCGCCCGGCGGCACCACCGAGCAGGCGATCAGTACCTTTGAGGACGGCGGTCTGCGCGCCCTGGTGACCCGGGCACTGACCGCCGCCCGCGACCGGTCCGACGAACTTTCGCGCATCCTGGGACAAGACTGATGGATTCGAATTATCTCACCAACCCCCTGATCTTCCTGGTGCAGGTGTTCTTCGGCCTGTACAGCGTAGCGGTGCTGCTGCGTTTCCTGTTCCAGTTGGTGCGAGCCGACTTCTACAATCCGGTGTCGCAGTTCATCGTCACCATCACCAAACCGCTGCTGAATCCCCTGCGCAAGATCATTCCCGGCTACCGCGGCTGGGATTTCGCTTCGCTGGTGCTCGCCTGGCTGGTGCTGGCGGTGGAAATGGGCATCATCATGGCGCTCAAGGGTGCCGGCGCCCAACCGCTGGCCGCGCTGGCGCTGGCGGTGCCGGAACTGGTCGACCTGATCATCAACATCTTCCTGGTCGCGCTGTTCATCCAGGTCATTTTGAGCTGGATCAGCCCAGGCAATTACAACCCCGCGGTGGGCCTGGCCTACAGCCTGACCCAACCCCTGCTGGGACCGGTGCAGCGTCGCATGCCGGCCCTGGGCGGCATCGATCTGTCGCCCATGGTGGTGATCGTGGGACTGATCCTGCTGAAGATGCTGCTGATTCCCCCGCTGTCGGCCCTGATGCAGCGCCTGCTGCTGGTGTGACCCCCTGGTATCGCTGGGAAGGCGACGATCTGCTGCTGGCTGTCAGGGTCCAGCCGCGCGCCAGCCGCGACGAGCTGGTCGGTCCGCTGGGCGATGAGCTGAAGATCCGCCTCACCGCGCCGCCGGTTGACGGCAAGGCGAATGCCCATCTGGTGAAGGTGCTCGCCAAGGCCTTCGGGGTACCCCGAAACGCCGTCATCCTGCTGTCCGGCGACACCGGACGAAGCAAACGACTACGCATCGAAAAACCGGCGCGACTACCAAAAATCATCGCCCCGACTTGAACTTGCGCTTCCAATCTGCAAGCTTCTCACCAATAATCGCCCGTAAACATAAGAATTTAATAACTAAGAATACGGGCGCCACAGGCCCCCGGGTCGAATCACCAAGGGAGACTCCTCCAGCCATGTCCGAGGAGAATTTATCAGGGCAGCTGGCCGCTTTTTCCAGCTGGAAGCAGCGCCATATCGAGCTGCTGCGCAGTATGACCGGCTGGTTGGAGCAGCAGGCGCTGTGCACCGAAGAAGCGCGTTCGGCCATCGACCACAGCGTCGCGACGCTGCAGGACGACTGCCTGAGCCTCGCCGTGGTCGGCGAGTTCTCGCGGGGCAAGACCGAGCTGATCAACGCCCTGTTCTTCGGCAGCTTCGGTCGCCGGCTGCTGCCGACCAGCGCCGGGCGCACCACCCTGTGTCCCACCGAGATCTTCCAGGATGACAATCAGGCGCCCTATCTGCGCCTGCTGCCTATTGATACCCGGGCCGAGGACCGCTCTTTGGCGGATCTGCGGACGGACGGCACCGTGTGGCATAAACTGGAACTCGACCTGAGCGACGCCGGCGTCCTGGAAACCCAACTACGCGAGCTCAGCGCCTGTACCTGGGTCACCCCCGAACGCGCTGCGCAGCTCGGTCTGCCCGCCGAACAGTTGGACGCCGAGGGACGCGTCCAGATCCCCAAATGGCGGCTGGCGCGCATCAATTTCCGGCATCCGCTGCTGGCCGAAGGCATCTGCATCCTCGACACCCCCGGCCTGAACAGCATCGGCAACGAACCGGAGCTGACCTACGAGGTGCTGCCCAAGGCCCAGGCGGTGATGTTCCTGCTCAGCGCGGACACCGGCGTGACCCGTTCCGACCTGAATATCTGGCACGACCACCTGCGTGGACCAGGGGGGCGCCCCCGACCGGGGCTGATGGTGGTGCTGAACAAGATCGATACCCTCTGGGACGAGTTACGCCCGCAGGATGACATCAACCACACCATCGACGCCCAACGCGCCGAAGCGGCGCGACTACTGGGTATCGACGCCCAGCAGGTACTGGGCGTTTCGGCACAGAAGGCCTTGTTGGCGCGAGTGCGCGGCGACAGTCTGCTGGAGCGCCGCACCGGCATCACCAACCTGGAGCGCCACTTGGCGGCCAACCTGGTACGCAACCGCCAGACGGTAATCCGCGAACAAGCCACCAACGAGGTACTGGCCGCACTGCTGTCCCTGTCGGGACTGGTCACCGGACGCTTGAACCGCGCCCGCGAGCAACTGAGTCGACTTGCGCGTCTGGCCGACCAGCGCAAGTCGACCCTCGATCACCTGTACCGGGAAGCGAAACGCGACCGTCAACGTTACGAGGCCAGCATCGCCGCCTTTCGCGAGCACCGCGACGGTTTCGTCAAGCATGGCAAGCAACTGCAACGCGCGCTGGATCTGAACACCCTTGATGACACCATCGCCAAGGCCCGCCAGCGCATGAGCAACGCCTGGACCACCGTCGGGCTGCGGGACGGCATGAAGGTGCTGTTCGAGGACATCCAACAGCGGATGGACGCAGTAGCCGAACATACCCAGCTGATGCGGCGACACGTGCGCGCCATCTATCGGCGTTTTGAATCCGACCACGGCTTCTACCTGGCGCCGCCGCCGATGTACTCCACCGTCAAACACCAGGTGACCCTTGAACTACTGGTGCAGGAGGCGGAGCTGTTCCGTCGCAGTTCGCGCACCGCCCTGACCGAACAGCATTTCGTGGTGCGCCGCTATTTTCGTACCGTGGTAGACCGGGCGCGGCAGATCTTTGCCCAAGCCGACCGCGAGTCGCTGCACTGGCTGCAAAGCGCGCTGAAACCGATCACCGGACAGATGCATGAACACCGCGTCCAGCTCGAAGCCCGCTTCAAGGACCTGAAAACCGCCGGCCACTCGCGTGAACACCTCAAGCAACGGGAGGCCGAACTGGCCCGCGAGCAAAGCCTGCTGATGGCCCAGGCCGAACGACTGGAACGTTGGCAGTTTGCCTTGACCGAGGATCAGGATGACCTCGAGCCGGACAGCGAATCACCCCATTCCATGCTCAGCTGACAACCATCGGCGCCGTTCTCGGTCTATAGTGTTCAGTAAGGCCGCACACCAAGACCCCAAAAAGGCCGGAGGATGCCATGTTGAAATCGTTATTCGTGTCAGCTGCGTTGCTGCTGGACGCGATCGGCGTTGTTCATGCCGAAAACAGTACCGCCGTCGGCGGCTATGTGATACATCACAACACCCTCACCACGGACAATCTCTCGCCACAGATCGCCAGCGCCTACGGCATTCAGCGCAGCCCGGAGCGGGCCATGCTTAACGTCAGCGTGATCCGCGGCGAACGCGGCAAGGTCGGCACCCCGGTAGCCGCCCACGTGGTCGCCACCGCACGCAACCTGATCGGCCAGACCCGCCGCATCCCCTTGCGCGAGATCCGCGACGGCGACGCCATCTACTACATCGGCGACTTTCCCGTCGCCAACAAAGAAAAACTGGATTTCTTCCTGGAGGTCACCCCACAAGGGGAACACACCCCGCTGAAGGCGCACATCAGCGACACCTTCTACACCGACTGAACTAGACCGGGCTGATTCCGGCAGCCCGTGCCAGGGTCAGCACCCCCATCGCCAGCAGCAAACCACCCGCCGCCCAACGTACCGCCGGGCGACGGGTGAACTGCCCCAGACGTGCAGCGGCCGCCCCCATGAGCAGCAGATTGGGCAAGGTGCCGAGGCCGAACGCCAGCATCAGCAGCCCACCCTGCAGCGCCGAGCCGGCGGACATGGCCCAGATCAAGGCGCTGTACACCAGACCACAGGGCAGCCAGCCCCATACCAGTCCCAACCCGTAGGCATGCCTGGCCGAACGTACCGGCAACAACCCGCGACCCAGCGGCTCGACCCGCCGCCACAGCATACCCCCCAACCGCTCCACCGGGCCCAACACATGCAGCCAGCCGCCCAGGTGCAGCCCGATCAGCACCATGAACACGCCGGCTAGACCCAGCAGCAGCCGCTGCGCGGCGTACACGCTACCGGCACTGGCCAGCAAGGCGCCGAGGCCGCCTACCAGGAACCCGGCGAGCACATAGCTGGTGATACGCCCCAGGTTGTAGCCAAGTTGGGTCGGCCAAAAGGCCGGCGGCACGATACCGGGCCGCTGCAGGCTCACCGCGCCGACGATGCCGCCGCACATACCCACACAGTGCACCCCGCCGAGCAGGCCCATGAAGAAGGCCCCGATCAGACCAAACTCAGGCATCGTCGTCACGCTCCTCCAACCGGGTATAGCGGGCCGCCAGCCACACCAGCAACAACACCGGCGCACCCATCAAGGCGGTCAGGGTGAAGAACTGCTCGTAACCGAACCGATCCACCAGAGCGCCGGAGAAGCCACCGAAGAATTTCGGCAACAACACCATCAGTGAGCTGAACAAGGCGTATTGGGTCGCCGAGAATTGCACATTGGTCAGCGCCGACAGGTAGGCGACGAACGCCGCCGTCGCCAGCCCCCCGGACAGGTTGTCCATGGCCACCACGCCGATTAGCAGCGCCACCGAAGCACCTGCCTTGGCGAGCAACGCAAACAGCAGGTTCGTGGCCGCGGACAGCAGGGCACCAATGAACAGGATACGCATGACGCCGAAGCGGTTCACCAGCAAGCCGCCGCCCAAGGCACCGGCGACGGTCATCATCACCCCGAACACCTTGGTGACATTGGCGACCTGGATCTTGGTGAAGCCCATATCGACATAGAACACGTTGGCGATCACACCCAGCACGATGTCCGACAGGCGATAGCTGGCGATCAGCGCCAGCACCAGCAGGGCCAGCCAACCGTAGCGGCCGAAAAAGTCCACGAACGGACTGACCACGGCGCGCCAAAACCAATGCGCCACAGGCACCAACTGGGCGGGCAGACGGGCCTCCAGGCGGCGGAGCATGGCATCATCCAGCGCGCTCGGTTCGCGCACCGGCGGGTGGGGTTCCCGGGCAAACAAGGTGGTGAGCAAGCCGATCCCCATCAGCCCCGCCATCACGGTATAGGCAAACCGCCAAGGCCCCGGCTCGTAGCGCAGCTCGTTTGGATCGACCCAGGCGGCCAGCCAGAGCACGCCGGCACCGGCGACGATCATCGCAATACGGTAGCCAAGCATATAGCTGGCGGCCATGGCGGCCTGCATACGGGTACCGCCACTCTCGATCCGGAAGGCATCAATGGCGACATCCTGGGTGGCTGACGCAAAGGCCACCAGCACGGCCAGCCATACCAGACGATCCAGATGCTGCGCCGGGTCCGTAGCCGCCATACCCAGCAGGCCGGCACAAACCATCAGCTGTGCCATCAACAGCCATGCGCGCCGCCGCCCCAACAGGCGCGTCAGTAGCGGGATCGGCACACGATCCACCAAGGGCGCCCAGACCCACTTGAAGGCGTAAGCCAATGCCACCCAGCTCACAAAGCCGATGGCGGTGCGGTCGACACCGGCCTCGCGCAGCCAATAGGACAACGTGCCGAACACCAACAACAGCGGCAATCCAGAGGAAAACCCCAACAGCAACAGCGTCAAGGGACGCCGTCCCGCGTAGATCGCCAGTGACGCGAGCCAATCGGCGACCGCGTCAGAGCGCATAGTCATAGTCCATGATTAGCGGCGCGTGATCGGAGAAGCGCTTGGCCTTGTAGATACGCGCGGCCCGCACGGTGGCCGCCAGTGCCGGGGTCGCCACCTGGTAGTCGATACGCCAACCGACGTTCTTGGCCCACGCCTGACCGCGATTGGACCACCAGGTGTACTGATCCGGCTGTGGGTCGACCACGCGAAAGGCGTCCACGAAACCGGCCGCGCCGAACAGCTCATCCATCCAGGCCCGCTCCTCGGGCAGAAAACCGGAATTCTTCTGGTTGCCGCGCC
The DNA here is from genome assembly GCA_030148485.1 of Gammaproteobacteria bacterium. Classification (GTDB taxonomy): domain Bacteria; phylum Pseudomonadota; class Gammaproteobacteria; order Chromatiales; family Chromatiaceae; genus JANTHH01. The sequence goes on along the minus strand of JASBTJ010000073.1, from coordinate 23,154 downwards.
AGTTCTTCAAGTCGATGGCCTTGTGGGCGATATTCCAATCGCCGCAGATCAGGTAATCCCGGCCTGACGCCGCCATTTCCCGCAGTTTTGGCATCAGCCAGTCCATGACGTCGAACTTGACCTGCTGGCGCAGCTCACTGGAGGAACCGGACGGCAGGTACAGTGACACCACCGACAGTTTGCCGAAGCGCGCCTCGATCCAGCGGCCCTCACGGTCGAACTCGTCCCACCCCAGACCCTCGACGACACTGTCAGGTTCGCGCCGGGCATAGATCCCGACTCCGCTATAGCCCTTGCGCTCGGCCGGGTGGTAGAAACAGTTGAAGCTCGGCGGCCAGTACAGCTTGTCGGTGAGCTGATCCGTCTGCGCCTTGAGTTCCTGCACGCACACAACATCGGCCCGCTGACGCGTCACCCATTGGAAGAAGCCTTTTCGACCAGCCGAGCGGATGCCGTTCAGATTGGCGGTGATGATACGCATCGGGCGATTATACCGGCACGCTCCGCCTAGGCGCCCACCCCTTGGATTGAGCCCCCGAGGCCACCGCCCCACCCCACACGCCAGCAGGACAGGCTATGCTTGGTGCGATGAACAACCCGCCCCCGATCCTCACGACTGCCGCACTGGCGACGGCGCTGCTGCTCGCCGGCTGTGACCAACCCACCGCCGCGTCACCCGATTCCGTACAGGTCCGCCTGCCGGACAGCGGCCTGTACCGCGGCGCCATGCGGGACGGCATGTTCCACGGCAAGGGTCGCATCGCGTGGCGCAACGGAGCGATCTACGAAGGCGACTTCGACCATGGCCTGATGCACGGCCAGGGCGTCAGCACCCACCCCAACGGCGACCGCTACCAGGGACAGTTCAAGGACGGCCTGGCCCACGGCCAAGGGCAATTACGCTACGCCAATGGCGACCTGTATGTCGGCGAGTTCGTGGACGACCGCTTCGAGGGCCAAGGCAAGCTCGCTTACGCCGACGGCAGCTCATATCAGGGCGGCTTCAAGGGCGGGCTGTTCCATGGTGCCGGAGTCTATGCCTATGCCAACGGCGACCGTTACGAAGGCGAGTTCCGCAACAACCAGTTCAACGGTCAGGGCATGCTGTCGCTGCGCTATGGCGACCGTTACATCGGCGAATTCCGCAACGGCTATGAACACGGCACCGGGGTTTACATCTATGCGGACGGCTCCCGTTACGAGGGGGAATTTGCCGACGGTCTGGCCCACGGACATGGCCGTATGGTTTACGACGACGGGACGGTGCAGGAAGGCTACTGGGACCACGGCGAATACCGTGAACTGACCCGTACCTGCGCCGTCCCGCCCGCTCAGGCAATCTGAACCCCAGCCACCGCCCGATCGCTCAGTCGGATCGTTTGCGGGCCAGGGTCAGTCCGTCGCCGATGGGCACCAACGACATGCTGACCCGTGGGTCCGCATGCAAACGGTCGTTCAGTGCGCGGATGGCCACCGTATCGGCATCCTGATCAGCGGCATCGGCCACGCTGCCGCCCCACAAGGTGTTGTCGAACATCAACAGTCCACCCGGTCGCAGCAACTGCAGACAGGCGTCGTAATAGTTCGCGTAGTTGGTCTTGTCGGCATCGACGAAGGCCAGGTCGTATCGACCCCGTCCGCCCTCGGCCAGCAGCGCCGCCAGGGTATCCAGCGCCGGGGCGATGCGCAGATCGATCCGCTCGCGCACCCCGGCCCGCTCCCAGAAGGGTATGCCGATGGCGGTCCATTCCGCACTAACATCGCAGCACACCAGTCGGCCGTCAGCACCCAGGGCACGCGCCAGGCACAGCGCGCTGTAGCCGGTAAAGGTGCCGATCTCGATACCCCGCCGGGCGCCGAGCAATTCCGCCTGCAGGGCCATGAACTGTCCCTGCTCCGGGGCGATCTGCATGCGCGCCCATTCATGCGCCGCGGTGCTTTCGCGCAATGCCCGGGCGATCTCGTCTTCACGCAGGGAATGCTGCAGCAGGTAATCGTAGACGGTATCGGTGAGGTTGATGGTGCGGTTGGACATGGGCTTGGTTCCGGAATGGATCGGCTTGGGACAGCGGAAAGGACAGGCTATCATGCACGCCCCCTTTCGCCAGCCGGAGCCCGCCGCCATGCAGGACTATCAACGTGATTTCATCGACTTCGCCCTCGCCACCGGGGTGCTGAAATTCGGCGAGTTCACCCTCAAGTCCGGGCGCGTCAGCCCCTATTTCTTCAATGCCGGGCTGTTCAACACCGGTGGTGCACTGGCCCGGCTTGGCCGCTTCTACGCCCAGGCCATCGTCGACTCGGACATCGATTTCGATGTGCTCTACGGGCCGGCCTACAAGGGCATTCCCCTGGCGGCAGTGACCGCCGCCGCCCTGTACGACACCCATGGCCGGGACGTTCCCTATGCGTTCAACCGCAAGGAGGCCAAGACCCACGGCGAAGGTGGCAGCATCGTCGGCCACCCCCTGCAGGGCAGGATCCTGATCATCGACGACGTGATCACCGCGGGCACCGCGATCCGCGAGTCCATGGACATCATCACCGCCGAAGGTGCGCAACCGGCGGGCGTGGTGATCGCCCTGGACCGCCAGGAGAAGGGCAAGGCGGACAAGTCGGCCATTCAGGAGGTGGAGGCGGACTTCGGCATTCCTGTCGCGTCCATCACCAAACTGGAACAACTGGTGAGTTACCTGGAGGCCGAAGGCGGTGACGACCGCCATCTGGCCGCAATCCGCGCCTACCGCGCGCAATACGGTATTTGACCCGGACAGGCTGGTCGCTGCGGTGCCCGACATCGGTCGACCTGATGCCGGACGCTCACGGGTGTCTGGCGATCACTCCGGGTCGGTCGGCTCGGCGAACAGATCGTGCGCGCCGGCCCCGGTCACCTTCACTTCGATAAAGTCGCCCGGCTCCAGTTCCCACGCACCGGGGATGATCACGGTGCCGTCGATTTCCGGCGCATCCCCCGGTCCCCGAGCAACGACCTGCTGGTCTTCCACCTTGTCCACCAGCACGATCATCTCGCGGCCGACCTGGGCCTTGAGTTTGGCGTAGCTGATCTTTGCCTGCACCGCCATGAAACGCTCGCGGCGCGCTTCCTTGACCTCGTCGGGCACGGCGCCGGGCAGGTCGTTGGCGGTGGCGCCGGCCACCGGCGAATAACTGAAGCAACCGACCCGGTCCAGCTGAGCCTCTTCGATAAACGCCAGCAACTGTTCGAAATCGTCCTAGGTCTCGCCTGGGAAACCGACGATGAAGGTGGAACGCAACGTCAGGTCCGGGCAGATTTCCCGCCAGCGCTTCAGCCTGTCCAACACCTTGGCGGTCGCCGCCGGGCGCTTCATGGCCTTGAGGATACGCTCGCTGCCATGTTGCAGCGGCATGTCCAGATAAGGCAACAGCCTGCCCTCGGCCATCAGCGGGATCAGCTCGTCCACATGCGGGTACGGGTCCACGTAATGCAGCCGCGTCCAGGCCGGCAGGTCGCCCAGCTCGCGTACCAGCTCGGTCATGCGGGTCTTGACCGGGCGACCGTTGTGAAAATCCGGGCGATATTTCAGGTCCAGCCCGTAGGCACTGGTGTCCTGACTCACCACCAGCAACTCGCGGACGCCGGATGCCACCAAGCGTTCCGCCTCCGCCAGCACCTGCCCGGCCGGGCGGCTGGCCAATGGGCCGCGCATTTCCGGGATGATGCAAAAGCTGCAGCTGTGGTTGCAGCCTTCGGATATCTTCAAATAAGCATAGTGCTTGGGCGTGAGCTTGACGCCCTGGGGCGGCAGCAGATCGACGAAGGGGTCATGGTCCGCCGGCAAGGGAGCGTGCGTGTGCACCGCCGCCATCACCGCTTCGTATTCATGCGCGCCGGTCACCGCCAGCACCCCGGGGTGGGCGGCGCGAATCTCATCCGCGCGCTTGCCCAAACAGCCGGTCACGACCACCCGGCCATTGTCCGCCATGGCCTCGCCTATGGCGTCCAGGGACTCAGCGACGGCGTCGTCGATAAAGCCGCAGGTGTTCACCACCACCAGATCCGCACCGTCGTAGCTAGGGGAAATACCGTATCCCTCGGTGCGCAGCTGGGTCAGAATGCGTTCCGAGTCCACCAGGTTCTTGGGGCAACCGAGGCTGACGAAACCGATTTGGGGTTGTTTGGACATGGGTCGGCGACGCGCTGCTAAAGGGCCCGGTATTCTAGTCGATATTCGTAATGTGTCGCCGCAGGATCGGTCTAGGGTCCCTTATGACACTGGCAGCGGAAACGCTCGGCTGGTCGATAATGCCCAGCGGCGGGAATTTGATTCACTTGGCGTCGCGATGGTGCGTTGCCGGCAGATACGTTAGGAAGGCAGGCATGCCCAACCGACAGTCCGGCCTGATCCTCGTCACGCTGCTGCTGATAAGCGGCACCGTCCAGGCGACCGCGACCTGTAACGACTTGCCATCGGCATCGAGCGACAATGCCTGTCCGCGTCACGCCGGCGCCCTGCAACACGCGACCGCCGGCTTGATGCTGGACATCGGGCCGATACTTCGCGCCCTGGGTAGGGCCCCGGAACCAGCCGACAGCGCGCGCCATGGCGACGCCCCGACCTCGCTCCCGGCCCTGGTGGGCTCCGACGCGGGTCCGGGACACCGTATCCGCTTGCCCAACGGCCTGTCCCTTGCGGTGACCCGGCATCCCGGCAAACCATCCACCGACGTCTTCGCGCCTGCCGACGCGAAAACCGGATCAGCCACCAGCACGACCCTGGACATCCGCTCCAACGACGTGCTGGCCCGTTCGACCAAAGGTAGTACAGACGGGGCGCTACTGACCCTGTCATCAGACAGCCGTCTGACGCTGCTGTCCAGGGAACCGACACTTTCCGCCACCCAGGGCACCGCCACCGTCACCGCTGTGCGCCTGAACAGCAATGCGCGATTTGCCTTCGCCCAGTCAGGATCCAGCGCCGCCTTGTCCGTCGCCGGGGTGCTCGACAAGCCCCTCGCCGACGACACCGACGAGGTGATCGACCAAGGCCGTCTGACCATCGCCACCGACCTCAATCACCGCGGCGACTGGCTACGCGCCGACGAGACCCGCGTCACCCTGGGCGACTCGACGCTGAATATCGCCGCAAGCTTCGATCTGGGCGCCGGGGCCACCTTCAACAACACTATCAACCACCCCTCCGGCGATATCCAGACGCCGCCGTCGTCCAGCCGTGTCGCCACTGTCACGGCCGGCAGCAGGATCAATCTCACCGTCGCCACCGATGGCGCGGAGCAGCTCGCCGACCCGGTTGACCCTACGCTTCCAGAGCAGATCGCCATGCCTCATCCGACGCAGACACGCTCGCCAGCACGCCGGCGCCACGCCGGCGGCAACACGGTAGCCATCACCGCGAACATCAAGGCGACGCTGACCCGCAGCGCGTCGAGCGACGGGCAGGTTGCGCGCCTCCCGCAAAATCCCACCGCACCGAACCGGGCGGTCGTGCAACCGGCGCTCACCGGACTACGCACCGCCCCCGACATCGCCGCGGCCGTGCAAAACCTGTCGCCGGCGGTGAGCCAGGCGATGAACGGCGACGGCAGCGCGGCCCGAAACGCTGCGCTGCTGACGGTGGACATCGGTTTGGCGGACTGGCGGTTGCCCCGCGGCTTGCTCGGCAGACTGGTGTTCGGGGAGGGCTATCAGGACGTGAGCCTGTGGGCCAAAGGTTTCGGCAAGCGTGTCGGCCGGCAAGACGACGACAGCGCTCCGGGATACATCTCCGACACCGCCGGTGCCGCGCTAGGGGGCAAGCTCGCGTTGAGCGATACGCTGCTGGTGGGCGCCGAAATGAGCTATGCGGCACTGAATGCCACAACCACCAACACGGATGCATTGGGTTTCGGCAGCTATCAGACGTCGATCCACGCCAGCTATCAGCGGGACTGGCTATCGGTCGGCAGCTCGATCGCCATCGCGCGCAACCTGTTCGACCGGGGCGGCGCTGCCCCGGTCGAGCACCCCGGCAACGGGCGGTTTTTTGGCCGGCAGTGGTCGTCCTCCGCGACCCTGAGTCGCGCCTTCTTGCTGGAAAGCGGCGCGCAACTGCGCCCCCATGCCGGACTGGGATTCACTCAACTGGCGTTGCGTGAACGCAATTCCGCGGACAACGCCGCCCAAGCCGAGATATCGCAAAGCCATGAATTCATTCGCGCCCAGGTCGGGGCTTCGCTGCGCTGGGACCACCGCGCGGCCGGAGTGCGCTACCGGCCGGAACTGCGGGCCACCTTGTCCCACGATTTCGGCGACATCGAACCGGTGGACGTCGCCCGTTTCACCGCCGGCGGTCCATCCCTGATCAACCGCGGCACCAGCGCGACACGGGATAGCCTGACACTGGGCGCCGCACTGGGGATCTTCGCCCGCAAACAACTGGATGTGCGCGCCAGCTACGACTTCGCTTACAAGCGCGACACCCGATCCCATGCCGCCAAACTGGTCGCGCGGCTCGCCTTCTGAGCGCGGCCGGCGGCGCCCCACCCACATTGACCTGGCGCCTCAGCCCAGGCAGGATGCGCGCCCGAAACCCAGGGTGCCGACCGCGGTCGGTGAAACGGGAAGCCGGTGCGCTTGCAGACCAAGCAAACCCGACGCTGCCCCCGCAACGGTAAAAGGGAAAGGAGCTTGGCGAATACCACTGTGCGCAGGTCGCATGGGAAGGCGCCGAGTCCGGTCGAAAGACGACCCTGTGAGTCCGGAGACCGGCCCTGGCAATTCGATCAACCACAGCTGCGGCGGGCAGTCAGTCTGGCGGCGTTCCGGCCATCTTCCGGCCGGTTAGTCTCCTATTGCCACACCGCAGCCCAGCACACCGATGCGGGCAGGCTTCGGCGGGGAGACAACATGAATAGATTTCTGATCAGCACCCTGTGTGCGCTGCCATCTCTGGCCACGCAAATCCAGGCTGCTGAGCTCGACCCGATCATTGCCAGCGACACCCGTTCCTCGGCTGTCAGCAGCACCATACCCGCCAGCATTCAAGTCATCGATCGTACCGATATTGAAGTTTCCGGCGCCACCAACATCGGCGAACTGCTCGCAGGACGTTCCGGCATCTTCGTCAGCGATCCGTTCGGTGACGGGAGTACCGCCAATATCGACATGCGGGGCTTTGGCAACAATGCCAACAACAACATACTGATCACCGTGAATGGTCGCCGCTTGAACCCGTCCAGTGACAGCGCCACGCTGTATCTGAACAGTATCGATCTGGACAACGTCGAACGCATTGAAGTCATTCAAGGGAGCGCGGCCATCCTGTACGGCAACATGGCGGTCGGCGGCATGATCAATATCGTTACCCGTGAGCCGGGCGAACGCGCAATCTCCGCTCAGGCCGATGCGGGCAGCTACGATGCTGTCGGCGCTCGCTTGAACGCCGGTGAACGCGCAGCTGACGGCTGGGGCTATCAGCTGAATGCACGCGCCCGCAACACGGATAACTATCGCGACCGCAATGCAGCACGATTACGCACATTGTCTGTAATGCTCGACAAGCAAAACCGTGACGCTCGCAGCTTCGTGGAATTCGTCTACTTCGACGAATACCAGCAGACGCCCGGCGCTCTGTTTGCCGACGAGCTGGCTGCCGACCGGCGCCAGGCACCTTACGACAGTGACTTCATCGATACCGTCTCTCATCAATTGCGGGTCGGCCACCACACCCAGCTGAATGCAGCGTGGCGGTTTGAGGGCGAAATCGGCTACCGCATCGATGACCGCGAGTTCATACAAAGCTACCGTTCTTTACCGGGAACGCTCGCCACCCAGGATCGAGACATCTGGACGGTGAACCCCAGACTGATCGGAAAACTCGGTGACAACACCTTCACCTTGGGTGCCGATACCGAGATCACCAATTACACACTTCGCTCCAGCGTCGGCCCGCAGCGGGTCGATCAGGCGATCTACGCCATCTACGGGCAATGGAGCCACGCATTCGACCAACGTGCCACCATCACCGCCGGCGTGCGTCATGCGCGGGTATTCAACGACATTTATAATGATAGCTTTGGCGCCATCAGTACCGGCGACTTCAATGACCGCTTCACAGTGGGCAGCCTGGGAGCCACGTTCCGTATCACCGAGCATTGGAGAGCATTTGCCCGCGCCGAGCAGAACTTCCGCTTTGCGAAGGTGGACGAACATACCAATACCGGCTTTGGCAACCCGATCGGCCTGAAGAACCCGCATGGCGTATCGTATGAAATCGGCACGGAGTTTGCGCACCATGGTATCCGCTTGAGCGCCACCGCCTACCGTCTGGATCTGAAGGACGAGATCGCGTACAACGCGTCACTTTACAAGAACGAAAACCTTGAACAAACGCGCCGCTATGGTCTGCAGTTGAGTTACAGCCAACCCATCGGGGTCAGCATACGCAGTGGGCTTAGCCTGGATCTTACCGAGGGCGAACTGAGTAGTGGCCCCTACGAAGGAAAACGCATTCCCAACGTGCCGCGACACCAATTGCGGATGTTTGCAGAGTGGGCGATCAACACCCGCACCGCGGCTTACGTTGAGGCGCTGAACGTAGGCGACCGGGTGCTCGGCGGCGACCACGCCAACAGCTACCCGGCGATCAAAAGCTACACTGTGGTCAACCTGCGGGTCGGGTATCGCGTCGATCGCTGGCAACTTGCCGCCCGGATCAACAACCTGCTGGATCGCTCGTACATCGCTACCGGCGCACTCGGCTTTGACGCATCGTTTGTCGAACGCCCGGGCTACAATCCCGCAGCGGAGCGAAACTTCAATCTCAGTGCCCAGTATACGTTTTAGGGAGCTGACCATGCCCAACCGTCTGACCCGCATCTACACCCGCACCGGCGACGACGGCTCCACCGGCCTGGCCGGCGGACAGCGGCTGGGCAAGGACAGCCTGCGCATCGAGGCCATCGGCTGTGTCGACGAATTGAACAGTCACCTCGGGGTCCTGTTGGCCGACCACCTGCCGGAAGCCGTCCGCGAGGTGCTGACACCGATCCAACACCGCCTGTTCGACCTGGGCGGCGAGCTGGCGATGCCCGAGGAAACCGTCATGCGCGAGCCGTGGGTGGTCAAGCTGGAGCAGGCGCTGGACGGCCTCAATGCGCAACTGCCGCCGCTGGAGAATTTCGTCCTGCCCGGCGGCAACGCGGTTGCCGCCCACGCCCACGTGGTGCGCAGCCTCACCCGGCGGGCCGAACGGGCCGTGCTGCGACTTTCCCGCGACGAACCTGTAAACTCCGCCAGCCTGAAATACCTGAATCGGCTGTCGGATCTGCTGTTCGTCGTCGCCCGCGTGCTGGCGCGTCAAGACGGCGGACAAGAGATTCTCTGGCAGCCCAGTCGCGACTGACCCCAGTCGCCGGACGGAGTGCCTGCATGAAACAACCCGTGATCCTGATCGGCGTCGGCGAGATGGGCGGCGTGTTCGCCCGCGGCCTGCTGCGCCTGGGCCACCCGGTATTCCCGGTCACCCGCGATACCGACATCAACGCCCTGGCCGCCCGGCTACCGGACCTGGCCATGGTGCTGGTGGCCGTCGGCGAGAACGCGCTCAAATCCGTACTGGCCGGCCTGCCGCCCGCCTGGTGTGACAAGGCCGCCCTGCTGCAGAACGAGCTGCTGCCGGCGGATTTCGCCGACCTGTCCGATCCCACCGTGATCTCGGTCTGGTTCGAGAAGAAGCCCGGTCAGGACGCCAAGGTGATCATCCCCTCCCCCGTCTACGGCCCCCGCGCCCAACTGCTGCGTGATGCACTCGGGGCGATCGACATCCCGGCCCGGGTGCTGCAAAGCCCGGACGAACTGCTGTTCGAACTGGTGGTGAAGAACCTGTACATCCTCACCAGCAACATCGCCGGCCTGAAAGTGGGTGGCACAGTGGGCGAGCTGTCCACCACCCATGGGGATTTCTGCGGTGCGGTGACGGCCGATGTGATCGCCCTGCAGGAAGCGATGACCGGCACCCGCTTCGACCACGACGCCCTGGTCCGCGCCATGCTGGCCGCCTTTGCCGGCGACCCCGACCACAAATGCATGGGGCGCAGCGCGCCAGCGCGCCTGCAACGCGCGCTGGAAAACGCCGAACGTCTGGGCATCGAGGTGCCGACCTTGCGATCGATCGCGGCTGACCAATGACCGCCTGCCTACATCCAACGAGCCTGAAGCCATGAACAATCCCGACCGCGAAATCATCATCGGTAGCCAGGTCACCCTGCACTTTCGCATGACCCTGCCCGACGGCACCGAAGCCTTGTCCACCTTTGGCGAAGACCCACTGCATTTCGCCATGGGCGACGGCACCTTCAGCGGCGGTTTCGAGCTGTCCCTGTACGGCCTGAAGGCCGGTGACACCCAGACCCTGACCCTGAACCCCGAGCAGGCCTTCGGCTTCCGCGACGAGGCGCTGGTACATCAGATGCCGCGCAGCGACTTCCCGGCCGACATGACCTTGGAAGAAGGCCAGATCGTCGGCTTCACCACGCCCACGGGTGACGAGGCAGCGGGCGCCATCATGGCCATCGGCGACACGGTCGTGGACGTGGACTTCAACCACCCGATGGCCGGCAAGGATGTGGTGTTCCACGTCGAGATCCTGGAGGTCGGCATGCCGGTGCCGGTGGACCCGGATCAGGACTGCCCGACTTGCTAAACTGGGCGCAGTAATGAAGCGGAACCCGACATGAAGATCCTGCTCGCCAACCCCCGTGGCTTCTGCGCCGGCGTGGACCGCGCCATCGAGATCGTCGAGCGCGCCCTCGACGGCTTCGGCGCGCCCATCTATGTGCGCCATGAAGTGGTACACAACCGCTTCGTGGTGGAACGGCTGAAAGAACGCGGCGCCGTATTCGTGGACGAAGTCTCGGACGTGCCCGACGACGGCACGGTGATCTTCAGCGCCCATGGCGTGTCCCAGGCGGTACGCGCCGAGGCCGCCGAGCGCGGCCTGACCGTGTTCGACGCCACCTGCCCGCTGGTGACCAAGGTGCACATGGAGGTCACCCGCCACTGCCGCGCCGGGGCCGAGGTGGTATTGATCGGCCACAAGGGACATCCCGAAGTGGAAGGTACCATGGGACAGTACGGCTGCCACGAAAAGGTCGGCATCTACCTGGTGGAAACGCCGGACGACGTGGCACGCCTTGCGGTCCGCAACCCGGATGAGCTGGCGTACGTCACCCAGACCACCTTGTCGATGGATGACACCGCCAGGGTGATCGACGCACTGCGTGAGCGCTTCCCCCGCATCCAGGGGCCGAGGAAGGATGACATTTGCTACGCCACCCAGAACCGCCAGGACGCGGTACGGCGGCTCGCGCAGCGCTGCGAGCTGGTATTGGTGGTGGGCTCGCCCAACAGCTCCAACTCCAACCGCTTGAAGGAACTGGCCGAAAAACAAGGGCGCCGCGCCTACCTGATCGATGGTCCGGAGGATATCGACCGGGCCTGGCTGTCCGGCGTCGACACCATCGGTCTGACGGCCGGCGCTTCGGCACCGGAGGTGCTCGTCGAACAGGTGATCGCACGGCTCAAGGCCTGGGGTGCCAGCGACATCACCCAGGATGGCGGCGAACCGGAACAGGTGGTGTTTGCGCTACCGAAAAACCTTCAGGCGGCGTTGAACACAACCACGCCCGGGTCGCGCAATATCTGACCCCTACCAACACGCATCATTGGTGGCGGCACCCGCGCTGTCCTTCGCCAGACGCTGCCCCAACTGGTCCACGGTGAACACCCGGCAGTGGGTGTCCTTGAGCTGCGTTCCCCGCGCCTTGGCTTCGACTTCGAAGCTTGTGGACGAATTGGTCACCTTGATGTCGTAGAAATCGGGTCCGGGTGTTTTGTCGACATCGGTCATTCGATCCAACAGCTCGGTGTACTCCGTGCCCAAGGTGGCTGCCGAGCCGTACACGCCCGAGGTGGTCAGCAGTCGCTCCTCCGCCAGGGCGATACCCATCAGCGTCGACTTCGCCTCCACCCGCCGCGCCTTGCGCACCTGATTCTGGTACAGCGGGTAAACGATCGCGGTCAGGATCGACAGAATCACCAGCGTCACCATCAGTTCGATCAACGTCAATCCCAGCACTCGGCGCCGGTTATTCATGGTTTTCCCTCACGTCACTTGATCTGCAGCCACGACGTCCGGCCAAACGGGTATGCCGACTGTTCGACCACACGCTTGATGGTTCCGTCGGAACTGGACAGGAACTTGTACTCGACATTGCCCTTGTTTTGGGTGCTGCCGGTACCGGCACGGATGATACTCGGGCTTTGGGTGATGGCGTCGAATTTACGGCCGGTCACCGGTGTTTTGGTGGTCACGGTCTTGCCGGTGCTGTCGGTTGTGGTGACATCCACCATGTCGCCGACGCCAAAGGTGCCATCGCCATTGATGTCCAGCACATTGATATTCAGGCGCCCGCCGGTGGCCGCATTGACCTCCATCAGCCAACTGTCACCACCGGCGCTGCAGCTGGACGACGACGGAATGGTGGTGACAAAGATCAGCCGCCCGGCCCGTAGCGCCATCTCGCTGACCATGCGCTCACCCGTGGTGGGCAGATCCAGGTACCAGCCGTGCTGGGTACTCCAGTCGAGGCTGTTGTCACTCACCGCCCGGACCTCGGTACCCGACAGGGTCTTGGTCACCAGCACCTCCTGTTTTTGCAGCACACTGCTGTTGCGCGTGGTGACACTGGTCACCGTGACGCCGTCGTCCTTGTCCCAGATGCCATACATGGTCTGGGTCTGGGATCCCGGCGTATTGTCCGTGGACTGGTAATAGGTACCGGTGCCGAAGAACACCATGCGGCCCGTCGTGCTGAACGGATGCACACCGACCTCCAGCGCGGTGGTGATCGCCTGGGCGCCGCCGGACGGATCCTTGGCGGCATACAGCAGTGAATAGCTGGTCTTTTTGAAGCCCGTGTTGGTGGCCGGCACCCGCCACACCGACCCTTTCAGGTCGCCGGCATAGATCAGATCGACCAAGCCGTCGTTGTCGGTATCCACCGGCGCGATGGTCGCCAGCCCATTGCCCGCGGTGCTGTCGAGGGTGATGGTTTCCAGCAGGGTTCCAGTCGACAGCTTCACGATGTACAGCTTGGCACCGCTACCGCCGAAGCCGTTGCCGAAGGCCGCCACCCATTCGTCGCTACCCTGCTCCTTGAACACGGCTGGCTGACTGAAGGTGTATCCCAAACCGCTCAGATCCGTGTCGTCCAGTTCCCACAACACCAGGGAAGACGCATTGGTCTCCGAGAATTTGGACGGGTCGGTGACGTCCAGCGCATAGATGCCCTTGCCGCCGCCGCGCAATCCAGCCACCAGCACGGTGTGCCAGCTGGTGCCAAAATAGGCGTCGGCAACCGTCGGCGGACCGTCGACGAAATACTGGTGGGTATAGGACGGACTGGAAAGATTGGGCAGATTGGCCAGCACGGCGCTGGGCACATAGGCCAGTTTTTCCGTCCCGCCCGGGCCGGTGGTGCCCGGCGTCGCATCGATGGCGTGCAGCATCCCGTCGTTTCCGCCGACATAGAGCATGGTATCGCGGGGCGTCGTCGCAAATGACGCTTTGAACGTCGAATACGGCGCATTCGGTTCGATACTGTCCGGATAATCGTAGTTGGGCTGGCCCACCAGCGCCGGTGTGGAATGCACGATATCGCCGAGCACATTGCGCACCTTGGTACCGTCCGACAGCTCCTCCAGTCGGGTACGGAAGCCGGCTACCGCCGCGCCCCGCACCCAGTCGATGCGCTTTGCACCCAAGCCGTCGGCGTTGATCAACGCCTTCTGGTTGTCGTTCAAATAGGTCTGATCCGCCGCCCAACGGAAGGGCACCCCGGAGCCGGAGGCAGTGACCTGACTTGAGCTCGGGCCGGCGGTAATCGCCTTTCGCCAGGTGATGATGTTGCGGCCGGTGCTGGGGTTTTGCGCGGTGATCTTGGTGGCGGCATCCCACTCATAGGTGGACGGCACCACACCGCTGGAGATGTCGTAGGAATAAACGTGCCCAAACCAGCCCTTGCTGTTGAACTGGGCCTGGTAGATACGGGTGTCGGTATCGAGCACCGCCGCGTTGGCCACCACCGACGCCGACGACGCATTGGTGTTTATGGTGCCCAGGAATTCGGCCAGCTTGGCACCGAGTTTGCCCGGGTTGTTGGCAAAGAAATAGTTGTCCGGCAGGCCGTCCAGGTCGCCATCCCATTCGCTTTTCAGATCGGGGATGCCGTTGTCGTTGCTGTCGGTAAAACCACCGTACTTGGCGGCATAGATCAGCGGATTGGGCAGCAGGGACGCCGTGGACGCACCCTGGGAGAACACCTTTACCGAGGGACCATACCATTCTGACGACGTATAGCCGTCGGGACGGATCGCGTTGGGTACCAGCGTCTTTGGATCAAGAACCGAGCCATTCTTACCCCCGCGCCGATAGATATCGTTATACACCTTGTCCGCCGTGGTGCCGGACACGCTATAACCGAAGCGCAATGCGTTACCCGCGTCGGCGCCCAACACCCGTGCCGTCACCCGGACCTGGCCGGTGGCAACGGTCGAACTGGCACCGTACTTTTCGTCGGTGCGGCCATCGGCATCGTCGTCATGGGCTGCGCATGCAGTGGGGCCCACACAGACCGCGATCTGGGACATCCCGTCGTGGTCGTAGTCGTTACCCCAGAGCGAATCCTCCCACACCCCGAGGAACCGGATATAGGTGAGATTGCCGGCGCCATCCGTCGCGGTCTCCCGCACCATGACGTCCGCCAGGGTGCAGGGCGTCCAACCCGAAGCGGTCAACGTCGCCGAGCCGGTGGTGTTGGCTCCGCACAGCGGCACCACGGTGACCGAACCCTTGCCGGTGTTGAACACCAGTTCGGGCAGCTCCTTCGACAAGCCGACCACATAGGTGTTCACCTGCTGCGTGTTGGACAGGTCACTACGAAAATCAGTGGTATGCGCCTTATAGGCCAGACCGGCGACGTGATATCCCCCTTCCAGGGCAGGCGCGGTGGGGCACACGCCCCGCACGTCCGACAATTTGCCGAAGGGCTTGGCGTCGCAGATATCGTTACCGTTGCTCGACGTGGTTTGACCGGCAAACACGCTCCCGCTGATGGCTTCCGTGGTGCCGATCGCATCGACCGCGTCCGCGACACTGCCCAACTCCGCGGGTACGCCGGTCAAGTCGTCGGTGTCGAAGGAGTTGTCCGATGACGAGATCAACAGGACATTCAGCGGCGCGCACCATTCGGAACTCGGCACCGGGTCGGACCAGCTGGTCAGCACCGGCAGATCCATCTGCTTGCCGTCGGTCTCGTACGAATAGCCGCTGAAGGTATATTGCGGCGCCGACTCACCGGCCAGGTAACGCAATGCTTCTAGATAGAGCTCCGCAACCGGGTTGCCCCAGCTGGAACAATGTTTTATACCGCCGATACTGGCCGCCAGGAACTGGGACTGGGTGATACCGAAGGTGTTGCAATCGTTGTAGACCTTGCCGGGCACATTGTTCCAGCGATTGATCCGCAGGTTGTTCAAGGTATGCACGATACCCGAGACGCTACCGTCGAATATCCCCGTACTACCGTCGATCTCGTTCTCCGACGCCACCGCGCTGTTGGCCATGGCGCCCAACGCCCGCCTGAGCACGCCACCTTCGTGATTGCGACCGTAGCTGCCGCTGACCAGACCGAAGTCGACCGAGCCATCCTCACCGTATTCCTGCAGGATACCCGCCGGCTTGGTCTTGCTGCCGTAGGTGCGACAGTTGGCTTCCTCTTTGCCGGCTTCGCATACCGAGACCCGCACGTTCAATCCATTGGTGGTGCCGGACGACACCGCATTGGCGGAAGTGCCTGGATTCTTCGATGTGTTGGCCACATCCTCCCCATCCCACAAGCACTGGTTGCGCTCATCTGACGCCCACAACGAATAGGCACCCTTCGCGACCCGCAATTGCGGGGGGTCCGCGGATGTCTGGCTTTCGCCGGTCAATGTCGCCGTCACATTACACAGCGTGATTTCCGAATAGCTGTACGGCGTGAGTTTGCTCAGGTCAGTCCCCGAGTACACCTTGGCGAAGGCATGCACGTCGCTCGGCAGGTGTGCGCGTTCCAGTACGGTACTGGTGGTCGAATCGGTGGAACGCAGACCGCCGTACAGCACCTTGCGCAGGATATCGAGGCGCGTCATGGTCGCCCAGTTGAGGAAATTCCCGCTCCACTCACCGGTACCGCAATAATGGGTTGCCGTGGTGCCCTTGGGTTGGAACATGCCGCTGGCATACTGGTAACAACGATCGCTTGCGAAGTAGCCGTCGTAATTGAAATTGTTGTTGTACGTGATATCGACGACCCCGTCGCCATCCAGGTCGTTGTAGTCGGGATAAGCCTTTTTGAACAACTGATGATCCACCGACATCGCCAGCATCACGCGGGGCGCGGCGGCGGTCACGAGAAACAACGGCGTCTGCGCGATGTCCGCCGCGGCCTGTCCCGCCAACACCATGGCCAACCAGATAGCCGTCAACGAGCGGATCAATCGACGCGGATTCATAGATAACACTCCGGCCGGGCGACTCATAGCGCCCAGGTGGTTTGAACAATGACTTCGGTGATGCAGCTGCGGCCGTAGCCGCGCGCAGTGACGCGATACATCTGCACGCTGGGCGGCTTTTGCGGTCCCTCTTTTATGCTGCTGTTCGGCAGGGCCCTCTCCGGAAGCCGTTCGATGTAATAGGCGGTCCCGGTGGCGACGCCGGCGACCGTGACCGGAACGGTGGTGGTGGCGCTGCTTTTGAACGCGCTCAGCGGATCCACTGCACCGGCGCTTTCGGTGACGTTGTAGGTTCCCTTGGTGCCGTCGAACGGCATGGCATCGCGTTGGGTCTTGTCGTCCAGCGCGTTTTCAGCCACCCGCGCGGCCGCCTCCGCCGCCTGGAACGCGACATACTTTTCCTGGAAGTTGCCGGCCATGCGTTCTTCCAGGGTAGTGGAACGGGTCGCGGCAATCCCGAGCATGGTGAGCACGATCAGAATCGCCAACACCGATATCAGGATGGCGCCGCGTTGCTTGTCCCGCGTGCCGGTCATCACATGACGCTGAAAGGTATTCATGATGCTCACAAGGTATGGTTCCGCAAGGTGGTGACGAATGCGAACTCCCGGCGAATGCGTAGATCGCCGGCCACCGGTGTCAAGCCGGTGCCCACCGGCGAATAGTCGTAGGCAACCGGTGATCTGGCCGCTCGTGACACGCTGTTCACCAGTAGATTGATGCGCATGCTGACCACCCTCTCCCAATCGGTGACCCCATCGGCGGTGACGTACCGGTCGGCGATCTTTTCCGCGTCGTCGTCCTCGTTGATGCCGTACACGACCTGCATGTTCTCGACACCGGTAACCAGCTCGCTGTCGACCCCATCCTCGTCCATCCGGCGCAGGGCGTAGATCTGTTGCCCGTCGAACTTCTCGGTGCTCAGCGCCACGTAATACCAATAGGATCTGAACCGCCCGATCACCGCGTCCTCACCATAGGCGTCGGTCAGTGCCGCACTGGCATTGACGTTTTCCGTTTTGCCATCGATGGTCGCGGTTTGCGCATGTTTCAGTGGCCCCGCGGAGCTCGGCCCGACGGCGTTGCTGGCACGGAACACGTTCGCCTTGGTGCAGGTCCCCACGTACAGCAGGTCGGCCACGCTGACATCCAGATTGCCCCCGCCAAGCCCGATATCGTCCGAGTTGCTGCTCATCAGCCCGGACACATAGCGCACCCCGGCGTTTGTGGACACGCCCCGCACATTGATCACATCCGTGCCGGGAACGGGTTTGATGGTCACCCCGGTACGAATGGTTTCCGAGGCACTGGCGTTGTCGATCCCGCCCAGGGTGGTGATCTTGCCTTCGCTATCGAGCTTGAGCTCGTCCGGCACGCCTTCGGCGACAATGCGGATATCGGTGTGTTCACGCCCGGTGCAGCCCAGGTTGCCGCCACCGGCCAGGTCCGAGCTGAGCAGGTACACGGCGAAGCGGCCGGCCTCCTGGACACGCGCCAAGCCATCCTGCGCGCGATAGGTTTCCTTGTTGGCGATGAACATCTGCACCACGCCGGTGAGCACCAGCAAGCCGAGCAGCAACGCCACCATCAACTCGACCAGGGTCAAGCCGCGCTGCCGACGCAAACAGAAAGACGAAGGTTTCATAACCGGCTCGCTGCCGTGAATTCCAGATACTTGGTGGCATTGCCATCACGCCGGTCGTACCAACGCACGGACACGGTCACCTTGTTTTTCTCCGTGGAATCCATTTCGATCTTGCCCTCCCCGCCGGGCAGCCTGCCGACCACGGCGAGCCATTGCGCCAGGTCGGCGTCCTTCATCTGCGCCGGTGTGCAACGACTGGTGGAACAATCGACCGCGGAGACGCTCGCCCCATAGGCCGTGGCATAGCCGGCGTTCTTGATGGCATATTCGCGGTTGGCCCGCATGCGATCCATGATTTCGTAGATGTTGAACGTGGCCTGCGAGCGCAGGTAAGCGTTGTAGTTGTTGCGCAGGGCATGGGCCTGCAGGCCCGCCATTCCCAACAGGCCGATGCCCAGGATCAGCATTGCGACCAACACCTCCACCATCGTGAAGCCGGATTGTCTGCCCCTTGTGTCCACAGGCGCCCTCTCTTGGCGGAACTTTCCCGGTCTGTATAGCGGCCAGCGTCGGTGCAAGTCAGGTCCGGGGTGATAAACTGACCGAATTCCCCGACGAACGGCGACTCTCAGCGGAAAAACCCAACATGGATCACGTCCTGATTATCGGCGGTAGCGCGCTGGGTCTGCTCAGCGCCCGCGAACTCAGCCTGGCGGGCGTCCGGGTCACGGTGGTCGACCGCCAAGCCCCCGGACGGGAGTCATCCTGGGCCGGCGGCGGCATCGTGTCGCCGCTGTACCCGTGGCGTTATCCGGACCCGGTGATGACCCTGGCAAACTGGAGCCAGCGGCAATATCCGCAGCTCGTCCGCACACTGCTCAACGACACCGGCGTCGACCCGGAGCTTGAATGCTGCGGCATGCTGGTACAGGCCCCGGGGGAGGTACTGGAGGCGACCACCTGGGCGAACCGCTGGCAACACCCGCTCGAGGTGCTCGACGCTGCCGCGACGAAAACCCTGGAACCGGAACGCGCCACCACCGAAGACGACACCCTGTGGCTGCCGGACGTTGCCAACGTGCGTAACCCGCAGCTGGTCAAGGCACTGCTGGCCGACCTGCAACGGCGCGGCGTCGAGGTACTGGCAGACACCCCGGTCAGAGGTCTGGACATTCGCCATGACCGCATCGCCGGCGTGTTGACCGACAGCGGATCCTTGTCCGCCGATGCCGTCTTGCTCTGCGCCGGTGCCTGGTCCGGCGAACTGCTCGGCAGCCTGCCGCCGGCACCGGCCATTCGCCCCATGCGCGGACAAATGCTGCTGTTTCGCACCGCACCGGGCACCATCCGGCACATCATGCTGGAGGAAAACCGCTACGTGATCCCGCGCCGGGACGGCCGGGTGCTGTTCGGCAGTTCGCTGGAAGACACCGGCTTCGACAAGACACCCACCGAGCTGGTGCGCAGCGAATTGCTGGAGTTGGCCATCGCGCGCTACCCGGTGCTCGCCCAGGCGGAACTTGAAAACCATTGGGCCGGGCTGCGACCGGCATCGCCGGACGGCGTACCCTACGTGGGCCGCCACCCGGCGGTGGAAAACCTGTTCGTCAACGCCGGACACTATCGCAACGGCATCGTCATGGGCCCGGCGTCGGCCCGACTCATCACGGACCTGATGGTCGGCCGCGCCCCGGTGATCCCGCCGGCACCCTACGCCCTGGACACGCCGCGTTCCGGCGACTGATCGCCGTCGGTTGTGGGGGCGCAGGGCTTTCCCTATACTTCCCGGCCTCGGCCGCCGGAGTGGCCGGCGTTTGGCCGATGTAGCTCAGTCGGTAGAGCAACTGATTCGTAATCAGTAGGTCAGCGGTTCGATTCCGCTCATCGGCTCCATTTTTTATAGATTTAACAGATAGTTACTAGATATTTCCTAGCTGTTAATCTGGCCAAATAAAGACGGTTCTACACCGGTGCTACGCTTCTCTCCGCTTACACACGATTCGGAGAGCGACGACATACTCCCCCCCTCGTTAACCGCTACTGATGCAAAACTGAGCGGCACAACCCGCCACCTCAATCGATGCCATCTGCGATAGTTCGCAATACCAACGGCAGCCCCTATCTCTGCTTTGCATCTGACACCTCACCCTGAACGATACAAGCATCGAAAGCCCGAGCCCTCGGACAAGCCCTCTCTAGCGCCAACCGTTGCCACCTAGCACCTGGCAACAACGATGTCGTCAACTCGACATATGGTATCGGACGCCGAGTCGCACACGGACTCGGATACAGAGAAAAAAAGTATGGACAAGGGAATTCAGTCAGAAAGAATCTGAATCATCTAAGGGGGATTCGTCATGCCACCAGACCAAAGAAAGGACATGATTTTCACTAATGCGCATGGAATCTTCTGTAACTACGTACTCCCCACCCTTTGCGTGGTCAACCCAGTCCTCAGCGTCGATCTGAACAGCCCCCTCTTCCAAAGAATCAGTCTGCATTAGCAAGCGATAAGCGGATGTATTTTGGCTTCTTAACCGCCTAACCCTCACGCTCAGGGGCAAGTCTGGATGCCTCCAGCTCCATTTGTAGCCACGTACGTCACTGCACACGACAATGGACGGGTACGTACCTAGTTCCACAAGCCTGATTGCCGCCGCTGTCAAACCAACACGAAACTCCCGTGAAAGCTCTCTCGCTGTAGCCAATGTTACTGGCTTATTCCTCGCAGCTTCTCTGAATAACGGAGCCGGCATGAGCAGTTCTACAGCAAATTTGTTCGCCGCAGCTTCCCTATCGGTTTCGAAATTACGATAACGACCCGCCCCGAGTTCAGCACCACCGCAGTTGAAGGAAGCCCGTCCTCTATCATGAAACCAATGACCAAGCTAATGCGCGACAGAAAAGCGTTGGCGCTCTGGCGAAGAACACTCATCAACAGTAATTACTGCCTTATTACCTCTACCGATAATTCTCGCCGCACAGCCGTCCAGCTTTCTGTACTTGACAGTTGCACCACAAAAATAGGCGATGACCTCGACATCAGCCTCTGCTGGACTGACAATCCCCATATCCCGCCAAATCGAGGCTGGCGTCCGGCGAGCATTCATAAATTCTCGTCGTCACCATCATACAAGGCGGCAAGATCCTCCAAGATACCTTGGACATCGCCGTCTGAAAGCTCAGTTATATCTCTAAACGCCAGAGTGACATCCTGTGACCACAGATGACCCCCACCCATGATTCTGGCCAATAACTCCCGGCGTCCCTGAGGCGTCTCCGGCAGCGAAACCTCCCCGGCCTGACCGCGATGCTCTTCCAGCGCCTCCTCAGCCGCCTCATACGGCGTTTGATCTGTATCGCCTAAGACGTTGGCAATAACGCCTCGAACGCGTCTAGCCTCCTTCTCAGCGTCTGCAGAAAATTCCCGGAGAATCATCTCATCAGGCATTTCCGAAATATCGTCAGAAAGCGCATCCAGCAAGGCATCCCACCGCTCTTTGTCACTACGAGCATTCGTCATGCCGATACCTCCTCGTCATTCACTAGCGCACTTAACTTGCGCCGCAACCGGTTGCGGGCCGCATCAAATTCCTTAGCTGACAAATTGAAACGTTTCTGAGCTTCTTTCGCCGTCAGTCCCTCTGCGGCTGCCAACGCGACAGCTAGGGTCTGGGGATCATCAGCGAGCAAAACGGTTGCCCTGTTGAGCATTTCCTCGGCATACAGCACATCCGTAGCATCAGACTGGGAACCGTTATCCATTGGGAATTGAGGGCAATCAACCACACCCGAACCGTCAACCTCTGTATCGACGAGCACACCGGAAGCTACAGCCGCCGTCTTCGCCATCGAGGTCGCGATGCTTCCAAGCACATTTCTCATAAAGGGCCCCACTTCAAGACCCCGCGGCCACTTACGAACTCCTTCAAGCACCCTTGTCAGGCCTTCGTGGAGCAACTCCTCTGCGTCACAGTCACGCAACTTCCTGGCTTGAAAGGAGGCCAGTTTTCCCAAGCGCAGTACGTCCACAGCGGAGAGGCGAGCCAAGATCGCCTTGACCTCACCAACCGAGTAGTAATTGCGACTCTCTTCAGCCATCGCCCCCCCCAAATCAATAATTCTCTTTAGACCTCTTTTCTGGACGATTAGCTACTGCGTCCAATTTTTCTATCTCGGGAGAATAACACTACTGAGGGAGTTCACCGCCGTGAACTCAAGCGACCCAGACAACATTAAGAGGCAATTGAAGATGACCATTGAAAGAGCAGTAGTGCAAACAGGAAAAGACCGCGACGGGGATATTACAGCCCTATGCTATCCCGGGCAGCCGTGGTCTCCACGTCGGAAGGCTGATGCCATCAGCGATATTGAGACAAGGCTATGCACCTACTACGTACCGATGAAAGATGGCACCAAGACAATCATTCGGGTCGTGAATGGCCCTACAGGAAAGTACCTGCGAACCGACTGGGATTCGACGAGCAGGAACAACCTCGACGACCTGCCGGATTGCGCCGGGTAATCATCGAAGGAGAAAACCAATGAGCAAAAAAAGCGATATCCATGTAGTTCCTCACAAAAATGGCTGGGCAACTCATCGCGAGGGCGCCTCTCGCGCAGGAAGCGTACACAAGACTCAGGCTGATGCTATTGAATGCGGCCAAAGTCGAGCCGAGCGAGAACACGTCGAACTGGTCATTCACAGAAAAGACGGTCGCATCCGTGACTCAGATAGCTACGGCCCAGACCCTTATCCACCCAAGGACAAAAAACACTGAGGAGAACTCGTTAGACAAGGACCAAGGACGGCCTCGAAACACATTACCCTGAGGCAGTGTCTCGTCCCGTGTGAATATATACCTGCTGGCCGAGAGCGATTATTCTTGGCCAGGGAGCTCATTGAGCTGTTTATTCATCCTGAGGCGCTAGCATAAACCCATGGCCGCAACGATTCACAGCAACGCACGTACCA
>JASBTJ010000065.1 GCA_030148485.1 Gammaproteobacteria bacterium | reverse complement strand
TCCTTCGTCACTTCGTTCTCCAGCAGCGCCTCGGCCAGCAGCTTCTTCAGCCGGGTATTCTCCGACTCCAGCGCCTTCAGGCGCTTGGCATCCGACACGTCCATGCCACCGAATTTGCTACGCCAGAGGTAGTAGCTGGCCGCCGAGAAACCGTGCCGCCGACACAGCTCCTTGACCGGGACACCGGCCTCCGCCCCCGTCAGAAAACCAATGATCTGCTCTTCGCTGTAGCGCTTCTTCACGTCCAATCCCCTTGCGTCTCAAGATTGGACTCCAAATGCCAGTGCTACTCAAATACGGGGTACCGTCGAGCCAACAGTTTGGCTTTCGCCGCGCGCACGCCCCTCGCGTCCCGCGAGGGGCTGGTCGCCAGGCTTTATGCTTAGAACCACCTTCGGCGTTTCACTAAGTATTTCCTGAACGCGCTCCGCTTGTTCTGGGCATCCCGGAACCCCGATACCGCGAAATATCAAGGCCGTTACATCTCAGCAACCAAGCCCACGTCATCCCTCTCCCTCCGGGGGAGGGGCCGGGGGTGAGGGGACGGCACCCCGGTAGACACGCCTGGGCTCAGTCACTACCCGGTCGCCGCGGTCCGCACTTTCGCTTGTTCGTCCTTGGCGCCGGTTGGCCGCGTGTTAGTCTGTTCGTCCTGAAGGCATGCGGAACCGCCACGCTGCGCTCTTGCCAAATCCACTGCCGACCCGATTACGTGAATGACCATGCTTGCAGCCTTCAAACGTCTGTTCGATCCCCAAACCGTCGCTGGCGAAGACCAACGCAAGGAGCGCCTGGCGATTGCCGGGGCCCTGTTGATGCTGGAGGTTGCCAGTGCGGATTTCGAGTTAGCGGACGCCGAACATGCGGTGCTGCGGGACCGCATGCGACGCCACTTCGACGGGAGCGCCCAGGCGCTGGACGACCTTATCGAAGAGGCGATGGCTCAGCACGACGTCAGCGTGTCCCTGCATCAGCAGGTGGACCTGTTGAACGATCTGTACGATGCCCAGGACAAGCGGGAACTGATCCGCGATCTATGGCGACTGGCCTATGCGGATGGCGAACTGCATCATTATGAGGAGGGCGTGATTCGACGCCTCGCAGAATTGTTGTACGTCCCGCATCGGGATTTCATCCAAACCAAACTGGATGTCGTCAACGACAAATGATTGCGATCATTCGCGCGTTTTTCGCGGCATCCGGCATTGCCCTGTTCGCGCTGCTCGGGTTGCTGGGGTGGAACGCCTGGACCTATCACCGTCTGACAGACGAGGCGTTTGTCGCCGAGCTGTCCTTTGCCAGGATCGACGATCAGCAGTACCTGGCGACCCTCCACCCGGCCGACGCCCCGGCAACCACAGTCACACTCGCCGGTGATGATTGGCAACTCGACGCCCGATTGGTCACCTGGATGCCCTGGGCGCAGTTGTTGGGCGCCGACCCGCTGTATCGATTGGACCGCATCTCCGGCCGGTTCCGCGATGTCGAGCAGGCCCGCGCCGCCACGCCGAGCGTGCATGCGTTGACCGCCAACCCCGGCTTGGACCTGTGGGCGATAGCGCGAGACGGCGGCGACTGGCTGCCCGGGGTCGATGCCGCATATGGCACAGCGGTATTCCTGCCGATGGCCGACGGCGCGCGGTACCGGGTCAGTCTCTCTTCCCACGGTCTGGTGGCGCGGCCGTATAATCAAGCGGCAACATCCGTTATCAGTACTTGGTACTGACCGGCCAGCGGTTGACGCCGCGGCTGGTGGTGTTTCCGCCATGATCGATTACTTTTGTGTTGCCCGGCTGCGTAAAGGCGGGCTGATACACGCGATGTTCGCCCCGGCACGCCGGATGCCGATTACCCGTCTCTTCCGCCCAGAATTGCTCAAAGGTTCCTGAACGCCATGCCTTCCGTATTGACCTACCGCGTCAGCGTCGCTGACGCTGCGGCGCACCTGTTCGACGTCGAATTGACTCTGGCCGGCGACGTGGCCGCCGGGCAGCGGCTGACATTGCCGGCCTGGATTCCGGGCAGTTACATGATCCGCGATTTCGCCCGCAATATCGTGTCGATCCGTGCGGAGGGCCCGGCGGCCGCGTTGCCACTGCGAAAGCTGGACAAGCAGACCTGGGCGTTCGACGACCCGGCGGCCGATGTACGTGTGCGTTACCACGTCTACGCTTGGGATCTTTCGGTGCGGTCGGCCTACCTGGACCGGTCCCGTGCCTATTTCAACGGTACCAGCTTGTTCCTGCGCGTGTCGGGGTGCGAACAGCTTCCTCACGAGGTGATCATCACGCGGCCCGCTGGCGCTGGGTTCACGGATTGGCGGGTGGCGACCACCTTGCCGGCGGTCGACGTGGATCGTGACGGCTTCGGACATCGCCGCGCCGACAACTACGAGGCCTTGATCGATTACCCGGTCGAGGTGACCGCCCACACCCCCATCGCGTTTCAGGCAGCCGATGTGCCGCACGAAATGGTCATCGCCGGTCGCCATGACTGTGACCGCGCACGCCTTGCCGACGATCTGACGCGGATATGCAACCAGCATGTGGCCATGTTCGGTGAACTGCCTGTGTCCCACTATCTGTTCATAACCATGGCGACCGGCGACGGCTACGGCGGTTTGGAGCACCGCGATTCCACCAGCTTGATGTGCGCGCGGGACGATCTGCCGCGTCCCGGCATGGACAAGCCGGACGAAGGCTACCGGCGTTTTCTGGGGCTGTGCAGCCACGAATATTTTCATCTGTGGAACGTCAAGCGGATCCGCCCCGAGGTGCTCAAGCAGGCGGACCTGAGTGCCGAAGCCCATACCGAACTGCTATGGGCCTTTGAAGGCTTTACCAGCTACTACGACGAATTGGCGCTGGTGCGCGCCGGCTGCATCGACCGTATCAGCTACCTGGAATTGCTCGCGCAAACCGTCACCCGGGTGCTGCGCTGCGCCGGTCGACACACCCAGTCGGTCGCGGAATCCAGCTTTGACGCCTGGACCAAGTTCTACAAGCAGGACGAGAACGCGCCCAATGCCATCGTCAGTTACTACACCAAGGGCGCACTGGTGGCCTTCGGTCTGGACATGACTCTGCGTGATGTCAGTAGCGATAGCGTCACCCTGGACGACCTGCTGCGCGCCCTGTGGCAGCACCACGGCAAGCCGGACGTCGGCGTCCCGGAGGACGGCATCCTGACCCTGGCGAATGCATTGAGCGGCGCCTACCTGAGCGACTTCTTTGCCCGCTATGTTCACGGCACCGACGAATTGCCCCTGGCCGATTGGTTGGGCCGTGTCGGTGTCGGCGTACAGCAACGCCCGGCCGCCGACCCGGCGGACCAGGGCAAGGCATGCGAAGATCCGCCGGCCCCGGCGCAAGCCAAGCCGACGCTGGGGGGGCGCTGGGTGGCCGACAACGGGGCGGCCAAACTGACTCATGTGTTCACCGGAGGCGCAGCGCATGCCGCCGGGTTGTCGGCCGGCGATCGACTACTGGCTGTTGACGGTATCCAGGCGTTGCCAGACAAGTTGGCGACCCGGATCGCCAAGCTGCCGGTGGGCACCCAGGTCGACGTGCACGCCTTTCGCCGCGACGAGCTGATGACCTTCACCCTGACCGCCCAGCCGGCACCGGCGGACACCGTGACCATGTGGCCGCTGGCCGACGCGCAACTGAGTGACGCCCAGCGTCGGCGCCGCGACGCCTGGCTGGCGAGTGTCGTTTGAGCGGCTGTGCAGGCCGGCTCTGGTAAACTGCGCCGATGTCGCCACATGCCTTGCTCAGTCATCTTGCCGATGGCCGTTTTCATTCCGGGCAGGACCTGGCTGACGCCTTTGGCGTCAGTCGCGCTGCGGTATGGAAACAGGTCAAGCGGCTGCAGCAATTGCCCGGCATCACCGTCCACGCCGTGCGCGGGCGCGGCTACCGGCTGGATCGCCCCCTGGAACTGCTCGACGCCCAGCGCGTGCGCGACCTGATCGGCATCCCGGTGGCGACCTTGCCCCAACTCGATATCCTCGACAGCGTGCCGTCCACCAACGCCTATTTGATGGCCAGGCCCGCGCCACCGGCGGGGCAGGGATACGGCTGCCTGACGGAATACCAGACCGCCGGGCGCGGGCGACGCGGACGCCCCTGGGTGTCGGACTTCGGCCGCAACCTCACGCTGTCACTGGCTTGGACCTTCGACTTGCCCATGGCGCGCCTGGCCGGGCTGAGTCTGGCGGTCGGGGTGAGCGTGGCGGACGCGCTCAGCGCAATGGGGGTGCGTGGGGTTGCGCTCAAGTGGCCCAATGACCTGTATCTGGACGACCGCAAACTCGCCGGATTGCTGATCGAGGCCAGCGGCGAAGCCGGCGGGCCGACCCGGGTGGTGATCGGCATCGGTATCAATCTGGCGCTGCCTGACGCCTGCGCCGCGCAGATCGATCAGCCGTGGGCCGACCTGCGCGGGCAACTGGGCGAGCAGCCGCCGCGCAACGCCATCGCCGCCCAGGTGATTGCGGGATTGCTGCATGCCCTGCCACGCTATGCCCAGGATGGTCTGCCGCCCTTTTTGGCACGCTGGCAGGCCTACGATCTGTACCGCGACCAGCGCGTGCAGATCGTATCGGGCAATCAGATCACCCGTGGCCGCTACGCGGGCGTCGGCGCGGACGGTAACCTGCTGCTGGACACCCCGGACGGCCGTTGCAGTTTCGCCGGGGGAGAGGTCAGCCTGCGGCCGGCCGGTACGCCATGAAACTGCTGATCGATGTTGGCAACAGCCGGATGAAGTGGGCCAGCCTTCAGGACGGGCAATTGCGACCGGGCGCGCCTGTCGCCCACGGTCGCGGGTTTGATCTGGTCGCGCTTGACGACCGCTGGCGTGAGCTGCCCGAGCCCGCCGCGATCCATGTGGCCAGTGTGTTGTCGCCGTCGCGGACCCGTGAGCTGACCGACTGGCTGCATAAGCGCTGGGCCGCCCCGCTGATCGAAGCCGCCAGTCAGGCCCGACAAGTCGGCGTGCGCAACGGGTACACCCAGCCCGAGCGCTTGGGCGTGGACCGCTGGCTCGCCATGATCGGTGCCTGGGCACACATTGGTGACGCGGTGTGCGTTGTCGACTGTGGTTCTGCCGTGACCGTCGATATACTCGACCGTCAGGGCCAGCACCTGGGCGGCGTCATTGCCCCCGGCTTGCGGCTGATGGCGCAGGCGCTCAGCGACGGTACCGACCTGCCACTTGTCGGCGATACGGCAACCATCCCGCTGGGGCGCGATACCGAAAGCGCGATGACGGCCGGCCGTCTGCAGGCCGTGGTCGGCCTGATCGAACGGCTGCATCGCCAGGCGCCGAGAGGGGCCAGACTGATTGTGACCGGCGGCGACGCCGGCCCCATCGCCGCACTGTTGGGCGAACCTTATGAACTGATCCCCGACCTGGTTCTGCAGGGCCTGGCGGGAACCTTGGACGGAGCTTGACGACATGCGTTGGTTTATCGGCAGCCTGATTGCGCTCAATCTGGGCATCCTCGCCTGGGGTTGGTTGGGCGACAAGCAACCGCCGCCCGCCGAACTGGCCGCGCCGGGCGTCGGCACCGTTCGGCTGGTGGGCGAACCGTCCGCCGACGCCGAGCCGGTGGAAGTCCCCATCCCCGCGCCGCCCAAGGCCGTAGGCACTCCCGGGGAATCCGGCGGTGCCGCCAGCCCCTCACCGACGCTGGCCGCCGCCAGTCCCCAGGCCCGCTCCCTGGAAGCGGAGCAGGCGCCGCTGCCGTCGGCGCGACTGCCCGCGTCCGAGCCGCCGGCCCCGGCGAAGGTCATCGATAGCGCGCCGGTCGCTGCCCCGCCGCCCGGGCGGCCGACGGCACCCGCCGACGGCGGTGCAACGGTGGTGGATGCCACCCCGGTCGTCAGCGCGCCGGAGCCTGCGTTCGTCCCGGAACCGGACGTCATCCCGGCCGCCAAGACCGCCGCCCGTCAATGCCAGCGTATCGGTCCCTTCGCCAGCGCCGCCGCGGCCACGACGACCCGCCAGGCTCTGGCCAAGCTCGGCACCGTCAACAGCGAGCAGATCAGCGGCGAGGTCCCGGCCGGCCATTGGGTGCTCGTCCCGCCCCAAGCCAGCCGCGCAGCCGCCCTGGCGGTCGCCGACCGGCTGAAGAAAAAGGGCATCACCGACCTGTGGGTCATCAGCAAGGGCGCCGAGAAAAACGGTATCTCCCTGGGCGTGTTCAGCCAGCGCGAAAACGCCGACCGCTTCGCCCGCCGCGCCCGTGCCAAAGGCTTCGACGTGGAAATCCGCATCAAGACCAAGCCGGGCAAACAGACCTGGCTGAACTACACCGGAAAAACCGCCATCAAGACCCGCGATATCCCCAACACCGCCGGCGTCAGCATCGTTCCGCGGGACTGTCCCTGATGCCGAGCGGCGGCTAGAATAGCCCCGTCTTGCAGGTGGCCTATGCACCACCTCAAGCTGGCGTAGCTCAGCAGGTAGAGCAGCTGATTTGTAATCAGCCGGTCGCGGGTTCGATCCCTGTCGCCAGCTCCATATTTAACAGTTCTTCCCCGGAATCCCGCTTCAGCGGGATTTTTTTAGCGCCATGTAGACCTCGCATACGCGGTGACTGCGAACGATCTGCTGTGCCTCTATGTTATCGCAACCGCTTGTTGCGCAAGCTAATTCAGCACGGTCGTTTGGGTTATCCCAACCAGCGGCGATTCACTCCATCCAGTTCTCATTGTCACAAAACTTTAAAGTTTCCCGCTGCTGGGCCGAAAGCCAACCCAGTGTGGCCGACCTCATGCGGCCGTCGTGCGCGTTAGGTGCACTTAACAGGGAGACCAACTACATGATGAAGAGACTGACGTGGCGGCTAGCCCGAATGCTGATGGCGACATCTGCAGCTATACCGCTTTCCGCGAACGCGGCTAATTGGGCAGACCGTATCTCAATCACCGGCTTTGCCAGTGCAACGTACGAGTCTACCGATGAACCGGTGTATTACGACGGGACCGCAGATGGCGACGGCCTTAACGACGACGCCAGCTTCCAGGGCACCAGGTTCGGTTTGAACTTCAATACCAGCATCACGGATCGATTACGCGTAGCAGCCCAAATGATTGGCCAGTCGGCCGACAACGACTACACGGTTCACGTCGACTGGGCGTTTATGGCGTTGGGGCTGTCCGAGAACTTCGATTTGCGGGCGGGGAAGATCAAATATCCGGCTGGCATTATTAATGAGTACGTGGATGTAGGTTATGCGTACCCCTGGCTGACACCTCCGCGCGTGATTTACTCCGAGTTCACCCCTGGGCCCCAAGCGGTGGGAGAAGCCTACACCGGCTTGAGTTTACTGGGATCTTACGCAACCGGGGACTGGACATGGCGGATTCAAGTTGCAAGTGCACCACGTATGGCTTCCGCAAAGACATCGTATGGGGCCTGATAGCCGAGGCACTTTCTTGGACGCTGGTTGATCTTCAATACGACCGCCTCCAGCGTCTTATCGCTGACCTTATCGAAGTCCGTCCCCTTTGGAAAATAGCGACGTAGCAG
>JASBTJ010000064.1 GCA_030148485.1 Gammaproteobacteria bacterium | reverse complement strand
GAGATTGCGTCCCCTCCGCGCCGGCCCCTGTCCGGGGGGGGTGGGGGGGGCGGTAGGTTTGGGCTGCGGTGGGGGTGTTACCGGGACGGGGGTGCGGTCAATTGCAGCTGCGCCACCACCGGATCGTGGTCGCTGGCGGGGTCGACGAACTCGACATTGAGATGTACCACGTCATAGCGGGCGTGGGTTGCCAGATTGCGGCTGACCAGGATGTGGTCCAGGGCCTGGGCGTTGCCTTGGTATATGTAGGTATAGCGCTCGGTAGGCGCCAGCGTGTCGGTCAGGTTCACCAGTATCGGATGGCTGTCGCCGGTCAGGGCGGTTATCGGTGCCATGAATTGGAACTCGTTCAGGTCGCCGAGTACCACCACTTGGGCGTCTGGCTCTGCCGCCTGCAGAGCCTGAACGAATTTGCGTACCACCTCGGCTTGTGCGATGCGTTGGGCTTCGCCGCCGTTGACCGGTGGCTGAACGGCGCCGAACAAGGGCGTGCTGCCGCCCTTGGAGGCGAAATGATTGTTCACCACGTGCAGCGTCCGACCGTGCACCGTAAACATGGCGGCGAGGGGCTTGCGGGAATCGGCGAAGGCGTCGCCATCGGATAGGTCCGCGTCGGTGATGCGCACCACGCTACCGGGGACGAGGGTGGCGCGGGCCGGGTCGTACAGATAGCCGACCCGGATGTTGCCGCCGGGCTGGCCGCCGTCCTGCCCGTCTGCCGGTGGGTTGTCGATGGCGGCGTAACGTGGGCCGCCGGCGCCGACGATGGCGTCGATCAGCATGCGCAAGGTCAGGTCCGCGTCCGTGATGCCGTCATCCAGGCTGCCGGAACTGTCCTGGACTTCCTGCAGCGCGATGATGGCGGGTGACTCCAGGGCGTGGACGATCTGCTCGGCGAGGGCGGTGAAGCGACCGTCCGCCACGTCGCGGTCGCCGTCGTTGTCGTTGGGGTCCAGGTTGCGCAGGTTGTAGCTGGCGATGCGTACTTCACCTGTGCCGGGCCGCGGTAGCGTGACGGCTTCGCGTGACAGGGTGTCGGCGGCGAGGGTCGGTGCGATGGTGGGAAGCAACTCGTAGTTGCCATAGCGATAACCCATGACGCCGGTGATTTGCCCCAGGCGCGCGCCGCTGTTGACCGTTAAGGTTACGCCCGGCGTCAGGGTGTTGTCGGGATCGATCTGAATGCGCTCAGGATTGAAGTCGTCCGCTTGCACGGTCAGTCCGCCGCGCCGGTTGCGCCCGGTGGCATCGCGGCCGTCGTCGGCGACCACAAAGGTCTCGCCGAAGCGGTTGGTCGCGCTCACGGCGACGGCATCACTGACCGTGACGCGCATCGACTCGAGGGATTCGAAGAAGTCGATGCCGTCGCGGTCCGGGTCGTAACGGGACAGGCGGTCGTCGTCGATCACCTCGGTGGGCGGCCGGCGTCCGGCGCAGCCGATCAACACCGGTGCCGGCAGCGGGTTTCCTGTGCTCAGGCGTGTCACCTGTGGCCGGTACAACTCGGTGACGGACAGGTTGTTGCTGGTGGCACCGCCGGGGATGAATTCACGTACCTCGCCGATGAGCCGCACCCGGTCGCCCGCGACCACGGTGGGTGCCGCTCCGGTATGCACGCGGATGGCATCGGCGGTGGCCGGGTCGCCGTCCCCGACCGGGTCCTGCAGGTAGAAGTCGCGGGCGGTCACGGCGGTGACGATGCCGTCGGTGACGACGCTGCGGCCGACATAGGGCGAGCGATGCCCGGCGCCCTGCAGTTCGGCGATGGGCACCCGGCGGACGTGTGGCGGTGCGCTCGGCGTGTTCGCCGCGACGACAAACCGCTGCCCGAGGTTGACCTGGCGCGGTGTCGCGGCCAGTCCCGCCGCCCAGGTGAAATCCTCATAGCGTGCGCCGTCACCTTGCAATTGCAGTGACCGCCCCACGGCGGTGGCGCCGGACTCGGCCACGCCGATATCGACGCTGTGGTGCCCGGCCGCCGGACCGCTGGCGGCACGGAAGCTGCCTTCGTAGCTGAGCAGTTGCACCAGCTTGCCGTCGGGTCCGACCAGGGCGATGCCGTCCGGGCTGCCGTTCTGCAGGCCGGTGTCGGACAACGGGACCAGCTGAAAGCCGAATCCGCTCCCGCTGTCGTCGCTCAGCACGCCGCTAAGCAGCCGGGTCTGATAGGGCGCCCGTGAGCTGGCGCTGCCGTTGTACAGCACCACGCGCCACCCGGTGAGATCCGTCCCGGCCGGCCCGGCCAGTTCCAGTTGTTCGGCGCGATCCGCTCCGGCGTTGTCGTAGTGCAACTCGTTGATGAACACCGGCGTGGCGGCGGCGAGGGTGCCGCTGACAAACAAGGTCGCCAGGCTGGCGGCGAGTGGCGTGTGACGGGCAGGCATGGGCGGGCTCCCGAACGTCGGTGAAGCTGAGCGGTGTGGGCAGGGTCGCGGGTAGGCATGTCAGTTCGTTGACCGCCCGGTGACGGCTTTCTTACCTGTAGCCGCCGGCACGCCACTGCCGCTTGGTGCCATCACGGTAATAGTACCGGCCCGCGGGGTGATTATTGCATCCGGGCGGCGGGTCGGTTCGGCCTAGCTTTGTGGATGCCGAGCGACCCGTGATTTGGACTCGGCGCAAGGACCAACCCCCAACAGGATGTGGAGACCAATCATGTTCAATGAAATCGATTTTCGCCCGGAACTGGCCGCCTTTGACCGGTTCGTACTGTTTCGCCCCTGCCGCCCCAAGGTGCTGGTGGTCACCGACGGACTCAACTTCGCCCCCGATGACGATTTCGGCCTGACCCAGTTCGTGGACACTCTGGCCGGCAGCCCGATCTATGGCATGACGCCGACCATCGTCAAGGCCCACCGGGGCGTGGATGGCAATGCGGATATCCAGGGCTTTCGCTTCAACGACTCAAGCCATGGCTTGACCATCAATCGTTACGACGTGGTGTTCCTGCTCGGTTTCGGGCGCGAGGGCGCGGCTCTGCCGGCGGCGGAGCTGGATGCCGTCAAGACCTTCA
Organism: Gammaproteobacteria bacterium; assembly: GCA_030148485.1. GTDB lineage: Bacteria > Pseudomonadota > Gammaproteobacteria > Chromatiales > Chromatiaceae > JANTHH01. Next base: position 15,267 of record JASBTJ010000064.1, on the reverse strand, counting down.
TGCAAGCCGGCGGCGGTGTATTCGCCACCGGCGACCACGAGGATCTGGGTGCGGGGATGAGCAAGGACCTGCCGCGGGTACGTGAGATGCGTTATTGGTTGGATACCGAGACCCCGGATTTTCGTGACGACACCCGCTTGTCGACCAACCTGCCCGGCGACAACGACATCTACGAGTTCGACGATCAGGCCGACACCCATCCGCAGCGCCTGTATGTGAACTACCGCACCGACGCCGGTGGTATCGGCGAGCCGCATCCGTTGTTGCAGGGTGGTCGACTGGGCCCGATCGAGGTGTTCCCCGATCACCCCCATGAAGGTGAATGTCATCTGCCGTCGGATCTGACCACCACCTTTGCGCTGGGCGCCGCCAACCATGACGAATGGCCCCAGGCCACGGTCGGCGGCGGCCGGGTGGTACCCGAAATGGTGGCGATGTCCATGTCCCACGGCGATGCCTTCCCCGGCAAGGACCCGCTGGTACCACGGTCGTTCATGTCCATCGTCGCCTATGACGGCCATCGGGCTCGGGTCGGTCGGGTGTCCACCGATGCCACCTGGCATCACTTCGTCAACGTCAACATCGACGGCACCGACAGCCCCCGTGACGGCCTGCAGTCGCCGCCGGGGACCGATACCCCGGAGATGACCAAGATCCGCCAGTATTACAAGAACCTGGCCAGCTGGCTGATGCCCAAGCGGCGGCGGTTGTGTCTGGCATTCCCCTGGGTGATTGCCGAGGTGCTGCGTTACCCGTTGTTCGAGGAGATTCGTGTGCCGGTACTGAAAGAGGCCGGCCCCGAGTGGCTGCATCGCCTGGGCGAGCAGGTGTCCGACGCGCTCGGCATGGCGCATCCCGGTTGGCAGGCCAAGGCCCTGGAAGCGGATGCGCTGGAACTGGCGATCGGCGAGGAGTCCGCCGCGCGACTGTTGGGTTTGGGTCGCGGTTACGGTCGATTGTCCGGGCGCGAAGTGGCGCTGTCCGCGCTGGGCGGTCTGGTGATCTCGGCCATTGAGACCACTGTCAAGGTGCGTGACAAGCAGGATATCGATGTCGACAAGGCCTATGTGCCCGGCGCCACCCAGGCCGCCAAGTTGGCGGTGGAACGCTATCGCCAGTGCAGCCTGGAGCAGATCCAGTCGATCCAGGACCTGTTCCAGCAGGCACTGGGCGGTATCGCCGCGTCCGACAAGTCGCGGGAGCCGCGTGCGGCGGCGTCCGCTTGATCGACCCCGGCCGGGGCGGAGCGGCAGGCCGGCGAGCCCGCCGCTCCGCCCGTCCCCAGTTCCGGCCCGTTCGCGGGCGGGCGCCGGGCCGCGACCGTTGCGCCAAGTGGCTGTTTGAACGCTAAAACCCCTGCAAATCCATAATCCGCCCCCCCATCCATTGCCCGCTTGTGGCACACTGGCGGCTGTCCCCGTCGGGACCCTCTCAAGCCACCCCAAGCAGCCCTTAGCGATGGAAGAATCAACCGCCGAGCAACAGCCCGAATCGCTCGATTCCGAGGTCGCCGCCGCGCCCGTGGAAGACGGTTCGGCCGGTCAGCCGCAACAGAGCGAGATGCCGTTTGCCGTGGTGCAGGGCGCACCCCAGTACACCTTGCCCAAGGACCTGTACATTCCACCGGACGCGCTGGAGGTGTTCCTGGACGCATTCGAGGGCCCGCTGGACCTGCTGCTCTACCTGATTCGCCGGCAGAACCTGGACATCCTCGAGATCCCCATCGCCGATATCACCCGTCAGTACATGCAGTACATCGAGATGATGTCCGAACTGCGCCTGGAACTGGCCGCCGAGTACCTGGTGATGGCCGCCATGCTGGCCGAGATCAAGTCGCGCATGCTGCTGCCGCGCTCGGTGGAGGAGGACGAGGAGGGCGAGGACCCGCGCGCCGAGCTGATCCGTCGCCTGCAGGAATACGAGCGCTTCAAGCAGGCCGCCGAGGACCTGAACGCGCTGCCGCAACTGGGGCGCGATACCTACCAGGCCCAGGCTGACCTGGTGGACAAGCACATCGACCGCAAGCCGCCGGACGTGGATCTGCGCGAGCTGCTGTACGCCTTGCGCGACGTGTTGCACCGGGCGGACATGTTTTCCAGTCACCATGTCACCCGTGAACCGCTGTCGTTGCGCGAGCGCATGAGTCGGGTGCTGGAAAAGGTCAACCCGGATACCTTTACCGACTTCACCGATCTGTTCGATATCACCGAAGGCCGACAGGGGGTGGTGGTCACCTTCATGGCGGTGCTGGAGTTGATCAAACAATCCTTGATTGAACTGGTGCAGGCCGAAGCCTTTGCACCTATCCATGTAAAAGCGAGATCGAGCTGACATGGCCGACATGACGCATCTGAAAAACACCGTCGAAGCCGCCTTGCTGGCGGCCGGCAAGGCCCTGAATCTGGACCAGATCCAGGCCCTGTTCGAGGAAAACTCGGTACCCGACAAGAAGGACCTGCGCGATGCGCTGGTCGCCTTGTCCGGAGACTACGACGGGCGTGGCATCGAAGTGGTGGAAGTGGCCAGCGGCTGGCGTATCCAGGTGCGTAGCGATTTTGCCAAACCGGTGTCCCGGCTGTGGGAGGAAAAACCCGGCCGCTATTCCCGCGCGCTGATGGAAACGCTGGCCTTGATCGCCTATCGCCAGCCGATCACCCGCGGCGAGATCGAGGATATCCGCGGGGTTTCGGTCAGTTCCAACATCACCAAGACCTTGTTGGAGCGTGAATGGATTCGGGTGGTCGGTCAGCGCGACGTGCCGGGCAAGCCGTCCCTGTACGGCACCACGCGGACCTTTCTCGACTACTTCAATCTGAAAACCCTGGACGACCTGCCGACCCTGGCCGAGATCCGCGATCTGGACGAGATCAACCGCGCCCTGGACCTGGACGACCCGGACAAGGCGTCCGCCGCCAACGACGCCGAATCGGTGACGGACGATACGGGCTCGGGCGAGGTGGTCGCGCTGGCGCAGGCGGCGGCGGCCGGTGGCGCAGCCGACCAGGCGACCGAACAGGACGTGGAAAGCGGTATTGCCCAAGCCGTCGAGCAGGCCCTGGAGGGCGAAACCGCCGATAGCGAATTCGATGACGTGCTGCCGGAGTTCGAGTCCGACTGGGATGACGGCGTCGACGAGGACACCACGGTTACCGAGGCCACCGAAAGCCGTTGGGCGGACGAATTGGCCGACGAGCTGGAGGAGGAGCTGGTCCAGTCCGAGCTGCAGCGTGACGAGGTCGCCAAGGAATCATGAGCGAAGATCGCCGTACACCTGCCGGCGAGCGCCTACAGAAGGTGCTTGCCAACGCCGGCCTGGGTTCCCGTCGCGAGATCGAGGGCTGGATCGCCGAAGGGCGGGTCAAGGTCAACGGCCAGGTCGCCAAACTGGGGGACCGGGTCACAGATGACGCGCAGATCGCGGTGGACGACCGCCCGCTGAATGCCAAACGCATCGCCGGCGTGGAACGCATCGTGGTGATGTACAACAAGCCCGAGGGCGAGGTGGTGTCCCGCCACGACCCGGATGGCCGCCCCACGGTGTTCGCCAAGCTGCCGCGACTGCGCAGCGGTCGCTGGATCGCCGTCGGCCGTCTCGACGTGAACAGTGCCGGCCTGCTGCTGTTCACCACCGACGGCGAACTGGCCAACAAGCTGATGCATCCCAGCTCCGTGATTGAACGGGAATACGCCGTGCGCGTGCATGGCGAGGTCACCGAGGAGATGGTGCGTCAGCTGGTCAACGGCGTCACCCTGGAGGACGGTCCGGCGCGGTTTGAAGAAGTCGTCGATTCGGGTGGCGAGGGCAGCAACCGCTGGTTCCACGTGGTAATCATGGAGGGGCGCAAGTGCGAGGTGCGGCGTTTGTGGGATGCCGTCGGGGCGACGGTCAGTCGCCTCAAGCGGGTCCGCTACGGACCGGTCATCCTCGATAGCAGCGTCAAGGTCGGTCAGTGGCGCGAGTTGGACAAGGACGAGCGCAAGGCCCTGCTGGACACCGCCGGGATGCCGGACGACAAGCCCTGGGGCACCACGGCCAAGGTGCGCAAGCCCGGTGCCAAGCCCAAGCCCGCCGGCACCGCCGGCAAGGGCGGGCCGAAGAACGTCTGGCGCCAGACGCGCAGTAAACGCCGCTAGTCGTCGCACGGGTCGCCCTGGTGACGTCACCCGGCTTCTCGCCCAGCCAGTTGGCGCTGCGGTGCATCTTCGACCAGCTCCATCGTACCTATGGTGACCTGGGCTGGTGGCCCGGCGATAGCCGCTTCGAGATCATGGTCGGCGCGGTGCTGACCCAGAACACCGCCTGGCGCAACGTGGAAAAGGCGTTGGCAAATCTGAAAGCGGCGAACGCGCTGTCCCTTGACGCCCTGTTGGCGCTGCCGACCGCGGCGCTGGCCGAACTGATCCGTCCGTCCGGCTACTTCAACATCAAGGCCGACCGACTCGGCAACCTGTGCCGCTTTCTGGCTGACGCGGGCGGCGACACGGGACTGGCGGCCATGGCAACGGATGCCTTGCGACCGGCACTGCTCGGTGTGAAGGGCATCGGCCCGGAAACCTGTGACGATATCCTGCTGTATGCGTTCGACCGGCCGGTGTTCGTGATCGATGCCTATACCCGGCGCTTGCTCAAGCGGCATGGCCTGGCGCAGGGTGACGAACCTTACGAGACCCTACGCGCCGGCTTCGAGCGGGCGCTGGGTCCGGATGTGCCCATGTACCAGGCCTATCATGGCCTGATTGTCGAGCATGCCAAGCAGGCCTGCGCAGTCAGGCCACGTTGTGTGGGTTGCGGCCTCGCCGTCAGCTGTCCCAAGCGGGCGTAGCAGGGCTCAGGGTGCCAGTACCCAGCGGTTGCGGCCCTGCTGCTTGGCCTGGTAGAGCGCCTGGTCGGCGCGGTCGAACAGGTCGTCCGCGCTGTCGGCGGGCGGCATGACGGCGATGCCGATGCTGACGGTGACACCGGCGTCCAGGCCGTTCACCGTGCCGATCGCCTCGATATCCTTGCGGATGCGTTCGGCCAGTTGACGGGCGCCGTCTTCGTCGGTGTAGCGGGCCAGGATGACGAATTCCTCGCCGCCGAAGCGGAAGATCTCGTCGCAGCGGCGAATGGTGGTGCCGGCGGTCTGGGCGACGGCACGCAGGACGTCGTCGCCAAAGCTGTGGCCGTGGTTGTCGTTGATCTTCTTGAAGTGGTCGATGTCCAGCACCAGCATAGACAGCGGCGTGGCATGCCGGCGGGATGTCTCGATCTCGCGCTCCAGCGCGCTGGTCAGGGCATTGCGGTTCTGCACACCGGTGAGCGGGTCCCGCAGTGCGCGCTCCACCGCCTGGCGATAGGTGATGGCGTTGCGCAGCGGATAGATCCAGGCGCAAACCAGCGATTCGAGCTCCTGCAGGTCCCGTTCTTCAAACGGGCGCTCGCGAAAAAAGCCGATGCACCCTAGGCTGACGTGATCGATCACCAGATCGTAGCTGGCCTTGTGGCCCTCCGTGGTGCCGTCGATCACCTCGGCCGCTTCGTCCTGATGACGGTAGCGCACGCCGTCGGTATCCAACTGACGGCGTGCCGCGGTGGCCACCAGTTTGACCTGCTGCTCCAGATCCAGGGTGGTCTGCAGCACGCTGGTCAGGGCCAGCACGCTCGGATCCATGGGCGCCGGGACGCTGGCTTGCACGGTACGTTGCACGTCGTGGGTTACGGGCATGTTCGGGCTTCTTGTCGTGGAGGGACTGAGGTGGATCATCGACTGGCGCTCAATGCAACTGGGCTGTGACAAGCCTTATGCGAGAGCTGTGCCAATACTTGTGCGCTGGCGCACATATTGCGCGAAAAAGCACCTTTAATCAAATAGATGCGAGGCGTTTCCGCAATCAGTGTGGAAAAACCGTCGCTGGTATTTTGGGAGCACTGTTCTTATATGACGGAAAAACGTCGTGGCACGGCGGCAATATCTGCCGTAGGCGTCAAACCCGTTGGTCCGGTGCAATACTGTTTGGACAAAACAGACCGCTTTAGATCGACAACGATGTCGGTAAAGGAGAGATGACATGGGTGCCAAGCTGTTCGGGGTCGGGATTGTGCTACTGCTTACTGTCGTTCGGGCGGACGCGGCGGCGCCCGGTGCCTTGACCGAGGGAATGACGAATCCGGGCTACGAGGAGAAGCCGGCCTGGTTCAAGTCGTCGTTCCTGGATCTGGGGGAGGACATAGCCGAGGCCAATGACGCGAACAAGCGCGTGGTCCTGTATTTCTATCAGGACGGCTGCCCGTACTGCGCCAAGCTGCTGCGGGAGAATTTCAGCGACCAGGCGTTGGTGGATTTCACCCGTAAACACTTCGAGGTGGTCGCCTTGAACATGTGGGGCGACCGCGAGGTTACCGATTTGCACGGCCAGACCCAGACCGAGAAGGCCTTCGCCGCCGCGGTGAAGGTGCAGTACACGCCGACCCTGATCTTTCTCAACGAGCAGGGGCAGGTGGCGTTACGGGTGAATGGGTATTTTCCGCCGCACAAGTTCAAGACGGCATTGGAATATGTCGCGGAAAAACAGGAGACGCGGCAAAACTTCGCCAGCTACCTGGCGGCCAAGGCGCCGGTCGCGGCCAAAGGTGCCGTCGCGCCGATTGCCGATGCCTTGCCGCATCCGCTGAAGCTGCGGGACAACCGGGAGTTTTCCTACCGGCCGCTGCTGGTGTTGTTCGAACAGCCCCATTGCGCCCCGTGCGATGAACTGCACGACGATGTGCTCAAGGACCGCGCCCTGGCGGTGTCGATGACCAACCTGGACGTCGCCCAGGTCGACATCGCCAGCAACGAACCGGTGCAGACCCCGGACGGCAAGGTGATGGCGGCCAGCGCCTGGGCCAAGCAGATCGGCGTGCAGTACACGCCGAGCCTGGTGTTTTTTGATCAGCAGGGCAAAGAGGCGTTTCGTACCGAGGCCTACCTGAAGACCTTCCATGTCCACGGTGCGATGGACTATGTGATCACCGGCGCCTATCGCCACCAGCCGAACTTTCAGCGTTTTTTGCAGCGCCGCAACGAAGAACTGCAAGCACGCGGGTTTCCGGTGGATCTGATGGAGTAGCAGCCGGCTGTGACGGCTGCGGTCAGTCTGCGCAGCGAAGCCGTTGGCCGCGGGTACCGGCGCTGTCCGGGCCCATCAGCCACAGATAGCCGGGCATACGATCCAGCGGGGTCGGCATATCGGTCAGGTCCAGGCCCGGGTAGATGCGTTTGCGCAGCGCGGTGCGGGTGGGGCCGGGGTCGATGGCGTTGACCCGGATGGCGCTTTTTTCCAGCTCGTCGGCCAGGGTCTCCATGAAGCGCTCGATACCGCCCTTGGCAGCGGCATAGGCGCCCCAATAAGCCTTGCCGTGTTGCCCGACGTCGTCGGTGGTGAACACGATGGCGGCGTCCGGCGCCTTACGCAACAGCGGCAGACACGCCTGGGTGATCAACATTGGCGCGGTCAGATTCACCTGCAGCATCTTGACCCAGGCGTCGGCATCATAGTCGTCGGTGCGTGACAGCCAGGGCAGGGCGGCGGCATTGTGCAGAATGCCGTCCAGCCGGCCGAAGCCCTCGTCGATCTTGGCGGCCATTTCCTCATAGTCGTGGGGTGTCGCCCCTTCCATGTGCAGCGGATAGATGGCCGGCTCCGGGTGTCCCGCCTCGACGATGGCGTCATAGACGGCTTCCAGCTTGTTGATGGTCTTGCCCAGCAGCACCACGGTGGCGCCGTGGGCGGCAAAGGTCTCGGCGGCGGCGCGGCCGATCCCATCCCCAGCACCCGTGACCAGGATGACGCGGTCATGGAGTAAATCGGCGGGGGCTTGGTAGTCGTTCATGATCGGGATTCCGGGTTCAGCAGAAACGGGCGGGCATTATCGCACACGCCAGGCGGTCCACAGCTTGGCGATCGGCGTGATATCCAGCAATTGGTCCCGTACCGGGAAGGTCTCCCGGGCCAGCAAGCGGTGCCGTGCCGCGGCGATGGCGGCCCAGCGGCGTGCCGGGCGGGTGCGTCGAGCGCGGTCGTCGAGCACCGCCTGGGCGTGCTCGTGCAGCGGCAGCAGCAGGCGCTGGCAGGCGTCGGCCAGGGCGTGGGGGGGCCAGTCGGCGGGTTCACCGTCCAGGCCGATCCCGGCGGGCAGCGGATTGTGACCCCGCTGCAGATAACCACCCAGGCCGCGCACCCGGGCCATGGCGGCGGCGTAGGTGCCCAGCGCGCTGGCGTCGCAACGCTGGCCCGCGGCCAGGCACAACAGGTCCGCCAGGCGACCGGCTTGGGCGCACTGGTTGTGGAATGCGGTCACATCTGCCGGTTGCTGGCGCAGCACGTCGGCCTCGGCGGCATCGATCATGGCCAGCAGGGCGTTCGCTCCGTCGGCGTCGCTCGCCAACGGTGTCAGCGCCTGTGCCAGTGGATGACGGGCGTTGCGCACTTGAGTCAGCTCCTCCCGCCACCAGTCCAGTTTGAGCCGGGTGGCGCCGGGATCGCTACAGCGGGCCACGCTGTGCCGTAGCAGTTGCGCGAATTGCAGGGCCGAGGTGGTCAGCGCACGGGCCGGCGCCTCGGCCAGCCGAGCGACAGAGTAGGCGCCGCTGCCCGCAGGCAGCGGCGCCAGCAGGGGATCGGGGTCAGCCGACATATCGGTCGGCGCTGTCCAGTGCCAGCAACGGCAGCAGTTCGCTGGCGTGGTCGATCAGCGCGTCGGCCTGCCAATCGGCGGGGTCTTCATCGTCCATCAGATAGCCGAAGGTTGCGCCCACGGTGGCGGTGCCGGCCGCTTGGCCGGCCTGGATGTCGCGGCGGGCGTCGCCCACGTAGACGCATTGCTGCGGCGGGACGCCCAGCAGTCGGCAGGCGTGCAGCACCGGGTCCGGGTGGGGTTTGGCACGGGCGCAGGTATCGCCGCTGACGATGGCCCCGGCGCGGGCGGTCAGGCCCAATGCGGCCATCAAGGGGTCGGTCAGCCAGCCCGGCTTGTTGGTCACGATGCCCCACGGGATGCCGGCGGCCTCGCTGGCGTCGATGACCGCCTCGATGCCGTCGAACAATGTCGTGTGCCGTGCCAGATTGTCCTGATACACCTGGAGCAGGTGTTCGCGGCGTGGCGGGTAGGCGGCGTCTTCGGGCGTCAGACCGAATCCGAGCTTGATCAGCGCGACACCGCCATGGGAGACCACGGGGCGGATCTGCTCGAAGGGCAGCGCGGACCGGCCGAAGTGCGCCAGGGTCTGATTCAGCGCGTAGGCGAGGTCGGGCGCGGTATCGGCGAAGGTGCCGTCCAGATCGAACAGCAGGCCGCCCGGCGGCTTGGGTATCGGCATGTCAGGTCGGTTTGTGGCTGGCGACCATGTAGTTCACGTCCACGTCCCGCTCGTCGAGCCGGAACGTGCCGGAAAGCGGGTTGTAGAGCAGCCCGCATTGATGGTCCAGGTCCAGACCGGCATCGCGCATCCAGCCGGCCAGCTCCGACGGCTTGATGAACTTGGCGTAGTCGTGGGTGCCTTTGGGCAACAGACGCAGCAGGTATTCGGCTCCCACCACCGCCATCAGGTAGGCCTTGGGATTGCGATTGATGGTGGAGAAAAACACCGTGCCGCCCGGTTTCACCAGTGCCGCGCAGGCCCGCACGATGGACGACGGGTCGGGCACGTGTTCCAGCATCTCCATGCAGGTGACCACATCGAAGTGGGCGGGCAGTTCGCGGGCCAGTTCCTCCACCGGGATACGCTGGTAATGCACTTGTTCGCCGGTTTCGAGCAGATGCAGGCGGGCAACCTGCAGATTGGCTTCGCCCATGTCGATGCCGGTGACGTCGGCGCCGCGCACCGCCATGGATTCGGCCAGGATGCCGCCGCCGCAGCCGACGTCCAGTACCTTCTTGCCGGCCAGACCGCCGCTGCGTTGGTCGATGTAGTCCAGACGCAGGGGATTGATCTGGTGCAGCGGTTTGAATTCGCTTTCCGGGTCCCACCAGCGGGACGCCAGTTCTTCGAACTTGTTGATCTCGGCCGGATCGACGTTGTGGGCGTGGGACATGGTGACTGCTCCGAAGGCTGCGGCGGCCAAGGCCGTACGGGAATGGGCCGAGTATAGCGCGCTCGATCCGGCGGCTCAGCCTGCCAAGGCTGGAAACAGCCCCTTCAAGCCGTTGGCGAGAAACTCCACGGCGATGGCTGCCAGCAACAGGCCCATCACCCGGGTGAAGATGTTGATGCCGGTCTGGGTGATGTGGCGCGACAACAGCGGGACCAGGGTCAGCATGGCCCACAGGGTCAGGGCGATGGCGACGATGGCGCCGCCGATCATCAGGTAATGGCCGACCTGGTCGCCGCGGTGGCCGTACAGGATCACCGTACTGATGGCGCCGGGGCCGGCCAACAGGGGCATCGCCAGGGGCACCACCGCCACCGAGACGCGATTGGTGCTCTCGTCCGCCTCTTCGTCGGTCTGGCGCACGTCGCTTTGACGCGCGTGCAGCATGGAGATGGCCATCAGCAGCACCAGGATGCCGCCGGCCACGCGAAAGGCGTCGATGGTGATGCCGAAAAAGCCCAGCAGGCGTTCGCCCAGCAGCAGGGCGGTGAGCAGGATGGCGGCGACGGCGACCGCCACCACCCGGGCCAGTTGGCGCCGTTGCGACGGCGTGGCGTCGCCGGTCAGGGTGACGAAGATCGGGATCGCGCCCACCGGATTGACGATGGCGAGCAGGCCGACCAGGATCTTCAGATATTCACTGTAATCGAGCATGTCCACGTGTGCTGTCGGATGCGTCCATTGTGGCGTGCCGGTCGGTCTCAGTCCACGAAGCTGCAGCAGTAGTCGGTGGCGGTCAGGATGCGCAGCTGGAATTTGCTGTCGCCGGGTACGTCGAAGGATTCCCCGCCACGTACGGCACGCCATTCCTCGGCACCGGGCAGCAGGACCTCCAGGGTGCCGCTGAGAATTTCCATGACCTCGGGCTTGGCGGTCCCAAACTCGTATTCGCCGGGAAGCATGAAGCCCAGGGTCTTTACGCTGCCGTCGGCAAATTTCACGGTACGGCTGGTGACCTTGCCGTCAAAGTAGATATTGGCCGCCTTGACGACGGTGACATTGGCGAATTCGGACATCATGCGGATCCTCGGTTCAGGCGGGTAGGCGGGCGGCGATTATCCGTGGCCTGCGCGGGCGGGGCAACGCCGGGTGTCGAGCCGCGGGTGGCGTGTACGTACCGATTCGTTACGGCCAGATGCCCCGCAGCAGGGTCGTTCGGGCGACCCGCTCCACCGCCACGGCGAGGGCAGCGGTACGCAACAGCGCGCTGTGGGTATCATCTGAAGCGCAGTCTTCGCACAGTTGGCCGTTGCGTTGCAGCACGGTATCGACGGCGCGCTGCATCTTGTCCCGCAGCTTGTCGTCGATCTGCTCGGCGGACCATTCGTCGTTCTGGTTGTTCTGCACCCATTCGAAATAGCTGACCAGCACACCGCCGGCGTTGTTGGCGGTGTCGCTCATGAAGATATCCGTGGGTCGGTGCCGGGCAGACGGAGCGCCGTCCGGGCGTTGGCGGTGGTGATGTGGGCGAGTTCCGCGGCGTCCATGTCCCGCAAGGCCGCTAGGGTATGCAGCACCTCGGGCAGGTACTCGGGGCTGTTGCGTTGGTATTGGTGGCTGGCGACGGTCAGGTCGGGGGCGTCGGTCTCGAGCACGATGGCATCGAGGGGCAGGGTGCCGGCCAGACGTCGTAGTTTGGTGGAGCGCTCGAAGGTGAGCATGCCGCCGAAGCCGAGCTTGAAACCCAGTTCGATGAACTGTTCTGCTTGCTGGATGCTGCCGTTGAACGCATGACAGATGCCGCCGGCTACCGGCATGTCGCGCAGACAGCGGAGCAACTGGTCATGGGCCTTGCGACAGTGCATCACGACGGGCAGTCCATGCCGCTGCGCCAGGGCCAGTTGGGCGGAGAACAGGACCAGCTGGCGGTCGCGATCCAGGTCGCGTAGCGCGAAGTCGAGGCCGATCTCGCCCACGGCCACCGGGCGGTGTACGGCAATGGCGGCGTCCAGCAGATCCAGATGCGCGTCGGTATGGCGCGCCAGATAGATGGGGTGCAGCCCGAGGGCCGGATGACACCCGGCTTGTCGGCGGCACAGGTCCAATAGCTGCGGCCATTCGTCGACATGGATGCCGGGGATCAGAAAGTCCTGCACGCCCAACTGACGGGCGCGGGCGATGACCGCGTCGCGGTCCGCGTCGAATTCGGCCACGTCCAGGTGACAATGGGTATCGAACAGCTGCATGGTGCCATTCTAACCAGACCGGCGATGCGCGCGGCCGTGCTAAGATCGCCGCCTGTTTCGGCGAGACCTCTTCATGCGTATCGGACACGGTTTTGATGCCCACCGCTTCTGCGCCGGCGACCAGGTGGTCATCGGCGGCGTCACCATTCCCCATGACCAGGCGTTGGCGGCCCACTCGGATGGCGACGTCCTGGTCCATGCGTTGTGTGACGCGCTGTTGGGCGCGGCGGCGCTGGGTGACATCGGTCGCCATTTTCCGGACACCGATGCCACCTTCAAAGGCATTGACAGTCGCATTCTGCTGCGCCGGGTGATCGATGGCGTGGCCCAGGCCGGTTGGCGGGTGGGTAATGCCGATTGCACGGTGGTCGCCCAAGCGCCGCGCCTGGGTGTCCACATTCCTGTCATGTGTGAACGTTTGGCGGCCGACATGGACGTCGCCGTCGGTCAGGTGAACGTCAAGGCGACCACCACGGAAAAAATGGGTTACACGGGACGCGGCGAAGGCATCGCGGCGCACGCGGTGGTCCTGTTGCTGCCCGTGGCATGAGTCCCGTACAGCTTCCCCAGGGCGATCCGACCCGCGTGCTGCCGTTCGCCCACGGCGGCCCGGTCGGCAACGCGGTTATGCGGGCCGAACCGGGCGACTTCGTGGTGGAGGAAAACCTCGGCTACCAGGCCAGCGGCGAGGGCGAGCATGCCTTTCTGGTGATCCGCAAGCGCAACACCAATACCCACGATCTGGCGCGCAGCATCGCCAAGCTGTGTGGTGTGCGCCAAGTGGACGTCGGCTATGCCGGGCTGAAGGATCGTGCCGCTCTGACCACCCAAGCGTTTTCGGTGCATCTGCCCGGCAAGCCCGATCCCGACTGGACCATTCTCGACGACGACGACATCCAGGTGCTGTCCGCCGAGCGTCACAACCGCAAGATCCGCCGTGGCAGTCTGCGTGGCAACCGCTTCGTGCTGCGCCTGCGCCAGGTGACTGGCGACCGGACTGCCGTGGAGGCGCGCATCGCCGATGTGGTGGCCCGTGGCGTACCCAACTACTTCGGTCACCAGCGCTTCGGCCACGAAGGGGCCAACCTGCGTCGCGCGGATGGCCTGTTGCGCGGCGAGCTGCGCAAGGTGAAACGTGAGCAACGCGGCATCCTGCTGTCCGCGGCCCGCGCCCAGCTGTTCAATCAGGTGCTGGCGGCGCGGGTGGAGGCGGGCAACTGGGACCAGATACTGGGTGGCGAGGTGGTGTTGCTGGACGGCAGTGGTCGTCAATTCGTCGCTGAACAGCCGGACGACGAGTTGGCACGTCGCGTGGATGACTTCGACATCCATCCCAGCGGCCCTTTACCCGGTCGCCCGTGCCGGACCCTGGTGCCGGAAGGGCAGTCGGCCTGGCTGGAGTCCCAAGCCTTGCGGGATTGGGGCGATTGGATCGACGGCTTGGCACGACTGGGGCTGGACGCGGATCGGCGCGCGCTGCGACTTTGGGTGGACGATCTGACGGCCTGCTGGGAAGCGGATGACCTGCTACTGACCTTCGGCCTGGGTTCCGGCAGCTACGCGACCGTGGTCACCCGTGAACTGCTGACCGCGCTACGTTAGCCCTGGGGAAGCGCTGAATAAGTCCGTTCCGGACATCTCAGCGCACGCCTCGCCGCAAGCGCGGTTTGCAGCTTGCCTAAAAATCAGTCACTTGCAGTGACCGGATTTGGCGCCCCCCCCTGCGCCGGCAGCGGTTGTTGTTGCTAGCCCAGGGTGCGGTGCTTGCGCGACAGCAGCACATAGGCGGCCCCGCTGCCGCCGTCCCAGCGGGGTGCGGCGCAGAAGGCGAGCACCGGCGCCAGTTGCTGCAGCCATTGGTTGGTTTTCTGTTTCAAGACCGGTTGTTGTGCGGTCGAGCCGCGCCCTTTGCCGTGAATGATCTTCACGCAGCGGTGCTGGCTGGCCAGGCTCTGCGCGATGAATCGCCGAAAGGCGGTACGGGCTTCGACCACCCGCATGCCGTGCAGGTCCAGCGTGGCCTCGGGAGGCAGCAGACCCCGTTGCAGGTCCTGGAACAGGCGTTTCTGGATTCCCGGACGTACGAATTCCAGAAACTCCGGGGTGTCGATATTCAGATCGCCCAGGTCATCGGCGTGTTCGTCGCCCACCGGCAGGTCCAGCGGTACCGGCCGGTGCCGCTGACGGTGCGGTTCCACGGTGTCCGAGCGCAGCGGGTCCACGTCGGCCATGGCCGATTGGAACAGGGCCCGGTCGTCATCGTCTTTTCGTTCGCCGCCGCTCATGCCCACCATTTGAGCCCGAATACCGGCACGGTTCAAGGTGAGCGGGCAGGGCGATTGCAGTATAGTGGGGGCCCTTGTGAACCGGTGCTGAACAGCCGGCCAATCGACCGCTTTGTATGCACATCCTGCTCAGTAACGACGACGGCTACCAGGCACCGGGCCTGGCGGCCCTGGCCCGGACGATGGGCGAGGTCGCCCGGGTGACCGTGGTGGCCCCGGACCGCGATCGCAGCGGCGCCAGCAATTCGTTGACCCTGGAACAGCCGCTGCGGGCGCGACCGCAGCCTAACGGCTTCATCAGTGTGGAAGGCACACCGACCGATTGCGTCCATCTGGCCATTACCGGGCTGTTGGACAAGGAGCCGGATATGGTGGTGTCGGGCATCAATGCCGGGGCCAACATGGGCGATGACGTGTTGTACTCCGGTACGGTGGCGGCGGCCACCGAAGGGCGTTTTCTGGGCTTGCCGGCGATTGCCGTGTCGTTGACGTCCCATACGCCGGGCAATTTCGAGACCGCGGCACGGGTGGCGCAGGCGTTGGTGCTGCGTCTACAAGGTTCGCCCTTGCCGACGGACAGCATCCTGAACGTCAATGTCCCGGACGTCCCCTTCGATCAACTGCGCGGCTGGCAGGCCACCCGGCTCGGGCATCGTCACAAGGCGGAACCGGCGGTACGGGCCCAG
>JASBTJ010000061.1 GCA_030148485.1 Gammaproteobacteria bacterium | reverse complement strand
AAAAATTCAGAGCTTCCGCGGCACAGGGAGGTGCCGCCAAAATCGGTCGCTGCAAGCGACTGATTTTGAATCAAGTTGCAAACCGCGTTTGCAGCGCAGCGTGCGCTGAGAAGTCCAGGATGGACTTATTCAGCGCTTCCTTAGGGAGTCGCTGAATAAGCCGTGCCTCGCCCCGGGCGCCGCGCGCCACTATTTCTTCGCCCCGGGCGTTCCCGGTTGCGCCGTGGCGGATCAGTCCGGCGCGACGATACGCCGATCACGAGGACGGAAGCGCACGGTTTTCACCGCATTCGCCTGGGTTTGCAGGATTTCCACCGGGTAACCGTTGAGTAGCAGGCTGATACCGGTCTCCGGCATGCTTTCCAGCTGTTCCAGGATTAGACCATTGAGGGTCTTGGGCCCATCGGTGGGAAGGTCCCAGTCCAATGTGCGGACCAGATCGCGGACATTGGCACTGCCGTCCACCAGATAGCTGCCGTCCGCCTCGGCCCGCACGTCGGCGATACTGTCCGAGGGGTCGGTGGTGAATTCGCCGACGATTTCCTCGAGCAGGTCGCCCAGGGTCACCAGGCCTTCCACGTCGCCGTACTCGTCCACCACCAGACCGACGCGACGTTTCTGTCGTTGGAATTGCAGCAGTTGGCGGTTCAGCGAAGTGCCGGCGGGGATGTAGTAGGGTTCGCGGATCAATCCTTCCAGGGTCTCACGATCGAGCTGTCCGGCCAGACTGGCTTGCAGCACCCGCCGTGCGTGGAGAAAGCCGCGCACGTTGTCCACGCTGCTCTCGTACGCCAGGATACGGGTGTAGGGCGAGGTCTTGATCTCTTGCAGGATCTCATCCAGCGGCGCGGCGATGTTGACCCCGTCGATCTCGTTGCGCGGGACCATGATGTCCTCGACCGTGGCCTTTTCCAGGTCGAGGATGTTGAGCAGCATCTTCTTGTGTTTCTTCGGGATCATCGCGCCGGCCTCGGTCACCACCGTGCGCAGCTCCTCGCGGCTCAACGTATCGCCCTCGGCGTCTTCGGGGTACAGCTTGAGCAGCTTGAGCAGGTTGTTGGCGATGGCGTTGACCACCCACACGATCCAGCGCAACGGTGACCAGTTGGACAGCAGCGGGGTGTAGACCCAGGAGGCGGGAAAGGCCAGACGCTCGGGGTGCAGGGCGGCCAGGGTCTTGGGGGCGACCTCGGCGAAGATCAGCACCACCAGCGTCAGGATGAACGCGGCGGCGGCGATGGCGCCTTCACCGCCCAACCGCAGGGCGATGATGGTCGACAGCGAAGAAGCCAGGATGTTGACGAAGTTGTTGCCCAGCAGGATCAACCCGATCAGTCGGTCCGGGCGTTTCAGCAATCGTTCCGCCAAGCGGGCGGTGGCGTGACCTTCCTCCGCGAGGTGGCGCAGCCGGTACCGGTTCAAGGTCATCAGGGCCGTTTCCGAGCCGGAGAAGAATGCCGAGAGCAGAATGAGAAAAGACAGGATCGCAAACAGCGCGCCTGTGGGAATGTCGTTCAAGGGGGGGATCCGTCGGTGTCTAGGTGAGGATGTCCGCAGTTCTACGGACGCCTCCCGGGGGTGTCAAGGGTACGGGTTTCGGTAAACTGTCGTTTTTTTGACATATCGCCTATCCAATGCTTAACTTCCTGAAACTCCCCGCCTTGTATGTGGATCCGGTCTTATGAGTCAGCTGGAAGTCGAAGCGCAATCATTCAAGTGCAACGTGATCATCCTGGCCGAGCCGGATACCGAGCGCCGCGATTATCTGCGCCACGTGCTGGAGTTTCTCGACTGCGATGTCCTTGAGGCCAGCACCGCGGCCGAGGTGGCCGATTACGCCGAACGGGCCGAACAACAGCCGACATCCCTGTTTGTCAGTGTCGACATGGCGGATGACCAGCGTGCCGAGATGATGGGTGTGATCGCCGCAGCGAGCCCCAGACCGGCAGCCTTCCTGGTGGCCGACGAACGGACCCAGCTGACCCCGAGCGGGGATATGTTGGGGGTGGTCAAGCTCCCGGCGCACTTCGATCATCTGGCCAATCTGCTGCACAAGGCCCAGGTGTACAGCGAGAGTCAGCGCCAGGGCGAGGGCCCTCGCCGTCCGGTGGAGTTGTTCCGCAGCCTGTCCGGAAACGGCCGCGCGACCCGCCGCATCAACCAGATGATCGAACAGGTCGCTGGTTCCGATGCCACGGTATTGGTATTGGGGGAATCGGGGACCGGCAAAGAGGTGGTGGCGCGCAAGCTGCATTACCACTCCAATCGGCGCGGTAAACCCTTCGTGCCGGTCAATTGCGGCGCCATCCCGGGGGATCTGCTGGAGAGCGAGCTGTTCGGTCACGAAAAGGGCGCTTTCACCGGAGCCATCACCGCCCGGCAGGGTCGTTTCGAGTTGGCCGAGGGCGGCACCCTGTTTCTCGACGAGATCGGCGATATGAGCATGCATATGCAGGTGAAACTGCTGCGCGTGCTGCAGGAGCGCACCTTCGAGCGTGTGGGCAGCAACAAGACCATTCATTGCGACGTGCGGATCATCGCTGCGACCCACCGCAACCTGGAACTGGCCATCGAAGGCGGCAAATTCCGCGAGGATCTGTTTTACCGCCTGAACGTATTTCCCATCGAAATGGCACCATTGCGCGACCGGGTCGAGGATATCCCGGTGTTGATCAACGACCTGATCCGGCGTATCGAACACGAGAAACGGGGTTCGGTGCGCTTGACGCCCGCGGCGGTCACGGCGTTGCAGCACTACCGCTGGCCGGGCAACGTGCGCGAGCTTGCCAACCTGATCGAGCGGTTGGCGATCCTGTATCCCTACGGCGTGGTGGATCTGCACGATCTGCCGGAGAAGTTCCGTGCCGGTATCCAGCTGCCCGCCCTAGATGCCGGGGACGAACTGCCGGAGGTGTCGGTGCCCGGCGCTGTACCCGGCACCGTGGCCAGTGCGCCAAGACTGCCGAACGACGGATTGGACCTGAAGGCTCACCTATCCAATATGGAGCAGAACCTGATCCGCCAAGCCCTGGACGAGTGTGACGGCGTGGTGGCTCATGCCGCCAAGAAGCTGAAGATGCGCCGCACCACCCTCGTCGAGAAATTGCGCAAATACGGCCTGCATCGGGGACACGAGATGACGGGTGTTTGACGCCGCGCTCATCCGTGTTGCGCAAGTTGTTGTTTTATAAAAAAATGTGAAACAGGCATGGTCTTTGCTCCCTGGTTCAACAGGGAAGCCCGGGACACCTCCCGGCGCAAGGAACCGATGCCATGGCCAGCCAGACCGCCGTCCAGCTCGATGATCGTGAGGCCCTCGCCGAGGCCTTCGGCCTGTTCAATCAGCTGTCCGAACAGCTGACCGGTGCCTACCAGACCTTGGAAGCCCGGGTCGGCCAACTCAATACCGAACTGGTCCAGTCCCGCCAGGCGCGCTCCCGGGAGCTTGCCGAGAAGCAACGCCTGGCGGACCGCCTGACCAACCTGCTCGAAGCCCTGCCGGCGGCGGTGGTGCTGGTGGACGGCCGTGATCGGGTCGATCAATTCAACCCTGCCGCGCAGGCCTTGTTTCCGGGTATCGCCTGGGGGCGACGCTGGTCCGAGGTACGTGACGAGACCCTGGCGCGCCTGGCGGACGGCGACGAATGGCGCCTCGCGGACGGTCGCCGGGTGAACATGCGTTGTCGGCCATTGAACGACAACGGCCGGGTGCTGGTGATGATGGATGTCACCGAAACCCGTCGTCTGCAAGACGAAGTCAACCGCAACGAACGGCTTACCGCCATGGGCGAGATGGCCGCTCAACTGGCCCATCAGGTGCGTACCCCGTTGTCCGCGGCCTTGCTCTATGCCGATCAATTGGCACGCGGCGGGGTGCCGGCCGCCAAGCAGGGCGAATACGCCCGCAAGCTGACCGACCGCTTGCGCCATACCGAGAATCTGGTCGCCGACATGCTGGCGTTTGCGCGTGGCGGTCGTTACACGCCGCAGGCGGTGGATCTGGTGCGCGTGCTGCGAGACGGTGTGGCCCTGGTACAGCCCAAGCTGGCCGGGCAGGAAGCCAGCCTGACCCTCACTGGTGTGCAGGAAGTGCAGGCGCGGGTACTGGGCAATCGTGATGCGCTTACCGGCGCTATCGGGGCACTGGTCAACAACGCACTGGAGCACGGCGGTAAGGGGGTATCCATCGAGGTCGCCCTGAGTGTCACCGCGACCGGTTACCAGATTATCGTGAGCGACGACGGCCCAGGGATCCCGGAGCACATCCAGCAGCGGATCTTCGATCCGTTCTTCACCACCGGCGAGCGCGGCACCGGCCTGGGCTTGGCGGTGGTGCACTCGGTGGCCGTCGATCATGACGGCCGCATCGATTATTGCGACGCCACCGCCGGTGGCGCCTGTTTCCGCATCACGCTGCCCATCGCCGGCGGCACACGTGAAGATGGAGAGCAGTGAGCCATGCAGTCTTCCAAAAACTCCCAACAACGCATCCTGCTGGTCGAAGACGACCCGGCACTGGCCGAGGCCATCGCAGACACCTTGTCTTTGGGCGGTTATCAGGTAGCCCATGCCGCTGATGGCGAAGCGGCCCTGGCAACCTTGGACCGCGAACCCGTGGACATGGTGCTGAGCGACGTGCAGATGGCGCCCATGGACGGCAACACCCTGTTGCGCCACCTGCGTGACCGCTTCCACGGCTTGCCGGTGTTGATGATGACCGCCTATGGCAGCGTCGCCCAGGCCGTGGAAGCGATGAAGCTGGGCGCCGTCGATTATCTGGCGAAGCCATTCGATGTACAGATGCTGCTGGACAAGGTGGGCCGCTACCTGGCGGGCAACCCTGAACAGAACACCACACTGGTGGCCGAGGACGTGCGCACCCGTGAGCTGGCGGCGCTGGCCCAGCGGGTAGCCGCCAGCGACGCGACGGTACTGATCCTGGGTGAGTCCGGCACCGGCAAGGAGGTGGTGGCCCGCCATATCCACCAGCATTCGCCCCGCGACGACGCGCCATTCGTCGCCATCAACTGCGCCGCCATCCCGGACAACATGCTCGAGGCAGTGCTGTTCGGCTATGAAAAAGGCGCCTTCACCGGGGCGCTGCGCGCCAGCGCGGGCAAGTTCGAACAAGCCCAGGGCGGCACCTTGCTGCTCGACGAGATATCCGAGATGAGTCTACCGTTGCAGGCGAAGCTGCTACGGGTGTTGCAGGAGCGCGAAGTGGAGCGCCTGGGGGGGCGCGAGCTGATCCAACTCGACGTACGGGTGTTGGCGACGTCGAACCGCAATCTGCGTGAAGAAGTTGCCGCCGGGCGGTTCCGCGAGGACCTGTTCTACCGTCTGTCGGTATTCCCCCTGATGTTGCCGCCGCTGCGGGATCGGCCGCGGGATATCGAACCCCTGGCGCAGTATTTGTTGAACCGCCACCTGCGTGAAGGGCAGCCGGCGCCGACCCTGGCAGCCACGGCACTGGCCAAACTACGGGGGCATCGCTGGCCGGGCAATGTCCGCGAGCTGGACAACACCATGCAGCGGGCGCTGATCCTGTGCGACGGCGAGCAGGTGCGTGCCGAAGACATCCATTTCGAGTTGGTCGAGACCGGCACGGCGTTCCAGTCGATGCCGATGGACGCGGCGGACCAGGATGAAGGCGTGACCGAGGAAGCGCCCAGTCGGCTCAACGCGGACCTGAAGTCGGTGGAAGACCAGATGATTCTGGACGCACTGCGCAACGGCGGCGGCAGTCGCAAGAATGCCGCCGCGATTCTGGGCATCAGTCCCCGCACCTTGCGTTACAAGATCGCCAAGCTACGCGAAGCCGGCTATGCGGTGCCTTGAGTTGGCCCGAAAGCTGCTGTCATTTCCAATATCGCGCCCTGACGTCAAGAATCGGACACCCCGAGGTCAAGCATGAGCACCCCAGAAATCAACCAGGTTCTCGCCCAGATGCGGGTCATGGCGGCCCAGAGCCAAGGCGCCGCGCCGGTTACCGAAAACGTCGCCGGCGCGCCGGCCTTCGGCGACTTGTTGAAGAACTCCATCGACTCCGTCAACCAAGTGCAAAAGACCTCCGGCGAACTCAAGACCACCTTCGAGCTGGGGGCCGAGGATGTCGATCTGGCGCAGGTGATGATTGCCAGCCAGAAGGCCAGTGTGTCGTTTCAGGCCATGGTGCAAGTGAGAAACAAGCTGGTCGAGGCCTACAAAGACGTCATGAACATGCCGGTATAAGCCCAGGCCGCTGCCGTCCGATAACCACCAACCAACACGACGACTGACACCCCATGGCAGAGATGACCACCGCGAACGCCGCCACCCCGATGCCCGACGGCGACGGCCTGGCCGCTACCGGACTGACCGACAATCCGCTGTTCCGTCAATTGGCCGTAATGGTCGGTATTGCCGCCAGCGTGGCGTTGGGCGTGGCCGTGGTGCTTTGGTCGCAAACGCCAAATTTTTCCCCTCTGTACGGCAACCTGGGGCAAAAGGATGCCGCCGCCGTGGTCGCGGCGCTGGAACAGGCGGGGGTGGAGTTCCGTATCGACGAGGGCACCGGCATGGTGTTGGTTCCCGCGGGCAAGCTGCAGGAGCTACGCATGCAGTTGGCCAGCCAGGGCCTGCCCAACAGCACCGGGATGGGTTTCGAAATCCTCAATCAGGACACCGGCTTCGGTACCAGTCGGATGGTCGAGCAGGCCCGTTATCACCATGCCCTGGAAGGCGAACTGGCCCGCACTATCAGCACCTTGGCGAATGTCGATACGGCGCGCGTCCATTTGGCGCTGCCCAAGCAGTCGGTGTTCGTGCGCAAGCGCAAGAAGCCGTCGGCATCGGTGGTGCTCAAGCTGTACGCGGGGCGTAGTCTCGAACAACCCCAGGTCGATGCCATCGTGCATCTGGTGGCGGCGGGGATTCCGGAACTGGAGGCCAGTCAGGTCACTGTCGTGGATCACAAGGGACGACTACTGAGCGAACCGCAGGCCGACCGGAACATGAAACTGTCCGCGACCCAGTTCGAATACACCCAGAAGATCGAAGCCCACTACCGCGACCGCATCGAGCATCTGCTTGCCCCCATCCTGGGTGCCGACAACGTGCAGGCGCAGGTTACCGCGGATATCGATTTCACCGTCACCGAGCAGACCCAGGAACGCTACAACCCCGAGCAGACTGCACTGCGCAGCGAGCAAGTCAATGAACAGGTTACCCGTAACGGTGGCGCTGCCGGGGGTATCCCGGGGGCATTGAGCAACCAACCGCCTGCCGCGGCCACGGCGCCGGAGCAGGCCAACGCTGACAATGCCGATGCGGCCGGGACGCCGATCAACAGTAGTCGCCAAGCGACGCGTAACTTCGAGCTGGACCGCGTGGTCAGCCATACCCGCCAATCGCCCAACAGCATCCGTCGGTTATCGGTGGCCGTGGTGGTCGACGATGTCGTCACCACGGATGCGGACGGCAAGGTCGTCCGCCGTGAACGTACGCCGGAGGATATCGAACGCATCACCGCACTGGTACGCGAGGCGGTCGGGTTCAATGCGGATCGCGGCGACAGTGTGCGGGTGATCAATAGTGCATTCCAGGTGCCGCAGGCGCCGGAGGCCTTGCCGGCGCTGCCGATCTGGGAGCAGCCCTGGGTGTGGGATCTGGCCAAGCAACTGGGTGGGGCGCTGGTGGTGTTGTTCCTGATCTTCGGTGTACTGCGCCCGACCCTGAAGCGGCTCACCGCCACACCGGTCAGCGAAGTGCCTGAGGGCATGGTGCAGACCGTGGGGCCGGATGGTACGCCGATGGCCGTGCCCGCCGGGCCGGACGGCAAACCGATGGCCGCCGGGGGCACACCGGCCATCGGTGCCGATGGCCAACCGATCCAGTTGACCGGGCCGGCGGCCTATGAGGACACCATGGAGGCTGCCCGTAAACTGGTGGACAACGACCCCAAGCGGGTAGCGCAACTGGTCAAAACCTGGGTAGCAGAAGATGCCGGCTGAAGCCAACGTCACCACAGCCGTCGCCAAGCTGACGGGGCTGGAGCGCACCGCCGTATTGATGCTCGGCCTGGGTGAGAAGTATGCCGCCGAGATTCTCAAGTACATGGGGCCGAAGGAGGTACAGGAGATCGGCGGCGCCATGGCGGGCCTGACCAACATCACCAAGTCCATGATGGAGCAGGTGATGCAAGACTTCGTCGAGACCATCGGCGAGCAGACCTCGTTGGGTCTGGGGTCTGACGAATACATCCGCAATATGCTGACCTCTGCGCTGGGTACCGATAAGGCCGCCGGCGTCATCGATCGCATCCTGTTGGGACGCAACAGCAAGGGGTTGGAACAACTGAAGTGGATGGATGCCCGGCAGATCGCCGACGTGATCCGGCTGGAGCATCCGCAGATCATCTCCATCGTGCTGTCGTTTCTGGATCCGGATCAGGCAGCCGCGGTACTGGCCGAGTTCCCGGACCGGGTGCGTACCGATATCGTGATGCGCATTGCCACCTTGGACGGCATTCAGCCGGCGTCCTTGCAGGAGCTGGATGAGATTCTGGAGAAGCAGTTCTCCGGTGCCGGCGCGGCTAAGAACACCAACCTGGGCGGTGTGAAAAAAGCTGCGGACATCCTCAATTTCGTCGATGGCACGGTGGAACAGCAGGTCATCGAGGCCATCTCCGATGCCGACGAAGACCTGGCCACCGAGATCCAGGACAACATGTTCGTGTTCGAAAACCTGGCCGAGGTGGACGATCGGGGTATGCAGACCCTGTTGCGGGAGGTGTCCTCCGATCAGCTGTTGCTGGCTTTGCGCGGTGCGGTCGAGGGCCTACGCGACAAGATCTTCAGCAACATGTCCTCCCGTGCGGCCGAGATGCTCAAGGACGACCTGGATGCTGCTCAGCCGGCGCGTTTGTCCGACGTCGAAGCGGCGCAGAAGGAGATACTGTCGGTGGCTCGTCGCCTGGCCGATGCCGGCGAAATCAGCCTGGGAGGCGGCGGTGGCGACGACTTCATCTAACCGCCGACCGGTGGCGTCCGCGTGAACCACGACAGCGACAACATATCGCCCTGGGTGCCGCCGGCGATGGCGGATGGGCGAGACGAGCACCGCGAACAGGAACGGCAGCGGGGCGTGACCGCGCGGGACCTGGAGGCGTTGCAAAAGGCGGCGTATCAGGAGGGTTACGAGCAGGGGCGCACCGAGGGGCAGCGCTACGGTCATCAGGAGGCATTGGAAGAAGGTCGCAAGGCGGCCATGGAGCGCCTGGCTGTACTCGACCGGTTGATGCATGGGCTGCAACGACCGTTCGAGAAACTGGACGACGAGGTGGAGCAGCAACTGGTCACGCTGGTGATCAGCATGGTGCGCCAGTTGGTGCGACGAGAGATCAAGATGGACCCCGGGCAGATCATCGGCGTGGTACGCGAGGCGCTGGCCGCACTGCCGGTGGCGGCCCGCAATGTCCGCGTGATTCTGCATCCGGAAGACGCCGAGCTGGTGCGTGAGGTCTACAAGTTGGGCGACTCGGACCAGCAGTGGAGCATCGTCGAGGATCCCACGTTACAGCGGGGCGGTTGCCGCGTGACCACTGACAATTCCACCGTCGACGCGACCTTGGAGTCGCGGATCGGCGCCTTGGTGGCGCCGCTGCTGGCTGCGGAGCGCGATCAGGATGACGAGGAGTCCGGCACGTGATCCCGGACCCGGATCGTAAGGCGATTTGGTGTGATCGTATCGCCCGCATGGCGCGCTCGGTGGGCGACTCCCGTGGCCTGGTGGTGGAAGGCAAACTGACCCGCATGGTGGGATTGACCCTGGAAGCCGTCGGCTGTCGCGCCGCCATCGGTGGACGCTGCGACGTGATCAGCCCCGGTGGCGACCGGATCGAGGCCGAAGTGGTCGGCTTTGCCGGCGAAAGCCTGTACCTGATGCCGACGGGCGACATCCGCGGGCTGGAGCCCGATGCTCGGGTGGCGCCGCAGGGGCGTGTGTCCGAGGCGGTGGTCGGTGACGAGCTGCTCGGACGGGTGGTCGATGGCGCGGGCAAGCCCCTTGATGGCAAGGGGCCCATTCACTCCACCGATCGTCGGCCATTGACCGGCGAATCCATCAACCCCCTGGCCCGTAGTCCGATCCGCGAGCCGCTGGACGTCGGCATCCGGGCGATCAACAGCCTGCTATCGGTGGGGCGGGGGCAACGCCTGGGACTGTTCGCCGGCTCGGGCGTCGGTAAATCCGTGCTGCTCGGCATGATGACCAAGTACACCAGCGCCGACGTGGTGGTGGTGGGCCTGATCGGTGAGCGGGGGCGGGAAGTGAAGGAGTTCGTGGACAACATCCTCGGCGATGCCGGGATGGCCCGCGCCGTCGTGGTGGCGGTGCCCGCCGACCAGCCACCCTTGCGACGCATGCACGGCGCCATGTTGTGCACCAGTATCGCGGAGCATTTTCGTGACCAGGGCAAGAACGTTCTGCTGCTGATGGACTAGCTGACCCGGTTTGCCCAGGCGCAGCGCGAGATTGGCCTGGCCATCAACGAGCCGCCGGCCACCAAGGGCTATCCGCCGTCGGTGTTTGCGAAACTGCCGCAACTGGTGGAGCGGGCGGGCAACGGCGACAAGGGCGGTGGATCGATCACCGCGTTCTACACGGTACTGACCGAAGGCGACGATCAGCAGGACCCCATCGCCGACGCGGCGCGGGCCATTCTCGATGGTCACGTGGTGCTGTCACGCCGCATCGCCGAGTCGGGCCAGTATCCGGCCATCGACATCGAGGCATCGGTGAGCCGGGCCATGAACGACATCACCAGCCGCGATCATCAAGCGGCCGCGCGGGAATTCAAACAGCTGTACAGTGTGTACATGCAGAACCGCGACCTGATCAGTGTCGGCGCCTATGAGGCCGGCTCCAACGAGCAGATCGATCGTGCCATCATGATGATGCCGGCACTGCAGGATTTCCTGCGGCAGACCATGGATACCCGTCATGACCTGGACAACAGCCTGGACGATCTGATGAACCTGTTCCCCCAACAGATGCCGGTGACCGCGCCAGGGGAGCCGGGTGTCATCTGATCGTTTCAAGCCCGTTCAGCGGGTGGCCGATAATCGCGAGCGGCAGGCGGCGACGGCGCTGGGCGAGCGACTCAAGCGCAAGCAGCAGGCGGAACAGCAGTTGGCGAACCTGCGCGACTATCACACTGAATATCTGGCCAAGTATCAGCAGGCCAACCAGCAGGGCATGCCGGTTTCGCGGATTCGCGAGTTCCAACTTTTCCTGGACAAGCTCGAAACGGCGATAGCCGAGCAGGAGAAACTGGTCGCTCAGGAAAAGGCGGCCTGCGCGGATGCCCAAGCCACTTGGCGGGACAAGTACACCCGTACCCAGATGATGAACAACGTGGTGGAACGCATGCAGGCCGATGAGCGGCGCGCGGCGGACAAGCGCGAGCAGGCACAGCAGGACGACCGCCCACAACGCAAGCCGGATTAGGCCACCGCTGAAACATTCAGCGGTCCCGCGGCGCAGGGAGGTGTCGCCAAAATCGGTCACGGCAGGTGGCCGTTTTACAGCGCATCGTGCGCAGGGAAGTCCAGGATGGATTTATTCAGCGCTTTCCTAGAGCAACAACGCCGCCACTACCCGGCGACCCTCCCCGAGCAGGATGTTGTAGGTGCGGCATGCGGCGGCCGTGTCCATCACCTCGTAGCCGACCCTGGCGTCCATCAGGTCCACGAACAGCCGCGGGGACGGGAAGTCCTGGCGCTCGCCGGTGCCCAGGATCAGCAGTTCCGGCCGGTGGTCGAGTACCGCCAGCAGATGACGGGCGGTGATGTCGGCCACGGCGTTCGGTTCCCAGTCGGGCAATACGCCATCCGGGGTCAGCAGCAGACTGCTGGTGTACGTCTGCCGTCCGATGGCCAGCTCGCCCGGTCCATACCCGCGGATCACCAACCGTTCGTCAATATCGTCCAATGCCATTTTCATGTCTTCGCTCCTGCCCGTCGCGGCTGCGACGCCGGTCCGGAATGCGGCCTGTAATCACCTAATTTCATTGACCTTTTAGAGTCGATTCAGGTACTTTAGCCGACTTACTTTTCGCCCCCTTTGTGCCGCCCGAGGTCGCCCGTGTCCACCCCCGAGATGGAAGAATTCCGCAGAATCAATCGCTTGCCGCCGTACGTGTTCGCCATTGTGAACGAATTGAAGGCGGCGGCGCGAGCTCGCGGTGAGGACATCATCGATTTCGGCATGGGCAATCCGGACCAACCGACGCCCAAACATATCGTGGACAAGCTGTGCGAAGCCGCGCAGCGTGAGGACACCCATCGCTATTCGATGTCCAAGGGGATTCCCCGCCTGCGTCGCGCCATCTGCAATTGGTACAAGGACAAATTCGACGTCGACCTGGATCCCGATAGCCAAGCGATCGTTACCATCGGCTCCAAGGAGGGCCTGGCGCACCTGGCCTTGGCGACCATGGGGCCGGGTGACTCGGTGCTGGTGCCCAACCCGGCGTATCCGATCCATCCGTACGGCTTCATCATCGCCGGCGCCGATGTGCGCCACGTACCCATGACCCCGGACGTGGATTTCTGTCAGGCCTTGGAAAAGGCGATCACCGATTCCTGGCCCCGTCCCAAGATGCTGGTGATCAATTTCCCCGGCAATCCCACCACCGACTGCGTGGACGTGGATTTCCTGGCAAAGGTGGTCGCCATTGCCAAGGAACACAACATCTGGGTGGTGCACGATATCGCCTATGCCGAGATCGTGTTCGATGGCTACAAGACGCCGTCGATCCTGCAGGTGCCCGGCGCCGAGGATATCGCGGTGGAGTTCTATTCGCTGTCCAAGACCTACAACATGCCGGGCTGGCGGGTCGGTTTCATGGTCGGCAACAAGACCCTGGTGGCAGCGCTCGGCCGCATCAAGTCGTATCTAGATTACGGCACCTTCACACCGATCCAGGTGGCGGCTATTGCGGCGCTGGAGGGCCCGCAGGATTGTGTGGAAGAGATTCGCAGCATGTACGAGAGTCGTCGTAATGTGCTGTGCGACGGGCTCAATAACATCGGCTGGCATGTCGAACGTCCCAAGGCGACCATGTTCGTCTGGGCACCCATCCCGGAGGCCTACCGGCACATGGGCTCGCTGGAATTTTCCAAGAAGCTGCTGGCAGAGGCACATGTGGCGGTGTCGCCGGGGATTGGGTTCGGCGAGTACGGCGATACCCATGTGCGCTTCGGGCTGATCGAAAACGAACATCGCACCCGTCAGGCCGTGCGCGGCATCCGCGACATGTTCCGCAAGGACGGCCTGCTCAAGGCCGGCGACTGAGTCGCATCGAATTCACGGCCGGCGCGCGACGTCGGCCCGACGTCAGGAGAGTAGAACGTTGAATCCCGTCAAGGTTGGATTGCTGGGCCTCGGTACCGTCGGCGGCGGTACCCTCAATGTACTTGTGCGCAACGCGACCGAGATCGCCCGGCGCGCCGGGCGCGAGATCAAGGTCACCCAGGCGGCCGCCCGAGAGTATGACGCCAGCAAGCTCGAAGGCCTGGACGACGTCACTATCTGCAACGATGCCTTCGATGTGGTTCGCAATCCGGACATCGATATTGTGGTGGAACTCATCGGTGGCTACTCCCCGGCGCGCTAGCTGGTGCTGGAGGCCATCGCCAACGGCAAGCACGTGATCACCGCCAACAAGGCGCTGATCGCCCTGCACGGCAACGAGATCTTCGCCGCCGCCCAGGCCAAAGGCGTTACCGTGGCCTTCGAAGCCGCCGTCGCGGGCGGTATTCCCATCATCAAGGCGGTGCGGGAAGGCCTGGCGGCCAATCACATCGAATGGATCGCCGGCATCATCAACGGCACCGGCAACTTCATCCTCACCGAGATGAAGGACAAGGGGCGTGATTTCGCGGATGTACTCAAGGAGGCGCAGGCCCTCGGCTACGCCGAGGCGGATCCGACATTCGATGTGGAAGGCATCGATGCGGCGCACAAACTGACCATTCTGGCGTCCCTGGCGTTCGGTATCCCGTTGCAGTTCGACAAATGCTTTACCGAGGGCATCACCCGTGTCGGACAGCAGGACGTGGCTTACGCCGAGGCGCTGGGCTATCGCATCAAGCATCTGGGCGTGACCCGCAAGACTGATCAGGGTATCGAGTTGCGCGTGCATCCCACCCTGATTCCGGAACGGCGCCTGATCGCCAACGTCAATGGTGTGATGAATGCCGTGCTGGTGCAGGGCGATGCCGTCGGCCCGACCCTGTACTATGGCGCCGGCGCCGGTTCACTGCCCACCGCGTCGGCAGTGGTGGCGGACATCATCGACGTGACCCGCACCCTGACCACGGATCCGGAGAATCGGGGGCCGCATCTGGCCTTCCAGCCGGGCGAGCTGTCGGACCTGCCGGTACTGCCCATGGACGAGGTGGTCACCGGGTACTACCTGCGCCTGTCGGTGCAGGACAAGCCGGGGGTGATCGCCGCGATCACCGGTATCCTCGGCGATGCCGGCATCAGTATCGAGGCCATGCAGCAGAAGGAGGCCGCCGAGGGTGAGTCCCAGGTGCCGTTGATCCTGCTCACCCACGAGGTGCGCGAGGCGCAAATGAACGACGCCCTGGCCAAGATCGCCGCGCTGGATGCCGTGCATGGCGAGGTCACCCGCATCCGTGTCGAACAGCTGGGCTAGGCGCGGCCAGTCCATGAGGGCGAGCTGATATGGCCGATCAGGTGCTGCACCTGATCGTGCCCGGCCTGCTCGGGCCCATGCCGCGGTTGGCGGAGCATGCCGCCGGGCATCGGTTTCCGGTCATCGAGCGTTGGCTTGCTCGCGGTGACGTCCAATCGGTGGCTGTCGATGCCCAGGCCTTGGTGTGCCACTTGTTCGCTGTGTCCGATATCGGTGACGAGCTGCCCACGGCAGCGCTAGCCTGGCAGGCGGAGAGCGACACCGCAGTGTCGGGCGCGGTGTATCACGCCACCCCCGTGCATCTGGCGCCGGATCAGGACCGGCTGTTGCTGTTCGACAGCGCGGCTGCGGACCTCACGCCGGCCGAGACCGACACGCTCGTCGCGGCGTTCAATGACCATTTCCGGGACGATGGCTGGCAGCTCCAGATCAGCCCGGCCGGGCATTTGTATCTCCACCTTGCAGACCCGCCGGCAGTCCGTACGTCACCGCTGGGACAGGTCATCGGGCGCAACGTGGACCTGTTTCTGCCGCAGGGCCCGGATGCCACCGACTGGCGAGCCCGCCTGAACGAGATCCAGATGCTGTTCCATGGACTGCCGTTGAACGAGACCCGGGCGGCGGCCGGCCGGCCAACAGTGAGTGGGCTGTGGTTTCATGGCGGTGGTGTGGCCCCAACGGTCGGCAAGGGGCCGGCCTTGTCCGGCGCAGCACCGGCCTGGCTACGCGGCCTGGCGCAGCAAGCGCTCGGCGCAACCGGCGATACCCTGTGCTGGCTGGGTGCGTGTGAACGGGCGGTGTGGGACGGCGATCCGCAGCGCTGGTTGCAGGCCGTGGCCGGGGTACAGGCGCGACTGGCAGGGCTGCGCGAACCGACGGTGTTGTATCCCGGCGACGGCCGCGCCTATCGGCTGACCCCAGGGGCGCGTTGGCGCTGGTGGCGTCGACCGCGACCGCTGCTGTCACACTGGCCGGAAGAGGTCGGGCCGACCGGTTAGCTCGTCCTTGGGCAGCCCATAGCGCACGCACTTCGCTTATCGCATTCTGCGATATCCAGCCTGCCATGACCTGCACGGCGGGTTGACAGCCTTGGCCGCCAGCCGGGTCAGACCTTGTAGAAGTCCCGATACCAGGCGACGAAATTGGCCACGCCGTCTTCCACCCGGGTCTCCGGCTTGTAGCCCATGTCCGCCACCAGATCGTCGACGTTGGCGTAGGTGTCCGGCACGTCGCCTGGCTGCAACGGCAGCATGTTTTTGCGCGCTTCCTTGCCCAGGGCTTTTTCCAGGGCGCCGATATAGGTCATCAGTTCCACCGGCGAATTGTTGCCGATGTTGTAGATGCGGAAGGGCGCATTGCTGGTGCCGGGATCGGGGCTGGCGCCGCTCCAATCGGGGTTGGGCTGAGCCGGTTTGTCCAGCACCCGGATCACCCCTTCGACGATATCGTCGATATAGGTGAAGTCGCGGCGATGGTTGCCGTAGTTGAAGACGTCGATGGGACGGTCCTCCAAGATCGCCTTGGCGAACAGGAATAGCGCCATGTCCGGCCGGCCCCACGGACCGTACACGGTGAAGAAGCGCAGCCCGGTGGTGGGTAGCCGGTACAGGTGGCCGTAGGTGTGGGCCATCAACTCGTTGGCCTTCTTGCTGGCCGCGTACAGGCTGAGCGGATGGTCCACGTTGTCGTGGATGGAGAAGGGCATCTCGGTGTTGGCGCCGTAAACCGAGCTGGACGAGGCGTAGACCAGGTGTTCCACGCCGTTGTGCCGGCAGCCTTCCAAGACATTGCCGAATCCCACCAGGTTGCTGTCGACATAGGCCGCGGGATTTTCGATGGAGTAACGTACCCCGGCCTGTGCCGCCAAGTTGACCACGCGTTGCGGCTGATACTTGGCGAAGGCCGCCTTCATGCCCTCGCGGTCCTCGATGCGCAGCCGCAGATCGGTGAAACCGTCATACGCCTTGGTGCGCTCCAGGCGTTTTTCCTTCAGGCTGACGTCGTAGTAGGGATCCAGGCAGTCGACGCCGATGACTTCGTCGCCCCTTTCGAGCAGGCGCAGGGACAGCGCTGAACCGATAAAGCCGGCGGCGCCGGTGACCAAAACACGCATGTTGGTTGAGTCCTTCTTCGGTTAGAGCCGGCCGTCGGTCTGGTCGGCGGGGAACAGGTATTTGACGTCGTACAGCACCGCGTCCTTGCGGCCGAACTGGCGGATCTTCTCCACGCCCATGTCGACGAACTGTCTGTGGCCAACGGCCAGCAGAACGGCGCTGTAGGCCAACGGGTCCGGCTGGCCGACCAAACGCACAGTGGGGTACTCGTGGGCGACCTCGTCGGGGTCCGCCCAAGGGTCGAAGACATCGACCTCCACGCCGAAACTGGCCAATTCGGCAACGATGTCCACAACGCGCGTGTTGCGGATGTCCGGGCAGTTCTCCTTGAAGGTCAGTCCCATGATCAGGGCGCGGGTGCCATTGACCGGCAGATTGCGCTGCAGCATCAGTTTGACCACGGTCTGGGCGACGTGAGCGCCCATGCCGTCGTTGATGCGGCGTCCGGCCAAGATCATGGCCGGGTGGTAACCGATGGCCTGTGCCTTGTGGGTCAGATAGTACGGGTCCACGCCGATGCAGTGTCCGCCGACCAGGCCGGGGCGAAACGGCAGGAAGTTCCATTTGGTACCGGCGGCCTTGAGCACTTCCTCGGTATCGATGCCGAGCTTGTCGAAGATCAGTGCCAGCTCGTTGACCAGCGCGATATTGACGTCGCGCTGGGTGTTCTCGATGACCTTGGCGGCCTCGGCGACCTTGATGCTGGATGCCTTATTGGTGCCCGCGGTGATGACGCTGGCATATAGAGCATCGACAAAGTCGGCGATTTCCGGTGTAGAGCCGGATGTCACTTTCAGGATGTCGGAGACGCGGTGCTCCTTGTCGCCTGGGTTGATCCGTTCAGGGCTGTATCCGACAAAGAAATCCTTGTTGAAGGTCAGCCCGGAAGTCTGTTCGATGAGCGGGACACAGGCTTCCTCGGTAGCACCGGGGTAGACGGTGGATTCGAAGATGGCGATATCCCCGGGCTTGATCACCTTGCCCAGCGCACGACTGGCCGACTCCAGCGGCGTGAGATCCGGACTTTTGAACTCGTCGATGGGGGTGGGCACGGTGACGACGTAGACGTTACAGGTCGCGATGTCGTTCAATTCCGCGGTGTACGTCAACTTCGTGGCGGCTGCCAGTTCCTCCGGCTCCACCTCCAGCGAACTGTCCTTGCCGGCTTTCAGTTCGGCAACGCGTGCCGCGTTGATGTCCAGACCGATTACCGGGTAACGCTTGGCGAAGGCCACGGCCAGGGGCAGTCCCACGTAGCCCAGGCCGATGATGCCGATTTTTGTTTTGGCGAGATCCATCGGGTTCGTTTTCCTTAGGTTCCATTCCGAGACGACGATCCCCCTGCACGCGAGACCACTCCGGGTGCCACGAGGGTTTGGTGGGCGCATCATAGCGTGATGTGTTACCCAAGGGCAGCCAGTACGCGTGTCGCCTGATATATTTAGCCGCAAAGCTTCGTCCGCTTTGTGACAGACCAGGATATAAAGGTCGGCCGCAATATGAACAATCATTGGCCGACGGACAACGGCGCGTCGCGCGCCGCGTACCAACGAAGGAGAGCGCGATAACATGATGGTCCGGGTATTTGGACACTATGTGTCCAGGGCTTACCTGATGCTGGGGTTGGCTGAATTCTGGGTCTGCGCGCTCGCCCTGGTCGTCGGCGCCTACCTGCGGTTCGAAGGGGACCTGGGACGTCTCGAACAAGACAGTTATTCGCTGTGGTACACCGCGCTGCTGTTCGGCGGCCTGATGAGCGCCGCCATGGTATCGGTCGGCCTGTATCAGCGGGGACTGAGACTGAGCGGCGGCTTGCTGGTTCGTATCGGGCTCGCTTTTCTGTTCGCCAGCATGGCCATGAGTCTGCTTTTCTACGCTGTGCCTGGCCTGTTCGTCGGCCGCGGGGTGCTCGGCTACGCGTTGTTGGTCTCTTTGCTCGGTGTTTTGGTGCTGCGAACCGCCTTTTACCGCACCACAGGAGAAGATGTCCGCAAGCACCGCGTCCTGGTGCTGGGTACCGGCAAGCATGCCCAGATGGTCCGTGACCTGTCCCAGGACTCCGATACCTTTCAAGTGGTCGGCTACGTGCAACTGAACGAGGCCGAAGATGTCATCGAACCTTCCCAGCGGTCGCACCTGTCGGTGCCACTGCTTGAGGCCGCCGTCGCCCGGGAGGTGGACGAGATCGTCATCGCCGTGGACGACCGTCGTCGACGTATGCCGGTGGAGGAACTGCTGGACTGCAAGATGCGCGGTATCACCGTGTTGGATCTGCCGAGCTTCTTTGAAAAGGAGGCCGCCTGTATCCGCATCGACCTGGTGACGCCCGGCTGGTTGCTGACCGCGTCGGGCTTTCGCGGGCGCGGCCTGGGCCATTACGGGAAACGCGCCTTCGACCTGCTGGCTGCCGCTATCGGCGTCGTGTTGGCATCGCCGTTGATGCTCGCCACCGCGTTGGCGATCCGCTGGGAAGCCGGTTGGCGTGGTCCTGTCTTCTACCACCAGACCCGGGTGGGGTGCGGCGGCAGACATTTCCGGTTGCACAAGTTTCGTAGCATGCGAACCGATGCCGAGGCCGACGGCAAAGCCCGGTGGGCGCAGGTCGGCGATGACCGTGTCACCCGGGTGGGGCGTTTCATCCGCAAGACCCGTCTGGACGAGCTACCGCAACTGTTCAACGTGCTGCGGGGCGAGATGAGTCTGGTCGGCCCACGTCCGGAGCGTCCGGAGTTCGTCGAGCAGTTCAAGGGAAAGATCAGTTTCTACGATGAACGCCATCGGGTCATGCCCGGTCTTACCGGCTGGGCGCAGCTCTGCTATCAATATGGTTCGTCCGAGGACGATGCACGGGAAAAGCTTCAGTACGACCTGTACTACGTGAAAAACACCAGTTTCTTTCTCGACCTGATCATCCTGTTGGAAACGGTCGAGGTGGTGCTGTGGAGGAAAGGCGCCCGCTAGGGGCGCTGGCCCATGGCGCAGATCGCGTTGGTCGGCTACGGCCTAGCGGGGCTGCTGTATGCCTTGCTGGGGTTGCTGCTGCTGACCACCTGGCGCAAACCGGGTGGCAATCAGGTCCTGCTGGTCGCGGTCTGGGCCAGCGCAGTGTGGGCGGCGGTACTGGCAGTGCAGGCACAGGCCAGCACCTTGTCGGTTGCGGTGGTCTGGGCGTTGGAGGTGATTCGGCCGCTGCTCTGGCTGGTGTTCCTGTTCGCGCTGTTGCAGCCGCTCGCCCAGGATCATCCGGGTTACCGGCGGACCTTGAATGTCATGCGCGCGTCCAGTGTGGCGCTTGGGTTGCTGATGTTGATCTCGCTGTTCGGCGAGTCGGCGCCGTTACCGGGCGATTGGCCACCGGTCCATTGGCGGTTGATCGGACATCTGTTGTTTGCCGTGGCCGGCCTGATCCTGGTGGAACAGGTGTTCCGCAACAGCCCGTTGGAGCATCGGTGGACGCTCAAATATCTGTGCTTCGGGCTCGGTTCGCTGTTTGCGTACGATTTCTATCTGTACACCGATGCGCTGTTGTTCCAGCGTCTTGACCCGGCCATCTGGGCCGCGCGCGGCAGCGTCAACGCCTTGATGGTGCCCCTGATCGGCCTTTCCTTGTCGCGCAATCCGTCATTGCAGGTCGCGCTGTTCGTGTCCCGCCGCATGGTGTTCCACACCACCGCGTTGCTCAGCGCCGGGGTGTACATGCTGATCATGGCGTTGACCGGCTATTACATCCAGGTGTGGGGCGGCGAGTGGGGCGCGGCACTGCAGATCGTGTTCCTGTTCGGTGCCGTGGTGTTGCTGTTGGTGATGTTGTTCTCCGGTCAGCTGCGGGCCCGCACCAAGGTCTTCTTCAACAAGCATTTCTTCCATTACCGATATGATTATCGGGAGGAGTGGCTGCGCCTGATCGGCACCTTGTCCGGACAGCACAGCACCATGCCGTTGCCGGAGCGGGTGATCTGGGCGCTGGGTGAAACCGTGGAAAGCCCGGGCGGGTTGCTTTGGCTGCGCGATGGTGACGATTACGCTTGTGCTGCGGTATTCGGATACCCGACCCAGTCGTTCCCGCGATTGGCCGACAGCGACCCGGTGGTGGCGTTCATGCAGGAGCGGCGTTGGGTCATCAACCTGGGCGAGTTCGCGCGCGATCCGGCGCTGTACGCCGGCTTGGAGCTGCCCGATTGGCTGGTCCGGGTCGACGCCGCCTGGCTGTTGGTGCCCTTGCTGCACGACGACCGGCTGCAGGGCTTTGTGGTGTTGTTCGAGCCCCGTTCCCCGCAACAACTCAATTACGAAAACCTGGACCTGCTTAAGACCGCCGGCATGCAGGCCGCCAGCTATCTGGCGCTGAGCCAGGCGGCCGAGGCATTGGCCGAGGCCCGGCAGTTCGAAGGTTTCAATCGTCTGTCGGCCTTCGTGTTGCACGATCTGAAAAATCTGATCGCGCAGTTGTCGCTGGTGGCGCGTAACGCCGAACGCCACAAGCACAATCCCGAGTTTGTGGAGGATGCGGTCAAGACCATCGAAAATGCCGTATCGAAAATGAACCGCTTGATGGGCCAGCTCAAAAGCGCGGAAGGTATGGCGATCAAGGGTGTGCCGGTGGATCTCGGTGTGCTGCTGCGGGATCTGGTTGCCGCGCGTCAAGGCAGCCGGCCCGCCCCGTCACTGGCGGCGGATGATAAGTCCGTTTGGGTCGTGGCAGAGCCGGATCGGCTGGGTGCCGTGATCGGTCATGTGGTGCAAAACGCCCAGGACGCCACGCGCCCTGACGGTCGGGTGGAGGTCGTGCTGCGGACCGCGGAAGATCAGGCTATAGTGGACGTCCGCGATACGGGCAGCGGCATGGACAAGACGTTCGTCGAGCAGCGCCTGTTTCGCCCATTCGACTCCACCAAGGGGCTGACCGGGATGGGTATCGGGGCTTATGAATGCCGCGAGTTCGTCCGTGCCCTGGGTGGTCAGGTCGAAGTGACCAGCGAGCCGGGACAAGGGACCTCGTTCCGCATCAGTCTGCCGCTGGCCAAAGCCGAGGCCCGTCGATAATCGTGCCCGGCATCGGTAAGGATAACCGCGAATAACACGAGGTGGGGAGTGCATAGCAAACTCCTGGTAGTAGAAGACGACCCCGGACTGCAAAGCCAACTGCGCTGGAGCTTCGAGGATTTCGAGGTGGCTGTTGCGGACGATCGCGACAGTGCGCTGGCGCAGCTGCGACGCCTGGAGCCGGCGGTCGTGACCCTGGACCTGGGACTGCCGCCGGACCCGGGCGGGGTATCGCAAGGATTCGCCGTACTGCAGGATCTGTTGTCCCTGGCACCGGATACCAAGGTCATCGTGGTGACCGGGCACGACGACAAGAACAACGCGGTGCGTGCCATCGGCATGGGCGCCTACGATTTCTTCGAGAAACCCATCGACCCGGAATTGCTCGCCATGGCGGTCCAGCGTGCCGCCCGGGTGCACGCGCTGGAACAACAGAATCGCCGCCTGCAAACCACCAGTTCCGATGCCGCGTTGCAGGGGCTGATTGCCGCCAGTACCGAGATGCTCAAGGTTTGTCGGACCATCGAAAAGCTCGCGCCGGTGGATGTGTCCACGCTGGTTCTCGGCGAGAGTGGTACCGGCAAGGAAGTCCTGGTCAAGGCGCTGCATCAGTTGAGCGACCGGCGCACAGGGCGCCTGGTGGCCATCAATTGCGCAGCGATCCCGGAAGCACTGTTGGAGAGCGAGCTGTTCGGTTACGAAAAGGGCGCCTTCACCGGCGCTGCCAAGACCACCCCTGGCAAGATCGAGTCGGCCGACGGCGGTATGCTGTTCCTGGACGAGGTGGGCGATCTGCCGATGCCGCTGCAGGCCAAGCTGTTGCGCTTCCTCCAGGAACGGGTCATCGAACGGGTGGGCGGCCGCAAGGAGATCCCCGTTGACGTCCGGGTCATCTGCGCGACCCACCGTGATCTGCCCCAGCTGATCCAGAACGGCGATTTTCGTGAGGACCTGTTCTACCGCATCAACGAGGCAACGGTGAACGTCCCCGCGCTACGTGAGCGATCCGGTGACGCCAGTGTCCTTGCCCGGGCCTTCCTGGAACGCTTCGCCAGTGAACTGAAGCGCCCGGTCAAGGGATTTTCCAACGATGCGGTCGCCGCCATCGAGGCGCATTCTTGGCCAGGTAACGTCCGTGAGCTGGAAAACCGCGTCAAACGCGCCGTGATCATGGCCGACGGCGCCCGCGTCACCTGCGAGGATCTTGAACTCGACGACGTCCACGAATCCGCGGAAAGCGAACCCTTGAACCTGCGGGAAGTCCGAGAGAAGGCAGAGTCCCGAGCGATTCTGGCCGCCTTGAGCCGCACCAATCACAACGTGTCGAAAACCGCCGAGCTGCTCGGTGTGACGCGACCCACCCTTTACAACCTGATGCGCAAATACGGCATCAAGGCCTGAGCTGCCCGCAGGGAGAGACGATTCGATGAATACAATCAAACCCAAGTTGCCGCATCGCCAGCTGTGTCGCGTGTTGGGGGTTGCATTGGTCGCGGCGTCCGTCGTCCTTGCGCCGGCGCCGTGCTTCGCGGCTTCCAAGGCCGACGAATACTATGCCGAGGCCAAACAATATCTGGCAAAGGGTGAAGCCAAGGCGGCGATCATCCAATTGAAGAATGCGTTGCAGCGCGACCCGAGCCATATCGAAGCGCGGTTGCTGCTCGGCGCCTTGTATCTGCGATTGAACGACGGTCCCGCAGCGGAAAAGGAATTCGGCCGTGCCGGGCAGCTCGGCGCCGACCCCAAGCGCTGGCTGATCGGCTATGGCCAGTCGTTGATGATGCAGAACCAGTATCAAACCGTGCTGGAAAAAATCCTGCCGGACGACAGCCTGGAGCCGACAGTCAGGGCATCGGTCCTGGCCATGCGCGGCCAGGCTCTGCTGGCGCAAGGGGAACGCGACAAGGCGATGGCGGCCTACGATCAGGCCTTGGCCCTGGACCCGGAAAACGTCCTGGTGCGCCTGGGTCGTGTGCGCATGCTGGTCCAGCAGCGCGAATATCAGCAGGCGCTCGATGATGCCGCGGCCCTGGTCAAGGCATACCCGGATAACGCCGAGGCGCAACTGACCAAGGCCGAACTGCATCGCCAGCTTAAGCAATTGGACGAGGCCGAGGCGCATTTCGCCAAGGCCAAGGAACTGGCGCCGGGCAATGTCCGTGGTTATGTCGGACTTGCGCTGGTGCATGTCGCCCAAGGCAAGACAGATGAGGCACTCGCGGACGTAAAGGAGATGCGAGCCCGTTTCAAGGATATCCCGTTCGCCAGTTATATCCACGCACTGGCCGCTTATCAGAAAGGCGACCTGGACACGGCCAACGAACAGCTGCAACTGGTGCTGCGTGCGATCCCGGATCAGACACAAGCGCAGTTGTTGTACGGCGTGGTGAACTACGCCCAGGGAAAGTATCAGCTTGCCGAAGACTACTTGGCGAGGATCTACAGTCAGCTTCCCCAAGAGCCGATGGTTGGCAAGTTGTTGGCGGCAACCCGGTTGAAACTCAATGAGCCGCAACGAGCAATCACGGTGTTGGAGCGCATGACAGCGGTGCATCCGCAGGATGCGCAGCTGATGGCATTGCTGGGTACCGCCTATATGCAGGCCGGCAACCATTCAAAGGGCAGCGAGTTCATGGCTCGGGCGGTGGAGCTGGCGCCGGACCAGGCGTTGTTGCGCACTCAGCTGGCGGTCGGCCAGTTGGCGTCCGGTGACACGCCCTCGGCGATCTCCGAGTTGGAAGAGGCGGTCAAGCTCGGCCAGGATGTGGTCCAGGCCGACGTGCTGCTGGTGTTGTCCCATCTGAAGGCGGGTGACTCGGAGAAGGCCATTGCCGTCGCCGAAAAACTGCGCGAACGGATGAAGGACAGCCCGGTGCCCGACAATCTGATCGGTTTGGCGCATATGGCCGCGAAGGACTTCGACAAGGCGCGGGCTTCCTTCGAAGCGGCGCTGGACATCGATCCGAACTTCGTGGTCGCCGATATGAACCTGGCGCGGGTGGCCGGCATTCAGAACAAGCCTGACGAGGCGGCCCGCCACTTTGAGCAGGTACTGAAGAAACGCCCGGGGCATGAAGGGGCCATGTTGGGATTGGCTGCCATCGCCAAGAGCCGCGGTGACGAGGCCGGTTTTGAAAAATGGGTCGGCAGGGCGCACCAGGCCAACCCGGATTCCGCGCAGTCCACGTTGCTGTTGGTGGAATCCCTGTTGCGCAAAGGCGAGCCGCTCAAGGCCACGGCCTTGCTGAACGGTTTGCCCAAAGCCACCCAGGAGTCGCCGCAGGTATTGCGCATGCGCGGCATGGCGCTCATCCAGGCGGGCCAGTTCAGCAATGCGGTGCGCAGCTTGCAGCAACTGGTCGAGCGTCAACCGGATTACATCGAAGGCTGGTTCCAGCTCGGCCGGGCCCAGGCGGCGTCTGGGGACCTGACCGGTGCGCGGTTGAGTTTCCAGCAGGCCCTGGAGTTGGACGACAAGCATCAGGTGCCGCTGCTCTACATGGCGCTGGGTGAGCTGGAATTGAAGGCCAGCCGTTGGGACGAAGCCCTGGCAGTGGC
Source organism: Gammaproteobacteria bacterium (assembly GCA_030148485.1). Classification (GTDB taxonomy): domain Bacteria; phylum Pseudomonadota; class Gammaproteobacteria; order Chromatiales; family Chromatiaceae; genus JANTHH01. The sequence goes on along the minus strand of JASBTJ010000061.1, from coordinate 19,903 downwards.
GACCAAATTGCAGGAACACTTCCCGAAAAACCCGGCCGGGTACGAACTGGAGGCTGCCGCTTACCGAGGCAAAGGGCAGATCAACCGTGCATTGACCGCCTTGGAAAAGGCCGTGCGCGCCGAGGGGACCTCCAAGCGCGTCAACCTGTTCGCCCATACCCTGGCGGCTGCCGGAAAGGGGCCCAAGGCCATCTATCTGCTCAAGGACTGGTTGCGCGATCATCCCGACGATGCCGCGGCACGCAGCACCCTGGGTCTGTTGCAGCAGCAGAGCGGGTTGATCGACGAGGCCATCGCCAGCTACGAACAGGTACAGAAGAGCAGCAATGAGCCCAATCCGATCATCTTCAACAATCTGGCCTGGTTGTACCTGAAGAAGTCGGACCCGAGGGCGGAAGAGTATGCGCGCAAGGCCTACGATATCGCCCCCGAACGTGCCGAGATCGTCGACACCTACGGCTGGGTGCTGTTCAACAGCGGCAAACGCACCGAAGGGCTCAGTCTGCTGCAGCAGGCGCTGGTGCTGGCGCCGCGCAACCCGGAGATCGGGCTGCACGTGGCCGAGGCGCTACATCGCAGCGGGCGGGACAAAGAAGCCAAGCCCTTGGTGGAGCGTATCATCAACGATCACCCGAACACCCAGTGGTCGCTGCCGGCAAAGGAACTGCGTGACAAGCTGAAGGGCTGAATAAGTCCATCCTGGACTTCTCAGCGCCCGCTGTGCTGCAAACTGGGTTTGCAGCTTGCTTCAAAACCAGTCACTGGCAGTGACCGATTTTGGCGGCGCCTCCCTGTGCCGCGGCACCGCTGAATTTTTCAGCGGTGGCCTAGGCGCTGCCGGCACGGGCCAGCAGGGCCGCGCCATAGGCGGCTTGGTGGTGCGTTGCCGTGTGCACCGGGACACCCAGCATGCCCTGGCGGATGTGTCGCCAGGGTGCGTTTCTTGCGCCGCCTCCGGTGGTGACCACCCGCCGTAGTGGTGCGCCGCCCATAGCCGTCAGGTGGTGGTAGCCGGCCGCCTCGATGGCGGCGATGCCTTCGAGCAACCCTTGAAAGAAGACGGCGCGTTCCCCAGGCGCTGGCGCGATCCGCGGCTGTAATCGCGGGTCGTTCACCGGGAAGCGTTCGCCGGGCCGCAGCAGCGGGTAATAATCGAGTCCCGTGGGACGCCTTGGGTCGACATCGCCCTCAAGCCTGGCCATCTCTGCGTCACTGAAGTGGGCCCGCAACACGGCGCCACCGCTGTTCGACGCGCCGCCGACCAGCCAGTGTCCGAGGATACGGTGGCTATACACGCCGTATTCCGGGGCGAACACCGCGGTAGGCGAGAGCAGTTTGAGCGCCAGGGTGCTGCCCAGCGCGGTAGCCGCGTCGCCAGGGTCGCGCAGCCCGCAGGCGAGCGCGGCGGCGACGCTGTCGGTGGTCCCGGCCACCACGGTCAGGTCGGGGGGCGCGCCGATGCGCGCGGCGACATCCGGTGCGACGGTACCCAGTATCGTACCCGCGGCGACCACCTCGGGCAGCAGCGCCCGATCAACACCGGTGTGTGCCAGCCAGTCAGGCCACTGGCCGGTGGTCGGGTCGTAACCCAGCTTCAAACAGTTGTTCTCATCACCCTGGCCGAGGCGTCCGCGCAGCCGTCCGGCGACCCATTCCGCTTGATGACAGGCGTGTGCCGCGCCCGCCGGCAGCCGCTCCCCTAGCCACATGAGTTTGGCCAGACTGCTGCTGGCCGAGTGCACGGCGCTGTCACGGGGCGCGATGTCGGCCAATCGCCGGGCCTGGGTCACCGCCCGTCGGTCGTCATACATCAATGCCGGAGTCAGCGGGTTGCCTTGTGCATCGCTGATCAATAGCGTGGCGGACGTGCCATCGCAAGCGAGCGCAATGGGCGTGTGTTCGGTCAGCGCTGCGACAAGTGCATGAAGGACCGTGAGCACGGCCTGCCACCAGTCGTCGGGTTGTTGCTCCGCGTGCCCGTCACCCGCCCGCCGCGAGGCCGGCAGGGCCAGTGCCCGTTCCGCGAGCAGCCGTCCCCGCGCGTCGATGGCGACACCCCGGCAGCCGGAGGTGCCGAGGTCCAGGCCAATGAAGGCAGAGGCCGGGGCCGGTCGGGTCAGGGCAGGACCACCGGTGCCGGTGCCGTCCAGGCCGGATCGCGGTGCTCGGCGACCACCAGGGTGTAGATGCCGCCGCGCACCTTGAAATCCGCGCTCAGTCGCATGAACTTGGGTTGGGTGGCGGCTACCAGCGCGTCGAGCATCTGGTTGGTGACGTCTTCGTGGAAGGCACCTTCGTCACGAAACGACCAGATGTACATCTTCAACGCCTTGAGTTCGACGCATTTGTCGTTGGGCACGTACTCAAGCAACAACTCGGCAAAGTCCGGCTTACCCGTCTTGGGGCACAGGCAGGTGAACTCGGGCATACGGATGCGGATGGTGTAGTCGCGACCGGGGCGTGGATTGGGAAAGGTTTCGAGGTCTTTGGACGGCTGCGACGACATCGCTTTGGGCTCCTGAAGCGGGGTTGGCCGGGGATTATAAGCGAGACCTTCGTCGCTTTATTACCCCGCACTTATGGAGGTGTTAATAATTAAGTAAAAACAACAAATTACGATGTCTTTCTGAGAAAAAGCGCGCACGCGGTTTTGCTTGTGGGGGGCAGGGGCTTCCGGTATCTTTTCGCCCCATGCGCCTGGATAAAATCAAACTCGCCGGTTTCAAGTCCTTTGTCGACCCCACGACGGTCCATTTCCCGAGCAATCTGGTGGGGATCGTGGGCCCTAACGGCTGTGGAAAATCCAACGTGATCGACGCAGTTCGTTGGGTTATGGGCGAAAGTTCGGCGAAGATGCTCCGCGGCGAATCCATGGCGGACGTGATCTTCAACGGCTCGTCCAGTCGTAAGCCGGTGGGCACCGCCAGTATCGAATTGGTCTTTGACAACGCCGACGGCAGCGCCGGCGGTCAATACGCCCAGTACGCGTAGATCTCGGTCAAGCGGCAGGTCTCACGGGACGGTCAATCCAACTACTATCTGAATGGCGTGCGCTGCCGGCGTCGGGATATCGCCGACCTGTTCCTGGGTACCGGCCTGGGGCCGCGTAGCTACGCCATCATCGAGCAGGGCATGATCTCGCGTCTGATCGAGGCGCGCCCGGAAGACCTGCGCGCGCATCTGGAAGAGGCCGCCGGCATCTCCAAATACAAGGAACGACGCAAGGAAACAGAGCGCCGTATCAATCACACCCGTGAAAACCTGGATCGGTTGAACGACCTGCGGGAAGAGGTCAGCAAGCAGTTGCGCCATCTGGAGCGTCAGGCGGCCACGGCGGAAAAATACAAGGGCCTGAAGACCGAGGAACGCCAGGCCCGTGCCGAATTGCTGGCACTGAAGCTGCGTGGTATGGGTGAGGATGTCGCCAAGCGTGATCGCGTCATTGCAGAACAGGAGAACCGGCTGCAGGAGGCCATCGCCAAACAACGGGAGCTTGAATCCGGCATCGAAGGACAGCGCAGTGCCCATGCCGAAGCGAACGAGTCCTTCAACGCGGTGCAAGGCCGGTTCTATGCGGCCGGCGCCGAGATCGCGCGACTGGAGGAAGCCATCCAGTATGCCCGCGAATCCCGCCGCCAGCAGGAGCAGGACTTGGCGCAGGCTGAGCGCACCCTCAACGAGGCCCAGTCCCATCAACAGACCGACCAGACCCGCCTGGAGGAACTAGCCGAGCAGCTCGACCGGGATCGCCCTCAGTTGGAAGAGGCCCAGGGGCGTGTCGAAGCGGCGGCGGAGATTCTCGCCAATGCCGAATCGGCCATGCACGACTGGCAGGGCGAGTGGGATGCCTTCAACGAGCAGGCCACCGAGCCGGCCCAGGTTGCCCAGGTGGAGCGCACCCGCATCAACAGCCTGGAACAACAGGAAAGCAACCTGCGCCGGCGTCTGGAGCGACTGGAGGAAGAACGCCAGCGGCTGGCGGACGTGCAGTTGCAGGCCGAGATCAACGAACTGGAGCGCCGCGAAGGCGAGCAGCAGGCGCAGGTGGAGGAATTGGCGGTACAGACCGCCGAAGTGGCCGAGACCATTGCCCGCCAGCGCGAACGGATCGGCGAGCACCAACAGCGCTTGAACGAGGCCCGCACCGAACTGGAAACCGGCAAGGGGCGGCTGGCGTCGTTGCAGGCCCTGCAGCAGGATGCCATGGGCGAAGGTGACGGCCGCTTCGGCCAATGGCTGGATGCCAGCGGGCTGAGTGGCGCCAAACGCCTGCTCGAAACCATCGAGGTGGACAGCGCCTGGCAGACCGCTGCCGAGGCGGTGTTGGGTCACCATCTGCAGGCCCTGTGCGTCGACGATCTTGCTGCCTTGGGCGCGGCGGTCGGCCAACTGGAGCAGGGGCGGCTGGGGCTGATCGAACGGGGCGGCGACGTTGCGCCGGCGCCGGGGTCGCTGGCCGCCGTGGTGCGGGGGCCGGCGGCATTGAACGGCTTACTGGGTGAGGTCCAAACAGCGCCGGATCTCGCGTCCGCGCTGGCCCGTCGGGATGGTCTGGCGGATGGTCAGTCCGTTGTCACGCCGGAAGGCATCTGGCTGGGCAAGGGGTGGTTGCGCTACCACAAGGCGGCCGATGCCAGTGCCGGTGTGCTCGCGCGTGAACAGGAACTGCGTGATCTGGTTGCCCGCCTCGGCGCACTCGACGAACAGGTGGACGGTTTGGCCGCGCAGCTGGCCGAAGGCCAGCAGGCGCTGGCTCAGGCCGAGCACCGCCGTGACGAACAACAGCGCGCCCAGGACGCCGCCAATCGTCAACTTGCGGATATCCGCGCCCAGTTGTCCGGCAAGCGCGCGCGCGCCGAGCAGTTGCGTCATCGCCTGGAAGCGTTGGAGAACGACGCCGCCGAGCTGCGTGAGCAGGTGGAGACGGGCGCCCTGGCCATGGAAACCGCGCGCAGCCAGTTGCACAAGGCGTTGGCGGACATGGAAGAGCTGGGCAGCCGCCGCGAGCAATTGATTGCCCGTCGCGACCAGTTGCGGCGCCAATTCGATGAGGCCCGTAACGGCGCCCAGCAGGCCCGTACCGCGGCCCATGAGATCGCCTTGCGGGTGGAATCCATGCGTTCCTCCGAGCAGTCGTTGCGTTCCGGTCTGGACCGCGCCAGTTCGCAACTGGAACAGTTACAGCTGCGCGTGGGCGAGCTGCGTGAAAACCTGACCAATGCGGCCGAACCGCTGGCCCTGCAACAGCAGGAGCTGGAGGAAAAACTGGCGGCGCGCATCAGCATCGAAGGACAGCTGTCCGAGGCACGCAAGGGCCTGGAGGCCATTGACCACAAGCTGCGCGAACTGGAACAGAACCGCCATCACACCGAGCAGCGGGTGCAGGACGAGCGCGCCAAGCTGGATCAGGCGCGCATGTCCCGTCAGGAAATCGTGGTGCGAGCCAACACCCTGGAAGAGCAGTTGGCCGAGACCGGCTTCAAGCAGGACGAACTCGAGGAAGGCCTGCCGGAGGACGCACGCTTGGCGGACTGGGAGGCCCGGGTCAGTGATCTGTCATTGAAGATCCAGCGCCTTGGTCCCATCAATCTGGCCGCCATCGACGAGTTCAAGGAACAGTCCGAGCGCATGGAGTATCTGGACAAGCAGTTCGCCGATGTCACCGAGTCGTTGGAAACCCTGGAGGAGGCGATCCGCAAGATCGACCGGGAGACCCGTACGCGCTTCAAGGAAACCTTCGACAAGGTCAACACCGGCCTGAAAGAGCTGTTCCCCAAGTTGTTCGGCGGCGGTCATGCCTACCTGGAGCTGACCGGCGAGGATCTGTTGGATACCGGCGTGTCGGTCATGGCTCGCCCGCCCGGCAAGCGCAACTCTTCCATCCATCTGCTGTCAGGGGGAGAGAAGGCGCTTACCGCGGTCGCCATGGTGTTTGCCATCTTCCGTTTGAATCCGGCGCCCTTCTGCATGCTTGACGAGGTTGACGCGCCGTTGGACGACGCCAACGTCGGGCGTTTTTCGCAATTGGTCAAGGAGATGTCCGAGCATGTGCAGTTCATCTTCATCACCCACAACAAGGTCACCATGGAAATCTCCAATCAGTTGTCCGGGGTGACCATGCACGAGCCGGGTGTGTCGCGTCTGGTGTCGGTGGACGTGGAAGAAGCGGCCCAGCTGGCCGCTGCTGGCTGACTGGCGCGAGTCGTAGTCGATGGATGCGGACCTTATTCGCCTGATTCTCCTGATACTGGGCGTCTGCCTGGTGGCGGGTATCTGGTTGTGGGATCGCTGGCAACGCGGTCAGGGCGAGCCACCCATGGTGCGCATGCGTGACGAGACGCCCGAAGAGGACCTGCGGGACGAAGCGGCCGAGTGGCAGGAAAGCGACGCCAGCGAAGCGGGCGCGTTCGACGACGACGATGCCGATCCCGACAGCGATCGCGAGCCGGATACCGCCGAACCGTCGATCGGTCCGATGTTCGTCGATGTGCGGGACGTACCCGAGCCTGACGAGGCGAGCGCCGACGATGCGCCGCTGGACGCGCCGGCCGTGGCGCGGCCCCGGGTCCAGGAGTCGTCACGTAAACCGACCGGTGGCCGTGCCGATCCGCCTTGGGTCAGGCCCGCCGAGCCGGTGATCCCGGCGTTTCTTATCCGGTCGGACAGCGAGCTGCTGGACGACCCGACGCCCAGCGAGCCGGCCCCGGCAACGGCTGTCGTCTCCACCGAGGAGACGGACCACGCGGACCACCGCCGCACCGCGGAGCTAGTGCCCCCCGTCATGACGGCGTCATTGGACGACGAGCCCGCCTTGCCTGTGTTGGAGTTGGCGCCTGAGCCCATCGAGACAGCGGCGACGCCACGGACCAAGAAAACCAACGCGGCGGCACCCAAGCCAGATGTCGAGCCGGTTACCATCCGCCACGACGAGGACCAGTTCGATCTGGACCTGGGTTTCAGCGCCGTGGACGATCAGGATCTGCAGGAAGTGGCCGTGGACCTGCCGGACCTGATCGTGCAGATCAACATTGTTGCCCGTGGTGAACCGTTCAGTGGCGAGCAGGTGCAGGCCGCCATGGAACAGGTGGAGATGCGGGCCGGTGAGCACGACATCTACCACCGCTACGACAACCGGGCCGCCAAGGGCAAAAAGCCCAAGAGCCTGTTCAGCCTGGCCAGTCTGGTGGAACCGGGCAACTTTCCGCTGAAGAAGATGCGCGACTTCGCCACCCCCGGTCTGACCCTGTTTACCCAGCTGCCCGGACCGCGCGACGGTTTGCTGATCTATTCGGACATGCTCTACGTGGCCGAACGCCTGGCGCGCTTGCTGGATGCCCGGCTCAAGGACGAAAACCGCAGCACCCTGACCAAGCAGACCATCGAACACACCCGCGAACGTATCGCCGAGCACAAGCGCCAGATCACCTTGAAACTGCGTCAGGCGAGCGAACAGCAACGAGGCAGGCGCTGACATGACCGCCAAGCAGGACGAGCGGGACCGCATCGCGGCCCTGCGGGAACAGATCGACCAGCACAATTACCGCTACTACGTCCTGGACGAACCGAACATCCCCGACGCCGAGTACGACCGCTTGATGCGCGAGCTGCAAGCGTTGGAAAGCGCCCACCCGGACTTGATCACGCCGGACTCGCCGACTCAGCGGGTCGGGGGCGCGCCACTGTCGGCGTTTACGCAAGTCGTGCACCGCATGCCGATGCTGTCGTTGGACAATGCCTTCGACGCGGACGAGATGGCGGCGTGGGACAAGCGCGTGCGTGACCGCTTGAAGCTGTCGGGCGTGGTCGAGTATGCAGCCGAGCCCAAGCTCGATGGTCTGGCCATCAGCTTGCGTTATGAGGATGGTCGCCTTGTCCAAGCCGCCACGCGCGGTGACGGCACCCAGGGGGAAGACGTCACCGCCAATGTCCGCACCATCAAGGCCATACCGCTCAAGCTGCGCGGCGACGACTGGCCGCGGGTAGTGGAAGTGCGCGGCGAGGTGTTCATGCCCAAGACCGGATTCGAGCGGCTGAACGAGCGGGCGCGCAAGGCCGGTGAAAAGACCTTCGTCAATCCGCGCAATGCCGCGGCCGGTTCGTTACGGCAACTCGATTCCAGGATTACCGCGACGCGGCCGTTGGCGATGTTCTGCTACGGGCTGGGCGAAGTGGAAGGCGACCATCCCGCGCCCACCCATGACCAGGCCATGGCGCGGTTGAGGGGGTGGGGGCTGCCGATCTCGCCTGAACTACAGGTGGTGCAGGGCGTCGACGGCTGCCTGGCCTACTACGCGGATATCGGCCGCCGACGGGACGCGCTGCCGTACGACATCGATGGGGTGGTGTTCAAAGTCAACGATTATGCGGCCCAACAAACATTGGGCTTCGTTGCCAAGGCACCGCGCTGGGCCATTGCCCACAAGTTCCCGGCCCAGGAGGAACTGACCACCGTCGAGGCGGTGGAATTCCAGGTCGGTCGTACTGGTGCGGTTACCCCGGTCGCGCGTTTGACGCCGGTGTTCGTCGGCGGCGTCACGGTCAGCAACGCGACACTGCACAACATGGACGAGGTCGAGCGCAAGGACGTGCGGGCCGGCGATACCGTGATCGTCCGGCGCGCCGGCGATGTCATCCCCGAGGTGGTCTCCGTGGTCCAGGAGCACCGACCCGCCGGCACCGAACCGGTCGTCTTGCCCAGTCACTGCCCGGTATGCGGATCCGATGTGATCAAGCCCGAGGGCGAGGCCGTGGCTCGTTGCTCGGGTGGCCTGTACTGTGCCGCGCAACGCAAGGAGGCGGTAAAGCACTTCGCCTCGCGCAAGGCGCTGGATATCGATGGTCTTGGCGACAAGCTGGTCGAACAACTGATCGACAGCGATCTGATCCACGACCCGGCCGACTTGTTCGATCTGAGATTGGAACAGATCGCCGGACTGGAACGCATGGCGGAAAAGTCAGCACAGAATCTGCTCAATGCCCTGGACGCGGCCAAACAGACGACCCTGGCCCGCTTTCTGTTCGCGCTGGGCATCATGGGTATCGGCGAAGCCATGGCCGCCAACTTGGCGCGGGAGCTGGGTTCGTTGCAGGCGATCATGGCGCTCAGGTTGGCCGATCTGATCGCCGTCAAGCCCAGTCAGGCCAAGACCTTCCACGGCTGGGCCTGCGGGTTAGGGCTGCCGCCAACCACGCCGCTGCCGACGCTGCTCGGTCGGGCGGGCGCGCCCAAGTGGTTCACCGAGGCACATGCCCTGATGTTGGTCGAGCGCTTTGCCGACCTGGGCAGCCTGTGTGCTACGGGGCCCGAGCAGGTGGAGAACGCGCCCACGCGCCAGATCGACGGCGTGGGCGACGTGCTGGCGACCCAGCTGGTGACCTTTTTTCATCAGCCGCACAACCGTGAGGTGATCGACAAGCTCATCGCCGTCGGCGTGCACTGGGAAGAGGGGCAGGGACCGGCCGCACCGGAGCGGCAGCCGCTTCAGGGCAAGACCTTTGTACTGACCGGTACCCTCAGCCGCCCGCGGGACGAGATCAAGACCGAGTTGCAGGCATTGGGCGCCAAGGTCACGGGCAGCGTGTCGAAGAAAACCGATTATGTTGTGGCCGGAGAGGCCGCCGGGTCCAAGCTGACCAAGGCGCAGGCACTGGGTGTCACGGTACTGGATGAGCAGGGGTTGGCATCCCTGCTGCAAGGGCTGATTGACACCGCCTGATGGCGGTGGGGTCCGGTCTACTTGGTGATCACCGGGATCGGCAGCGGGTGTTGATACCCCGGCGCGTCGCCGCCTTCCCAGCGCGGCGCCCCGGTCGGGGAGACCACCCGGGCTGACGTCTTGTCGAAGACGAAGGGAAGCCAGCGGTAGCTGTGGCTCATGGTGTCTTCCCGATAGTACTCGCCGACGAAATACGTATGTGCTTTGAGCGCCTCGAAGCGCAGCATGCGCCGGGGTTTGTTCGGATTGTAATGATTGTCCAGCCGGACCAGGAGCGAGGTCCGGCCGACGGGTATGTCGATCTCGAATGCGCCGTCCCAGGCGCTGTTGTACGCGCCGCCATACCCGTACATCCCGGTGTCGCTGGGGAGTCCGTTGACGCGATGAACAATGGGCGAACCGATGTACGCGAAGGAACGTGCATACGGGTTCAGGCTTTTTATCTCAGCAATATCGAGCTGCTTGCCCAGGGCGGCTTTGCACCTCGCATCACATTCACTGGTCAGTCGGGCGCTGCCTGCGTCCCCCTTCGAATCGACCAGGGAAGTCGGTCGGGTGCCGCAACCGGTGACCAGGAGCAGCAAACCGGTAACGGTTAAAAGCTTGGCAAGCGGCATATCCTTCACCCCGGGTTACGCAGGTCACGATGATGTTACGAACTCTGGGTGCCGATCCGGTTGCGCCCATTCTGCTTGGCGCTGTATAGCAGGTTGTCCACCAGCTCGATGAATGCCCGTTGGTCGTCGCCCTGATCGGGGACGATGGTGCCGACGCCCTGACTGATGGTCAGTACCGTGCTGATGTCGGACTTGGCATGGGGAATCTGCGCCTTGAAGATGATGTCGCGGCAGCGTTGGGCGATCTTGTTCGCGGCCAGCCTGTCGGTCTCCGGTAATACCAGGGCGAACTCCTCGCCGCCGAAACGGGCAAAGAAATCACGCGAGCGGGTGGCCGCGCCGCTCAGCAATTCGGCGACCTGTTTCAAGCAGTCGTCGCCCTGAATATGCCCGTAATGATCGTTGTACTGCTTGAAGTAGTCGATATCGATCATCACCAACGACAGTGGTTGCCGGTTGCGTCGGGCCTGACTCCATTCCATGTCCATGAAGGTGTCGAACATGCGTCGGTTCGGTACGCCGGTCAGGCCGTCCTTGAAGGACAGCTCCTGGAGTTCCTTTTGCAGGCGCAGCAGTTCCTCCTCGCGTTGTTTGCGTTCGCTGATGTCGAACATGAAACCGACCAGTGAGACCACTTCGTCGTTTTCCCGCATCACGTGGACCACATCGCGGATCCAGACATAGCCGCCGTCGGCCGTCAAAGCCCGATAGTCTGCTTCATGATCGACCCCTGCCAAGGATTGGCTGACACAGAAGTTGAATACCTTGTCGCGATCCTCGGGGTGCATGCGGGCGACCCAGTCCTCGACGCTCTGCCAGCTGTCCTGGCTCCAGCCCAGCAGGGTCGCGATCTGCGGGCCGATATAGCTGAAGCGCTTGGTTTCCCAGTCGATCTGCCAGGGGATGGCCTTGGTGGATTCCAGCAGCGTCTTGTAGACCGTGCTGTCGATGTCCAGCTCGTTCGCTTGCTCGCTCATGGTGATCCTTTACGCCGTTATGGGAGGGGGGGTGGCTTCGTAAGGCACGTCGTTGTCGGCGACGCGCGCTACGGAGCGCCTGTCTCGGGTTTCGCTTGGCCGCCGCCTGCACGCTGGTACAGGTCCAATAGTTCCTGGGGTTGGTCGTACACAATACGGGTGCCGGCACGCAGCTCCCGGCGCATCAAGCGGATCATCTGGGTCAGCACAGCGTCCGGGAAGCTGGACACCGGCCGACCGGTGACCTCGGCCAACCGTCCGGCGATCACTGCCTGATCGCTGACCACCGGGCAGATACGGAAGCCGTAACTACCGCCGATGGCTTCCGGCACCAGGTCCATGAACCGTCCCGCCTGCTGGCGGAAGAAACTCAACGGCAAACGATAGGCGTTGTGCCCGAGTATCGGCAGGTCGTCCGGCACCGCTTGTTCTTCGTCTTCCACCTGCAGACCGGTGGCCAGCGGCAGCAACTGGTCCAACCGGTAGTCCTGCATATGCGGGTTGCCCAGGCGCACCAGATTGGCGATCAGTTCGCCCAAGGAGGCGTGCCCGATGATCGCGGCGCGCTTCGGCAGGCCGCCCCAGACACCATCGGCACCGTTGAGCAAGGCCTCCATGACCGAGGCATTCTCGAACCCACCGCCGGCATGCATATGGACCAGGATCTTCAGTGGCGGCGGCGGCAGTTGACGCATCACCGCCACATAGGCACCCACCTGAAACGGGAGAAACACCCCGCGGTCGTCCTCGATGCTGACCCCCTCGATGGGTTGGTCGGCCAACAGGGCGAGGATCTCGCACACCCAGTCCGGATCTTCGGCGAAGGCGTCGCAGCCATCGACGACATTGATCAGGATGCGTGGCGGGTTGCCGTTGTCGCCGCGAACGTTTTCGTGCAGCCAGCGGATACTGGCGGGCAGGCTGCGCTTCAAGGTCTCGCGGTCGTATTGATCGCCCATTCCCTCGTGGGTCAGGTAGATCTCATGGAGCGTGTTCGGTACGCCGTAGCGTTGCAACTTCAGCTGCGACGGGTCGGCGACGAAACGGCCGTCTGGCTGGGCGATGCCGATGGCGGTAAAGGCGAAACAGCCGGTCATGTCGACGTCGTGGTCGCGTAGATGCGCCATGAAATCGTCATCCACTTCCAACTCGTCGGGCAATCCGTAATCGAGCGTGCCGAGCAGGATGTTCTGAAAACCGAACTCACGCAGCCGAGGCAGGATCGCCAACTTTTCCGCCAGCGTTTGCCCCACGCGGGCGCCGACGGGGTTCTCCCTTAGCGACAGATCGATCAGATAGGGTTTGACGGCGCGCAGCTTGTCCAGCTTCTGATCGGCTGCTGCCAGAATCTGTCGGGCCTGCGCCAAAGCGCTCTGGGTAGCGGGCATGGTCGGGTCTTCGTATTATCGGAATCGCACCGGAACCCGAGCATGACCATCCTGGGCGGCCTGGATTCGTTATATTGGCCGCACTTTAACCCACACGGTGTACAGGGTAAAAGGTTTAATAAATGGTTGCGGACCTGCAGTCCTCAGGCGCCGCTCAACCGGCGGGATGGCAGTCCAGTCGACAATGGTTCTCGGCCAACGCACTTTCAATCTGAATGGTCGCATGCTCGATGTCGAAGGTGTCATGCAGATGTGTTTGCAGCTCGTTGAGAAAGTCGTTGTCCAGCACCTGCTTGTTGACCACCAAGTGCACCGTTAGCGCGATCTCCGTGGTGCTCAAGGGCCAGATGTGCAGGTCGTGGATGTGGTCGACGTGATCGAAATGCTCCAGATATTGGCGCACACCGGTCAGATCGATCTTCGCCGGCACGGCGTCCATGGCGTAGTTCATGGAATCGCGCAACAGTCCCCAGGTGCCGACGAAGATGACGCCGGCAATGACCAGACTGATGGCGGGGTCGATCCATAACCAGTTCTTGAACAGAATGAACAGCCCCGCGATCACCACGCCTACCGAAACCGCTGCGTCCGCGGCCATGTGCAGAAAGGCGCCGCGCAGGTTCAGGTCGTGTTTTTGCCCGGACACGAACAACAGCGCCGTGGCGGTATTGATGACCACGCCGATGGCCGCGACTACGATCACCGTCATGCCGGCCACCGGTTGCGGGTCGTTGAATCGACCGATGGCTTCCCAGGCGATACCGCCTAAGGCCACCAACAGCATGATCGCACTACCCAACGAGGCCATCACCGTTGCCTTGCGAAAACCGTAGGTCCGTTTGTCCGACGCGGCCTTGCCGGCCAGCGCGCTTGCTCCCCACGCCAACAGCAGCCCGACCACATCGCTCAGGTTGTGGCCGGCATCCGCGATCAACGCCAGCGAGTCGGCGGCAATGCCATAGCCCGCTTCGATGGCGACAAAGGCAAGGTTCACCACTACGCCGATGGCGAAGGCGCGATTGTAATTGCCGTGGTGGGCGCTGTGGTCGTGTGCCAACGGTAGTGCTCCAGCGGAACCGTGCCCCTAGCCATAATACGGATACCGACGGCGCAGGGCAATCCTGCCGCCCGCAAGCTGTCTGCATAAAGACCGGCGACATGGCGGCAAAGTTCGTGGGTACGCACTGTAGTGGTACGCGCCGCTAGGTATGGATCGCGATTTGCGCCGCGAACGAACGATCTGGCGTGCGGCAAGGGGGCTGTGCCCTGGTACGCTCCTTGCGCAGTCACCAGTGGGTGCACGACGTCGGGCGGGACTCGACAAGGACACAGTGATGAATGCCGTTCCGCAGTCGCCGTTCGGCTTTGCGCCGCAACGGACCCCGGCAAACGCGCAGCTCAATCTGAATGTTCGCAGCCTGGCGCCATCGGCGACGCTGGCCGTCAATGAGCACAGTGCCCGGTTGCAGCAAGCCGGCAAACAGGTTTACCGGTTGGGGCTGGGGCAGTCGCCGTTCCCGGTACCGGATGTGGTTGTCCAGGCGTTGCGGGACAACGCCCATCAAAAAGACTACCTGCCGGTAAAGGGACTACCTGCGCTGAGGGAGGCGGTTGCCGGCTATCATCAACGTGTCAACGCCGTCGCCGGGGGCGGGGAGGATGTGTTGATCGGCCCGGGCTCCAAGGAGCTGATGTTCATCCTGCAACTGGTGTACTACGGCGACCTGCTCGTTCCCGCGCCCAGTTGGGTGTCCTACACCCCTCAAGCGTCGATCATCGGTCGCCAGGTACATTGGATCACGACGCAACGGGACCACGGCTGGCGTCTTCAGCCGGCTGAACTGGACGCATTGTGCCGGGGCGATCCGACGCGCCCGCGCTTGCTGATCCTCAACTACCCCAGCAATCCGCTGGGGGTCAGTTACGACGACGACCAGTTGGCCGCGCTGGCGGCGGTGGCGCAACGTTACGGCGTGATCGTGTTGTCCGACGAGATCTACGGCGAGCTGTACCATCAAGGCCAGCACCGGTCCATCGCCCGCCACTACCCGGAAGGCACCATCATCAGCAGTGGCCTGAGCAAGTGGGCCGGGGCCGGTGGTTGGCGGTTGGGCACCTTCCTGTTTCCACCGGCGCTACGTTGGCTGCAGGAGGCCATGGCCGTGGTCGCCAGCGAGACCTTTACCACCACCAGTGCGCCGATCCAGTATGCCGTGGTACGGGCCTACCAGGGTGGGCCGGAGATTGGTGCCTATCTGCATCACTCCCGCCGCATCCTACGCGCGCTGGGTGGGGCCGTGGTCGAACAGCTGGCTGCCGCAGGCATACAGGTGGCGGAGCCGGAGGGCGGCTTCTATCTGTTTCCCGATTTCACCGCGCAAAAAGACAGTCTCGCAGAGCGGGGTATCCACACCAGCCCGCAGTTGTGCGAAGGGTTGTTGCGGGAGCGGGGTGTTGCCACCCTGCCGGGGAGCGATTTCGGCCGACCCGCTGACGAGTTGAGCTTCCGTCTGGCCGATGTCGATTTTGACGGCAGCGAAGCACTCAAAGCCGCCGCGCACCAGGGCCGAATCGACCGTGCCTTTCTGAACAAGTACTGCGGTCGGGTGATGGCCGCGAGTGCG
Organism: Gammaproteobacteria bacterium; assembly: GCA_030148485.1. Classification (GTDB taxonomy): domain Bacteria; phylum Pseudomonadota; class Gammaproteobacteria; order Chromatiales; family Chromatiaceae; genus JANTHH01. The sequence goes on along the minus strand of JASBTJ010000061.1, from coordinate 4,581 downwards.
GCCATTGCGGATTGGGCGACTTGAGCCGGGCAGGGAGCTTGGGCTCCCCCTCGGCCGGTGCCTGACTGCCGTCGCGCGGCGGGGGATGGCGATTTGCTTGCCCGTGCCGCCGCTCGGCGACGTCAACCAACCGCCTCGCCGGCGGGTAGGAGTGTAAGCGATCAGTTCACCGGGCTACCGTCGCTGACGGTGGTCATTTCCACCAGGCGCTTGCCCTTGCGGCTATGGATCAGCACGTGGCTGCCATCGTCTTCGCGCTTGATCTAGTGGCAAAAATCCTTGCCCTTATGATCCCAGGCGATGCAGCGTTTATCGCCGTCAACCCACCACTTTCCGGCGCGTGTCGTCCCGTCGCCGGATCAGTTGGTCACACGGCCGTCTTCACCGAAATGCGTTTCGATGGTGCCGCGCTTGTGGTGGGTGCCGTGAACCGTCTTGCCGGTGAGCAGCGTACGGATCTCATCGCCGCTCAGTCGTTTACCGGCCATGGTGGTGGATAGCAAGGTCAAGGTGCCCGCACATAACAGGGCGCCATAGTGCATGTTCATATCACGCGTCTCCTCGTGAAATCGATCTGCGCCGGCTTTGCGCCCGCGTATCGAACCAGACCAGCAGTCGAGTCTAGTGTTTATATCAAGGACGTCGCGATTCTTTGACCGCTTGTGGTCGATCAGCTGTCAGCCGGAAAGATCTGCGGTCGCGTTCGCTGACGATCAGGCCGCGGCCTCTTCGGGGCGCAGATCGGGTTCCGCTGGTGGCGGGTGTCACGCTGATCGAGCGCCGTGCCGGCGTTTTGCGCAACCGGTGGTGTGCACAATGAAAAGTCAGTTCGGTATGCGATCCTGGGTGTCGTTGTACCTGACCACGTTGAAATCCTCGTCGCCCGCTGGCGGTGAAAAATACCGGGTTACGGATGCAAATGCCGCCGCCGACGTGAAGGCGGACCCGGCGGCTTGCCCGGTATGGCGCTGGCGTAATTGGCGTAGGCACTGAGCGTCCGTCAGGTCGATAAAATGCAGGGTGTGCGGGGCGTTAACCGGCTCAAAGATGGACCGAAACCAAACGCGCTGCGCCGGGGTATTGCCCGGAAAATCCAGCACCACCTCGGTTCCCCGTGCCAGCAACTGCTGTACGTGCGGCCCCAGTATCGACCGCAGCTGCTTTGAGTGCTTGGCGTAGTCGGCAACCGCATTGATCTGGCCGGGGAACAGACCGCCCAGCCAGTCGTCCTCGCTGAGCAACAGCGCGTCGTGTCTGGCCGCGAGCTGACGGGCGAGGGTGGATTTTCCGGCCGCCATCTTCCCGCAAAAGAAGTGCAGCATGGCGGGGGTGCTCATCGGACGATGACTCCGCTAGTGTTGGCGATGGACCTGTCGCTGTGCCCGTGCGGCATCACCCGTCGATTCCCCGGTGGCGGACCGTGCGCGCGCTGAGCGTCACAGCCAAGGCCGTACCCGGTTGCGGTACTACGCATAAGCATCGCCGAACCGGGTCGTCAGGTACCGCTCTTCCGGTCGCACCACGCCGACGTGCATCGCCACCAACAGCACGGGCAGCAGCAGCAGCCAGCCGGACCCCAGCCCGAACGCCACGCCAAGATAGAGCAGCGACATGGCAACGTACACCGGATTGCGCGACAACGCGAACGGCCTGTCCTGGATCAACGCGACCGCGCTGTCCCGCGGGCTGGCTGAGGTCGCGTGGCGACGAAAATGTGCAAACGCCCAACGGGCGAGGGCCGAGCCGCCAGTCAGGAAAAACAACCCGATAGCGAGCCGCCAGCCGAATTCACTCGGTATCCGGAGTGGCAGCATCCAGTGCAGACCGAATCCTGTCAGGGCGAACCCCGCGAAGAGCAACGGCGGCGGTGCAATGATGTTGGGGTGCGCTGATGGCAACGGGCTGTCCATGCGGGGGTGTGGGGATGTATCGGCCAGGTACCGTCGCGTTCAGCGGGCTCGAACACGGAGCGGCGTTTGGAGCCCGATTGGAGCCCGATTGGAGCCCGATTGGGATCAGGATAAAAACTTCGTGACACACCGCGCTACAAGACCGCCGTTTCTACCCCGCACCCGACGTCGCTCGGCGCCGCCGGCGGAACAATGTTACTTCACGGTAACATGGACTCCAGATCGGAGGCCCAGGTCGGGTAGGCGAAGGTTGCGTAGGCCAGATCCGCCGCCTTGAGGCCGGTGCGCATGGCCAGTCCGAACAGATTGACGATTTCCACCGCATCGGGGCCGACCACGTGGGCGCCGAGCACGCGATCGGTTTCCTCCTCCACCAACACCTTATAGGCGTAACAGGGCTCGTTTGCCCGCCGGGCGCTGTACCAGTCCGGAACCATCTGGTGGTTAACGCGATATTTCAGCCCCTGTTCCTTCGCCTCGGCCTCCAGCAGACCGACCCGGGCCAGCGCCGGCACACTGAACACCGCGGTGGGAATGCCGGCGTAATCCACCGTTTGGTGATTGCCGTCCAACAGGTTGCTTGCCACCGCGTTAGCCTCCAGCGCGGCGACCGGCGTCAGCGGCAGGGGCGGGGCGCCGGCATCGCCGGCAATATAGACGGCTGGATTCGAGGTGCTTTGCAAGTACGGGTTTCGCCCAATGTGGAATTTTTCATAGGCGATACCGGCGGCATCGAGGTCCAGATCGGCCACTGCGGGCACACGCCCGCCGCTGTGCACGACGCAGGCGGCTGCGAAAGTCGCCTCGCCATCTGGGGCCGTCGCGTGAACGGTATACTCGTCGTTGTCTGGGCAAATCGATTTCACTTCGTGCCCGCAATGCAGCTCAATGCCGATGCCCTCGCCGCGTCGGACCAGCGCGTCGACGAGTTCGGGTTCGAAATTCTTGAGCGGACGAGGGCCACGATTGAGGATGGTAACCTGCGCGCCGGCGCGGGCGGCCACGTGAGCGAACTCGAAGCCGATGAAGCCGCCGCCGACCAGTACCAGCCGCTTGGGTAACGATTCGAGTTCCAGGAAGGCGTCGCTCAGCGTGAGGTGTTCCGCGCCGTCGATGGGCAGCGGCGCCGGTTCGGCACCGGCGGCGATGACGAACTGTTTGGCCTCGAGTGCCTCTCCATTCACAGTGATCCGGTTCGGTCCGGTGAAACGGGCCTTGCCGTGGTAGGTATTGATACCGTGATCCCGGTACATTCGCTCGCGCTTGTCCGGCACTGGGTCGGTGAATGAGCGTTTGAAGCGCTGCAGTGCCGCCCAGTCGATGGCCGACTGGCCTTGGACCACGTCCACCTGGTGCATGCGGCTGACGCCGTCGATCACCTCGGCGGCGGCCACCAGCATCTTTTTCGGATCACAGCCGCGCAGCGCGCAGGTGCCGCCGAACGGGCGATGATCGATTACCGCCACCCGCCAGCCCGCCGCACGGCAGCGTGTGGCGCTAACGGTGGCGGCGGTGCCGGTGCCGATAACGATGAGATCGTAGGGTTGAGCCATTGTCGTCTTCCTTGTCCGGGTTTATTCCGTCGTGTCTCAGCATTGGACCGCCATGCGGTAGCGCTCGTTCATCGCCACTTCAATGCCGATCCGCGGGGCGACGACGCAAAAATGACCGCATTCTTGGGGGGCGGATGTGATAGCGACGGGCCGACGAGCCCCTGCGGATCTCGTTCTGGGCGCGGGCGTGCTATCAGGCCCAGCGTGAGAAGGGGAAAATCCACCAGATGGCGATCCGCGCATTGGCGTTCAAATGGATCAGCATCCTTCATCGCTGCTGGATCGACCGCCGACCCTATGACGAAGCCAAGTACCTGATGGCCCTCAAGGCGAAGGGATCCCCGCTCGTCGAAGACTTCGCCAAATAGACCTGGTTCCCTTGGCGGACTACCTCAGGGCGTGTGTTATGTGTGTTATTTCTGTTTGAAGATGGTTGTAAAAAACCATGCGCTAAATTCCTTTAAAAATAAAAGAAAAGAACCTGTAATAACTAAAGCGATAACGGTAAAAATTGGTATGCCAGTATTAATAATACTTAAATTATTAGCTAGCGGCGCATATCTAATGTTAATTGTTTTTCCGGCTTCTGGTAATAGTGATTCATTATAATATTTAATTCTTTTACTAAATAATGAAGTTGTTGTGTTTTTATATTTCTTACCATCAACTTTGTACTCATATTCTATTTCTATGGTGTTGATGTGAGTATCCCTTAATTTAGGCTTTTTACCAGGAGTAATAACCGGGGTGTTGTCATAAGCTATGTGATGTTTCTTTATTTCCAATACTCTAGCTTCTAACGTCGGCCAAAAGTAGGTGGATATTCCAAGAGATAAAATGATTACTCCTGTAATATTAATTATCCAACCTAGTAACTTTGTAGGTGTCATCTCTATTTGCACATAACGTTCAAGGTAAGGGGCGCGGAGCCGCGTAGCGGTGGAGCGTCCCAGCGAGTATAGCGAGCGCATTGACCTGCTTTATAGATAGTCCGTCCTGCTCCATGGTCGGTCTTCTCCTAGGCTTGCCAAGTGGGACAGGCACCCGCCGGGGACGACTATTGAGCTGCCAAGCATCAGATGCTTACTAACATACCGTCGCCCCGGCGAGTGTCACCG
>JASBTJ010000051.1 GCA_030148485.1 Gammaproteobacteria bacterium | reverse complement strand
GGACCACGTCCCAATCCAGAAGGGGCAGATCGCGAATGCGTCTGTGTACGGTGTCGTGGACCGAGTGGCTGACCGTGTCGCAGCGCGAGCAGCGCATGCCCTTGTCGCTCGGCTCCAGGTGAATCAGCAACTTGCCTCGTCGGGCTCAAGACCCCGCACTTCGACGATGAACCAAAAAAGAGCCGGTCCAAAGACCGGCACAATGCACAAGCACATCGAGAAGATGTTTACGTAATCAGAACTCGTCCTGTTCCACCCGACCGCCGACCGCCTTGGTGAGGGCGTTTTGCACCGCCTCCGGGCTGGGCATCAGGGTCATGAAGCTGTTCGAGCCCATCATGCGCAGACTGGGGAAGTTTACCGCCATTCGGAAGCGCATGTGTAGTGCAATGACCTTGTTGCCGGTGACCATGATTTCGTACGGCAGGTAGGCGGCCGCGCTATAGGCGCCATGATCGACCACGCCCATCTGGAATTGGTCGTCCATGTATTGCCCTTTTTCGCCGCGGCCTTTCATGGATACACCGAACACCGTTTCCTGTTTGCCGGGGATATCCAGACGATACAGGGGGCGTACGCCGGCGGTGTTGGTCTTCAGATTGCGCTCCACGGCGTCGATGGCGGCCTGGTGACTGCCGTATTCGGCCAGCTCGTAGACGTCGTCGAAGTACTCCATACCGAAGGTATAGTGATATTCACGCAGATCCTCGGCATACAAACCGCGCTTTGCGCCGAAACTCGCCTGGTTGCCCAGTGCTTCGGCCAGTTGATCACTGACGTTCTTCAGGTTGGACTTCATGCGATAGGCATATGCCATGTACACCGGGTTGGTGTAGGCCACCTGGACCTTGCCATTGCGTTTGGCGATGCTGACACGCTGTACGGCGGCAAAACCGCCGTGGTTGCTGTCGGCGGCGGCGCGCAACAAGGCCGGGCTGGTGACGATCAGGATATGGGTGTCGGCGTAGGGCGCGTATTCGCCGACAAGCTCAAAGCCCGCGGCTTCCAGACTGCTCTGGGTGGATTTCACCACGGCGGCGAAATCGTGCTCCGTCTCGGAGCCCAGTACATAGGGTTTGAAGCGCTCGGCAGCGTGCACCAGCGAGCTGGTGATCAGCTGCATCACCGCGATCCATGAGACCCTCTGGGGGAAGGTGGTTCTCATTGTTTCGGTTCCTCAAGTTTTTAGTGGTTGGCTCGCACAGGCGCCCTGGCTCAGCAGATGCTCTACTGCTGGCGTGGCGTCGGTCGTCTGTTCTCAATGAGCCTGTCGGGCGGTGGTGGTGTTGTATTTGTCGGCAGTGTTTTATTCCGTCAGCCTGCCTTGCATCCGTGTCGAGTCCCGACTGCACCTGATCATAAGCGCGGCCCGCGCGCGGGTGCAACGATAAATTTGAAAGATTTATGACCACCTAAGCGGCGGTGGGCCGAATCACTTCGCGCTCGAGTCCGCGGTCCGTTGCGCAGAGAAATTCCGCTTGGTTGCCATGCCACTCGGCGAGTACCCAACGCTCGGCGGTGCCCTGTCGCATCGGGTGGCTGTGTGTGTCCGGGCGATGGGTATGACCATGGATCAGGCGTGCCACGTCATGGTGGCGCAGATAATCCGTTACCGTTCGCTCGTTGACATCCATGATGTCTTCGGCCTTGAGCGAGGTGGCTTCGCCGCTCTTCCTGCGGTAATCAGCGGCCAGGGCCGCGCGCTCGGCCAGCGGCCGGGACAGGAAATCCTCGACAAAGGCCGGGCTGCGCAACATCAGGCGGGCTTGCTGGTATTCCACATCGTCGGTGCACAATAGGTCGCCGTGCATCAGCAAGGTGGGCGTGCCGTCCACGTCGACGACTTCGGTCTCGCCCAACAGTTGCACGCCGGTGTCGGCGGCAAAGGTGTCGCCGATAAGGAAGTCGCGGTTGCCATGCTGAAAATACACGGTCGTCCCGTCGCTATCGATCAGCCGGCGCAGCGCGTCACGTACCTGGGTGGCGGTAGGCGAATCGTCGTCGTCACCGATCCAGGCGTCGAACAGGTCGCCGAGGATGTACAGGGCCTCGGCTTGCGGCGCGCGGCGGGTGATAAACTCCAGGAACAACGCCAGCGTGTCCGGGCGTTCGGCCGACAAGTGCAGGTCGGCGATAAACAGCTGTTCGGCCATGCGGGCGTGCTCCAGGGCTTGGCGGGGAAGCCGCTCAGTCGGTGATTTCGGCCTTTTCGATAACCACCGGGGTCATGGGGACGTCCGCATGACCGGCCTGATTGCCGGTTTCCACCGCCTTGATCTGATTGACCACATCCATGCCATCGACCACCTTGCCGAACACGCAGTAGCCCCAACCGTCCTGCCCCGGGTAATCCAGGAAACCGTTGTTCGACACGTTGATGAAGAACTGGCTGCTGGCCGAATGCGGCTCCATGGTGCGGGCCATGGCAATGGCACCGATCTCATTGGACAGGCCGTTGTTGGCTTCGTTTTCGATGGGATCCCGGGTGGGTTTGGGCATCATGTCCGCCGTCATGCCACCGCCCTGGATCATGAAGTTGCCGATCACCCGGTGAAAGATGGTGCCGTCATAGTGACCGTCCCGGACGTACTGTTCGAAATTGGCGCAGGTCTTGGGCGCCGCTTCGGGGTTCAACTCGATGACGATGGCGCCGAGGTTGGTGGTGAGGGTGATCATGAACTTCTCCTGGAAAGGGTGATACTTATTCGACGCGTCGGACGGACTGGATGACGACGGGTTCGCGTGGCACGTTGCGCATCGGGCTATGGCGACCGGTCGGCACGCTGGCGATGCTGTCCACCACCGGCATGCCATCGATTACCCTGCCGAACACCGCGTAACCCCAGCCATCATGGCCCGGGTAGTCGAGATTGGCGTTGTTGACGTGGTTGATGAAGAACTGGGCGGTCGCCGAATGCGGATCCCCGGTGCGCGCCATGGCGATGGTACCGCGAACGTTCTTCAGGCCGTTTTTGGCCTCGTTCTCGATGGCGTCGTGGGTGGGTTTGCGGGCCATGTCCGGCGTGTAGCCACCGCCTTGGATCATGAAGCCCTTGATCACACGATGAAAAACCGTGCCATCGTAGAAACCCTCGTCCACGTAACGTAGAAAATTTTCCACCGTTTTCGGCGCCTTGTCGGGGTCCAACTCCAACAGAATGTCACCCTTGGTGGTCTTCATGAGCACCTGCAGGGGGGCCGCCCACGCGGTACTGGCCGCGATGGCGAACAGGGCTGGCGTCAGCCAGCGAAGAAGCATGTTCATGCCTAAGGTTCCTCCTCAAACGGGCGCCCATCATATCGGCTGCGCCCGATGGGCAAAACCCCGTGGCTGGTGAGCGCGCCGGCCAGGGTTTAAGATGCGCGGCTGACAGTATCGTTCCCGCCGGAAAACACGTCCCGTGCCGGCATTATCGCGACGCAATATCCCATGCTGAAGATTTACAACGACCTGACCCGTCAAAAGGAAGTATTTCGGCCCATCGTGTCGGGAAAAGTCAGCATGTATGTGTGCGGCATGACCGTCTACGATCTGTGCCATCTCGGGCATGCTCGGGTGATGGTGGTTTTCGACGTGGTGTACCGGTATCTGCAGGCGCGCGGCTACGACGTAACCTATATCCGCAATATCACGGATATCGACGACAAGATCATCAATCGTGCCAATGAGAACGGAGAGCCGTTCAACGTATTGACCGAGCGATTCATTGCCGCGATGCACGAGGACGAACGCGCCCTGGCGGTGTTGCCCCCGGACGCTGAGCCCAAGGCGACTGATCACATCGGCGAGATCGTCGCCATGATCGAGCGCCTCATCAAGCGTGGTCACGCCTATGCGGTGGACAATGGCGACGTGTACTACAGCGTTCGCTCCTTCCCCGAATACGGCAAGCTGTCCGGCAAATCCATCGAGGACCTGCGGGCCGGCGCTCGGGTGGAAACCGGCGAAATCAAACACGACCCGCTGGATTTCGCGTTGTGGAAGGCCGTCAAGCCCGGCGAGCCGGCTTGGGACTCGCCCTGGGGCCAGGGCCGCCCCGGTTGGCACATCGAGTGCTCCGCCATGTCCACCAAGGCCCTGGGCGATACCTTCGACATCCACGGTGGTGGCGCCGACCTGAGTTTTCCCCACCACGAGAACGAAATCGCCCAGTCCGAGGGCGCCACCGGGCATCCGTTCGTCAATTACTGGATGCACAACGGCTTTGTTCGTATCAACGATGAAAAAATGTCCAAATCGCTGGGCAACTTCTTCACCGTGCGCCAGGTGCTGGCCCATTATCCGGCCGAAGTGGTGCGCTATTTCATCCTCACCAGCCAGTATCGCAGCCCGTTGAACTACGACGAGGACCATCTGGACAACGCCCGTAACGCATTGAACCGTTTCTACACGGCACTGCGTGGTTTGCCCGCTGCGGAGCCCGCCGGTGCCGAGGTTTATGTCGAACGGTTCAACACGGCGATGGACGACGACTTCAATACCCCCGAGGCCCTGGCGGTGCTGTTCGAGCTGGTGCGCGAGATCAACACCGTGCGTAAGGATGACGAGGCGAAAGCCGCATCGTTGGCCGCCGAACTGCGCCAGTTGGGCGACGTGTTGGGCATCCTGCAGCAGGACGCCGAGGCCTGGCTGCGCGGCGGTGAGGGCGATGGCGACGGCTTGTCCGATGCCGATATCGACGCGCTCATCGCCCGCCGCGCCCAGGCCAAGGCCGACAAGGACTGGGCCGAGGCCGATCAGATCCGCGACCAGCTTAAGGAACAGGGGATCGTGCTCGAAGACGGGGCTGGCGGGACCACCTGGCGGCGGGGGTGAGCATGACCGACAAACTGCGCGTCTTCGATGTCTTCTACCGCGACTATCAGCACAACGTGTCCATCAGCTCCGCCACGCCCGAGCCCCTGGATGCGAAACGCCTGGCTCCGCTGGCAAAGGTGCTGCTCCAGAGCCCGGACAACTTCTTCGGCGTGGTCGATGCCGACCGCAACATCCTGCAACTCTATCTGGACGATACGGCGTCCGGTGCTGAAGCGGCCATCGTTGTGGAGCTGTTGGCTGCCGAAAAGTCCGGATTCCATCAGGTCGATATGTCGCTGGCCGATGCCTTGGCCTTGTTGAATGCCTTGCCCGAGGTGTTCAAGCCGAACCTGCTGCCCGGTGCCCGGTTCGTCGGCTGAGGTTTCGATAAGGGCGATATCTGTCAATCTGACCATGCAAGCCCGGCGACGGCGGACGAGGTTTGTCATTCGTCGGGTGCGATCGGGAGCCAGTAGCTGCCGGCGCGATGGGCGGCGTGTGACGGCGGATCCTTGTCAACTGATCGATCCTGAAACGAATGCGTCTGGGTCGTCCAGGAAGCGCTCGCGGCAACGAGATGAACAGAGGCGGTAAACATGTCCCCGGTGCTCGGCCGCGAAGTCCATGCGGTTGATGTCCACTCGCATGTGGCAGACCGGGCAGGCGGTCCAATCGTGGGGAGATGCCCGGCGTTTCTGCAGGCGCCCATCCTCCAGCCAGAGTACCCGATCCGCAACCTCCTCGACGCGGGGATCATGGGTCACCATGATGATAGAACGACCCTCATCCCGCGCGATATCGTAAAGAACCATCATGACTTCCTGGCCGCTTTGTGAGTCGAGATTCCCGGTGGGCTCGTCGGCCAGGATGAGCGCGGGTTGATTGATCAGGGCGCGGGCGATGGCGACGCGTTGTTTCTCGCCGCCGGACAGGGTCCGAGGGAGGGCGTGACGACGCTCAGCAAGGCGTAGACGGGCCATCAGTTCCAGGGCGCGCGGCCTGGCGGCCGCCGCGCCGCCAGCGACCAGTTGGGCCGGAAACAGGATGTTTTCCTCCACGTTCAGGGCATCCAGCAAATTGAAGGCCTGAAAGATGAATCCGATGCGCTCGGCTCTGATCCGCGGCAACTGTCGCTCGTTAAGAGGCGTTATATCGACATCACCGAGCTGGATGCGCCCCGTGTCAGGATGCAGCAGCGCGCCGAGCATCGATAGCAAGGTGGTTTTTCCGGATCCGGACGGCCCCATGATAAGTACCAACTCGCCCGGCGACACCGCCAAGGATACATCGTCCACCGCGCGCACCGCGGTATGCCCTTGCCCGAAGCTTTTGCTGATGTGGTCGGCCTTGAGTACGGGCTTGTCCATGCGGGTCTACCTGTTGAATGCGCTAACCGGATCGACGCGCGCGACTTGATACGCAGGGATCAGTGCCGCCAACGCAGCGCCCCCGACCGCGATTGCTGCAACCCGTAGCAAGGCGGAAGGGGTCACTTCCAGCGTCAGTTGGGGAACCAGTCGTTCCAGTCCGGGGAGCAGGATGGCGCCGGCGGCTATGACCATGACGTAGCTCAAGCCGGTCAAGGTCAACGTTTGCATTACCACCGCCGAATACACGGCGCGATTCGGCACGCCAAGCGCCTTGATCAGCGCCAGTTCCCGGCGCCGTGCGTCGGTCATGGAATACGCGGTGAAGGCCACGATCAACACTGCCAAAGCGGTACCGATCACCGTCATGATCAAGATGATTTCCACGCCCATTTTCATGGCCATATTGAAGTCATTGTCGCGAAACACCTGCTGCGGCAATGCCGAAACCTGCTCTACGGACCGCGTGATCTTGGCGGCCAGTGCCTGCGGGTCGTGCCCCGGTTTCGCGTCTACCAGAATGTAGCTGACCGTGCCTCTAGCCGAGAGCAAATCGGCCAGATCGTCGAAATCGACAAACGCGATGGAATTGGCCATGGAGAAGGTTTGCCGCGACAGCCCGACGATGTGAAAGCGCTTGTTCGCGATACTGGCCGTATCACCCAGGCTCAGCCCGGCCACCCGGGCGAGCACCTCCGGCAAGACGATTTCCTCAGGGCCGGTAGTACCTTTGCCGACAGCGATGGACCATGGCCCTGCACGGCGCTCGCCGGGGCGCACGCCGACCACGTACGCGAACCAGTTTCGTGTTCCGGCTTGAATCACCGTGTTCAGGTAGAGAATCGGTGTGGCTCGTTCGACCTCCGGTAGCGCGGCGATACGCTCGGCCTTCCAGTCCCAGACGAAGCTGGTCGCCATGTGCATGTTTGACACCCCGCGTTGCATGACCCAGACGTCAGGATGGGTGTTGTGGATATACGCCACGATCTGTTTCGACTCCCCGGCGAATACCGCGTCGAGCAGCAGAACCAGGGCGAATGCCGCGGCGACGCCACCACTACCGGCTGCCAGAGTGGCTTTTTGCGCCCAGAGTGATTTCATGGCCCAGTGCAGCATGCGCTCTACCCGTCTTGGAATGCCGTCACGGGATCGGCTTTGGCGACCAAGCGTAGCGGTAGCAGCGCGCCGAAACCGGCGAACAGCGTCAAGCCGACCAGGGTTTGGACGAGCCCATAGGGCTCCAGTGACAGCACCCGGTAGATGGGTGCCCACCACGCGATACCCATCGCCATCAGTTGGGCGATGGCCATGCCCATGGGAAAGGCGATGATGACCAGTATCAGCACCTGGGTGCCGATCTCGAGCGTGATGCGCCCCTGGCTGAAACCCAGTGCCTTCATGACGGCGAAGCTCCGTTGCCGTCTACGGACGTCCGCGTACATGATCAATGCGACAACCAGGCCGCCGATGACGTAGGCAATGCTGATCATTGCCCCCATCACGGGGCCGAACAGCTCCTTACCAAGTGCCGCATCGTTGTCCGCCAGTTGACTCGGGGTCAGGACATCGGCCTCGGGAATCCTGGCCTCTATCTCGCGCGCCACGGCGGTACGGTCGGCACCGGGTCTTAGCTCTATCAGTAGATAGCTGAGTAGCGGGAAGGTGCTGAGATCGGGGGCGATCTCGGAATCCAGAAAAAAGTCGATCAGGCCGTCATAGGTGGTGAACAGAAAGGGCATGAACAGGGCGGCGTTGCCCGTCGTGATGCCGGTGATCCGAAAGTCGAAGGCGGCAAGGGTGAGGGTGTCTCCAGGCCGGAGCCCGTACTTATCGGCAAGACTGAGATCCAGCACGATGTCATTGCCGCTCCTGGCAGCGGTTCCCTGGGTGATCCGATTCGGTCCACCTTTGGTGTCGTAAATCAGTAGATAGCTGGGCGTCTTCAGGCCGTCTTGATCATAGATCACCGGCAGCCCGGTCAGCGGGTGCGCCGTTGCCACCCCGGGTATGTCTTCCACCAATCCGCGGGTGAACTGCGGTAGGGCGGAACGCGCCGCTACCAGATTGTGGATTCCCGCTTGCGTGACGAAAAGGTCGGCACCACGGCTCATCACAATGCTTCTTGATTGTGCGTACAAGCCTTGCTCGAAGCCACGCAGCACCAATATGACAGCGATGGCTGCAGCTATGGCAGCCAAGGTCAATAGCGTACGAAATGGCGTCGAACGCAGTTCATTTACCGCTAATCGCACCAAGGGTCCCTCCGCTGCAAATGGCCGGGCCGTCAAGCCGCGCTGGCCTGCCGGCGGCGCATCCCAGACCTGATGACCTTACAAGGCAGTATGTGGCCAAGCCACAGGAATGTGTAGTGGCCGGTATCAGCCCTCGAGCCGATGGCCTGGTCAGGGGTGCTGAGTGATGTGGTGAGAGGTGAGACAGCGAGTGCCGTTCCCGCAACCGGATGGGACATGGGCCGTAAAACGAGGGCGCTGCTGGAGTCAGTCGATCGGGACGCCCATTTGGCCAAGTCGGGCCTTGATTTCCGCGGCCTTTTGGCGAACAAAGGTGTCGGTCAGGTGCTGACGGTCACGAAACACCGCGTACCCGTCGGTATCCCACGCGGCACAAGTCGAATTCGGGCACACGATGTCGCTCAGCTGCAGTACTTGGACGTTGCTGTACGACGCGGCGGCCGCGGTCAGACTGGCTCTGGCCTGTTGACCGCTGGTGGCGACGTGGTCCGCGCAGAGGGGCTGGGATGGTTGTATGTGATCGTCATGTCCCCGAAACCACCGTTCCAGACAACTGGGGCCGTCGAACGACAGTTGCGGTGTCCCTTCCAGCACGACGATGCGTCCCACCACCGGCGCCAAGAGATCGAGAATGGACCTGGTGCCGGCCACCCATTCATCGGCGGTAAACGCGTATCTTGCGGAATTGCCGATAAACAACACGTCTGGTTTCAGGTCCGCCAGGTATTTCGTGGCCTCGCGCCGCCAGTTTCTGCAGATCTCTTCCGACCGGACGTCGGCAAGGTCCGGGTTGTCCGCCTCCACCATTGCGCAGGACGATTTGGTCAGGGTCACCAAGCGCCAATCGCCGCTGCCATATATGCTGGGGAGCAGCGAGTACCATTGCGCGGCGATGCTGTCCCCGATCAAGGCGACTGTCCGCGAGGCATCATCAGGGCCGCCAAAGCATGGGGTCAATTGGTCGTCTTGAAAGAAGCGGTCACAGCCTTGCCGGTAGATACTCGGCATGTCGTTGCGCATGCTTCGCGCGATGAGCGCTGCCGTGCTGTCCGGATTCTGCTGAGCACTGTTCAGCTTCGCCAGCACCACGCTCGTGCCGGTGATCACAGCGGATGATGCGAGCAACACCGTGGCCGGGGTTGCTCTGGCGTAGCGTCCTTTCCAGAAGGGCAGTTCGATACGTTCGTAGCTGACTGAAGATACGAGCAACGACAGCATGATCAGAGCGGGTATGGCCAATGCATGGGCTTCCAGGCCGTGCGCGAAGCCGATCATCAACAGCGGCCAATGCCAGAGATACCAGGAATACGAGCGGTCGCCCACCCAGGTCAGCATCTGGTGACTCAACAGTCGATGTGGCTCGTGCCTCGCACGAGCAGTACCGCCGGCGATGGTGAGCGCAGCCCCGACCGCCGGGATCAGAATCCATGCGCCCGAGTATGTGACCTGTTTCGGGAGGGTCATGGCCACCCCGGTGATCAGAAGCAGGCCGGTGGTTTGGATCGCTCGCCCGTGTTGCGCGATAAGTCCCGACGTTGGTCGTGGTCGCGCGTCCGTGTACAGGTACACCAGTCCGCCGAGCGCGAACTCCCAGGCGCGGGCAGGCGTCATGTAGAACGCCAACAGGTTGTTCGAACCGGACCAATAAAGGGATAAGAGAAAGCTGGCGGCGAACACCGAGCAAAGCGTTGCGGTAACGATTCGTCGTTGCACCTGGAACGTTCGTGAACTGCCGGAAAAGAGCGCGAGGGCGATCAACGCGGGCCATAACAGATAAAACTGTTCCTCCACTCCCAGAGACCAGGTGTGCAGGTACAGGTCCTTTTGCCTCAGTTCGGCAAAGTAGTCGAAGCTGGTGAACGCAAAATAGAAATTGCTTGACCAGATTGCGGCATAAGGGGCCGAGCGGGTTTGTTCGCTGAACTCGTGCCCCGTAAGCAGCAGCCACCCGAGCGCGGTGACCACGATCAGCATCACCAACAACGCAGGCAAGAGGCGTTTTAGCCGCTTGGCTAGAAAGGCCAGGTAGTTTATCCGCCCCGTCTTACGGCGTTCGTCAACGAGCAACCGGGTAATCAGGTACCCGGAGATGACGAAGAACACATCGACCCCGATATAGCCCCCGCCAAAGCCGGGGGCGCCGGCATGCGCCAGGACCACGAGGATGACGGCGACGGCGCGCAATCCTTGTATGTCTGCCCGATATAAAGCGTTGTTGGCGGTCATCTCGCAGGCAGAGGGACGTGAAATTTGGCTTTGGTCAGGGGGGCTGCTTCGGCTTACGGTCGGATCAAGGTGTTCGCTGCAGAAGCCGTATGGCTTTGGGAGTTTACATGAAACCGCCGGAGGCCCTCAGTCCCCGGTATCCACTGCCCGCGCTGGATCGCTGCACCAGGCGCTCCACGAGCCGGCGTAGAGGCGTGCTCCCTGCAGCCCGGCGATGTCCATGGCAAGCAGGTTGTGACAGGCGGTAACGCCCGAGCCACACATGCAGACCACGTTGTCGGGCGGGTTGCCGTTGAGGGCTTGCCGATAGATCCGGCGCAAGGAGTCGGCATCAGCGAAACGGCCTTGCTCGTCGAGGTTGCTGCTGAACGGTAGGTTGCGTGCGCCGGGAACGTGCCCGGCCACCGGATCCAAGGGTTCGATCTCACCACGAAAACGCGGCGGCATGCGGGCGTCGAGCAGGCTGGTCGCCGGGTTGCCGAGCAATGTCACAACGGTGTCCGTGTCCACCACCCGGCTGGGGTCGGGTATGGCGGAAAAGCTGCCGGCTGTCACGTTCGGCAAGGCGGTTTCCACCGGTAGGCCGGCCGCGGTCCAGGCCACCCAGCCGCCGTCCAGTAGCGCGGTTGTTCGATGGCCCAACCAATGCCGCAGCATCCACCAGAGGCGCGACGCCATGGCGCCGGTGCCGTCATCGTAAACGACCACCTGGTCGGTGCTGTTCAGTCCCTGCCGGCGTAACCAGGCGACAAAGCTGGCGGCATCCGGCAGGGGATGGCGTCCGGTGCCGGTAGCCACCGGCCCGGCCAGATCGTCGTCAAGGTGGGCGTAGCGGGCACCGCGGATGTGGCCGGCGTCATAGTCGCGGCGCCCTTTAGCCGTGTCTCCCAGGTCGAAACGACAGTCGAACACGCGCGCGTTGCCATCCGCCAAGGCTTGGGCAAGCTGCTCGGTCGTGATCAAGGTGTCGTAGGGCATGGTTATTCCAGGCCCAGAATGAAGTCCCACTGGTCCTTGGTGATGGGCATGATCGACAGGCGGTTGCCTTTGCGCACCAGCGGGCAATCCTTGAGCATGTCATCGGCGTGTTCTTTCAGTTCGGCCAGACTGATGGTGCGCTTCAAGTGGCGTTTGTATTTGACGTCCACCATGTACCAACGCGGTTTGTCCGGGTCGCTCTTGGGGTCGTAGTACTTGGCGTCGGGATCGAACGCGGTGTGATCCACGTAGCCTTCCTTGACCACTTCCATCACGCCGACAATCCCCGGCACGTCGCAGTTCGAGTGGTAGAAGAACACCTGGTCGCCCTTTTTCATATCGTCGCGCATCATGTTGCGCGCTTGATAGTTGCGCACGCCGTCCCAGTGTTCGGTCTTGTTCGGCATCGCTTTGAGGTGATCGATGCCGAACACGTCCGGTTCGGACTTCATTAGCCAGTAATTCATGGGTTTGCTCTCTATTCAGTGTTCCTTGGGGAGGTTTCTGGCCATGTTCAAAAAGCTGGCCAGTCGCTCGGGGTGAATGTCACCGCCCTCCATGGCGGTCTGAACGGCGCATTCGGGTTCGTCCTCGTGAGCACAGTTGCTGAACTTGCAGTGGCCGAGATAGGGGAGGAATTCGCGGAACCCTTGCTCGAGGGTTGCGCGGTCCATCTGTCCAAGCCGAAAGCTGCGGACACCGGGGGAGTCGATGAGTTCGCCGCCGCTGGGCAGATCGTACAGGGTGGTCGCCGACGTGGTGTGCCTACCCAGACCGGTCGCTTGGGAGAGCCGTCCGACCTGGGCTTCCTGGTCGGGGATAAGGGCGTTGACCAGCGACGATTTGCCGACACCGGATTGCCCGACCAGGATGCTGGTTTGTCCGCACAGCTGTTCGATCAACGGATCCAACCCATGTTCGCGTTTTGCGCTCACGCCAATCAGCGGATAGCCGATGACCTGGTAGTGCGCAAACCTGTCACGGAAGGCTTCCCAGGCGGCTTCATCGAGCAGGTCGGCCTTGTTTAGACAGATCAGCGCGGTCACGCCAAGGTGCTCGGCTGCAACCAGGTATTGGTCAATCAAAAAGCCGGCAGGTTCCGGCTCGGGTGCGAGCACGATCACGAGTTGGGTGACATTTGCGGCCAGCGCCTTGTCGCGCCCGCTGTAGTCCGGACGTGTCAGCGCCGAGTGGCGTTCCAGCCGGGCGGTGACGACGCCCTCTGCCGTGCCGGTGGCCTGCCAAACCACATGGTCGCCGCACACGATCTCTCCCAGATTCTGGCGAAACAGGCAGTGATGCAGGTCGCCGCCATGGTCGCGTATCACCAGATTTCGGCCGTGCCGGGTCACCACGCGGCCTGGCCGGGGTGACCCGAGCTCGCCGGTATCGTTGCG
The DNA here is from genome assembly GCA_030148485.1 of Gammaproteobacteria bacterium. Classification (GTDB taxonomy): domain Bacteria; phylum Pseudomonadota; class Gammaproteobacteria; order Chromatiales; family Chromatiaceae; genus JANTHH01. Next base: position 2,587 of record JASBTJ010000051.1, on the reverse strand, counting down.
GGCGAGCGCGGCCTCGGCCTGGTCGGCCATCCGTTGGCGACGGTCCTGCTGGATGCGCGCAATACGCGCCTTTTGCTGCTGAGTCAGGCGGCGTTTGGCCATGCTCAGAAGTGGTAGTAGCGCTGATTCAGGTAATCGACCAGTAGATTGATGTCGTCTTCAAAGAGCTTGGTTCCCACCATGCTGTCGCAACGACGAACCTGGGTGTCCAACTGCCTGAGCGACTGTACCCGTCGGTCTGCGCGGGTATACACGCTGCTGTCGTGGCATCGGGCGCAGTTATTGGCGACGAACTTCTCCGCATTGAAGCCTGCGGCGGTGACGCTGCCGGCCAACGGCAGCAGCAGAGCGATCATCAGAGCGCGCATGGACATGGTCAACTACCTCGCGAGTCGGGGGCGGACAGTTTAGAGGACAGATGGGCCACCCGCACGGGTGCCGGCGGGTGGCTGTGGTGGAAGGCCGAATAGAGCGGGTCGGGCGTGAGGGTGCTGGCACTGTCCCGATACATTTTCACCAGGCCATTGATCAGATCGGACGCATCGGCCTGCTCGGCCGCATAGTCGTCTGCTTCGAATTCGTGTCGCCGTGAGAAGGCCGACATCAGCGGTTGGAAGAAGATGCCGAACACCGGCAGGATCAACACGAACAGCGCCAGCGCCAGTGCCGCGGACTGACGGGACACGCCAAGGCCGCTGTAGAACCAGGTCTGTTGTGATAGCCAGCCGAGCACGGCCAGGCCAAACAACGACATCAGCGCGGCCACCGCCAGCATCTTGGTGACGTGGCGGCGTTTGAAGTGGCCCAACTCGTGGGCCAGCACGGCTTCCACCTCGGGGGGCTCCAGGCCGTCCAGCAGCGTGTCGAAGAACACGATGCGTTTGTTGCGCCCAAAACCGGTGAAATAGGCGTTTCCGTGGGCGGATCGTTTGGAGCCGTCCATCACGAACATGCCGTCGCTGTGGAAGCCGCAGCGTCGTAGCAGGTCCTCGAGACGGCCGCGCAGTTCGCCCTGGTCCAGCGGTTCGAACTTGTTGAACAAAGGGGCGATGACGGTGGGGTAGGCCCAGGTCATCAACAACATGAATCCCATCCACACCGCCCAGGCCCAGAGCCACCAGAGGTGCCCGGCACCGGTCATCAGCCACAGTATCACGGCGATCAGGGGTATGCCGATGGCCAGGCCGACCAGGGTTTCCAGCAATTGGTCGGCGACGAAGCGGCTGATCGACATGCGGTTGAAACCAAAGCGACTTTCCACCCCGAAGGTGGCCGCCATGCTCAGGGGAAGCTCGATCAAGCCGCTGATGACCATCAGCGAGGCCAGCAGGGCAACGCCCTGCCACAGCGGAGACCAGCCCAGGCTGAGCCAAGCCTGGTCGAGCAGGGACAGACCGCCGCCCAGTGTCCATGCCAGCAGCACCAAGGGGGTGACGATCAGTCCCCAGCGCGCCAAGCGTAGTTTCGCCAGGGTATAAGCGGCGGCTTTCTGGTGCTCGGCCAGGGAAATGCGCGTGCTGAAGGCCGAGGGCACGGTATCGGCGTGGGCTGCCACATGACGCGACTGGCGTGCCATGAGCCACCATTGCAGTGCGGTCCCGGCGGCCAGGGCGAGCAGAAAAACAACGGTCAATGTCGGCATGTCGATAAAAATCCGTGACTGGGGCTGGCCGCATCTTAACGGACCCGATGCTAGAATGCCGCCGCTGTCACCCAACCGCTATCGCCAGGAGTCCGCATGCCTGTTTCCGACACCAACCTGATCTGGATCGACCTGGAAATGACCGGTCTGGATACTCAGAACGACCGCGTCATCGAGATTGCCACCGTCGTAACGGATGCGGAACTGAACACCCTGGCCGAAGGCCCGGTGATCGCCATTCACCAGCCCGCACAGGTCATGGCCGGGATGGACGATTGGAATACCCGTCAGCATGGCCAGTCCGGACTCACTGAGCGCGTGCGCCAGAGCGACCAGGACGAGTCGGCGGCAGAACAACAGACGCTTGCGTTCCTGGCTGAATGGGTCCCGGCCGGGGCATCGCCCATGTGCGGTAATAGCATTTGCCAGGACCGGCGTTTTCTGGCGCGTTGCATGCCACGTCTGGAAGCCTACTTCCACTACCGCAATCTGGATGTGAGCACGCTCAAGGAATTGGCCCGGCGCTGGTCCCCGGCGGTGTACAGCGGGTTCACCAAGGCGTCCAGCCATCTGGCGTTGGACGATATCCGCGACTCCATCGCGGAATTGCGCTATTACCGGGAAACCTTCATCAGGCCGAACACCGACGCCTTAGGAAGCGCTGAATAAGTCCATCCTGGACTTCTCAGCGCACGCTACGCTGCAAACGGGGTTTGCAGCTTGCTTCAAAATCAGTCACACGCCGTGACTGATTTTGGCGGCACCTCCCTGTGCCGCGGAACCTCTGAATTTTTCAGAGGCTCCTTAGGGAACCTCTGATTGAATCGGTTCCAGCATCGTTATCATCGCCCCGCAGGTTATTTTTCAGGCCTGCACGCTGAAATCAGCCTCGTAGCGAAGCGTTTTACCTTTTTTCCCGCTCTATAAGCGGATTTTGGGCGCACT
>JASBTJ010000042.1 GCA_030148485.1 Gammaproteobacteria bacterium | reverse complement strand
CAACCTGTATCTGCAGCGTCAGGTGTTGGCGGCATGAGTGCGCCCAAAATCCGCTTATAGAGCGGGAAAAAAGGTAAAACGCTTCGCTACGAGGCTGATTTCAGCGTGCAGGCCTGAAAAATAACCTGCGGGGCGATGATAACGATGCTGGAACCGATTCAATCAGAGGTTCCCTAGCTAGGACGGCAGTAGTAACGAAGGTGAACGACATGGACAGTCCGTTTTGTTTCCGCGTTGGGCCGTGGTTTCGTCACGCCCATCCCCTAGGTCGCTCCCAGGCGGGGCGATCATGAGATTCGTCCGTGCCCTGCTCGGTTTGCTGCTTGGCATCACCCTGTTGGCCGGTGTCGTGGCGGTCGGTGCCACCGTGTATGTGCGTCATCTGTCCGCACAGCCGCCGATCACCTTGATGTCCTGTATGGCACGCGGAATGCCTTGGACAGCCTGGGCCTGCGAACAGGTGCTGCACAGATTCGGTTTGACGCCTGCCCAGGTGGCTGACCTCAATTTGCAGGCAGGTGCCCGGCTGCCGTTGCTCATGCTGGAGCAGCCCCGCCAGGCCGAGCGGGTGCTGGACCTGTTTCTGGCCCATGGCGTGGACATCGATGCCGTCGACCGTCACGGCCTGACGGCGTTGCATACATTGGCGTGCAGTGGTCGCTCGTCGCAGCGGGTCGGGATGTTGCTGGCGCGGGGCGCCCGCATCGATATCCCCGATGCCGATTCCCGCTTGCCGCTGGATCTGGCGATGATCGCCATGTGGCGACAGCCCAATGACAACCAGGCCAGTATCATTCGCATGCTCAGCGGCGATGACGAGGGCCTGCCCGCCTCCCGCGTGGAAACCGTCGCACTGCTGAACAGCGGCGCGGGCCGCTAGCCGATACCGCGCGATAGCAGCGTGGCTGCGGAAAATCCGCCAGCTCAGGCCATCCAGGGCGATAATGTCTTCAATCGCAGGGCTTCGACAGGCAATGTCACGCTCTGATCGCTGGTACATTGCCATGTATCTGTGACAATTCGGGTAAGAGTGGATCATGGCCAGTGGCATATTCGCGGTTCTGGACGACATCGCCACCTTGTCGGACGACGCGGCGGCGATGATCAAGGTGGCGGCCAAGAAGACCGCCGGCTTGCTCGGCGACGATCTGGCAGTGAACGCCGAGAAGGCCACCGGGTTTCGCGCCAACCGCGAGTTGCCGGTGATCTGGGCCATCACCCGGGGCTCGTTCGTCAACAAGTTGATCATCCTGCCCATCGCCTTTCTGCTCAGCGCCTATCTGCCCGGGCTGATCGTGCCGATCCTGTTGCTGGGCGGTGCCTACCTGAGCTACGAAGGGGCAGAAAAGGTCTTCGAGTGGTTTGCCGGCCGCGAGAAACGTCCGATTGCCGCCGAACAGACCGCTGATCGCCAGGAGATCATGCGGCGGGAAAAGACCAAGATAAAGGCCGCGGTGCGGACCGACTTCATTCTGTCCATTGAGATCGTGGTGATCTCCCTGGAGACCGTATTGGAGCAGACGCTGACCATCCAGGTGCTGGTGGTCTCGCTGATCGCCCTGTTGGCGACCGTTGGTGTGTACGGGCTGGTGGCGCTGCTGGTGCGCATGGACGATGCCGGTCTGTATCTGCTCGGTCGTGGGGCAGCGGCGCAAGGTGCCGGCAGGCGCTTGTTGCGATGGACCGGCAACGCCCTGGTGGCGGCGCTGCCCTGGGTGATCAGGTTGCTCGGTGTGGTGGGCACGGTTGCCATGTTGCTGGTGGGCGGCGGCATGTATGTCCACAACATCGAGTGGGTGCATCACGTATTGGACGGCTTGCCGGCGTTGCTCGCCGAATTACTGGTGGGCTTGCTGTTGGGTGCGGTACTGGTGGCGGCGATGCACGGTTACAAGGCGTTCAGGCTGGACGGTGACGGGGCGGGGAAATCCGCGCACTGACAGAGAAATGCCGGCACCCCGGCCGTGCTATTTGTTCAGGTGTCGTAGCAACTGGTCGCGCAGCGCCTGGGGTATGCCATCGATGCTGAGGGTGTCCGTGTCCGGGTTGTAATGCACCCGGCTGTTGAGCTGCGACGAGGAAAAGCTGATCGCCAGGTCCTTCTCCCGCCCGGCGAACTTCACGTACCGGCGCAGGCGGCGTCGGTCCATCATCAGGCTGCCATCCTGTTCCGGCGTGTAGTCGGCCATGAACTGATTGAAGTGCTGGCCGTCGACACCTTCCATCGACCGGGCCAGCTCGCCGAGATCGACGGGCGCATCCTGTTGTTCCTGTTGCGCGCAGTAATCCACCACCTGGTTTCGGTAGCGGTCGACCTGTTCGGCGGGAACATGTCGGGTGAACGCCTCCACGCCGTCCAGAAAGGTATCGGTGCAATCGGTCTTGTCCAGGCCGGCGGTGAAGCCGGTCAGGGTGGTGAAACTGTCGGTGAGCGCCGGATTTCCGCGCGGAGGGACGAATGACAGGTAGGCGTAGTGCCTGGCGGTCTGCCATTCGTGCAGATCCACCTTGATGCCGAACAACGCGGGGCCGATGTCCAGATAGCGGACCGGCTGCAGCGCAAGTTGTCCGTCCAGTGCATAGGCGGTCTTGTCGCCGGTTGCCAGCAGATAACACACGCCGGCGTCGCCACTGGATTCGTACCAACTGATCACCTGCAACTCGGTTGTTGGTAGACCGTCGGCTTGTTCGGCGTTGAGCAATGCTTGCCAGCGGCCCAACAGTCCACTGGTGAAGGCGACGAAATCCTGCTCGTCGGCGGTGAACTTCGCCAGCTCCTGTGCCAGCGGCGCAGGTTCCCCCTCAGCTGAAAAGCTGCCGTGGACACGGGTGAGTCGACTGAAGAAGCCGCTTTTCAGCGTGTCGATCAGCGTTGTAGCGGATGCGTCCAGCGGCAGCGGCTCGGTAGCCAACTGGACTTGGCAGGCGGAATCGGTGGCGATACTGAGACGGTGGGCAATGAGCGTGTCTATGGACATGGGAGGCACGGACGTGTGGAAGTGCGCCGATTATACGGGGCTTCGGCCCGTCGTCAGGCCGCTTTGTCCCGGTTGTCTTTGCGACCAAGCCGGGGGGCGCTGGTTGTGGCGCCGGATCCCGCGGCCAGTCGTGCCGCAGCGCAGCGCGGCTTTTTCACTCGGGAGCAAAGGGATTTCTCCGTTCAGGGAAACGCATGGCAGACACGGGTGCGAACACGGTATGGTCGTGGCCGGCGCCGCCGGGTTTTGCCGTTTTCCGTTCACCTGAGGACTGTCAATGAGTAGGCTGTCATGGCTGTTCCCCACGCCTGCCGCAGCGGTGGAAGTCGGCGGACAGGCCCCAGATTTTGCGCTGCCGGATCAGCATGGTCGTCCGCAGCGATTGACGGATTATCGCGGTCGCTGGCTGGTGCTGTATTTCTATCCAAAAGACGACACGCCCGGGTGCACCACGGAAGCCTGCGACTTTCGCGAAGGGTATCTGCAGTTCACGGAGGCGAACGCCGCCGTGCTGGGGGTCAGCCTGGACGATGCCGCAAGCCACGCCGCGTTTGCGGCCAAATACGGCCTGCCGTTCCCGCTATTGGTGGACGCGGGTGGCAAAGTGGCCAGAACCTATGGCGTGCTGCGGAAACTCGGGCCACTGTCGTTTGCCAGGCGCCAGACGTTTATCATCGATCCACAGGGGCGCATAGCCCGGCACTTTGCCTCGGTTCGCCCACGGGGCCATGCCCACGCGGTGGCGGCTGCGTTGCACGAGGCGATGGGAAACCCATCGGCGTCGAGCGATTGACGAGGGCCGCGGTGACGTCGTTCCCCTGGGCGGTTTTTGCGCCAAACTGAATTCGTGCAGGCGAGGTTCGCCCTGCGATCACATGGAGCTCGATCATGAAGGAATCACCCACTGAATCCCACGACCATGAGTCCGCCTCTGCCAGTGACGGCATGTTCGCGTGGCTGAAGGCCGCCTGGAATGATCCGTCCGGGATCGGCAAGGTCAAGCTGGCCGCCATCGTGGTGTTGGTGGTGGTGTTTTTCGCCTTGTTCGCCGTTGACGGTACACCGCAGCGGCCACAGGTTGCTTCCACATCGCCCGACGGGGCGTTGCAGCCCGCGGCGGTGCCTGGGCCGGGCGAGTCACGAGACGATTCGGTGGCCGTTCAGCAAGCCCTCGACATGGGTGATGTCCCCGCCGTGACCGCGCCGCCGTCCGATCACGATACCGCAGGCGATGGTGCCGGTGTCGCTGAATCTGCACCCATGGCCGCGCGCGGCGGCAGCGCCGCCCAGGCAGTCCCTGACCAGGACCCAGAGCGTATGCCGACGGACGGGAGTGCGATGACTGGATCGCACGCCTTCGTCACCGAGCCGGTATTGGGCGGGGTCGGTTCGCAGCAACTCATCACCACCGGGGACATGGCGTCCTCCGTTGACCGCACGCCGGACGCGGTGGCCCCGCTGCCGCCGCAGGTCAGCGCTGCGGAGCCGGACGAAATCGCCGCGCTGCGCGATGCGGTGGCGGCGGTGAAGCGGGAGCAGGCCCGGCTGGAAAAGGCCCTGGCCGACAGCCGCCGTGAGGTCCTGGAGCTACGACAGCAGTTGGAGGCGGCCCGGGCGAAGGCAGCCGATACCAGCATCGAAGACAAGCTGAAGGCCCAGGTGGAGCGGCTGCAGCAACAGCTCAACGATCTGTTGGACAGCCTCAAGGACCAGATCGACAAGTACGGCAAGGACGACCACAAACCCGAGATGACCCACCTGTAGGGTTTGGGGCCGCGACCCGCGAGTCAGGCCGCGGCCCCCTGGCTTAGCAGATAGTCATCGTAGCTGCCGACATAGTCCACCACGCCATCGGGGGTCAGTTCGATGATGCGGGTGGCCAGCGAGGACACGAACTCGCGGTCGTGGCTGACAAAGACCAGGGTGCCCGGATAGTTGTCCAGCGCGGTGTTCAGCGACTCGATGGATTCCATGTCCAGGTGGTTGGTCGGTTCGTCCATCAGCATGATGTTGTGTTTTTGCAGCATCAGCTTGCCGAACAACATGCGGCCCTGTTCGCCCCCGGAGATCACCTTGACGGATTTCTTGATCTCGTCTTGGGAGAACAACAGTCGGCCGAGGGTGCCGCGGATCACCTGCTCGTCGTCGCCCTCCTGCTTCCACTGGTCCATCCAGTCGTACAGATTGCTGTCGTCGGCAAAGTCCGCCGCGTGATCCTGGGCGAAGTAGCCGATGTTGCTGTTTTCGGACCATTTTACCGTACCGCTGTCCGCCGCCAGATCGCCTACCAGACAACGTAGCAGGGTGGACTTGCCGATGCCGTTGGGACCGATCACGGCGACCCTTTCGCCCACCTCGATGTTCAGGTTCAGGTTCCTGAACAGGGGCGCATCGCCGTAACTCTTTGCCAGATCTTTCACTTCCAGTGCCAGGCGATAGAGCTTCTTGTCCTGATCGAAGCGAATGAAGGGATTCACCCGGCTCGAGGGTTTGATCTCGTCCAGCTTGATCTTGTCCAATTGGCGCTGGCGGCTGGTGGCCTGCTTGGCCTTGGAGGCGTTGGCCGAGAAGCGGCTGACGAAGGCCTGCAACTCCGCCATCTGGGCCTTCTTCTTGGCGTTGTCGGCGTACTGGCGCTCGCGCACGGCGGTGGCGGCGGTCATGTAATCGTCGTAGTTGCCGGGGTAGACGCGCAGCTCACCGTAATCCAGGTCCGCCATGTGGGTGCAGACGCTGTTCAGAAAGTGCCGATCATGGGAGATGATCACCATGGTGCTGTTACGCTGATTCAACACGCCTTCCAACCAGCGGATGGTGTTGATGTCCAGGTTGTTGGTGGGCTCGTCCAGCAGCATGATGTCCGGGTCGGCGAACAACGCCTGCGCCAGCAGCACGCGCAATTTCCAGCCCGGGGCAACGGCGCTCATCGGGCCGGCATGTTGCTCGATGGGGATGTCCAGACCAAGCAGCAACTCGCCGGCGCGCGCCTCGGCAGTGTAGCCGTCCAACTCGGCAAACTTCACCTCCAGGTCAGCGACCTTCATCCCGTCGGCTTCGCTCATCTCCGGCAGCCCGTAGATATGATCGCGTTCGGCCTTGACCGCCCACAGCTCGGCGTGACCCATGATGACGGTGTCGAGCACACTATGGCTCTCAAAGGCGAACTGGTCCTGACGCAGCTTGCAGACGCGCTTGTCCGGTTCCACCGCCACGTTGCCCTTGCTGGGCTCCAGGTCGCCACCGAGGATCTTCATCAAGGTGGATTTTCCGCAACCGTTGGCGCCGATCAGGCCGTAGCGATTGCCGCCGCCGAATTTGACGGTGATGTCTTCGAACAACGGCTTGCTGCCGAACTGCATGGTCACGTTGGAGGTGCTGATCACTGCGCTATTCCTGGGTCTGGGTTGCTGCGGGTCGGTGATCTTACTTGTTTTGGCGCGCGGATTCCGGATCCGCCTGTGCGGTTTGCTGTCGCTCAGCGCGATGGGGCGCCGGTGCGGTAAGATTCCACTTCCCTGAAGCCAACAGACAGCCACGGCATCCATGATCCTTGATACCACCTTCGATTCCCACGGCAGCGAGCTCGCGGCCCACCTGTATCTGCCCAGCACCGGCGAGGGGCCTTTCCCGGCGGTGATCCTGTGCCACGGCTTTTGCGGCGTGAAGGAGCTGTTGTTGCCGGGATTCGCCCAGGCCTTTGCGGATGCAGGCTTTGCCGCCTTGACCTTCGACTACCGGGGCTTCGGCGCAAGCGGGGGTGAGCCGGGACGGTTGGTTCCCAGGTTGCAGATCGAGGACATTGGCGCCGCGCTGGATCATATGGCGGCCCGAGACGATATCGATAGCGCCCGGCTGGCCCTGTGGGGCACCTCCTTCGGTGGCGCCAACGCTATTGTCGCGGCTTCGCAGGATGACCGTGTCCGCTGCCTGTGCGTGCAGTTGACCTTCGGTGACGGCGAACGGGTCATCACCGGCGATATGTCGGCCGACGAGAAGGACAAATTCCTCGGCATGGTCGCCAAGATGCAGGATAAAAAGACCCGGACCGGCAAGGAGATGATGGTACCTATCGGCAAGGTGCTGACGGACGCCCAGTCGCGGCAGTTCTACCAGGAGTACAAGGCCGATTATCCGGCGCTCGATATCCGGATCCCGTTCCTGACGGTGGCCGAAACCCTGTCCCACAAGCCCGAGCAGGTCATTGATCAGGTCAAGGCGCCGATCCTGATCGTCGCCGCCGAGCACGACGGGGTGAATCCGCCGGCGGAATCGTCCCGCTTATATGGGCTGGCCAAGCAGCCTAAAAAACTGCACACAGTGCCAGGCGCGACGCACTACGCTGTATACGAGGGCGAGTTGCTGGCGGAGACCGCGGCGGTCCAGCTCGACTGGCTGCGTGAGCATCTGGCATGAGCGGCTGTTACAGGGCACGCCAGGCCTGCCCGGCTGAGCGACGGGGTAGCGCATGAGAATCTTCATTCACGTGGATACACCGGACATGGATGCCGTCGCCGAGCCGTTGGTGACGGCCATCGGCAACTGGATAGCCGGCTGCAACTGCACCGCCCAGGTGGTCGATGACGCCGCCGCCAGCGGCGAGCGTGTCGTGGGTCTGCGTATCGATACCGGCAAAAGGGCCGTGCTCAAGACGGCACTGGATGCCCTGCATGGGTTGGCCCAAGCGCACGCCATCGATTTCGTGGTCGGTTACCTGGATGATGCCGGAACGGCTCACAAGGTGTGCTTTTTCGGCAACGAAGAGGGGCGTCCGGACATTGCCGAGATCGGCAGTTACCTTGGTCTGCGCCGGTAGTTCCTTCGGCACGACCCGGCCGCTCGGGTTGCGCTGATCGGGCGGCAGGGATCCCGCGCTGTTAGGGAACCTCTGAAAAATTCAGCGGTTCCGCGGCACAGGGAGGCGCTGCCAAAATCCGTCACTGCAAGCCACGGATGCTGAAGCAAGCAGCAAACCGCGTGCGCTGAGAAGTCCCGGCTGGACTTGGTCAGCGCTTCCCTAAGCGGTCACAGTTCGGCCGCGTTGAAGGTGTCGCATTCGGTCACCGCGCCGGTGTCGAATCCGGTGCGGAACCAGCGAACCCGTTGCGCCGAACTGCCGTGGGTGAAGGAGTCCGGGGTGACATAGCCCCGGGCCTGCTTTTGCAGGCGGTCGTCGCCGATCGCCGTGGCGGCGGCCAATGCCTCGTCCAGATCGCCGCGCTCCAGGATGTTACGGGCCTTTTGCGCATGATGGGCCCAGACACCGGCAAAGCAGTCCGCTTGCAACTCCTGGCGGACACTGAGTTGATTGGCTGCCACTTCATCAAGCCGTTGCCGAGCGGCATGGGTCCGGGCGGAGATGCCCAGCAGGGTTTGCACGTGGTGGCCGACCTCGTGCGCCAGCACATAGGCCTGGGCGAAGTCGCCCGGCGCCTTGAAGCGTTGGCGGAGCTCGTCGAAAAAGCTCAGGTCGATGTACACCTGCTTGTCGCCGGGGCAGTAGAAGGGCCCCATGGCGGCCTCGCCGAGTCCGCAGGCCGATCGCGTGGCGCCGCGGAACAACACCAAGCGCGGTTCCTCATAGGTTCGGCCTGCCTGTTGGAACAGGGACTTCCAGGTGTCTTCGGTGTCGGCCAGCACCACGGAGACGAAATCCACGGTCTGTTGTTCGGCCGCGCTTTGGCGCACCGGTCCACTCGGCTGATCCACCACGGCGGTGCCGCCCAACCCGATCAGTGACCCCAGATTGCCGCCGCTCAGCCACATCAACAGGGCGCCGGCAGCGATGATCCAGATACCGTATTTGGTCCGCGCCAAGCGCATCACCAGGGGCAGTAGGGAACCACGGCCGCGGCCGCCGAAGCCGCCGGCCCGGGAGATCCGCTGAGCGCGTCGGTCCTCGATGTTCGAACTGCGTCGGCCGCCTTTCCAGCGCATCGGGTGCTCCTTGTCCTGCGTCCATTGGTCGTTCGGGTTATGCCACAGCAACCGCTTCGGGTCCATCGAGGCCGTCCGGCGGGGTTGCGGGCTACGCACCTGCCTGTGACAGCTGGCGGATGTGTGACGGGGTGCAAACGTCGGTCGTGTTGTAGCGTCTAGGCTATAGCGGAACAGGAGCTTCGCTTGTCTTAAGGAGAGGGACATGGCCCCACCGGCCCATGTGTCGGCAGCGCGGCGCGGCACCGGCGCGCGCCACAAGGAACAGGGTGGCAACTGGCTGGATGCTTATCAACGCGTCCGGGCCCGTAGTCAGGTGTTGGCCGAGCCGCTGACCGCCGAGGACCAATGCATCCAGAGCATGCCCCAGGTCAGCCCGACCAAGTGGCATCTTGCGCATACCAGCTGGTTTTTCGAGACCTTCCTGCTCCGACCTTTTCTCGACAATTACCGCGAGTTCAATCCACGCTACGGCTATCTTTTCAACTCCTACTACTACGGGGTGGGCAGGATGCACCCGCGGGCTCAGCGTGGTTTGCTGTCGCGCCCCACGGTGGACGAGGTGATGGCTTACCGCGGTCATGTGGACAAACACATGACCGAACTGCTCGGCCAACGGCACCATCCCGGTCGCGTCCATATTCGCATGCGCTGCGAGCTGGGGTTGCATCATGAACAGCAGCACCAGGAACTGCTGCTGATGGACATCAAACACGTGTTCGCGATCAATCCGCTACGGCCGGTCTACCGTGATCTACCGAAGGAGACGGGGTTGGCGCCGGAGATGGATTGGTTGGATTTCGCCGGTGGCATCACCGCCATCGGCGCGGACGGCACCGGGTTTGCCTATGACAACGAGATGCCGCGTCACGACGTGTTGTTGCAGCCCTATCAGCTGGCGTCCCGACCGGTGACCAATGGCGAGTATCTTGCGTTTGTCGAGGACGGCGGATACCGCCAGACGGAACATTGGCTGGCAGACGGTTGGACCTGCGTGCAGGACCGGCAATGGTGCGCGCCGTTGTACTGGCAACTGCACGAGGGGACCTGGCATGAGATGACCCTGGGCGGTTTGCGTTCCCTGAACCGTGCCGCGCCGGTCGCGCACATCAGTTACTACGAGGCCGACGCCTTTGCCCGTTGGTTCGGTTGCCGATTGCCGACCGAAGCCGAGTGGGAGCACGCGGCGCAGGACCAACCGGTGGACGGCAACCTGGCGCACAGCGGTTACCTGCAACCGATGCCTGCCGATGGCCCCGGCCTGCAGCAGTTGTTCGGTGACGTGTGGGAATGGACCCAAAGTCCATACTCGGCGTATCCCGGTTTCAAGCCGCTTGCCGGCGAGCTTGGCGAATACAACGGCAAGTTCATGTCCGGGCAGTTCGTGTTGCGTGGCGGTGCCTGTGTGACGCCCAACGAACACCTGCGGGCCAGCTACCGGAATTTCTTCTATCCGCATGATCGTTGGCAGTTCAGCGGCGTGCGACTGGCGCGGGATGTCCTCAAGTGAGCAGTCTGGCCTCGGATATCCGGTTTTACGATTACCACCCCAGTCGCGCCGACTTCCTGGGTGAGGTGCTGACGGGCTTGGCGATCACCCCGGCATCCATTCCGCCAAAATTCTTCTACGACGAGCATGGCTCACGGTTGTTCGACGCCATCTGCGATACCCCGGAGTACTACCCGACCCGGACCGAGGTCCAGTTGTTGCGCAACAACGCGGTGGAAATTGCCGACTGCATCGGTTCCGGGTGTGTGTTGATCGAACCAGGGGCCGGCAGCAGTGAGAAGGTGCGCTTGTTGCTGACGGCGTTGCGGCCGTCCGCCTACGTACCGATGGATATCTCACGCGATCATCTGTTCGCCGCTGCCCGCAAACTGGCGGATGAGTACCCTTGGCTGGATCTGCATGCCGCATGTATGGATTTCACCGCGCCGTTGCGTTTGCCTTATCGTCCTGCCGGTGTGCGCAAGGTGGCGTTTTTTCCCGGATCGAGCATCGGCAATTTCGAGCCCGCCGACGCCGAGTTGTTTCTGCGGAATCTGCGCACCCTGGTAGGTGGACGTGGCGGTTTGCTGATCGGTGTGGACCTGAAAAAGGACGCTGCGATTCTGGATGTGGCCTACAACGATGCCGCGGGCGTGACCGTGGCGTTCAACCGCAATCTGCTGACCAGGATCAATCGGGAACTGGGCGGTGATTTTGCCCAGGATCGGTTTGGCCACCGCGCGTTCTACAACGGGATGCGGGGCCGTATCGAGATGCATCTGGTCAGCCGTTGTAACCAGACGGTGCACGTCGGCGGGCATGCGTTCAGCTTTGCCGCCGGCGATACCATACATACCGAGAATTCCTACAAATATGACATTTCCCAGTTTCATACCCTGGCACGGCGCGCCGGTTTCGAACCCGTAGCGGTTTGGACCGATCCGGCGCAGCTGTTCAGCGTGCAGTTTTTCGATGCGATTTGACGATTTGCTTGGCGCGAGTGACGTACCAAGAAAAAGCCCCGCCTAGGCGGGGCTTTTTCTTGGTGTCATCGGATGCCAGGGCATCCGATCGACCGCATCACTGCGCGACGACGTTGGCGGCGCTGGGGCCTTTCTGGCCTTGCTCCACGTCGAAGCTGACGCTTTGACCTTCGGCCAGGGACTTGAAGCCGCTGCCCTGAATGGCGCTGTGATGGACGAACACGTCCTTGCTGCCGTCGTCCGGGGCGATGAAACCAAAGCCCTTTTCGTCACTGAACCATTTCACTTTACCTGTAGCCATTTCGGTTACCTTTCATTTAGAGATTGAACGTGGGTTTATGCAGACGTTTTAACGAGAGTACGGAAGGGTCTGCCACGAACGGCGGAGAGGAACTGCCGAAACACTACAAGAAAGCACTGCAATGGCGGCACTATGCACCTTCAGTGTGACGGCATCAAGGGGTATTTTCTTGGTCGTCCTCCCGCAGCGGCGGCCCTTCCGCATCCGTCGCCCCGACCAGGCTCGGGTCGCCTGGCAGGCGCGGAAAGGCGTTGCCGGGGTCCGGCTGGTCGGGGGTAGACTTGCCCCAGTCGGCGCAGGGCGGGCACCCGCGTTATCGGGCGGTACCGAAACCGGCGTCCACCGTGTAAGGCGGAAGCGGCAGCTTGGCCAGGGTGAGGCCCTCGGTCACCGGGCCGTCCGGGAATAGCCGATAGAGATAGCGCTTGCCTCCCTGGTCGGCGAATCGCGCTTCCAGCAGGTCCTCGAGTTCCCGCCCGTCCTCCGCCTGGCCGTTGTCGCGGTAATGGTCGCGCAACGCGTGAACCACGGCCAAATGCGCTTCGGTCAGTTCATAGCCGCGCGCCTTTGCGATCGCCCTGGCGGCTTCCTCATCCCAATCGGCGAGGTATTTCTCACGGTTGTTCTGCTGTTGACTCTCGACATCGGCATCGATGCGCCGGTCATCGGACTCGGTGACGAATTTTTCCAGATTGTCCCCGGTCGGTTGCTTGCTGTGTGCCACGGCGGCCTCCTTGTATGCGTCGTGTGAATACAGGTGCGACTAACGAAAGCGGGGGCCTGGCGGCCATCCGTTTTCGGGGTCAGACGCGAACCTGGGAGCCTCTGATTTCACCGGTTCCTGCATCTACGGTAGCCGGCCTGGCATCGCCAACCCGTTGCGGACACCCGGCAGTCGCTGTGACGCGCAATGCCGGACAGCGGATGCTGGTGGCGCGAGCGCCTTGGTAGGCGGTTCAGAGGTTCCCTGGCGTCACAGCTCTAGACCAGGGACAGAGAGGAAGGTTTCGTCACCGGCGGGGTCGGAGTGTGGTTCAGGTCTTGTATTGGTAACTGATACGACCCTTGGTCAGGTCGTAGGGCGACATTTCCAGTTGGACCTTGTCACCGGCGACGACGCGAATGCGAAAACGACGCATCTTGCCGCTACTGTAAGCCTGGATGTTCATCCCGTTTTCCAGCTCCACCCGGAAACGTTGATTGGGCATGATCTCGGTGACCACACCGTCCATTTCGATCAGATCTTCTTTTGACATGTGACTCCTGTAGGTGCGCCGGCCACCGTATGTGGCAACGCGGGCGCGCGGTTTTATGGATCGCGTGTGCCGGTCCGCAGGCGGTTGGCACGGATGCGTCGGCATGTCGCCATGCGGCGCGATATGACAGGGCCGACTGGCCCGATGGAGACGTACCGTGTCGAGACGGGACGCGTGTATGGCGCCCATGTTAACGCACCTGTGGGGGTTCTGCAGGTCGACTACCCGGATGTCGTGCTTTTCCTTCTGGATTGCGATGAATATGTCGTTCCAATTTTTCCGCGCTCTGCTATTGATTAGGCATGGCAGCATCCCGGCTGGCGGGATGGATCGGGAAGGATGGAGGCGATAAATGGGCAGCAGTCTACGGCCGGAGGAACGCGTTGAATTCGACGAGGATGGGTTTCTGATGAATCCATTCGATTGGGATGAGGATCTTGCGGTGCAATTGGCGTTGGGCGACGGGCTGGACGAGCTCACCGAGGAACACTGGCGGATGATCGGTTACCTGCGCGAGCATTATCTGGCTCACCATACCCTGCCGCCCATGTCCTATATGGAGTGGCTGTTCGGGTTGGGCCGGGACCAGGGGCGGCAGCTTTTTCACGGTATGCGTGAGGCCTGGCGGGTGGCCGGCTTGCCTAACCCGGGTGAAGAGGCCAAGGCCTATATGTGAGCGCGGCCTGACCGGCGCTGGACACAAAAAAGCCCCGCCGAGGCGGGGCTCTTCGTTTCCGACGGAAGCGAGGTAGGCTTATTGCGCTACCACGTTTGCCGCGGCGGGGCCTTTCTGACCCTGCTCGACGTCGAAGGAAACCTTCTGGCCTTCGGCCAACGATTTGAAGCCGCTGCCCTGAATGGCGCTGTGATGGACGAATACGTCCTTGCTGCCGTCATCCGGGGCGATGAAGCCGAAACCTTTTGCGTCGTCAAACCATTTTACGGTGCCAGTAGTCATGGCGATTACCTCTATTGAGCTTTGAAAAACACACTGTTCACGCAGGCGGTCACTGAGATATTTCGGAAGGGCCTGCTACTCACGAGAGGGTCTACCGGAATTACTGCGCACTAGGACGTCTGCAGGGACCAATATAGCTAACACTTTGGCCGTTGGCGATGCCTTTATGTCCTGCCGGTGTGTTAAATATTTTTTGCATCGTCGGGTGCGTCCAACAATGTGACGCAGTCTTTGTTCAAATCGATGCGTCTGGCCTTGTATAGCCGGCCCAGGGCCTTTTTATAGTTCGCCTTGCTGACACCGAATTGTTTGAAAATCACCTCTGGTGAACTGCGGTCGGTGATGGTGCTCCGGCCGCCCTGGGTTTTCAGGAAGGACAGTATCCGGTCGTCGAGCTGGCCGCGCCCGCGCTCGCCCGTGCGCTGCAGCTGCAGATTGATCCGTCCGTCGTCGCGTACGTTTTTGACAAAGCCGGTCAAATGCGCGCCGACGTGTATGTCCCCAATCACATCGTTGGCCAGAATCATGCCCAGATGGCTGCCGTCGATGACCGCTTTGAGCCCCAAATCGGTGCGGGCGCAGATCAACAGATTGACCGCCTGGCCGGCGACGTATTCGTCGTCCGCGGTCTCGCTCAGGTGATCCGAGAGCCGGGAGGTGGCGGCAATGCGGCCGGTTTGTCCGTCGATAAATACGTATACCGTGTACCAACGCCCTGCCTGCATACGTGTGCGCTGTTCGTTGAACGGTACCAACAGTTCCTTGGGCAAGCCCCAGTCCAGGAAGGCGCCGACCTGATTGACAGCCGCAACGCGCAGATGAGCGCACTGGCCCACCTGGACCTTGGGCGTCAACGTGGTGGCGATGGGGATGTCGTCGGAGTCCAGATACAGAAAGACGTTCAGTGCATCGCCGACACGGGTGTCGGCAGGGACGTAGCGTTTCGGCAACAACACCTCGCCGAGTTCGTGGGCGTCCAGGTAGAGGCCGAACGGAACGGCCTTGATGACCCTTAAGCGGGCGGTCTTACCGAGTTGTGTCATAGGGTCGAATCTGCTTGGCGGGGATGGGGTGTCGACGGCCACGATGCGAACAGGTTCGTGGTCGCCCGACCGGGGTTGTGGTCGTATGCTAACGGACATCCGGTTCGTTATGCATTTACCGCCATGCGCGCCGATGTGGCGCACGCGGTTTCAAGGAGGGGTGATGAAGGGCGATCAAAGGGGAAAGTGGATCGGCATCTTGACGGCGTTCTGGCTGGTCGGGCTGCTGGGCGGATGCGCCGACGAAGGGCCGACAGTGGCGCAGGCTACCCGCACCACCGCCTCGTCTGAGGGACTGCGCATTCGTTACGACGTCGCAGGACAGGGCGAACCCGCCATTGTTTTCGTGCACTGCTGGAGCTGCAACCGCACCTTCTGGGATGCACAGTTCGACGATTTGGCCCGCGACTACCGGGTGGTACGGCTGGATCTGGTGGGTCACGGCGAATCAGATCGTGGCCGGGAGACGCACTCCATGGCGGCGTTCGGCAGCGATGTGGCACACGTGGTGCGTGAGCTCGATCTGAAGCACGTGGTGCTGGTCGGGCATTCCATGGGCGGCCCGGTCGCGGTGGAGGCCGCCAAACAGTTGGGTGATACGGTGGTCGGCGTGGTTGCGGTGGACGTGTTCCATACCGCGTTCGAGTATCCCCGGAGCGATGCCGAGATCGACGCCTTCGTGGCACCGTTCGAGCGGAATTTCGTCGAGGCGACAACCGCCATGGTCAACCAGATGTTCCCGCCGGATACCGATCCTGTCCTGATCCAGCGGGTGGTCACCGCTATGCAGCAGGCCGATCAACGGACCGGTGTGCAGGCCATGCGGGCGATCTTTCGTTGGAGCCGGGACCAGGGTGCGCAATCGATCACGGCACTCGGTGATCGGCTGCAGAACATCAACGGCGACCCCACCGGCCAGGGCGAGGTGCGTAGTCGCACGGTGCGGCTGATCCCGGGCACCGGTCACTTTCCACACATGCAAAAGCCACGCGAATTCAACAAGGAATTGCGCAAGGTGGTCGCGGAGTTCGCCCAGTACGTCAACTGATGCCGGGGTGATTTCCGGCGCTGTGGCGCCTGTGGCGACGCCGGTCCCAGGTGAACAGTGCAGCGAACGCCGCCAGACCCAGCCAATGCAGCCAAGGGGCGTTCGGGTAGAGCAGGGCGACGGCCAGCGCCGCCAGCAGCAGTCGCACGCCCCAGCCATGGTTTGTCTCAAGGTGTCCCTGAAAGGCAGCGGCGAAGGCGTACAACCCCACCGCACTGAAGGCGAACAGCGCCAGCGCGGTGGGCCAGTCGCCGTGCAGTATCGGCGTGTAGGCAAACAGCAGGGGCACGATATACAGGCCCTTGGCCAGCTTCCAGGCGGTGAAACCGGTGCGTATCTGGGAGGTACCGGCAATGGCCGCGGCCGCATAGGCGGTCAGACAGACCGGGGGTGTCACGTTGGAGTCCTGGCTCAGCCAGAAGACGATCATGTGCGCGGACAGCAGGATGGCGGTCACTAGGGTGGGTGACAGCACCTGATCGTAGAGCCCGGTCACCAGCGACGGGTCGACAGCACGCAAACCGTCCAGCAGCGCCTGGGCTTGCGTTGGTGCCATGGGCTGGCCGAGCGAGCCGGCGAGGTCCGGCGCGGCAAGCTGGACCAGCGCCGCGCTGGCGGCGGGCAGGGTATTGCCGGCGACCAGATGTTGCACCACCTGAGCTTCCGCCATGAGGTTGTACAACGCCGGGGCCGACAGGGTGGCCAGCACGATGTAGGCGGCGGTCACCGGCAAGCCCATGCCCAGCACCAGTGAGGCCAAGGCGATCAGCACCAAGGCCAGCAGCAGGCTGCCGCCAGCCCATTGCTGGATCATCAGCGACAAGGTGTTGCCGACACCGGTCATGGCGATCACGTTCACCACCAGACCCACCGCAACCAGGAGCAGACCGGTGGTGATCATGTTCCGGCTGCCCAGGGCGAGGGCATCGGCGATCGCGCCGAGGCCCATGGGGCGCGGTGTCAGCCAACTGGCGCCGATGACGGTCAGGATGGCGAACCCGGCGGCGTAGGTGGGCGTGAAGCCTGCCACCAGCAGCGCGATCAGGGTGCTGATCGGCGTGACGAACACCAGCCCGCCTTCGCGCAGGACCTGTCGGAACGATTTGTCGTCTTCCTGCGGCTGAGGCTGGAAACCGAGACGTTTGGCCTCGATGCGGACAAAGAAGGCCACGGACAGAAAATAGAGCAGCGCGGGAAGGAAGGCGACCAGCACGATATCGGTATAGGGGATTTGCGTGTAGCTGGCCATGACGAAGGCGCCGGCGCCCATGATCGGCGGCATCAGTTGACCGCCGGTACTGGCCGCCGATTCGACGCCGGCGGCGAATCGGGCCGGAAAACCGGCACGCTTCATCATCGGAATGGTGACCACCCCGGTGGAAACCGTATTGGCGATGGCGGACCCGGATATCGTGCCGGTCAGCCCTGACGAAATCACCGCCACCAGCCCAGGTCCCCCGACGATGCGTCCGGCCAGGGCGTTGGACATGGCGATGACGAAGTCACCCGCCCCTGAGCGCACCAGGAAGGCGCCGAACAGGATGAACATGAACACGAAGCTGACCGATATCTGGGCGATGGATCCGAACAGCGCGTCGTCACCGAAGATGCTGCGGAACAACAAGGTCTCCACCGACAGACCGGCAAAGCGGAATATGTTGTCCAGCCAGTCGCCCCACAGGCTGACATAGCTGAGCGAGAGCAGGATCAGCAGCGGAATGACCCAGCCGGTGGTGCGGCGGGTCAGTTCAATGGCCCCGCCGATGGCCACCAAGGCGAGCGCCATCTCGAACGCTGTCATGGTCACGCCCCGTGCGTATATGGCATCTTCCGCAGAGACCACCAACACCGTACTGCCCAGCACCACACAGCCGAACAACACGTCCAGCCACAGCATGCCACGGGACTGACCGCGCCCTGCCATCGGGTATAGCAGCACCGCCATGGTGCCCAGCCCGACGTAGTGCAGGACGGCTTGCCACTGGGTCGGGAACCAGGTGCTGTAGTTCATCACCAGGTGCAGTAGCGCCACCGCGACGCCCAGCCAGTAGACGACGCGCCTTAGCAGCTTTTGCTGGCGCAACCCGGCTTCCAGTGCCTGGCCGGAGGCGGAATGGGCGGTTTCGGTCATGGCAGCGCGTCGGCCGGCTGGCCATCGCAGGGATGGCCGGCCTGTTCAGGTCATCGGCTCAGTTCACTGCGCGATCAAGTGATCGGGAATGGCCAGGCCGGCTTCCCGATAGTAGCGGGCAGCGCCAGGGTGTAGCGGCATGGGCAGACCGGCGATCGCCTTTTCCAGGGCCATGGCATCGGTGGCCTTGTGGATGGACTTCAGAAAGCCCAGGTTTTCATAAATCGTCTTGGTGATACGGTAGATGTCGTCGTCGGGCACGTCGGCACGCACCGCCAGGAAATTCGGTTGCGCGATGGTCTGGATGTCCTTGTCCTGACCGGGATAGGTGCCGGCCTTGATCAGGTAGGGTGTCCATAGCTGCAAGCCCCCGTCCGCCTGTTTGGCCTGCTCGGCGGTAAAGCCCAATAGCGTGACCTCCTTGCCCCGGGCCGCGAACAACTTGGTCACGGCACCCACCGGAACGCCCGCCGGGGTATTGATGCCGTCCGCCTTGCCATCCTGCAGCGCGGAAGCCAGGGCCCCGTAGCCGCCATAGAACAGGTTGTACCGGGTGTCGATGTCGACGCCCAGGTTGGCAAGGATCTTCCTGCTCGAACCCAGCGAGCCAGAGTTCTTCTTACCGAAACCGACGGTCTTGCCGTTCAGTGCCGTAAAGTCGCTGATGGTGCCGGATCCGGCGTATTCGGATTTCACCATGAAGTGTTCGACGTTCTGCCACAGCATGGAGATCGCCCGCAGCTCCTTTTGCCAGCCGTCCTTGGTCAGCGGCCCGGTCCCGTTCCAGGCATAGGATCCATACAGGCCTTGCAGGATGGCGAACTGTACTTCGCCATCGCGCAGCAGCTTGATGTTTTCGCCGGATCCGGCGGAATTGATCGCCGACAGGTTGATCTTGTCCCGCGGTTGCAGCTTCACCTTGACCAAGGTCGACAACGCCACGCCGACGGGATAGTAGGTGCCGCCGGTACTTGCGGTGGCGAGCAGATAGTCACCGGCGGCGTGGGCCTGTGCCGCCAGCCCCAGGGTGATGCTCAGGCTGGCGGCGGCCAGCCGGGTGTGTTTGCTTCGTGTGCTCATCGGTTCCTCCTGCCGGGGTCGGGTTGCGCCTTGGATTGTTGTTGGTACGGGCGAACGTGCCGGAAAAGGTAGCAGACCGGTCTTTCAGCTGAAACCGGCCACTGCGGTATGCTGGCGCATTGTGGTTGCCGGTCCTTACCTGCCTTTGTCATGTCCGAGCTGATTCTCACAACCATCCTGCTGGTGGCCGCCTTGGCGCACGGGGCGTTCGGTTTCGGGTTTCCGCTGATCTCCACACCCTTGCTCGCGTTGGCCTTTCCCTTGCCCACGGCGATCCTGATGACCTTGTTGCCCACCCTCGTCATCAACACCGCCAGCATCCTGGGCGAGCGCCATTGGCGTGAGGCATTGCGACGCTATTGGGCCATTCCGGCGTTTTGTGTGTTGGGCAGTTTCGTCGGTACCCATTGGCTGCTGGCGGTCGACCCTGAGCCGTTCCGGGCGTTGCTCGCGTTGGTGCTGGTGGCGTATCTGCTGACCGATCGATGGCGCCGCCGGGATACCCCGTTGGTGCCGCCCGGCTGGTTGTTGCCGGTGCTGGGTTTCGGCTTGGGTCTGCTGGCCGGTGTGGTAAACATCTTTGCGCCGTTGATGGTGGTGTTCGCGCTCTACACCCGCATGCCCCCCGAGCTGATGGTGGCGACCTTCAACCTCACCTTTCTGACCAGCAAGACAGGACAGGTCGCCGGTTTCATCGACGGCGGCGCCTTTGACTGGGACGTCGTGCGGAGCACCGCGGTATTGATACCGTTGATTCTGCTGGCACTGTGGGTCGGCATGCGGATCCGTCGTCGGTTCCCCATGGCGCAATACAAGCGGGCGCTACGCGGCTTCCTGTGGGTGACCGCGCTATGGCTGATCGCCGACTGGTTGCGGTCTGCGGCAGGCTGAGCCGAACGGTAGGACCCTATGCCATTTGCCAGAGCGCCAAGGCGCTGATCAGCATCAGGGCACTGCCCATCAGGCGTTTGAACAGCGCATCATTGCGCAGAATGCGTTGATGCAGTTTCAGGCCGAGTACGTGACCGACCGCCGCGACTGGCAGCAACAGCAGGGCGCCTTGCCATTGCAGGTCGACGCTCAGCATGGCGAAGGCGCTCATCTTCAGCGTCACCAGCACGAACCAAAGCACGAACAAGGTATTGCGTAGCTGATTGGCGGCGACGTTGCGGGCGTACACGGCGACCATCAGCGGCGCTCCGGTGAGCGAGGTGCCGGCGATGTAGCCTCCGAGCACCAACAGCACCTTGTCCAACCAGTGGTTGGTGCTGCGGATATCCCGGTTCATCATCCACGTAAAGGCGTAGAACAGGGTCACGGTGTAGATGAACACCACGAGCCACTGATTGGGCAGATTCAGCAGGCCGGCCACCCCGACCAACGCGGCCGGTACGATGAACAGCGAGGAACGCCGCAAAAAACGCCAATCCACATCGTTCAACCGGGTGCGTAGCGTCAAGCCGGAGAAGAACAGCAGATGCCAGCCGATCATCGGTAGCCAGAACAGCGGTTGATCCTGGACGAACAGCATCAGCGGCAGGCCCAACGCCGAGCCGCCGAAACCCAGCCCGGTGCGCACGAAGCCTGTCCAGACAAAGATCAGCGCGGTATACAGGAGTTGTTCGGGTGAAAGGTCCAGCAACATCGACATGCCCTTGAGTCTGGCGCGGTGGGTGAGGGTGCCCCGGGTTGGGGCGGGGGCTCAGGCGTCCAGATCCGGGATCAATCGGCTTTCGATACGGGCGATGGCGTCCTTGAGCAGCAATTTGCGCTTTTTCATGCGCGTCAGGCGCAGTTGATCCGGCCAGGGGTCCGTGGTCAATCGGGTGATGGCGGTATCGAGATCACGGTGCTCCGAGCGCAATTCGATCAGTTTGTGCCGCAGGGTATCGGGGTCGGGGGTGTCCATGGGGCCGCCGTGTAGGTCAAGGTTCGCCGGGGTGATGCAGTTGACAGGTAACTCGTATTGTCCGGTGTCGGCGCCGGGTGTCGCGGAGCCGACCGACGTGTAGGATGCGGCCTTGATCGGCGTCCGGCAAGGTCGATGTTTCGCCGGCCGCCGTTTGTACAACGACCAGAGACCGTGATTCCAGCCAATGCCGCGATTCGCCCGACTTGCCTGCCCCCTGGACGGGGAACCCCTGACGCTCGGTGAGCGAAGTCTGAGCTGCGCCAACGGCCATAGCTTCGATCTGGCGCGCCAGGGCTATGTGCACTTGTTGCCCGTGCAACAGAAGAAGTCCCGGGCCCCCGGTGACAGTATGGCGATGGTGGCCGCCAGGCAGCGCTTTCTGGACGCCGGCCACTATGCCGCGATCGCGGCCATGCTGACGGATCGCATGCTGGCCGTCATGCCGGATCAGGGCCCGGCCACCGTGCTCGACGCCGGCTGTGGCGAGGGATACTACCTGGATCGTGTACACGCGGCCCTGCTGGCACAGGGGTGTCAGGCGGATGTGGATCTGATCGGAATCGATATCGCCAAGCCGGCTGTCCTGGCTGCCGCCCGGCGTAGCCGCGCGCCGACCTGGGTGGTGGCCAGCAATGCCCGTCCACCGATGCTGCCAGGGACCGTGGACCTGTTGCTGTGCTTGTTCGGATTTCCCAACTACCCGGCATTCGCCCGGGTTCTGCGCGCGGGCGGTCGTATCCTGCTGGTGGACCCGGGACCGGATCACCTGATCGAACTGCGCGAACTGCTTTATCCGCAGGTACGACGCTCGCCGCCGCCGTCGTTACAGGCGGCCGAACAGGCGGGGTTCGAGCTGGAGGACGCACAGCCGCTGAGTTTTCGAACCGGGGCCCTGTCCCGCGCGGCCCTCGACGATCTGCTGCTGATGACCCCCCATCTGTATCGGGCCAGCGCCGCCGGAAAGACGGCAGTCCGCACCGTGGACACGCTGGATTTGACCGTGGATGTGATTTTTCGCCAATTGCGGCTGTCTAAGGGACGTCTGCAAAATTCAGCGCTTCCCTGAATAGCGTCGCGCATTGCGCGTGCCGCTTCTCTACCACGAGAACATCAACAAGCCATGACCCATCAAGTAATCGATGCCCGTGTCTCGCCGGTCGGCCGGCTGGACGTGTTGTCCCAGGCCGAAGTGGCCAAACTGCTGGATACCAGCCAGGGAGGGCTGTACCAACTGTTCCGCAACTGCGCGTTGGCGGTCCTTAACTGCGGCAGCATGCTGGACGACGGCAAGGCCTTGTTGGAAAGGTACCAGGACTTCTCCATCAAGGTCGTGCAGCAGGAGCGCGGTATCAAGCTGGACCTGAAGGGGGCGCCTGCCCATGCCTTCGTCGACGGGCAGATGATCCGCGGTATCAACGAGCATCTGTTCGCGGTGCTGCGCGACGTGGTGTTCGTCGCCGACGACATCATCGACAATCGCAATTTCGATCTGGACACCTCGGACGGCATCACCAATGCGGTGTTCCATGTTTTGCGCAATGCCGGGGTGCTGCAACCAGGGGTGGATCCCAAATTGGTGGTGTGCTGGGGTGGTCACTCCATCTCGCGGGAAGAGTACGACTACAGCAAGGAAGTCGGCTATCAGATGGGCCTGCGGGACCTGAACATCTGCACCGGCTGTGGTCCGGGCGCGATGAAGGGCCCCATGAAAGGCGCCAATATCGGCCACGCCAAGCAACGCATAGCCGATGGCCGATATATCGGCATCTCCGAACCGGGCATCATCGCCGCCGAGTCACCGAACCCCATCGTCAACGACCTGGTGATCATGCCGGATATCGAGAAGCGCCTGGAGGCCTTTGTGCGGCTGGGGCATGGCATCGTCGTGTTCCCCGGCGGGGTCGGTACCGCGGAAGAGATCCTGTATCTGCTCGGGGTGTTGCTCCACCCCGCTAATGCCGACGTACCATTCCCGCTGGTCTTCACCGGTCCGGCCAGTGCCGCGGACTATTTCAAGGAGATCGATCAATTCATCGGCGAGACCATCGGTGCTGCCGCGCGGGAGCTATATCGCATCATCGTCAACGATCCGGTGGAGGTGGCGTGCTTCATGGCGCAGGGGCTGGTCGATGTGCGGGAGTTTCGCAAGGCCACCAGCGACGCCTTCTATTTCAACTGGCGGTTGCACATCGACCCAGCCTTCCAGCAACCCTTTGTGCCGACCCACGAGGCGATGCGGGCGCTGGCGCTGCACAAGGATCAACCGGCGCATCATCTGGCCGCCAATCTGCGTCGGGCATTTTCAGGCTTGGTAGCAGGCAATGTGAAGGACGAGGGTATCCGAGCCATCGAGGAACACGGCCTGTTTGAAATCACCGGCGATGCGCACATGATGGAATTGTTGGACGACCTGCTGGCATCCTTCGTGGCGCAACAGCGCATGAAACTGCCGGGCAGCGAGTACAAGCCCTGCTATCGGGTGATCAAGGGCTGATGCCACGCAGCGGCGGGAGGATCAGGTAATGGATATACGGCGAACCACCGCCTTGATGTTGACAGTATTGTTGTTGGCGGGCTGTGCCAGCCTGGCGTTGCGCGAACCGCTAAAGGTGACCGTCGCCGGGCTGGAGCCGCTGCCGAGCGAGGGTTTGGAGGCACGCTTCGCGGTCAAGTTGCGGGTGCAGAACCCGAACAGTATCGGCATCTCGTACGATGGCATCGCCGTTGATCTGGCCTTGGCGGATATCGCTTTTGGCAGCGGCGTCAGCCCTGAGCGCGGCGAGGTGCCACGCTTCGGCGAAGCGCTGATCACGGTGCCGGTCACGGTGCCGTTCACCGCTATCGTTCGGCAACTGTTGGACATGTCCCGCGATACGCCGCGGGATAAACTCAGTTACCAGCTGAGCGGACGGTTGGGTGGTGTGGGCATCGGGGGTATCGGTTTCGACAGCCGTGGCGAACTCGCATTCCCCGAGCCCAGCGGCCCGCGCTGATACGGCATGGTGGGGTTTTTCAGGCGCTGGCGCCGGCGCCGCATCCTGCGGCGCGCCGAATGGACCGACGCACAGTGGCAGCGTGCCTTTGCACGGCTGCCGTTGCTTGCCCGCTTGGATTCCCAGGAGCGCGCCCGCCTGCGCGACCTGGCGGTGCTGTTCCTGCACGACAAACAGTTGCACGGTTTGGGCACCGTGTCGCTGACGCCGGATATGAAGCTGGTGATTGCCTTGCAGGCGTGTTTGCCGATCCTGGGCCTGGATCTGAGTTGGTATGACGGTTGGCGTACCGTGCTGGTCTATCCTGACGATTTTGCCGTCGAGCATGAGGAAGTCGACGATGCCGGGGTGGTGCACCGGGTGCGTCGTCATCTGGCCGGCGAGGCATGGCATGATGGCCCTGTCATTCTCTCCTGGAACGATGTGCGTGACGCCGGCCGGCTGGATGGCTACAACCTGGTCGTCCACGAATTCGCCCACAAGCTCGACATGCGTAACGGCCGGGCAAATGGTTTTCCCCCCTTGCACAAGGGCATGGACGGTCGTGCCTGGGCGGCGGATTTCACCGCTGCCTTTGACGATTTCCGTGCCCGCCGACTGGACCGGCTGCCCCTGCCGTTTGACGGCTATGCGGCCGAATCGCCCGGCGAGTTCTTCGCGGTGCTCAGCGAGGTGTTTTTCGAACAACCGGCGGCGATCGCCGATCATTACCCCGCCGTTTACCGGCACCTGCGCGATTTCTACCGGCAGGATCCGCTGGCGCGATTGGTGTAGTCGGCACACCCGCCGGCAGTCGCGTACGGCTGCGGTCCCAGGTGGGGACGAATCCCCAGCACCAGGAACATATGGGGTCGTGGACATGATGGAGCCGGGGCAGGGACTCGCGGCTCATCAGCGGCGAGATCTTGACATGGCGGGAATTTTTGTCCCCATAAAATAACTTGAACGCGGTAGCGTACAGTGCCAAAGTCCGACGTGCAGTAGGGAAATCAGCAATCCAAGTAGAACGCGATGGAGGTGGTATGGAGTTTACCCGTCACGCGATCGTCGATATGTCGGTCGTCGATATCCAGCGTCACATCCGAGTTGCCAACCTGCCGGACTGGTGTGCGTCGATCGTCGCGGTCGACAGTCAGGACAGCAACCAGGGGCGTATGACTTGTCTGAGCGGCGATTTCGTCGTGCACCGTGAACTGCTGCAGACCGGCGTGCGGTTTTCGATTCCGGCCGGTCCGCATGCCATCCAGTGGACCCTCACCACGGAAGGCGACGGTGATGTCCTGGTCCATTGCACTCTCAACACTGACGCAGCGCCGGACGCCATGATCGAGGCCTTGACCTGCTTTGTCGACAACTGGCAGCAGGGTTTGGTCTCCTGGCCCGAGCGGCGGCCCGCCGCACCGGCCCCGTCGTGCGACCCGATCGGATTTTCCATGG
Source organism: Gammaproteobacteria bacterium (assembly GCA_030148485.1). Taxonomy (GTDB): domain Bacteria; phylum Pseudomonadota; class Gammaproteobacteria; order Chromatiales; family Chromatiaceae; genus JANTHH01. The sequence continues at coordinate 90,419 of JASBTJ010000042.1, read as the reverse complement.
GCGGTTTTGGTTGAAGGAGTCGGGGCGCAAGCCCTTTTTTGTTGTCTGACGGTTTGGCGCGCATCCTGCACCAAGGGTTGAAAGTGGGTGCTTCCCGGGCCTTCGAGGTCTGGGATAGCGCATATTTTAACGGCAACGACCCATCGTGGTGCGCACTTCATGACCAAGGCGACAGCGGCGCCGCCGCAAATCGACCCCGCGTTACCGCCGGCTGAGCGTATCCAGCGCCGGCTGGCCTATCTGTACGGCGAAGACCGGGCAGCGGGTATCGCCCGCCGTGTTCAACGCCTGCTCGACACGCATCTTCAGCTACGCAAGCGTCACGTCAGCGGCCCCTTCTGGCGCTACGACGATGTGGTGCTGATCACTTACGGCGACACCATCCAATCGCCCCAGGGACCGCCGCTGCAGGTGTTGCGGGATTTCCTCTGCAGCCATTTGAACGATGCCTTCAGCATGGTTCACGTGCTGCCGTTCTTTCCCTGGAGTTCGGATGACGGCTTCTCGGTCACCGATTTTCGGGCAGTCAATGAAAGCCTGGGCGATTGGCAGGATCTGCGCGAGATGGAGAAGGATTTCGACCTGGTGGTGGACCTGGTGCTGAACCACTGCTCCCGGGAAAACCTGTGGTTCATCGATTTCATCGCCGGGGACGCGCCGGCCTGCGATTATTTCATCGACGTCGACCCGGAAGAGAACCTGTCCATGGTGACGCGGCCGCGCAGCACGCCGGTGCTTTCCGGTGTGCGCACCCACCGCGGGTTGCGTCACGTCTGGACCACCTTCAGCAACGACCAGATCGACATGAACTACGCCAACCCGGACGTGTTGATCGAGTTCATCGACATCCTGCTGTATTACTTCCGTCGCGGTGCGCGAATGGTGCGTTTGGATGACGTCGCCTACCTATGGAAACAGATCGGAACCCCTTGCATCCACCTGCCGCAGACCCACCAGGTGGTGAAACTGTTCCGCGATGTGTTGACCCAGGTGGAACCCGGTGCATTGATCATGACCGAGACCAATGTGCCGCACGCCGAGAACATCACCTACTTTGGCGATGGCGACGAGGCGCAGGTGGTCTACCAGTTCAGTCTGCCGCCGTTGCTGCTGCAGGGCCTGTATGCAGGCAATACCCGCCATCTGCGTGCTTGGGCGAAATCATTGGATGACCTTGCGTTGCCACCGGGCTGCACCTTTTTCAACTTCACCGCGTCCCACGATGGCGTGGGTCTTCGGCCGCTGGAAGGGCTGGTGCCCGATGCCGAACTCAAGCAAATGCTCGATGCCATGCGCGAGCGCGGCGGCTATATCTCCACCCGTCGCAACGCGGACGGGCGGGATTCGCCTTATGAGCTGAACATCAGCTACTTCGATGCGTTTCGATCACCTACGCCGGGCGAACAGCAGTGGCACATTCCGATGTTCCTCGTGTCCCAGATCGTGGCCTTGTCCTTCAAAGGTATCCCGGCCGTTTATATTCATTGCTTGACCGCGACACCAAACGACATCCTGGGTGTTGAACGTACCGGCGCGACCCGGGCGATCAATCGGCGCAAATGGGATCGGGCGGAACTGGAAGGCCTGATCGAAAATCATGCCACCGAGACCGGTCAGGTGTTCAAGGCCTATCAGTCATTGCTGAGGACACGGCGAGCCCAAGCGGCGTTTCATCCTGATGCAGCCCAACAAGTGCTGGACCTGGACGATGCCGTGTTCGGTTTGCTGCGCACGGCACCGGATGACGAACAACGGATTCTGGCCTTGTTCAATTTCACGGCAGTCCCCCGGACGATTGCCGCCGCGGCCTTGCCCGACGGCGCAACAGAATGGCTCGATCTGCTGGGTCTGACCGGTTGTCATACGACAGAGGACGGGGTGACCCTGCCGGCCTATGGGGCCTGTTGGCTGGCGCAACCCTAGCGATGTTCCGGTGGTTTTAAGGTGTAGCGCGGATTATTCACGCGCACACGCCCGTAGGGTGCGATAACCGCAGGGGATTGCACCGAATCAAGCCCGCCGCTCAGCGGCACCACCCCTTGCGCCGGGCTTGGTCGTATGTCGTTCACCCCGGGCCTTGCCAAGCGGGCGATCAGACGCCGTTGTCGGCCGCCACGGCGGCCAGCATTTGTTCGCCGACGTCGGGGATGGCGCTGAGCACCCGGTTCCAATTGGCGATGAAGGGCATCTCCATGGGATTTGCCAGAAAGCTTTCGCCGGCGTTCATGATGCTTTGGGCGAAGATCTCGACGCTGCCTTCCTCGGCGTGGCGATCAAAGCGCAGCCCGTTCAAACGGGCGTCGTAGGAATACTGCTCCACGCAGTCGAGGGCGATACGGTAGTAGCTGGCCTTGATGGTTCGGATACCCTCCATCGACAGCGATACGCCCTCGGTGGCGAGTTTGCGGAACAGCGATTTGGCGATCTCCACGCTCATGCGATTGAGGCCGCTGTCCGCTTCGTCGTGGGACAGCGACTGATGCTTATGATCGTACTGGTCGGCGATATCGACCTGGCACACCTGATGGCGCGACAGTGTACGGTAGACCTCGGACAGCACGCCGACCTCCAACCCCCAGTCGCCGGGAATGCGCAGGGTCTGGATGAAGTCGCGGCTCAACGAGAACTCCCCGGACAAGGGATAGCGGAAGCTGTCCATGAAACTCAGGTAATCCATCGGGCCGACCACCTTGGCCAGGGCGCGCAACAACGGGGTGACGAACAATCGGGTCAAGCGGCCACTGAGCTTGTCGCCGTTGATGCGTGGGTAATAGCCTTTGCAGAACTCGAAGCCGAAGGTCGGGTTGGCCACGGGGTAGAACAGCCGGGCAGGCAGCCCGCGGTCATAGGTGAGGATGTCGCAGTCATGCAGGGCGATGGCCTCGGGCTCTTCCAGGGCCAGCGCATAGCCGAAACAGTACCAGGCGTTGCGACCTTTGCCCGGTTGGGGCGGCGCCAGCCCTTCCTTGGCCAGTTGTGCGTCGATGTCGCGCAGACGGTCACCGTCGTTCCACAGGATGTGGGTCTGTTGCGGTAGCTTGGCGAAAAATTCGCGGGCGTGCTCGAACTGTGCCGGGCCGTCCTGATCCAGCCCGACGATGATGTGTTTGATGTAGCTGGCGTGGGCCAGTTCGTCGAGTATTTTCGGGAGCGCTTCACCTTCCAGCTCCGAATACAGACTGGGCAGAATCAAGGCCATCGGCCGGCGGCTGGCGAAGCTGCGCAGTTCTTCTTCGAGTTCCTCGATGGGGCGCGTGTTCAGATTGTGTAGGGTGGCGATGGTGCCGTTCTGGAAAAAGTCGGCCATGGGTCAGGCTTCCGTTGAAGAATGGGTAGACGTTGCCAGGCTGTCCAGCAGCGCTTCTATGGCGTGGTTCCAGCCCTCGGGGCCGGCGTCGTCGGTGACGATGGTGCGGGTCGCACCCTGCACGTCCAGATGTTGTCCGTCGGGCCGGCGTATCACCACCGCGATATCGGCTGCTTCCAGCATGGCGATATCGTTGGGGCTGTCGCCACAGGCGACGCTGGTGATGTCGGTCAGCCCGGCTTGGCGGTAGTGATCGCGCAACATGCTCAGCGCCACGCCTTTGCTGGTGTCGCCCATCACGTGCCAGAACCGTCCGCCACGGGTCAACGACAGGCCATGACGTTCGAGTTGCATCTCAAAGCTCTGCAGCGCCTCGTCGCTGTCCTGCCAGATCATCGGTTCGCTGCACAGTCGTTGCCGGGCTCGCGCGGCGGCGACCCGGGACAGTCCGGTCTGCGCCACCACCTGCTCGACGCTCATGTCCGCAAACCCGGTGAACTGCCAGTGATAGAGCGACCGCAACGAATGCAGGGTATGCAGTATCCGGCTGTACGAGGGTGTCAGGTGCAGCACCTGATACGGCGAGGTATCCGTATGCGCTTGTGGGTCCGCCGCGAGGTGATCGAAATAGCCGTGCGGAATACACAAGGCGCCGCCGTTTTCGATGATGCAGGGATGCGGGTTACGCAGCTTTGCCTGCAACTCGCTGACCTCCGCCAGGGTCTTGGATGTGGTCGGGATCAGCGGGACTTGCAGTGACGCCAGGCGAGACAGGGCCGGTAGTGCCGGGGTGTAGTCGTAGCTGTCGTGGTCAAGCAGGGTCCCGTCCAGATCCGTGAACACCAGTAGCGGTAGGGCCGGCGGGTGGAACGGCGTCGGCCTGCCGGGATGCGGCTGGCTGTTCACTGTTTTTCCCGGCGCAGGTTGTAGAAGTGGTTGGTGGCCTCGACAAAGCCGTCAACACTACCGCAGTCGAAGCGGCGCCCCTTGAACTGACAGGCCAACACCATGCCTTCGCGGGCCTGGATCTGTAGCGCATCCGTGATCTGCAGCTCGCCGTTCTTTCCCGGGGGAGTGCGACGCAGGATATCGAAGATGTCCGGGGTGAGTATGTAGCGGCCGATGATCGCCAGATTGCTGGGCGCTTCGTCGGCGGGCGGCTTTTCCACCATGCTGTCGATGGTGAAGATGTTGGCGTCCAACTGGCGTCCGTCGATCACGCCGTATTTGTGGACCTGGTCCGGATCGACCGCCTCGACGGCAACCACGCTACAGCGGTACTTACGGTACACGGCGATCAGCTGCTGCATCACGCTGTCGGTTTCGCCGATGCACAGGTCGTCCGCCAGGATCACGCCGAAGGGTTCGTGTCCCACCAGGATCTCGCCGGTGAGAATGGCATGGCCGAGGCCGCCCATGGTTACCTGGCGGGTGTACGAAAAGGTGCACTCGTCGATCAGCCGGCGGATATCGGCCAGTCGATCCTCCTTGCTGGTGCCCTCGATCTGGTCTTCCAGCTCGTAGCTGGTGTCGAAATGGTCTTCGATGGCGCGTTTGCCGCGACCGGTGATGATACTGATATGGCGCATGCCGGCATCGAGCGCTTCCTCGACGCCGTATTGGATCAGTGGTTTATCCACCACCGGCAGGACTTCCTTGGGCATGGCCTTGGTGGCGGGCAGAAAACGCGTGCCGTAACCGGCAGCGGGAAACAGGCATTTGGTAGGCATAGCACTGTGCTCCTTCACACAACAGCGTCGCAAGACGTTGCGGTACTGGACAGCAAGGAGCATGCCGGAAAGCGATTCCGCCCTCAGCGCAAGCGGCGTGGTCGGGGTGGCGTTCAGGTCGGACGCGAATCCAGGGTGGTATGCACCGTAATGGTGCATATATGGCGGTCAGTTCGCCAGGGTATCCAGGTAGGCGTTGATGGCATCGGACTCGTACAACCAGGTGCTGCTGCCGTCGGCGGCGACGATCTGCAGGCAGGGCACCTTCACCTGGCCGCCGCCGTCGAGCAGGTCCTGGCGTGCGACGGGATCGTGCTGGGCGTTGCGGCGCCGGATCCGCAGCGAGTGGCGGGCGATGCGATGGCGCACCTTGATGCAAAACGGACAGGTACGAAACTCGTACAGGGTCAGGGCGGCGGTGGTGTCGTCCAATGCCGCTTGGGCCTCCGGGCTGCGTTCGGTGCCCTTGGGCCGGGTCAGCCATTCATAGGCGATCATCACCGGTGCCAGCAGCAGTCGCACGAGTTTGAAAAAGCTTCGGATCAGCCACTTCATGGGTGCTATTCCTACAGGGGGTGAGTCAGACCGGCTTGGCGGAGAGCGGCGCAACATCGAAGGCGATGCCGTCCCAGCCGGTGGTGATGAAGTTGCGGATATTGCCGTGGTTGCTGCCGTCCGGCTCGCCGAGTACCTCGATCCGGTAGTAGTCGCCGAAGCAGGCCAGGGTCTCGTCCTTGCTCAAGCCGTGCAGTTGCGCAAAGGCGAACAGTTTGCACGAGCCTTCGTTCTGCCCGGCCTGATTGGTCAACTCGCCGTTGCGGAAGCGGGTCGGGGTGTAGTCGTAATGGGTGGCGATGGCGTCCATCACGTCGCCGAATCGGACCTGGTCGGGCCGCAGGCGGATCTGATCGAGCAGGGCGGACAGGGACATCGGACACTCCAAAACGACAAAGGCCGCGATTATACGCGGCCTTTGTCCTCTGATGCACGACGGTGCGTCAGTCGGTGGCGGGATTGATGCCCGGGTGGGTTTCCTCCGCGGCCAACAGCACCCACAGCCCGGAGACGCCCATGGCGATCGCGGTGACCCAGAAGCCGGTGGTCAGGTCGCCGCTCAGTTGCGACGCCACCCCGAGCACCAGGGCGCCGATGCCATAGCCGAGGTCACGCCAGAACCGATAGATACCGATGGCGGACCCTCGCCAGCCAGGGTGGGCGATGTCGGCGACCGCGGCGCTCAGGTTCGGATACAGCAGCGCCATGCCGAAGCCGGTCACCGCCGCGGACAGCGACCACCAGAACACGCCGGTGTCCAGCAGGGTCAGGGCGACCCCGCCGCCGCAGATCCACATGCCGAGCACGATGGGTATGCGCCGACCGATCAGATCCGACAGTCGACCGGTGACGAACTGCGAGCCACCCCAGACAAAGCCGTAGATGCCCACCACCCAACCGATGTCCGGCAACGACAGACCCTGCTGATAGAGATAGACCGGGTAGAACACCCACACCAGCGCGTCGACGAATTTTTCCACCAGACCGGCCTGACTGAAGGCGGCCATGCGGCGATCACGCCAGCTCATCAAGGCGAATACCTGCCAGGTGGAAGGCGCGTCCGGGAAATCGCGTGGGTAGCGTGGTGTCGGTCCCGTTGTGGTGCCGGCGGCATGGGCCCGTGCCTCGGCATGGGCCCAGGGCAGCGACTCATGCACCCAGGCCAGGGTGGTGACAATGGCACCGGCGATCACCACGGCCCCGAAGATCAACAGTCCGACGCGGGGATCGAGTTCGGTGGACAGATAACCGGTGATCACCCCGGCCGCGGCCACGCCGAAATAGCCGGCGAACTCGTTCAGGCCGATGGTCAAACCGCGTTGGTCGGGCCGTGTCAGATCCAGCTTGCTGGTCTGGGTCATCGACCAGGTGAGCCCTTGGTTGATGCCGAGCAGCACCGTGGCGGCCACCACCCAGCTCCAACTGGGTGCGAAATAGACGATCACCGGCACCGGTACCGCGGTCAGCCAACCCCAGATCAGCACCTTGCGACGACCGTGGCGCTCGGACAGGCGGCCGGCGACGAAATTCATCGCGCCCTTGACGAAGCCAAAGGCCACCACGAAGGCCATCAGCAACAGGAAGGAGCCCTTCGGCACGCCGAATTCCGATTCCGCCAAGGCCGGCACCACGGTGCGCATCATGCCCAGGGTCATACCCACCAACAGCACCTGGAACAGCTGATGGAGAAACTGGGCGCGGTTTTCCCGCATCCCGTGCCGCAGCACCGGGTCGTTGACAGCCGTATGCATGACTCAGCCCTCGTCCGCGCGGATGTTGGCGGCGACGATGCGGTCCATTTCCGCGGGGCGGGGCGGGATCTCCCGGGTCAGTTCGGCGACGAAGGCCGCCTTGTCGGTTTCGCGCAACAATGGATTGTTGCGCTTTTCAAAACCGATGGTGGAAGACGGCTTGCCGGAGATGCCGGCGCCACAGACGCTGCCGGCCTGATGCCCCGGGAAGATCTCGACATCGTCCGGCAGGGTCAGCAGGCGCTGGTGCAGGGTGTCGAACAGCATGCCGGCCATCTCGGTTTCACGACCAGCCAGGTCGGGGCGGCCGATGCTGCCGACGAACAAGGTGTCGCCGGTGAGCACGAACCAGGGCGCCTTGGCCCGGCGGTTGTCCGCCACCACCAGGCTGACACTGTCCAGGGTGTGGCCGGGGGTGTGCAGCACCTCGACGCTGACATTGCCCACATCGATGACATCGCCGTCCTTCAACGCATGAAACGGAAATTCGGCCGCGGCGTTCTCGTGCAGGCAGTACACGCCACCGGACAACTCGGCCAGCTTGCGGCCACCGGAATAATGGTCCGCGTGCACGTGGGTATCGATGACATGGGTGATGGTCACGCCGTGTTCACGGGCTTGGTCCATGAACCAGGCCTCGTCACCGGCGACCACGTCGACGGCGATGGCCTTGCCGAGGGTGCCGCAACCGAACATATAAGAAAGCGAAGCGTCTTTGCTGGCGAGCTGTCTGAAGAACATTGATACTCTCCTCAATCAAACGGTTTGGCGGGTCCTGCCTGCACGTGGAGGTGGCAGTCCGCATCAGTTGCCGTTAGGATATGAGCATTCACGCATATGAGTCAACACGCATATGAGCAGTAATTATCGACAGCTCCCCGCCGACGTCCTGGCGCCCCTTCTGAAAGTGCTGGCAGAGCCGAACCGGCTTCGTATCCTGTGCAGCATGGGATTGGAATGTCGGCCGGTGTCGGACATCGTCAACGCCACGGGTCTGACCCAAACCAATGTGTCGTTCCATCTGCGCGCGCTGCGCGAGGCCTGTCTGGTGAAGGGGGAGCGCAGCGGGCCGTACGTGTATTACTGCCTGCACGACACCGAGCTGCTGGAGATCCTGTGCGAGCTCAACGCCTGGAGGCAGCGCCATACCCAGCAGATTGCGTCTGTCGAGGACGACGGCTCAGGATGCAGCGCCGCCTGTGCCGGAACCGGCACAGACGACTAGCGGTGATCTTCGGGTAGATTGGTCGCTCGGGGCGTAGCGGGGGAACCGGCGCGACAAATCATCCCCAATGGCCGGCGATTGCCCGGGGCTGCGCGGTACAGCGGGCGTGCCCGGCCCAAACAAGGCCGTTCGTTGTGAGATCCTTTCGCGGCAGCCACGTCAGGCGGTCGCTTCCTGCTCCAGCAGCGTCGGGTAGTCGGTGTAGCCCTTGGCGCCGCCGCCATACAAGGTGTCGGCGTCCAGGTCGTTCAAGGGCGCGTCTTCCTTCAGCCGCCGCACCAGATCCGGATTGCTGATGAACGGCCGGCCGAAACACACCAGATCGGCGCGGCCCGATTCGACAGCAGTCATGGCAAGCGCCCGGTCATAGCCGTTGTTGACCATCCAGGTGCCGCCGAAGGCTTCACGCAGTGCGGCGTAATCGAGCGTGTCGTCCCGCGCACCGCCTGTTTCGCCTTCAATCATATGGACATAGGCCAGTCCCAAGGGCGCGAGTTGGCGCAACAGTTCTCCGTAGAGTGCTTGCGGGTCGCTGTCGGTGGGGGTGCCGTTGAAGGTGGTCATCGGACTGAGCCGGATACCCACCCGGCCAGGGCCGACCGCTTCGGCAATGGCCTGCATTACCTCCACCACCAGTCGACAGCGGTTGGCGATGCTGCCGCCGTAAGGTCCGCTGCGGTCATTCACGCTGTCGCGCAGAAACTGTTCCAGCAGATAGTTGTTGGCCGAATGCACCTCCACGCCGTCGCAACCCGCCGCCATGGCGCGGATGGCCGCCTGGCGATAGTCGTCGATCAGCTCGGGAAGCTCATCGTCGGCCAAGGCCCGCGGCTGGGACGTCGCCACAAACCCGTCGGCGTTGTACACCTGGGCATCCGCACGTTGATTGCTCGACGACACCGGCGCCTGCCCATCCGGCAGCAAGGAGGTGTGGGATATCCGCCCCACATGCCACAACTGAAGGAACATCCGCCCGCCACCGGCATGTACCGCTTCGGTGACCGCACGCCAGCCGGCGACGTGCTCCGGTAGATAGATCCCCGGGGTGTTCAGATAACCTTGGCCCATCGGGCTGATCTGGGTCGCCTCGGAAATGATCAGCCCCGCGCTGCTGCGTTGGCGGTAGTACTCCACCATCAAATCGGTGGGGCTGTGGTCCTGCCCGGCGCGGCTGCGGGTCAGCGGCGCCATCACGATGCGGTTGTCCAGAGGGACGTCGCCGATCTGGATGGGATCGAATAGAGAAGGCATGGCAGGGCTCCTTGCGTGTTGAACCGGGAATACCCCCTTAGACAGGGGGAAATCCTTTGGTTCGCTGCTCGATTGCAAGGGGCGAACCGAGTACCTGTGACGTCATCCTGGGTCGTATTTAACCCGGCGCCGCTCACGTACCGCGTATCGCGGCCATTTACGCCACCCGTGCCGCGTGGAAGACGGGGTCGAGGTTGATCGAGGGGAGCAAAACCGGACAGCGCAAAAGACCCTTGTGCATCCGCCGAAGATATCGGCCGGTGTGTCCGTGCACAACGCAAGGCCCAGGGCGCGAACCAGGCCGACTTCGCTTCGTCGTGCGGGGTGGGTATCCGCTTCGTCTCGGCGCAGGAGAACGGCAAGCCGACCATGGCGGCGGGCAAGGTGCTGCAGGTACTCGAATACCCGGGAGCGGGGATGAGACGCCCTGAATGAGCGACGGCCTCAACGTCCGTCTGCGCACCCATGGGGTCGGTCGGTTATGGCTGTCCGCTGACTCCGCCGCGCCACTCTCCTTGGCAGTTTCGGCTGCAGGCCGACGCCTTCGGTGATGATCGGGCACGCCCCCTGTTCGCCAACCTGGGAGGCAGTGGACCTCCAACAACAGCACGGACCCTGCGAGATCATCGACCGAATCCTGCTTGTTATCGAAATACGCGACGCCAAGGCGCAAGCCGTCTTGCGACGTTAGACAAGCACAAACCTAATAGCCCAGAGCACGACCGCATCAACGGATCACACCATGGCGGATCAACCGTCCAGCACCAAACGCGACCCGTTTGCGGATCGGTTGCGCGCGCTTTTCGGGGAACGACCTGCGCATCATCGCCGCTACCGTACCCGGGATGTAGGCGGGGCGGACGTGGCCTGTTGCATCGAGCGACCCGACAACCCCAGGAAGCGGCGAAGATTGGCCTAACGGGATCAGAAATTTTGGGCCGTTCTTAACTCGTCCGTGGAAACGGGGTAAAACTCTACTTTATTCCTTATTCCGCAAGATAAGAGCCTTCCCATGTCGTTCCAGCTCACCGATCCTGCCGCTACCTTGGGCCTGCGCCTGGTCGCCTGGCATGAACACGCCCTGGACAACCGCGGCGACCCCGCGTTCCTGGCCGAGCTGCGCAGCGCCAGCTACGCCCAGGCCGCGACGCGGAACCCGACGCGCGATGCGACCATTGCCGGCTACGGTTCCCTGCGCGAGCGGGTGGGGCGGTCGGTGAAACGGTTCCCGCCGTCGCCCATGGCGCTGCGCGGCCAGTTCGAGCGCCGTGGCGAACTGGGCAGCGTCGGTCCGGCGGTGGATATCTACAACCTGGTGTCGCTAACCACGGGGCTGTCCATCGGCGCCCACGACCTGGCCGCGGTGCAGGGCGGCGTCCGCCTGGACATCACCCGCGGCGATGAGGCCTTCCTGCCGCTTGGCAGTGACGAGGAGAAGCCGGTGCCGGCCGGCGAATACGCCTACCTGGACGATAGCGATTGCGTGCTGTGCCGGCTTGAGTACCGCCAGTCCGCGCACACCTGCCTGAGTGAGGCCAGCCGTGACTGCGTGTTCATCGTGCAGGGCCATGCCGACACACCGATGGCCGACCTGGTGGCGGCGGCCGATCGGGTCAGCGCCCTGCTGGCAACCCATTGCGGTAGCCGACGCGGCCAGGTCTGGCAACTCGGGTGAGGCCGCTGCCACCAGCTGCGGGCAGGTACCAAATCAAGGCATGACCCGATGGTCTGCACCGCCCTGAGGCGGCATGCGCGGGCGTCGATTTCACATGTCTCGTAAAAACAATCGCTTAGCCGGTTGGCAAAGTCTTTGCTATTCCTACTGGGAAATGTGTGTTCACTGATGGTGGATTTCATCTGCCCCGTGTCCCGTCAGCTCACAAAGGAAGCCAGACCCATGACCATGTCCGTCAAACCCGAGGCCTTCGAGATCAAGCAGCCGTCCATGAACGTCCCCGACGTGAACGCCTGGTTGGGCGACGTGTTCTCCTCCCAGGATACCGACAAGACCATTACCTGCGGGTTCTTCCGCCTGGAGGCCTCCGAGGCACCGCTGGACTACGAGTACACCTACGAAGAGATGAAGTACATCGTCGATGGCGAGTTCGTCATCACCGATGAGGAAGGCACCCGCCACCACGCCAAGAGGGGTGACGTCTTTTACTTCCGCAAGGGCAGCAAGATCCGTTTCGAGACCCCCAGCTTCGGCGTTGGCTTCTTCTGCGGCCAGCGCCGCGAGGGCGAAGGCTGACTGAGGGCCAGCACCGATCCGATATCGCCCGACCACCGCCCGGCCGTGCGCCGGTGGCAGTCGTCGACCTCTGGGGGGAGCAACACATGACGAAACGTATCTGCATCATCGGCGCCGGGCCCAGCGGCCTGGCCGTCCTGCGCGCCTTCGAGTCGGCCCGTCGTCAGGGCGTGGAGATACCCGAACTGGTTTGTTATGAGAAACAGGACGACTGGGGTGGCCTATGGCACTACACCTGGCGCACGGGCCTGGACGCGCACGGCGAGCCCGTGCACGGCAGCATGTACCGCTACCTGTGGTCCAATGGTCCCAAGGAATGCCTGGAGTTCGCCGACTACCCCTTTGAGGAGCACTTCGGCCGCCCCATCCCATCCTACCCGCCGCGCGCGGTGCTGCACGACTACATCATCGGTCGGGTGGAGAAGAGCGGGGTGCGCCGGTACATCCAGTTCCAGACCCCGGTGCGCTGGGTCGAGTATCACGAGGACGCCGACAACTTCTCGGTCACCGTGCACGACCACAACAACGACGAGGTGGACACCGAGACCTTCGATTATGTGTTCGTGGCCAGCGGCCACTTCTCCACCCCGAACGTGCCCTACTTCCCCGGTGTGGAGGTATTCCCCGGCCGGGTACTGCACGCACATGACTTCCGCGATGCCTGCGAGTTTTCCGGCAAGCGCCTGCTGGTGGTGGGTAGCAGCTACTCTGCCGAGGACATTGCCAGCCAGTGCTACAAGTACGGCGCCGAGTCCATTACCTTCAGCTATCGCTCGGCGGCACTGGAGTTCGACTGGCCTGAGTCTTTCAGCAGCAAGCCGCTGCTCACCCACCTGGACGGAAAGACGGCGCACTTCAAGGACGGCAGCGCCGTCGAAGTGGACGCCATCATCCTGTGCACCGGCTATTTGCATCACTTCCCCTTCCTGCCGGATGACCTGCGGCTGCGGACCAACAACCGCCTGTATCCATTGAATCTGTACAAGGGCGTGTTCTGGGAGGCCAACCCGAGGCTGGTCTACATCGGCATGCAGGACCAGTACTACACTTTTAACATGTTCGACGCCCAGGCTTGGTACGCCCGCGACGTGATCCTGGGGCGCATGCAGCTGCCGGAAGCCGACACCATGGCGGCGGACATCAAAAAGTGGCGCGCGCTGGAAGAGGCGCTGGAGGACCCCTTCCAGGCCATCGACTTCCAGACCGAGTACACCCGCGACCTGCTGGCCGCCACCGACTACCCGACGCTGGACGTGGACCGCATCGCCGAGCTGTTCAAGGAATGGGAGCACCACAAGGTGGAGGACATCATGGGCTTTCGTGATCGCAGCTACCCGTCCACGCTCACCGGCAACATGGCACCGGTGCACCACACCCCCTGGCTGCAGGCCATGGACGATTCACTGGCGGCCTTCCTTGGCGACGCTGAGGGGGAGACGCCACCGGCGGCCGGCAGCCAGTGAACGGCATGGCCATGCCGTCCGTGACCGTGGCGTTGGAGCGGTCACGGACGACACCGCCGCCGCGCACCCTGTGGTTGGCCGGCGGCTCCGTCATGACGCTGCGGCTGGCTGCGGGTGACCGGCTGCGTATCGTCGACGTGGAGGGCATGCAGCCGGTGCAGCTGTATGCGCTGGACAGGGCGGGGCGTGTCTGTTCGCACCTTCTGCATCTTGCCAATGCGGCGGCTGCGCACGTAACGCTCTCCGCGCATCTGGACGGCGATACGCCCGAGCAGGTCGCACTGCGCGCCCGCCTGGATGAGCTGGGCGTGCAGCCGGCCGACATACAGGGCGTGCAGCTGGGTGCAGCGGACAACGCGTCAGGTCAGACCGTCGAACTGGTGGCCGACCAATCGCTACTGCTGTGCCTGGCGACGACGTGCGAAGGCCAGGTGTTGGACGGGCATCTGCCTGCCACCGAACTGCGCCTGGAGCTGCAACGCGTCGCAGTGGCGGACGAGGAACTGCCACCGCCACTCGCCGACCCCAAGGCAGAGATCCATATTGCGGCTGGCACCGCTACTGCCTACGAGGTGGCCGCCGGCGACTACATACAGGTCATCGACGTGGCCGGTCGCCAGTGCTCGGATCTGCTGGTCTTCGACGCCGCCGCGCTGGCGGTGGGCGAGGAACACGGCCTGGACCCCACCGCCACCCGCACGCTGACCAATTCGATTTATCCGCTGCCCGGTCTGCACGACAAGTTCGTCGACGACCGCATGCGCCCCTTGCTGTCGGTGGTGCGCGACACCGTGGGGCGTCACGACACCTTCGCTCTGGCATGCACCGCCCGTTACTACGAGGATCTGGGCTACCCTGGTCACCCCAACTGTTCGGACAACTTCAACGTCGCCCTGGCTGCCTACGGCATCACGCCGCGGCGCGGCTGGCCGGCTATCAACTTTTTCTACAACACCGCGCTGGATGGCCAAGGCAGGCTGTCGCTCGACGAGCCTTGGTCGCGACCTGGCGACTATGTGCTGCTGCGTGCACTCACCGACCTGGTATGCGCCTCGTCGTCCTGTGCCGACGACATCGATGCCGCCAACGGCTGGCAGCCCACCGACATCCACGTGCGCATCTACGACGCTGAGATGTCGTTCTCACCAGGGATAGCCACTCGTATGACACCGGACGCTCAAGCCAAACTGACGCGCGAGACCGGCTTTCACGCCCGCATCGCCGCGCTCACCCGCAACTTCGTCGAATACCGCGGCTACTGGTTGCCCGACTGCTTCTCCGCCGAAGGACCGGTGGCCGAGTACCAGGCGTGCCGCGAGCGCGCAGCCGTCATGGACCTGTCGCCGCTGCGCAAGTTCGAGGTGGTCGGGCCAGACGCCCAAGCCCTGCTGCAGGCAACCTTTACCCGCGACGTGAGCAAGCTGGCGGTGGGCCGGGTGTCCTACGGTGCCTTGTGTTACGAACACGGCGGCATGCTGGACGATGGCACCGTGTTTCGTCTGACCGAGACAAACTACCGGCTGGTGTGCGGCGACGAATACTGCGGCACCTGGTTGCGCGAGCAGGCGGTGCGCCTGGGCCTGAAGGCCTGGGTCAAATCATCCACCGATCAGCTGCACAACATCGCCGTGCAGGGGCCGCGCGCGCGCGACATCCTGATCAAGGTGATCTGGACGCCGCCGGCCCGACCGAACCTGGCCGAGCTGGGTTGGTTCCGCTTCACCGTCGGGCGTATCGGTGGGCCCTCCGGGCCGGCGGTGCTGGTGTCGCGCACCGGCTATACGGGCGAGCTGGGCTACGAGGTGTGGTGTCACCCGGCCGACGGCGCGGCGGTGTGGGACGCGGTGTGGACAGCGGGCGAGCCCCAGGGCCTGGCACCGCTGGGCCTGGCGGCCCTGGATATGCTGCGCATCGAGGCCGGCTTGGCCTTCTCTGGCTATGAGTTCTGCGACCAAACCGACCCCTTTGAGGCCGGCATTGGTTTCTGTGTGCCTGACAAGGACGCGGATTACGTCGGTAAGTCGGCGTTGGCCGAGCGCAAGGCCCACCCGCGCCGCAAGCTGGTCGGACTGGTGTTCGAGGGTAACGAGGCGGTTGGCCACGGCGACGGCATCTACGCCGGCCGCGCCCAGGTGGGCGAGGTCACCAGCGCCACCCATTCGCCCCGTTTCGGCCGCTGGATTGCCCTGGCGCGGGTGGATGCGACCCAGGCCGAGATTGGCAACGCGCTGGAAGTGGGCAAGCTTGACGGCCACCAGAAACGCATCCCAGCCCAGGTGGTGCGCTTTCCCCATTTCGATCCGGACAAGACGCGGGTGCGCGCGTGACGCTTAGCCAATCCACTTCACGAATAACAGAGGGGTATCAGCATGACAGCATCCCGTACGGTACTGGTCACAGGTTTCACCATGGGCATCGGCAAGGGCATCGCCACGGCGTTGGCTCGCGACACCTACAAGGTGGTGCTCACCGTCCGTGGCGCTGTGTGCGGCGTACAGGCCGCGCTGGATGCGCTCGCACAGAGTCCGTCCGGGATGTTCTTCGCCCAGCCGAGCGCGCCAGCTATATCAGCGGCCAGTCATTGATCGTGGACGGTGGCCAGATCCTGCCGGGACTCTGGAGGCCGTGGACGCCTGAACGGAGACCTACACCATGGGCTGGAAGAATCGTTATCGCTCTTTCTATTACCAGTACGCCGAGATACCCGACCTGGTGCTGGATCCCAAGCGCACCGCGTTGCTGGTGATCGACATCCAGAACACCTACCTGGAGCGCCCGGACCCGGCGCTGCTGAGTGGCGCTGAGCTTGACGAGTACCGCGCCTGGACGCCTTTCCACGAACGCATGCACGGCACCGTGTTGCCCACGGTGCAGCGCCTGCTGGGCTTCTTCCGGGATCGCGCCATGCCGGTGTGCCATGCACGTATCGCCTGCCTGACGCCGGACGGTGCCGACCGCTCGCTCAGCCAGCGTCGCCCCGGTTTCAACAACCTGCTGCTGCCGCACCGGGAGCATGCCTCACAGATCGTGCCGGCCGTGGGCCCGCTGGAACACGAGCTGGTGGTCACCAAGACCACCGACTCGGCGCTGACCGGCACCAACCTGCGTCTGCTGCTGCACAACATGGACATCGCCCACGTGGTGGTATGCGGCATCTTCACCGACCAGTGCGTAGCCTCCACTGTGCGCAGCCTGGCGGACGAGAGCTTCGATACCGTGGTGATCGAGGACGGCTGCGCCGCCGGCAGTGACGAACTGCACCACCAGGAGCTGGCCGTCATCAACAACATCTACTGCCAGGTGGTCGGTTGCGACGACCTGATTCCAATACTCGAGGGAGATATCTGATGCTGGAACCCGGGAAAGCCTCGTTTCTGGCAGTCGGTGGGCATCGACTTGGTGATCGAGCGGCGCGAGGGCGACTGCCATGTACGACATGGACGGCAAGTGGCTTATCGACGTGCATCTGAACGGCGGCACCTACAATCCGGGCCATCGGAACCCGGAGCTGGTGGCGATCCTGAAAGAGGCGCTGGATAGGTGCTACCACGGCCATACCGGCCTGGCGGTGGTCACTGGCGATCCGCGTTCGGGGATCGCCAAAAGCGACACGCCGCCGGACGGGCCGACGGCGTGTTTGCGTGGACAGCTGGTTCAGTAGGTCCCCTGCCCAGGTATCCACCCCGTCCCCGCCAGCGGCACCCGCGCCATGGCAGCTGCCTCCACATTCAGCGCCACCAGGTCCTCGGGCTCCAGGTGTTGCAGGTGGGACTTGCCGCAGGCCCGCGCCAGGGTCTGGGCCTCCATGGTCAGCACGCGCAGGTAGTTGGCCAGACGGTGGCCGGCGGCCACTGGATCCAGGCGGCTGGACAACGCCGGATCCTGGGTGGAGATGCCAGCTGGGTCGCGGCCTTCGTGGTAGTCATCATAGAAGCCGGCAGCGGTGCCAAGCTTGCGGTAATCGGCGTCCCACTTGGGATCATTGCAGCCCAGCGCCACCAGGGCGGCGGTGCCGATGGCCACCGCGTCCGCGCCTAGCGCCATGGCCTTGGCCACGTCGGCACCGTTGCGGATACCGCCGGACACGATCAGCTGCACCTTGCGGTGCATATCCATCTCCTGTAGCGCTTGCACCGCCTGGGGAATAGCCGCCAGGGTGGGGATGCCAACGTGTTCGATGAACACTTCCTGGGTGGCGGCGGTGCCGCCCTGCATGCCGTCCAACACGATCACGTCGGCGCCGGCCTTCACCGCCAGCTTGACGTCATAGTAGGTGCGGCTGGCGCCGATCTTGATATAGATGGGCTTTTCCCAGTCGGTGATCTCGCGCAGCTCCTCGATCTTGATGGCCAGGTCGTCCGGGCCGGTCCAGTCCGGGTGACGGCAGGCGCTGCGCTGGTCGATGCCGACCGGCAGGGTGCGCATGCCGGCCACCCGCTCGGTGATCTTCTGCCCCAGCAGCATGCCGCCGCCACCGGGCTTGGCGCCCTGGCCGAGCACCACCTCGATGGCGTCGGCCTTGCGCAGATCGTCCGGGTTCATGCCGTAGCGCGACGGCAGGTACTGGTAGACCAGATGCCTGGACTGATCGCGTTCCTCCGGCGTCATGCCGCCATCGCCGGTGGTGGTGCTGGTGCCAACCTCGGAGGCGCCGCGTCCCAGCGCCTCCTTGGCGTTGGCGGACAGGGCGCCGAAGCTCATGCCGGCGATGGTGATGGGCGTCTGCAGGTGCAGTGGTTTGCTGGCGAAACGGTCGCCCAGCGTCACGTCGGTGGCGCACTTCTCCCGATAGCCTTCCAGCGGGTAGCGCGACATGCTGGCGCCGAGGAACAGCAGGTCGTCGAAGTTCGGCAGCTTGCGCTTGGCGCCGAAGCCGCGGATGTCATAGATGCCGGTGGTCGCCGCGCGCTGGATCTCGTGGATGGTGTTGCGGTCGAAGGTGGCCGATTCGCGCTGCCCGGGTTTGACGTCGATGTCACTCATTTGCGATGTCCTCAGTAGGCCGACGCATTGTCGACTTTGAAGTGATACAGCTGGCGGGCGGAGCCGTAGCGGCGGAAGGTTTTCGGATCCTCGTCGATGGCGGCCTTCTGCAGCAGTTCGCTCAGTTCGGCGATGTGTTCCTCGCGCATCTCCTTCTCGATACAGTCAGCGCCCAGTGAGGCGACCTCACCCTTGACGTAGATGCGCACCTCGTAAAGCGAATCGCCGAGGGCGTCGCCGGCGTCGCCGCACACGACCAGGCGGCCGGCCTGGCCCATGAAGGCGCTCATATGGCCGACGCTGCCCTTGACCACGATGTCGATGCCCTTCATGGAGATGCCGCAGCGCGCGGATGCATTGCCTTCCACCACCAGCAGGCCACCGTGGCCCGTTGCGCCGGCGGACTGGGAGGCGTCACCGGTGACGCGAACCACGCCGGACATCATGTTTTCCGCCAGGCCTTGTCCGGCGTTGCCGTGTACCGTGACTGTGGCCTTCTGGTTCATGCCGGCGCAGTAGTAGCCGGCGTGGCCCTCGATATCCACGCTGATGTTCTGGTCCAGGCCGCAGGCCAGGGCGTGTGTGCCGGCCGGGTGGGTGACCAGCCATTCGCGCTCGTCACACTGTTTGGCTTGGTCGTGCAGGGCCTGGTTGAGTTCGCGCACCGTGCTGGTGTTCAGGTCGACGGTTTTCATGCGGCCACCCCCAGACGATCCTGACGCTCCCACAGGTAGACCCGTGCCGGTTCCGGCTCCCACACCTTGGCATCCTCGATGCCGGGCAGGGTGACCAGGGCCTGGTATTCGGAGGCGATGGCGACATAATCGTCGGTCTCGGCCAGCACTGCCGGCTTGCAGGCGATGGGGTCGCGGATCACGGCAAAGCCGTTGCGGGTGCCGACGGCGAAGGTGTAGAAGCCGTCCAGTTCCCTCAGGCCGGCGTGCAGCGCCTGTTCCAGGCTGTCGCCCTCGCGCAGCCGCCAGGTGAGGAAGCCGGCTGCCACCTCCGAATCGTTGTCGGTCTCGAAGCTCACGCCCTGGTGCTTCAAGCGTGTGCGCAGCCAGTTGTGGTTGGACAGCGAACCATTGTGCACGAGACACAGGTCCATGCCGGTGGAGAACGGATGACTGCCGGCCATGCTCACGGCGCTCTCGGTGGCCATGCGGGTGTGGCCGATGATGTGGCTGCCCTGCATCTTGGCCAGGCCAAAGCGCTCGACGATGTCCTCGGGCAGGCCCACGCCCTTGAGAATCTCGATGCTGCGGCCGACGCTCATGATCACCGCGCCCGGTGCCAGTGCGGCGAAGGCGGCGCGTGCCGTGGGCTCGTCACAGGTCAGCTTGAACACGGCGGCATTGGCGTTCTGTAGCCAGTCGGGTTCGCTGCCCAGCTTCGAGCCGAGGCCGGCGGCCACGGTGTTCCAGTCGAAGGCTGCGTCCGGGTGCTGCAGGGTCACCTTGATCTGGTTGTCGCCCACCTCGTCGCCGTAGATGGCGAAGCCGGCGCTGTCCGGGCCGCGATCGGTCATGGCCAGCAGCATGGGCGCGAACAGCTTGCCCAGGCTCGGTTCCAGGTCACGGTTCTTCAGATAAAGTCCAACGATTCCACACATAGTCTTGTTACCTCGTTCGTGCGTCCGTGCTCAGAAGAATTCCGCGTAGTGTTTGAGCTCCCAGTCGGACACGTGCCGGCTGTACTCGGTCCACTCCATGCGCTTGATGTTGATGAACTCGCCGACCACCTCCGTGCCCAAGGCGTCGGCGAACAGCGGGTCTGCCTCCAAAGCGTCCAGCGCCTCGTTGAGGTTTTGGGGCAGGATACCGATGCCCTGCTCGGCACAGGCGGCGCGGGTCATCTCGTAGAAGTTGACGTTCATCGGCGTGCCCGGCGTCATGGCCTTCTCGACGCCGTCCAGGCCAGCGGCAATGATGGCGGCGTGCACCAGATAGGGGTTGCAGCCCGAGTCCGGCAGGCGGAACTCGATGCGGCCGTAGGGGATCCGCAGCATGGCCGAGCGGTTGTTGTCGCCGTAGCCGATGTAGGCCGGTGCCCAGGTGGCGCCGGACAAGGCGCGGCCCACCACCAGACGCTTGTAGGAATTGACCGTGGGTGCGGCGAAGGCGCACAGCGCCGGGGCGTGGTGCAACAGGCCGGCCAGGAAGTGATAGGCCAGCTTGGATAGGCCCATGCCGGAAGGGTCGCTGTCGTCGTTGAATAGGTTGTTGCCCTCGGCGTCGCCGATGGACAGGTGGAAGTGCATGCCATTGCCGGTGCGACTGGCGTCCGGCTTGGGCATGAAGGAGCAGATCATGCCCTGGCCGTTGGCGATCTCGCCGGCGGCCATGCGCACGAACACGAAGCGGTCGGCGGAGGTCAGTGCATCGCTGTAGGTGTAGTTGATCTCGAACTGGCCGTTGGCGTCCTCGTGGTCGATCTGGTAGACGTCGAAGTCCACTGCCTGCAGGGATTCCACCAGCTCTTCGAGGAAACCGCGTGCCCGCGACAGGCCCTTGTAGTCGTAGCAGGGTTTGGCCAGGGTGTCGCTCTTGTCTATGGGCTCCAAGCGGCCGTCGGCGGTGCGTTGCATCAGGCACATCTCCGGCTCGAGGCCGGTGTACAGGGTCCAGCCCTTGGCCTTCAGGCGTTCGATCTGTTGCAGCAACACGTAGCGGGTGTCGTACGGGTACGGCTCGTCGTTGACGTGGCCGGTGCACACGATGCGCGCATAGCCCGGTTGCCAGGGCACCAGGCTGATCGTGTCCGGGTCGCCCTTGGCCATGAAGTCCGGGCCGTGCGGGCCCATGCCCAGGCCCCACACCGCGAAGCCGGCGAAGCCTGCGCCGTCCTTGATGACGTCGTGGATGCAGTGGGCCGGCACCGACTTGGTCTTGGCCACGCCGTGGATGTCCACGAACTGGGCCAGCACGTACTTGATGTCGTTGTCGGCGATGAACTTGTCGATCTCTTCGGGCGTCATGGCGTGGTCCTCCGGTCTCAATGCTGGGAAGTGGTGTGGGCGAGATCGGCGACGATCTCGCTGAGCGTGTGTTGCAGGTAGTTGCCCAGGCTGGGGTCGCAGCCGATCAGCAGGCCGTCCTCCAGGCCGAACAACCAGACGCTGATGCCGGCCGCGCTGACGAACAGCCAGTCGCTGGCGGCGAAGCTGGTCAGGTCCATGTGGCAGACCTGGGCCATTACCCGGCGCCAGCCGGAACCGCGCAGCGCCAGCACGTGATCGTCGCGGCGGTAGCGCCAACAATGGGCACCGATCGGTTCGGGCGGCTGGACGGTGGCGAACAGGAATTCCTCGCGCCCGGTGCGCGCCAGGAAGCCGTTGGCCAGTGCCGCGGTGCGCATCACCTCGGGCAGCGGCAGGCCGCTGTCGCGGATGCAGGCTGGACTGTCGGCGCCCAGCACCAGCCATAGAGGCAGGGGGTGTTCGGTGAGAGTCAGCATCGGCATCACACCGCCTCCGCAAGCTGCAGGTCGGCCCGCTGGCGCAGGCCTTCCGGGTCGTAGAAGGGCGTCGCTACCTGGCGGGCCTCGACGATGCGACCGTCGGTGGTG
Source organism: Gammaproteobacteria bacterium (assembly GCA_030148485.1). Lineage (GTDB taxonomy): Bacteria > Pseudomonadota > Gammaproteobacteria > Chromatiales > Chromatiaceae > JANTHH01. The sequence continues at coordinate 68,336 of JASBTJ010000042.1, read as the reverse complement.
CGGATAGGGAGCGGCTGATCAATGCCGGCTAGCGGCTTGTCGATCATCGCCAGGCCGATCAGGTGACCCAGGGTTGGGCTGTAACTCACACTCGTAACGCGGCCGCGGATGTTGCCGTCGGCGATCACCAGGAGACATTCGCACAGCTCGGGACCTGTGTAGTTGGTGGGCAGGGCGAAGCCCACCAGCTGCCGGGCGGTGCGCGGCTGCAACACCTCCAGGGTCTGGCGACCGACGAAGAACGGCTTCTTCAGATGCACCGACCAGGGCATGCCGGCCTCGTAGGGCGTGGTCAGGCCGTCGCTGTCCTGGCCGACGATGATGTGGCCCTTCTCCAGGCGCAGGCGGCGCTGCGCCTCCACGCCGAAGGGGCGGATACCGTAGTCGTCGCCGTCGGCCATCAGTCGCTGCCACAGCTCGGCGGCGCAGGTGTAGGGCACGTGGATCTCGTAACCCAGCTCGCCGACGAAGCCGACCCGCATCAGTCGTGCCGGGATGCCGGCCACCTCAGCCTCGCGGATGCCGAGATACGGGAAGGCGTCCTCGGACAGGTCCAGGTCGGTTAGGGTGGCGAGCAGGCGGCGGCTGTGAGGACCGGCCAGGTTCATGGCGGCCAACTGTCCGGTGCGGTTGAGGATGCGCACATTCAGGCCCCACTCGGCGGTGTAACGGCCCAGCTGACGGTAGCTGGCGGCAGCATGGCTGGTGGTGGTGGTGACATAGAAGCGGTCGGCACCGAGCCGGCCGACGATGCCGTCGTCTACGATCACGCCGGTCTCGTCCACTGACAGGGCATAGCGGGTCATGCCCTGTTTCACATTGGTCATGCGCATGGTGTACACGGCATCCAGCAGGCGTGCCGCGTCCGGGCCCAGTACCTCTATCTTGCCCAGGGTGGACACGTCGATAATGCCCAATCCGTTACGCACCGCGCGCACCTCGGCGCGGATCTGGTCTTCGCGCTCGGCCGGGCTGCCGTAGTAATCGGGGCGCTGCCAGTGACCGGCCTCCATGAACATGGCGCCGGCGGCGACATGCTGCTCATGCAGGGCGCTGCGCTGGTGCACGCGGAAGCGTCGGCCGGCCAGGTGGTCGAGGCGCTGGGGGTGATAGAAGGGTCGCGCGGTGGTCGAGCCGGTCTGATCGATGGTCTGGCCCAGGGTACGCGCCAGCACGCGGATGGCGTTCATGTTGGCGTGCTTGCCCTGGCTGGGGCCCATGCCCACGGTGGAGAAGCGCTTGATCAGCTCGATGTTGTCGAAGCCCTCGGCGGCGGCATCTAGCAGGTCGCGCAGTTGCAGGTCCTCGTCCATGTCGACGAAGTTCTTGCCCTTGGGATGCTCGGCGATAGGCCAGTCGGCGGAGTGGCAGTCACGGCTGCGCCAGCGCAACGGATCGCCCTTGGGCGTGTGTCCGGCCAGCACCGCCAGCGCATCGGCGGCGGCGCGCCTGGCGTCCTGGAGCTGGTCGGCGAGTGCAAATACGCCGTTCACCCGGCCGGCGGCGTACACGCCGTCGGGCAGCTCACGCGGCACGATCTGGCCGATGCGCTCGTCATAGCCCAGTTTGCCGCCGGCCTGGTAGAGCAGGTGCGCGGCCGGCGCCCAGCCGACGCTCATCAGGATGCCGTCGCAGGCGAACCGGCGGCTGGCGGACAGGTCCAGCTGGCCGTCGGCGATCCGCGGCGCGATCACCGCGCCAGTGACGCCGTCACTGCCCTCGGCCTCGTGGATCATGTGCCGCGCGAACACCGGCACGCCCTCGCTGCGCAGCTCGTCGGCCAGCGCGCTGCGCGCGTCCGGGTCACCCAGGTCCGCCACCGCCACCAGTTCCACGCCGGCCGCGACCATGTCCAGCGCGGCGCGGTAGCCCTCGTCGTTGGCCACCAGCAGCAGCGCACGCCGGCAGGGTTGCACCGCGTAGCGGGCGACCAGGCGCTGGGCGCCGGAGGCCAGCATCACGCCGGGCAGATCGTTGTTGTGGAACACCGCCGGCTGTTCCAGCAGGCCGCTGGCGACGATCATGGTGCCGGCGCGGGTCTTGGCGATGCCATCGGGCGTGCACAGCGGGATCCATTGATCGGCATACCAGCCGCCGGCCACGGTGCCGGTCATCACCTGGATGCCCGGATGGGCCTTGATCGCCTGCTTGAGCTGCACCCGGATGGATGCCGCCTCGCTGTCATGGACCCAGGCGTAGTCCAGGCTGCCGCCGATGTGCGGGTTCTCATCCACCAGGATCACCCGCGCGCCGCCCTCGGCGGCGTGCAGCGCGGCCTGCATGCCGGCGGGGCCGGCGCCGATCACCAGCACCTCGCAGTGCGTGTACCACTTGGGTGTGACCTGGCGGCGCCAGGCGGTGTTGACCTTGCCCAGGCCGGCGGCGCGGCGGATTACGCCCTCCCAGAACGGGAACAGCCGGCGCGGCGAGTGGAACGCCTTGTAGTAGAAGCCGACCCGCAGCATGGGCGACAGCCGGCCGAGCCAGCGCATGCGGTCGTGCCACAGGCCACCGGGGGTGTTGGTGGCGGACAGTTGCAGGCCGGCGCTGATCGGTGTGACGTCACCTCGGATGTGGGTGTCGTCGGCGTTCTCGTACAGGGCGTTGATGTCGTGGTTGGCCAGTGACAGCAGGCCGCGCGGACGGTGGTACTTGAAGCTGCGCCCGAGCAGGCGCTGGCCGCTGGCCCACAGGGCGCTGCTCACGCAGTCGCCGGGGTAGCCCTCGAAGCCACGGCCCTCAAGGGTGAAGCGCACGCGCTGGTGGCGGTCCAGCCACTCAAACGGCTGGATCGGCAGACGGCAGCTCATACTGGATGTCCTGTACGGGGATGTGACGGATGAAGCGGTCGGCCAGGGTGTCGCGCTCGAACAGGTACCAGGCGCCGGTGGGGCGGTGGTACCACCATTCGCGCAGCAGCCCGGGCGCGCCCTGGCGGTTGAACACATAGGCGGCCCACAGCGCGGTGTCCGCGCCCATGGGTGGGCGGCGCAGTTCGCCGCCGTAGTCGAATTCGCTGCGCGGGCGGGGGCCGAGGTCGGGGAGTGGTATCAGCTTCATGGCGGCGCCTCAGTGACCCACCGAGGCGGCGCCGCGCTCGCCCACCTGGACGAAGTCGGCGAAGCGCTCCAGGCGGAAGGGTTCGATCAGTTCGTGGTTGCGGTCGTTGACCGCGGTCCAGGCCATCGTTTTGCCGCTGATGGGCGTGGCCTTGAAGCCCCAGGTGCCCCAGCCGGCGTCCAGGTAGAAGCCTTCGATGGGGGTCTTGCCCATGATCGGCGCGAAGTCCGGAGTGATGTCGCTCATGCCAGCCCACTGGCGCATCACCCGTAGCCGACCGGTGAAGGGGAACAGGTCGAGCATCTTGTCCGCCAGTTCCTCCACGAAGTCGAAACTGGAGCGGGTGCTATGCAACACGTTGGGGTCCACCGAGGCACCCATCACCAGCTCGCCACGGGACGACTGGCTGACATAGGCGTGCAGGCTGCCGGACACGATGATGGTGTCCAGGAAGGGTTTGACCGGTTCGGTGACGCAAGCCTGCAGCGGGTAGATCTCGATGGGCGTTTCCAGGCCGACCATCGAGGTGATGCGCGGCGACGAGCCGGCGACCATGGAGATCACCTTGTCGCAGGCAATGTCGCCGCGACTGGTGGAGACGCCACGTACCTTGCCGTCGTCGACCTTGATGCCGGTAACACGGGTCTTCTGGTGGATCTCCACGCCGCGCTGGTAGGCGCCGCGGCCGTAGCCCCAGGCCACCGCGTCGTGACGTGCCACCGCGCCGGGTGCGTGCCATAGGGCGCCCAGTACCGGTGCGTCACCGCCGCAGTCCAGGTCCATGTCGGGCACGTTGGCGGCGATGTGGCTGCGGTCCACCACCTCGCTGTCGATTCCGAAGTGCTTGTTGACTTCGGCCCGCCAGCGCATGGTGCGCATGGCGCTGTCGGTGTGCGCCAGGGTATAGTGGCCACGGTTGGAATAGAAGATGTTGAGATCAAAGTCCTCGGCCAGGTCCTCGAACAGCTTCAGGCTGGCGTCGTAGAACTGCACACCCTCGGGCGTCAGGTAATTGGAGCGCACGATGGTGGTGTTGCGGCCGGTGTTGCCGCCGCCAAGGTAACCCTGCTCCAATACCGCCACATTGGTCACGCCGTGCTCGCGTGCCAGGTAGTAGGCGCACGCCAGGCCGTGGCCGCCGCCACCGATGATCACCATGTCGTAGCGCTCCTTGAGCGGCGTCTCCGGTGGAAAGAAGCGCGGTTCGCTGTGGTTGGGGTTGAGAGCGAATTTGAGCAGGCGCCAGGGCATGGTCGTCTCCTCAGGCGAACACGATGGTTTTGTTGCCGTGTACCAGCACCCGGTCTTCCAGGTGATAGCGCAGGCCACGGGCCAGTACGGTCTTCTCCACGTCCTTGCCCAGGCGCACCATGTCGTCGGCGCTGTTGTGATGATTCACCCGCGCCACGTCCTGCTCGATGATGGGACCGGCGTCCAGTTCGCTGGTGACGTAGTGGCAGGTGGCGCCGACCAGCTTGACGCCGCGCTCGGCAGCCTGGTGGTAAGGCTTGGCGCCGACGAAGGACGGCAGGAAGCTGTGATGGATGTTGATGATTCGGCCAGGGTGGGCCTCGCACATGTCCGGCGGCAGGATCTGCATGTAGCGCGCCAGCACCACGGCGTCGGCGTTGGACGCGGCGATCTGGGCGCTGACCGCGGCAAAGTGTTCGCGCTTGTCCGGCAGGTCCACCGGGAAGTGGTGATAGGGGATGCCGTGCCACGCCACGTAGCCGCGCAGATCGTCGTGGTTGGAGATCACGCAGGGGATGTCGAAAAGCAATTCGCCGCTGCGCCATCGATAGAGGATGTCCGACAGGCAGTGGGCCTGCTTGCTGGCCATCAGCACCACGCGCTTGCGCACCGCGGTGTCGTTGATCTCCCAATGCATGGCGAAGCGCTCGGCAATGGGCGCGAAACGTGCTTTGAATTCCTCGATGCCGAAGGGCAGGGAATCGGCACGTACCACGTAGCGCATGAAGAACCACTGGCTCTCGGGATCGGCGAACTGGTGGGCCTCGGTGATCCAGCCCTGGTGTTTGGCGATAAAATCACTGACGGCGGCTACTATGCCTACCTGGTCCGGGCAGGAGATGATCAGGCGGTAATTCGGGTCCATGATTCGGCTATTCTTAGAGTGAAAAAAACTTTCACAACAGGAATGCAATTGGTTTGCCAACTCCTGCGCCGTGAAGGCGCGGCTGCTTGAAGGCCGGTGAATGTTTATCCAAATTATTGTTCAATAAGGTTTTTTGTCCGGATCAGGGATGCCGGTCCGGAACGGGCGCGCACCGCGGTCAGCGGGGGGCGCACTATCAGGGGGCGACAGCCCCCGGCGTTGCACTGAGGCAAGGCGCATGACCTGGCCGGGGAGAGCGAGAGCGTGAGCGAGGCGTTGGACGTGGTAGAAGGCGGGCGGATGCGCCTGGAGCAGTACATCGCGATGCAGGTGAAGCGGCAGCGCCTGGGGCAGGGTCTGAAGATCGCCGACGTGGCGCGCATCGCCGACATCAGCCAGGGCATGGTGAGCAAGATCGAGAACGCCCAGGTCTCTACCAGCCTGGATACCCTGAGCCGGTTGTGCGACGCCATCGGCCTGCCCATGTCGAAGCTGTTCGCCGACTTCGACCGCCCCGACGGCGGCGCCCAATTGATTCCGGCGGGCGAGGGCCTGGAGGTGGTACGGCGTGGTACCGACAAGGGCCATACCTACCACCTGCTCAGCTACAAGCAGGGGCCGCGCAAGAGTTTCGAGCCCTTCCTGGTGACCATGGACGACGCCAGCGAGGTGTTCCCGCGCTTCTCCCACCCGGGCTCGGAGTTTATCCACATCCTGGAAGGCCAGCTCGAATACCGCCACGGTAACCAGGTGTACACCATGGGTCCGGGCGACAGTCTGACCTTCGACGGCGAGGTGCCGCACGGACCCGAGAAGCTGTTGCAGGTGCCGATCCGGCTGCTGTCGGTGATCACTTACGCCCAGGAGTGAGCGGGCGGGGAGGTGGCAGGGGGGGGCTGGTTTCTGTTGCGTGATACGAGTGCGGCAGCCCGCTGCTGTTCCCCTCTCCCTCCGGGAGAGGGTCAGGGTGAGGGGAAGGCGCAACGCGGTGGACCAACGAGTATGCCTGCGTCCGGCTCACTCATCGCCGGCCTCCCTCCTGGGGGCGGGGTGCCGAGTGTGCCGTTACATGGGTGGGAAAGCGACCCTCAGTCGTCCCTATCCCAGGGTTCCAGCCAGTCGATGATGGTGCCGATATAGCGGGTCAGTCCCTTGTAGTCGACCAGTTCCGGCGGCAGGGTCATCAGCACCCGGCGCAGCCGCTTGCCCCAGCCGGGCTGGCTCACCAGGTCCTGCAGGCTGATCAGGTAGGTGCGGATGGGGAACAGCAGGGCGTGGCTGCGCGGCAGCCGGTGCAGGCCCTGCAGCTCGACGCGCAGGTGCACCTTGCGGGCGACGTTGTCCGGGGTGATGGTCGCGCGGCTGGCGCCCCAGGCGTGGTAGTTCTCCGGCGACTGGTCCATCAGCGGGTTGATGCTTATGGTCCAGTTCAGGCGCCGCGCGGGGCGGTCCACCTGGATGTTGCACAGGTACTTCAAGGCACGGTCGAACACGCCCAACTCGTGCGCCAGTGGCACTGGCCCGTGCCATTCCTTGAAGCTCATGCCCAGGTCGAAGTCCAGCGACCAGTCGGCCGGGCCGGTGATGATGCCGCCGTCCATGAACAGGTCGCCGTCGCGCTGGTCCAGCATGGCCCAGTCGCCCTGCGCCTGGCGGGTGATGTACTCGAAGGGCGCCAGCGGCAGACTGTCGTCGTCGCCGAAGCGGAAGCGCTGCTCGATCTCCAGCGGGCGATTGATCCACATCCAGTCGTTGCCCTGGCGAATCAGTGTGAAGTGTTCCGGGTAGTCCTGGCTGAAGTGCTCCATGAGCATCTCCAGGGTGTCCCAGGCGGCTAGGCGCATGTGCGGACGTACCTGGCAGCGCGCCGGGTCCTGCTTGAGAACAATGGCGCGCTCACGTATCTCGGACAGGTAGTGTTCGTCGATGTCGAACCAGTGTTCGTACACGCTGCCGGCCGGGCCGCCGTTGTGCGGCTCGATGTTCACCGAGTAGCGGTATTCGTCCTGCGGGAAGGGGAACGGGAAGCGCTGGATGGCGCTCGGGCTGTTGCGGTAGGTGAAGTCGTCGCGAAAGGTCTGGACCGGATTCAGTTGCAGCATGGTGGTCGTCCCGAGGGTTTGGTCAGAGGTCCAGCAACAGTTCGCCACCGGCGCAGGCACGCGACACGCAGGGCATCACCGCGCATTGGGCGGTCTTCTCCTGGTCGCTGAGGAACAGGTCCTGATGCTCGGCCTCGCCGCCAAGCAGGTCGGTGCGGCACTCGCCGCACACGCCGGCGCGGCACAGGCTGCGGACCGGCACCTGGGCCCGCTCCAGCGCCTCCAGCAGAGTCTCTTCGCTGGACACCGCAATGCTGCGGCCGCTGCGCTGCAGCCGCACCCGGAACGGTGTGCCCCCGGCCGGTGCGCTGAAACGCTCGTACAGCACCCGCTGTTCCGGCCAGCCAAGCGCGGCCGCCTTGGCGCGCACCGCCTCGATCATGGCCGCCGGACCGCACACGGCCACCTGGGTGCCCAGATGCTGCGCTGCCAGCAGGCTGGCCGGGTCCAGGCGTTCGCCGGCCGTGCTTTCATAGGTGTGCAGGTCCGACCCGAGCAGGCGTTTCAGTTCGGCCAGGTAGGCGGTGTCGACGCGGTCGCGGAAGGCGTAGTGCAGGGACATCGGGCCGCTGTCCGGTCGTCGTGCCCGCAGCAGCGACATGAACGGGGTGATGCCGATGCCGCCGGCGATAAGCAGCAGGGGCGCGCCGTCCGCCGGGGCGCGGATCGGAAAGTAGTTGTTTGGGGCCTCGATGCGGAGCTGGCGCCCGGGCACGAGTTCGTCGTGTATCCAGCGCGAGCCACCGCGCGAGTCGGGCTGACGGCGTACCGCGATGGCATAGCGGCTACGTTCGAAAGGCGAGCTGGTCAGGGAGTAGGCGTTGCGCAGCACGTGCTCGCCCAGCGGCAGTTCCATCACCACGTGACTGCCCGGCGAAAAGGCCGGCAGGTGATCGCCTTCCAGGGGTTCGAGATGGATCTCGCGGATGCTCGGGCCGAGGCGCGCCACGGCGCTCACCCGTACGCGATGGCGGGTCTGGGTCATGAGCTGAGTGCCTCCGCAACCGGGGTATCGTCGGCCTGCTCGGCGTTCACCTGGAAACCCATGTAGGCGCCGTGGCGACGGGAGAAGTGATCGTAGTTCCATAGCAGCAGGTCGCAGCCGTCACAGCACACCAGGGTGTCGGTGACATCGTGCATGCGTGTCTTGCAGTGTATGCACAGCACGTCGCGCACCATGGGGCCGCAACGTTCGACATGGATCTGACTGCGCGCGGTACCCAGGTCCTGCAAGCGAATGGCGGCGGGCCAGATGAAGGACTCACGGCCGAACAGATAGCAGCTGGTGCCGGCTGGCAGTTGCGCAATCAGCGCGGACAGGCGATCCGCCAGCTCGCGGGGTTCGCGCAGCTCGGCTTCCGGCAGACGGGCATCGGCAGGCGCTATCAGCAGCACGGTGTTGGGGCCAGCACAGGCGGCCTGCAGTTTGGCCGCGCGGGCTGCGCCGCTGGCATCCGCGATGATCAGGTGGTGGCGGCTGTGCGGTTGGGGCGACACCGGGCTGTAACTGGGCTTGCTGTAGAAGATCCTGGACATAGCGGTCTCCGGATCAGTGCGCCGGGTGTCCGAGCCAGTGCATGTGAGGGTGCGGCGCCGGTCGCGGCGGGGTGCAGATCATGGCGTTCGTGGCCGTCATAAAAAGTTTTCACCAGGAATAAATATTGCACCTCAGGAAAGCAATCGTCGTGCCACGAGTCGTTCGGTACAGCGCCGTTTCGCGCGCAAGTGACGGAATGGAAAAGGGTAGTTTGGTCCTTACCGCCGGAACCGCGGGGACGGGCAGGCGACGGTGACGCGCAACCCTGCACCGTTCGGGCGCGGATCGGCACCAAGCCGGGTCAGTGGACGGCACGTGCACTTGCGAGAGCGCTGGACGAATCAATTCGGAGTAGCCCTGTCGAATGACCACATACCGATACGATCTGGATGGCGTACGCCATCACTTCGCCGACCTGCGCGAGTTGTTGGCCAAGGCCAGCCTGGCCAAGTCCGGTGACTACCTGGCCGGCATCGCTGCCGTCAGCGAAGAGGAGCGGGTGGCGGCGCGCTTTGCGCTCGCCGACCTGCCGCTGCGTACCTTCCTGGATGAGACCGTGGTGCCCTACGAGGACGACGAGGTCACCCGGCTGATCCAGGACACCCACGATGCGGAGGCCTTCGCGCCGGTGGTGCACATGACCGTCGGCCAGTTCCGCGACTGGCTACTGGACTACAGCACCGATGCCGTTGCACTGGCCGCGCTCGCACCCGGTCTGACCCCAGAGATGGTCGCCGCGGTGTCCAAGCTGATGCGCAACCAGGACCTGGTGCTGGTGGCGTCGAAGGCCGAGGTGGTCAGTCGCTTCCGCACCACGGTCGGGCTGCACGGCCGGCTGTCGACGCGGCTGCAGCCGAACCATCCCACCGACGACCCGCTGGGCGTGGCCGCATCCACCCTGGACGGCCTGCTCAACGGCTCCGGCGACGCGGTGATCGGTATCAACCCGGCCACCGACAACGTGCAGGGCGCCACCCGTCTGCTGATCCTGTTGGACGAACTGCGCCAGCGTTACGAGATCCCCATGCAGTCCTGCGTGCTCACTCACGTCACCAATACTCTGGAGATCATCGCGCGGGGTGGGCCGGTGGATCTGGTATTCCAGTCCATCGCTGGTACTGAGGGCGCCAACCGCGCCTTCGGCATCGATCTGGCGGTGCTGGATGAGGCCCATCAGGCGGCTCTTGAACTCGGCCGCGGGACCGTCGGCGACAACCTGATGTATTTCGAGACCGGGCAGGGCAGCGCGCTGTCCGCGGACAGCCACCACGATGTCGACCAGCAGACCCTGGAGGCCCGCGCCTATGCCGTGGCCCGGACCTATTCGCCGCTGCTGGTGAACACGGTCGTGGGTTTCATCGGCCCCGAGTACCTGTACGACGGCAAGCAGATCACCCGCGCCGGGCTGGAGGATCACTTCTGCGGCAAGCTGCTGGGCGTGCCGATGGGTTGCGACATCTGCTACACCAACCACGCCGAGGCCGACCAGAACGACATGGACAATCTGCTCACCTTGCTCGGCGTGGCGGGGGTGAACTTTATTATGGGCGTCCCGGGTGCGGACGACATCATGCTCTATTACCAGAGCACTTCCTTCCACGACGCCAACTACCTGCGTCAGGTGCTCGGCCGCCGCCCGGCGCCCGAGTTCGAGGCCTGGCTGCAGCGCATGGGCGTCACCGACACAGACGGGCGACTAGCGCCTGGCGACCGGCCGACGCCGCTGCTGGCGGCCCTGGCCGAGGTGGGTGGTCATGAAGCCGCCTAAGGTGCTCGACGACCTGCGTGCCCTGCGCGCCATCACCGCGGCGCGCATCGGCCTACCTCGCGCCGGCTCGAGCATCGCCACCGCCGACATGCTGGCTTTTGACCGTGACCATGCCCGCGCCCGCGATGCCGTCCACTTGCCCTTCGATCACGCCAGCCTGCTAGCCGGCTTGCGCGAGCGCGGGCTGGTGGCCATCGCGGTACACAGCGCGGCGCCCGATCGCGCCACCTACCTGCAGCGCCCCGACCTCGGGCGACGTCTTGCTGCCGAGAGTCGCGAACGGTTGTTGGTGGCGGCCGACGACCCGGTGCCGGAGCTGGTGCTGGTGATCGCCGACGGTCTGTCCACCGCCGCAGTGCACGGCAATGCCCTGCCGTTGCTTGATGCCTTGCTACCGCTGATCCGGGAGCGCGGCTGGCGACTGGCGCCAGTGGTGGTGGCCAGCCAGGGCCGGGTGGCGTTGGCGGACGAAGTCGGCGAATGCCTGGGCGCGCGCCTGGCGGTGAACATGATCGGCGAGCGGCCCGGCCTGAGCGCTGCCGACAGCCTCGGCATCTACCTGACCTGGGGGCCGCGGGTGGGTCGTAAGGACAGCGAGCGGAACTGCATATCCAACGTGCGCCACGGTGGTTTGGCCCATGCCGAGGCGGCGGCACTGTTGATGCGTCTGGCCGGCATGGCTTTCACCCGCCAGTTGTCCGGCGTCGCGCTCAAGGACGACAGACAGTTGCTGGAATGACCGGCGCCGTGCAAGGCCCTGGCGCACCTGCACCGCGGCGGGGCAAGGACCCATGGCAGACGTGGTATTTGGTGATACATCGACAAGGAACAAAACGACTAATCCGGTAAAAACAAGTAATTACAGAAATGGCATGTTCCTTGAAAGAAAAAAACTTGAGGCGCAGGAACTTGCTCCGGCCGGTTCCGCTGAGGTAGCCCACCCGGGCGTGTCTGCCCGGCAATGCGTCCCGCGACCGGCCAATGCACCTGGGCCTGCCTCAAGCGATTCATTCTGAAAAGGTTTCCAGACTATGGGGGTTATGCGTCATGAGTCCTGAAGAACTCAAACAGCTGATCGAGATGTCCGGGACCGTCAATATGGAAGTGTACTACTGGTGGTGCACGGCCCTGATGGTCATCATCCACGCCGGGTTCCTGGCCTACGAAATGGGCGCTTCGCGTCTAAAAAACACCTTGGCTTCCGGGGTGAAGAACATCCTGGCTTTCGCCTTTGTCGTACCGACCTTCTTCTTCTTCGGTTGGTTCATCTACCTGGCCTTTCCGGGTGGCTTCACGCCCGATATGGAAGCCGGTGCTGGCGGTATCCCCTGGGATCCGGCCATGGGCCCGAACCTCAGCGACAATGCCACCGGCGTGTTCTGGGCGGCCTTCACCATGTTCGCCGCCACGACCGCGTCCATCATGTCCGGCGCGGTGATCGAGCGTATCCGCATGTCCGCCTTCCTGATCCTGGCCGTACTGCTGGGTTCGGTGGTGTGGATCCTGGCTGCGGCCTGGGGCTGGCACCCGGACGGCTGGTTGACCAAGACCTTCGGGTACCACGACACTGGTGCCGCCGGCGTGGTGCACATGGTTGCCGGCTTCTTCACCCTAGGCGTGCTGCTCAACCTGGGTCCGCGTATCGGCCGCTTCAAGCCGGATGGCACCGTGATGCCAATCTCCGGTCACAGTACCCCGATGTCGTTGATCGGCCTCATGATGATCATCGTCGGCTTCTTCGGCTTCCTGGGCGGCTGCATCATCTACGTGACCGGCGACCAGTGGGTGACCATCTACAACACCCCGGCCACCCTGTCGTCCTTTGCCTTCAACACCCTGATGGGCTTCGCCGGCGGCATCATTGGCGCCTACCTGATCACCCGTGATCCGTTCTGGATGATGTCCGGCGGCCTGGTGGGCATCATCTCCGCCGCTTCCGGCCTGGATCTGTACTACCCGCCACTGGCCTTCCTGCTTGGCTTCGTCGGCGGCTGCTCCATCGCCTATGTGGACAAGCTGCTGCAGAAGTTCAAGATCGACGACGCGGTCGGCGCCTTCAGCGTGCACGGTATCGGCGGCCTGATCGGCGTGGTCGGCTGCGGCGTGTTCGCTGCCGGTTACCCGAACGTCGACGGTCCGGCCATCAGCTTCGGCGGCCAGCTGGCCGGTGCCTTCATCATGGCGCTGGTGGGTTTCATCCCCGGCTACGGGGTTTCCTACCTGCTCAAGCTCATGGGCCTGCTGCGGGTGCCGAAGGAAGCGGAGGAAGCCGGTCTGGATCTCGCCGAGATCCCGTCCAAGGCCTACCCGGAATCCGTCGCTCCGCCGGCCATGCCGAACGGTGCCGCCGTACCCCCCATCCAGGCCTGAGCCTGCCCACGTCGTAGAGGAGAATCGACATGAATTCGAGTCCGATCACCAGCTGGGAAGGGGCCACCGCCTACTTCACCTTCGCTGACAGTCCGATGATGCTTGGCCTGATCCTGACCCTGTCGGTACTGGTTACCGTGGGCGTGGTGGGCGCCATGATCAAACACGAAAAACAAAGCTTCGAGAAATTGAAGCCCTAGGCTGACCGCCTGACTTGGCCCCCGACCGGCTCGCCGGTCGGGGGCTTTTTTGTGTCGGCGATACGGGTGCGGCAGCTGTGCTGTCGTTGTGGTGGGCGCCGTTGCCCCTGATGGATGTGAGTCGTGTCCACGCAGCTGGAGTGGGTGTCCAATTTCGAGCCCGGTGGCGATCCGCCAACCGTGTCCGCCCGCCATGGCCCGCTGGGCGTGATCGGCTTCAAGCTGATACGCCAGACCCTGCTCGGCATAAGCGAGTCCCTGCCAGCGGTGGCAACGAAAGAAGCGGTAGCCTTCCGGGAACAGCACGGACCCTGCGGGATCATCGACAAAATCCTGCTTGTTATCGAAAAGCGCAGTGCCGAGGTGCAAGCCGCCTTGGGCGCTAGATAAGCACAAATCCAATAGACCAGAAAACGACTACATCAACGGATCACACCATGGCTGAGACAGTTGATCCGCCGGCGCTCTGGGACGAACAGCGAGCTCGGGTCGGGCTTTGCCCGTTTCACCCCACCATTGACGACCAGGGTCCGCCAGCCGGCCAGTGTTGTGGGTGGTCGGCTTCAGCGTTCGCTGTCGCGATGACTGGAAGCAGGAAATCTCGAAGCGACGCCACGACGTCCTCCAGGCGCAGCGCTTCGAGTCTGTCCTTTCCCAGGAACGCCTGCCACTGCGTCTGCTTTTGCGCATCTTGCGCAAAACCATCCGTCAGGCCAAAGGGGATGTCCGGGGGCACCGTCGTTTTGCGTCGATCGAAGGTTGCGCGAATCGCGCGTCGCAAGGTGTCGCCGTCAAATTCGGTGTACTGCGACAAGATCCAGGGATCGAAGTAATCCTTCATCCGGCTGTTGGCGATACCCAGCGAGGCCAATGCCTACAGCTTTTCTGCCACCCCGGTGTAGCGCGGATAGACGCGTAGCTTCGGCGCCGCGAACTCCGACAGCATCACGGGGTACTGCACATCTTCCGGCCCTGGTGTGACGGCATCGCCGAAACCGATGTCGACCTGAATCGGGCAGCGTGCTCCATCAATCAGTCCGAGCAAGGTGACACGCACGCCGGCGTAGTTGACCTCCTTGCGGATCTGCGCCGCTTGAACGGTGTCCGGTCGAAACGTAACGCCGTCGTCAGTCTCCATCGCGCAGGCGTCTTTGAAGACGGCCTCCAGGTGCGGCAACTCGGCCGAACCAAAACCCAGAAAGTCCGCATCCCGCGTCGGCCGGTGCGGGATGTCGAACCACAAGTCGAACAGTAGCGCGCCTTTCAGCAGGAACTGGTCAGCATGGGGCGAGACGCTGAGCCGGTACAGCAGCCGCTCAAGGGCGTAGCGGGTCAAGACCAGATTGAAGTCTTGTCGGGTCTCGCGGGCGCGGGTGAGCAGGCGGGCCCGCACCGAAGCGGCCGTATTAACGGGGTAGAACCCGCAGGGCGGCAGCTCTCGGCGACTCCCTTAGCTGGCGCCTTTCGTGGCTCTTGGGCTTAGTCGAGGACTTGAGGATCGAAGCCCCTATTGCATCGCAGAACCGATCGCGCTTGGCTCGGTCCTCTGGGTAACACAAGACAGCAAGAAAAATGGCAGCCCCAATTTGTGCGAAGTCGCCAGAAATAGGTACGAACACTACCTCTTGCCATACTACCTCGCGATCTATGCGGGCCATCCGCCATGCCTTCGCCAGCCTTTCGTAAATCGCCTCCCTCTCGTCTACGGCGCTAGAGGCCGAGCTGGTCCCCGCGGGCGTACCGTTATCGGTCATAACTAAACGTCCCAAGCACCCTGTGTGAGAGGTGCGTCAAAGTCTGGTTGTGTCCAGCAAGTTCCTGAGTAGTATATCCGCAGTACATGCGAAAGCCATGCAACGCGAAGGAGGCCCGATGGCGGCAATCAAGACCGAGACCATCACCGTGCGGATCGAACCCGCGGTGAAAGAGGGCCTCAAGGCTATGGCGGAGCGCGAGCGGCGCAGCCAGGCCAACATGATCGAGGTCATGATCCGGGAGTACTGTGAGCGTAACGGCGTCACGATTCCGGAGCAGTAGGCCGCCTTTGGGGGCAACCATAAATAACAATCACAGCGGGAACACAAAGCCAGATGGCGCTTAAGAAATCAGAACTCTATTCCTCTCTCTGGAAGTCCTGCGACGAGCTGCGCGGGGGCATGGATGCCAGTCAGTACAAGGACTATGTCCTGGTGCTGCTGTTCGTTAAGTACGTCTCTGACAAGTACGCGGGTGACCCCAATGCGCTGATCGATGTACCTGCCGGCGCCAGCTTTGCGGACATGATCGCGGCCAAAGGCGATAAGGAGATCGGCGACAAGATCAACAAGATCATCGGTCGCCTGGCGGGTGCCAACGAAAGCCTGAAGGGCGCCATCAACGTCGCGGACTTCAACGACGAGGAAAAGCTGGGCAAGGGTAAGGAAATGGTAGACCGGCTCACCAAGCTGGTGGCCATTTTTGAAGGGCTGCATTTCGGGCGGAACCGGGCCGAGGGCGACGACCTGCTGGGAGACGCCTACGAATACCTGATGCGTCACTTTGCCACGGAGTCAGGCAAGAGCAAGGGCCAGTTCTACACCCCGGCGGAGGTTTCCCGGGTTATTGCCCAGGTGCTGGATCTGGGTAAGGCGCACAGCGCGGATCAGAGCATCTACGACCCCACCTGCGGTTCAGGCTCGCTGCTGCTGAAAGCACACGACGAAGCCAAGAGCCGCACCGGGCTGGATCTGGCCCTCTACGGACAGGAGATGGATAACGCCACCTCGGCGTTGGCACGCATGAACATGGTGCTCCACGACTGCCCCACGGCGGAGATCTGGCAGGCCAACACGCTGTCGGCGCCGCACTTCACCACCGGTGAAGGCCTGAAGACCTTTGACTACGTGGTGGCCAATCCGCCGTTCTCCAACAAAAACTGGACCAGTGGTCTGGACCCGGCCAACGACCTCTATGGTCGCTTTGAATACGGCATTCCCCCTGCCAAAAACGGCGATTACGCCTTCCTCCTGCATATGCTCAAGAGCCTGAAGAGCACCGGCAAGGCGGCGGTCATCCTGCCCCACGGCGTGCTTTTCCGCGGCGGTGCCGAAGCGGCGATACGCAGGCGCATCGTTCAGCAGGGTTACATCAAGGGCATCATCGGACTGCCAGCCAACCTGTTCTACGGCACGGGCATTCCCGCCTGCATCCTGGTGATGGACAAGGAGGGCGCGGCGGGGCGCAAAGGCGTGTTCATGATCGACGCCAGCCGCGGGTTCATGAAAGACGGCAACAAGAACCGCCTGCGCAGCCAGGACATCCACAAGATCGTCGATACGTTCACCCGACAGGTGGAGATCACCCGATATTCGCGCCTGGTGCCGCTGGGCGAGATCGCGTCCAACGACTTCAACCTCAACCTGCCGCGCTACATCGACAGCACCGAGCCGGAAGACCTGCAGGACATTGAGGCCCACCTGAAGGGCGGTATCCCCAACCGCGACATTGACGGCCTGGCGGCCTACTGGCAGGTGCTACCCAACGTGCGTGGCGCGCTGTTCACCGAGGCCGATCGGCCGGGGTACAGCCAACTCAAGGTTGAGCCCGCTCAAATCAAGACCGCCATCTTCGACCACCCCGAATTCACCGCCTTCAACGAACGGGTAATGGGGCTGTTTAGCGCGTGGAAGCAGGCTAACACCCCGCGCCTTACCGGCATCCAGCAGGGCGACCGGCCCAAGGCGCTGATCTGGACGCTCGCCGAGGACCTGCTGGATACCTTCCGCAAGGGTTTCTCTGGTGATGCGCCGCTGATTGACCCCTACGACGTGTACCAGCATTTGATGGACTACTGGGCCGAGACCATGCAGGACGACGCCTACCAAATTATCCACGAAGGATGGACCGCGGTGATCGACGGCAAGCCGAACACGGATCTGATCCCTACCGAGCTCGTCGTCGCCCGCTACTTTGCCGCCGAGCAGGCCGACATTGAGCAGTACGAAGCCGAGCGTGACGCCATCAGCCGCCAGATGGAAGAGATGGATGAAGAACACGGTGGCGAGGATGGCCTGCTGAATGAAGCCAAGACTGACAAGGGCAAGCTTACCGCCAAGAGCGTCAAGGACCGCCTCAAAGCTATTGAGGGAGATGCCGAGGCAGCGGAGGAGTGGCAGACGCTGAAAGCCTACGTACAGCTGATGCAGAAGGAGACGGCGGCGAAGAAGAAAGTGAAAGGCGCTCAGAAGGCTTTGGATGCCAAGGTGGCCACCAAGTACGGCCAACTGAGCGACGCCGAGATCAAGGCACTGGTGGTGGACGACAAGTGGTTGGCCGCGCTGGCGGCTAGCGTACAGGGCGAGTTGGATCGGGTTAGTCAGGCGCTGACTGGGCGTATCAAAGAACTGGCCGAACGCTATGCCACGCCGCTTCCCATGCAGGTCGATGAAGTCGCACAGCTTTCCTCCCGCGTTGACGAACACCTGCAGGAGATGGGGTTCGTATGGGACTGAAGCCGGGCTACAAGCAAACTGAGATTGGCGTGATCCCAGAGGACTGGGAGGACGCTCGACTCGGGTCTTTAGGCCCATTCTCCAAGGGGCGAGGGATTCGAAAGGACGAAGCCTTAAGTGGAGATATTCCTTGCGTCAGATATGGGGAAATATATACATCTCACAACGATCATGTTCGTCGTTATATTTCACGCATTTCGAAGCAAGTCGCGGAAGGAAGCACGAGACTTAAGACAGGCGATCTTCTTTTTGCAGGCTCTGGTGAAACGAAAGCAGAAATTGGAAAGTGTGTTGCGTTTCTTGACAACGTTGAGGCCTATGCAGGTGGTGACATCGTCATTCTGACTCCGTCGCGAGGAGATTCAGCGTTTCTAGGATACCTGCTCAACGCCCCGCCGGTAGTACGCCAGAAGGCGAGCATGGGCCAAGGGGATGCTGTAGTGCACATCAGCGCATCAGCTCTGTCGAGGGTTCGCATTCCGCTGCCGAGTTCGGGGGAGGAGCAACGCGCCATAGCCACCGCGCTGTCGGATGTGGATGCGCTGATCGGCGCGCTGGATCGGCTCATCGCCAAGAAGCGCGACCTCAAGCAGGCCGCCATGCAGCAACTCCTCACTGGCAAGATCCGCTTGCCGGGGTTTAGCGAGGAGTGGGGCATGACTACAATGGCTTCCCTGGGGCAGACCTATGGTGGACTGGTTGGTAAGACGAAAGTTGACTTCGGGCATGGCTCCGCTAGCTACATCCCGTTTATGAATGTGATGACGGATGTGGTGATTGACCCGAATTGGCTGGAGCTGGTGGATGTCGCGCCTACGGAGTCGCAAAATCGTGTTCAGAAGGGTGACCTGTTTTTCAATGGGTCGTCAGAGACGCCTGAAGAAGTTGGATTCTGTGCGGTGTTAATGGATGACATCCATAACCTGTATTTAAACAGCTTCTGTTTCGGCTTTCGTTTCAATGCTACGGCGCAGGTTAATGGATTGTTTTTTGCGTACTGGTTCCGCAGTACTGATGGGCGGAAGGCCATGTCCGTATTAGCGCAAGGCGCGACTCGTTACAACATTGCGAAAAAAGCCTTTCTTAGGCTGGAAATCCCACAGCCTAGCGAAGAAGAACAGACCGCCATCGCCGCCGCCCTCGCCGACATGGACGCCGAGATAGCAGCCCTGGAAGCACGCCGCGACAAAACCGGTGCCATCAAGCAGGGGATGATGCAGGAACTGCTGACCGGAAGGATTCGACTGATATGAGCGGCCCGTCGCAGGGGCAATCATTCTTCATCGGCTGGGATGTCGGTGGATGGAACTGCGACAAGAACAGCAAGAGCCGTGACGCTATTGTCATCCTCGATGCCGATCTGGCCATCGTCGGCAAATCCTGGCGGGGAAATCTGAGGACGTCGATCAATGCGGCGACCACCAGCGGCGACTGTCTTCGTGAGCTGTTTTCCCTTTGCACCAGCGTGCCGCCCGACGAGGCGGCTCAGGTCACACTGGCCATAGACACACCGCTGGGATTCTCCGAATCTTTCGCGGGGCTAGTGACCGGCCTGAAGTGCGTGGAGCCGATAGAGGGTTCCGACTCCAACCCATACCTCTTTCGGCAGACAGAGCGCTATCTGTTCCAGCACGGCCTGCGACCCTTATCGGCCATCAAGGACATGATCGGCAGCCAGGCAACCAAGGGAATGCATGTTCTGGCCAAGTTTGCACGCGAATCGCTAAGCTGTGGCGTCTGGACGGATGGTAGGGGGCTAACGGTCATCGAGGCCTATCCGTCTCCGTGCAAGGCGTCGGCAACGATCCAGCAGTTGCGGGGTGGTTATGCGCCGCTGCGGCATGAGGATGAAGAAGACGCGCTGATGTGTGCATTGATCGCCTACCTGTTCTCGGAAAGGCGAACGGAACTCGATGCGCCCGGTGCTGAGGTGCCTGGGGGTGAGGGGTGGATATGGTTGCCCAGGGATGTGTTCGATTAATAAGGGATCAGGGACGGGGAAAACAAGAATGAAAAACTACTATCGGGTCATGCTCGGCAAGGCGAGCGTCCACGCCGAAACCTGTTTTGCAGGTAGTTTCATCGGGGCCAATTTCGAGATCAACCAAGACCTGACGCCTGATTTGCCCGATGACTGGCGCTTATTCAACAAAAAGTTCATCCCGATCTTTCTGGCGGGCCACCCAGATAAGACCAAGATCGGTGCAGGCTTGGCCTGCGGCGCGCTGTGGACAGTATCCAAGGGCATAAAGGCCGGCGACATTGTGCTCTGTCCCGACGGATCTGGCACTTATCACGTTGGTGAGGTCAGCGGCGAATATTACTACGAGCCCGACGATATTCTGCCCCATCGCCGTCCCGTGCATTGGTTCAGCCAAACCATTGATCGTGCTGACATGAGTGAACCACTGAAGCGGTCCACCGGTTCCATTGGTACGGTTAGCACGATCACCACGCACGCCGAGGAGATCGAACAGCTGATCGGCGGCGCCACGACACCGACGCTGATTGTCACAGACGAAACCGTGGAAGACCCATCTGCCTTCGCGCTGGAAAAGCATTTGGAGGATTTTCTGGTTCAGAACTGGCTTCAGACGGAGCTAGGGAAGGACTACGACATCTTCGAGGAAGACGGAGAGAAGGTAGGGCAGCAATACCCGACCGACACCGGCCCGCTGGATATTCTGGCGGTCAAGAAGGATAAGACCGAGCTGCTGGTCGTCGAACTCAAGAAGGGCAGAGCCAGTGACGTGGTGGTCGGGCAGGTGCTGCGCTACATGGGGTACGTCCATCAGGAGCTGGCTGAGCAGCATCAGTCCGTTCGTGGCGTGATCATTGCCCTGGAAGAAGACCCGCGGATCAAACGGGCGCTGGCGATGACGCCGAACATCGATTTCTACCGCTACCAGATCAGCTTCAAGCTGCAGAAGGTGTGACATGAGCACCGTCGGCCAGATCGAAAGGAAAACACAGGCCCGTGTGGTCGCGCTGTTCCGGGAACGCCTGGGTTACGACTATCTCGGCGACCTGATAGATCGGGACAACAGCAATATCGAGCCCGCCTTGCTGCAGCGTTGGCTGGACAAGCAGGGTGTGGATAGCACCCTGACCCGCCGCGCCATTCATGAGCTGAGCAAAGTGGCGGGAGACACCAGCAAGCATCTGTACGATCGCAATCGTGCTGTGTACGAAAAGCTGCGTTATGGCGTGAAGGTGAAGCCAGAGCATGGCGAGAACACGGTCACCGTGTGGCTCATCGATTGGGAAAATCCCGAGAACAATCACTTTGCCGTGGCCGAGGAGGTCACTGTCAAGGGCGCGGATCTTGCCAACGCAGCCAAGGCCAGCACCAAACGCCCCGACGTGGTTTTGTACGTGAATGGCATTGCCCTAGGGGTGCTGGAACTAAAGCGGTCCACGGTGTCCGTGGCCAATGGCATCCGGCAGAACCTGGATAACCAGAAGAAGGAATTCATTCAGCCGTTTTTCTCCACCATGCAGTGGGTGATGGCCGGCAACGACAGCGAAGGCCTGCGCTACGCCACCATCGAAACCCCGGAGAAGTACTACCTGAAATGGGTGGAGGAAACCGGCGAGTTTGCCGACGAGCCCAATCTGCTCGACCGGCACCTACTGCAGGTATGCGAGAAGCATCGCTTCCTGGAGCTAATCCACGACTTTGTGGTGTTCGACGCCGGCATAAAGAAGTTGTGCCGACAGAACCAGTATTTCGGCGTAAAGGCTGCTCAGGAATTCGTCACACGACGAGAAGGCGGGATCATCTGGCATACCCAGGGGAGCGGCAAGTCGCTCACCATGGTCTGGCTGGCCAAGTGGATAGGCGAGCATCGGCCCGAGGCGCGAGTACTGATCATTACCGACCGCACCGAGCTGGACGAGCAGATCGAGAAGGTCTTCAAGGGCGTCAGCGAGGACATCTATCGCACCAAGAGCGGTGCAGATCTGATTGACCAGTTGAACCGCGCCGATGAGTCATTGCTGTGTTCACTGGTCCATAAGTTCGGTGGCCGTGGCGATTCCGAGCAAGATGACAACGAAGGGACCAAGGCGTTCATCGAGTCGCTGCAGAACCTGCCGGCGGATTTTGAAGCGAAGGGCGACATCCACGTGTTCGTGGACGAGTGCCATCGAACCCAGTCGGGTGATCTGCACAAGGCCATGAAGGCGTTGCTGCCGAATGCGGTGTTTATCGGCTTTACCGGTACGCCGCTGCTAAAGGCAGACAAGAAGAAGAGCATCGAGGTGTTCGGACGCTACATTCACACCTACAAGTTCGACCAGGCCGTGCGTGAGGGCGTGGTGCTGGACCTGCGTTACGAAGCACGCGACATCGACCAGGAACTGACCAACAAGGCCAAAATCGATCAGTGGTTCGAGGCTAAGACACGGGGCTTGAACGATCTTGCCAAGGCCCAGCTGAAACAGAAGTGGGGCACCATGCAGCGGGTGCTTTCCAGTCAGGACAGACTGAGACGGATCGCTCAGGACATCGTGCTCGACTTGGATACCAGACCCCGACTGATGGATGGCCACGGCAATGCCATGCTGGTCGCGGGCAGCATCTTTGAGGCCTGCAAGTTCTACGAGCTGTTTTCTACCATGGGGCTCAAGGGGAAATGCGCGATCGTTACCAGCTATGCGCCGACCGTGGCCGACACGAAGAGTGAAACGACGGGCGAGGGGGATACGGATAATCTGCTTAAGTACGGCGTGTATTCCCAGATGCTGGCCGATTGGTTCAACGACCCCGTGGACAAGGCGATTCGCAAGGTCGAGAAGTTCGAGCAGCAGGTAAAAAAGAAGTTCACCGATGAACCGGGGCAGATGAAGCTGCTGATCGTGGTGGATAAGCTACTTACGGGGTTTGATGCGCCATCGGCCACCTATCTCTATATAGACAAGCAGATGCGCGACCACGGCCTGTTTCAGGCCATCTGTCGGGTCAATCGGCTCGATGGTGACGATAAGGAATACGGTTACATCGTCGACTACAAGGATCTGTTTCAAAGCCTGGAAGGCGCGGTGGAGGACTACACCAGCGGTGCGCTGGATGGCTACGACAAGGAAGACGTGGCCGGCCTGCTCGAAAACCGGCTGGAAAAGGGGAGGGACGACCTGGAAGAGGCCCGTGAGGCGGTCAAGGCCCTGTGCGAGCCGGTTGCCATGCCCAGGGACTCAGCGGCCTATCTGCACTACTTCTGCGCCAAGGACTCCGGCAACGCGGAACAACTGAAGGACAACGAACCGAAGCGGCTGAAGCTCTACAAGTTTGTGGCGGCCCTGCTGCGGGCCTACGCCAGCATTGCTAGCGAACTAGCTGAGGCGGGCTATACGGCGGACGAGATCAGCAAGATTAAGGAAGAGGTCGACCACTACAGCAAGGTGCGGGACGAGGTAAAGCTGGCGAGTGGCGACTACATCGATCTGAAAGCCTACGAACCCGCCATGCGTCACCTGATCGATACCTACATCCGGGCCGACGAGAGCGAGAAGATTTCGGCCTTCGATGACCTGAGCCTGATCCAGCTGATTGTCGAACGAGGCCCGGAGGCGATTGAGGCACTTCCGAAGGGCATCAAGACGAGTGAGGAAGCGGTTGCCGAGACCATCGAGAACAACGTCCGCAAGCTCATCATCAACGAGTCGCCAGTCGATCCGGCCTACTACGAGAAAATGTCGAAGTTGTTGGATGCACTGATCGAGCAGCGGCGTAAAGGTGTGGTCAGCTACAAGGAATATTTGGCAACCATTGCCGATGTGGCCAAAAAGGTTGTGACCCCGGGCGGCGGTGCCGAGGCGTACCCAGCCTCCGTGAATACCCCGGCGAAACGGTCTCTCTACAACAACTTGAACAAGGACGCGGCCTTGGCCCTTGCGGTCGATCAGGCAGTCAATGAAGCGCGACAGGATGGCTGGCGGGACAATGTCATGAAGACGAGACGTGTCCGCAACGCGATCCGCCATGTCCTGGCGCCATCGTTCCCTCCGGATAATTTGGGTGTGCAGGACGGAGGCGAGATCCCGTCAGACGCCGATCTGGACTCGATGGTCGATCGAATTCTGGACGTAGCAAAGCACCAGAATGAGTACTAGCAAGCAGCTAACCAAAAGTCGGATGGTCGTCAGCGGGATCACCGTCGAGGTCGTGCGCAAGGACATCAAGAACTTGCATCTTGGGGTCTATCCCCCCAACGGCCGCGTGCGGGTCGCCGCCCCTTTGGTGGTCAGTGATGAGGCCGTTCGCCTGGCCGTAATCGACAAGCTGGGATGGATCAAACGGCAGCGGGCAGGATTTGAGAACCAGCCGCGTCAATCAGAGCGTGAGATGGTCAATGGCGAGAGCCATTACTTCCTAGGGCGGCGCTATCGCCTGCGGGTGCATGAGCAAGTGGCGCCGCCCAAGGTGGCGACACGGGGGATTGCCTCGTTAGATCTGTTTGTCCGCCCGGGCAGTACGGCTGAACAACGGGAAGAGGTCTTGTCACGTTGGTATCGCGAGCAGTTGAAGGCTCTGATCCCACCACTACTCGCTAAATGGGAGCCAAAGCTGGGCGTGCAGGTTGCCGACTGGGGCATCAAGAAAATGAAAACGAAGTGGGGGAGTTGTACCCCCCAGGCAAGACGGATTTGGCTGAACCTTGAGTTGGCCAAGAAGTCCGTGCAATGCATTGAATACATCCTGGTGCATGAACTGACCCATCTTCTCGAGCGACATCACAATGAGCGCTTTACCGGGCTGATGGAAAGTCACATGCCGCAATGGCGTCAGTACCGCGACATGCTGAACAAGGCGCCGCTTGGGCATGAGGACTGGGGGTATTGAGTTCCCTGGTGGTAAATCTGCATGTGCCGATCTGCCGCGCCTGGGCTTAGCACGAGAATACGTTGATCATGACGACCTCTTCGATAGAACTGGATACGGCGCCTTTTGATGTTTTAGTGGGGGCTGATGTTGTTGAGGTTATCCTTGAACAGGCCCCAACCAAGGTGGCTAGCCGAATCCACAAATCACTGGATCACTACAGCAAAGCAGCAATGCTGCAGGGCGTCGACGAAGAAATGGGGGCCATTCGCCTCATCGCGGCGGAGGAAGAGCTGGTTGTGGCCATCTTTGAGTGGCTCAAGTTAAACTCGGCGAGTTTGCCTGCTCATGGCGACTTTGTCAGAAAACATAAGAATCACTACGTGAAGCTGGCCTTTTCGCCAATTTTGGCAAGGATGGGGTTCATCCTGGGTGACATGGTTCGGCATGGCATCACGTTTGATGGCCTGGAGGATGTCATCCATTTGCACGCTAAACCGGTGGTGCACGAAGGACAGGTTATTCTGCGTATCGAAGATGGTGCGGGAAAGGTCCTGTTACGCCCGAATCCGCTGAATGTGGCGATTTCAAAAGACGGCCTCAGTGACGACGAGGTGGTTGATGAGCTGTTCTCCGACCTAAAACAGATGCTGCGCGATCAGCACGGTATGACTGTGCGCCAATTTATTACTGCGCGCGCCGACTTTAGGAACAAGATCCTATATGCAGAAGATGGCGGAATTTTGCAGATGGGCGAATCACTTGAACATCTGCTCAACAACGTATTCTCGGAGACGTTGCGAAACTTGCTGTGGTGTGTCGCTTTGTTGCTCACAAACGAGATGACTGCTCGCTCCTGGGGATTGATCAGTCAGTTTATTCGCTTGTATCGGAAGGCCCTCGTGGAGGCGAACGTGATCAAAGCGAGCGCAAACGATTAGGGTGCCTTGGGTTCTGCTTTCAGCTGATCCAGGTAGTTAGCCCATTCCTGCATCATCTTGCGTCGTTCCGGAAGGTGAGCGGTGCGGTTATAGGCTCGACCATTGGGGTCGCGTACGGCATGGGCAAGCTGGTGTTCGATGAAATCAGGGCGAAAGCCCAGTACCTCGTCGAGAATGGTTCTCGCCATCGCTCGGAAGCCATGGCCGCTCATCTCGTCTTTGCCGATCCCCATGCGTCTCAACGCAGCCAGTATTGCATTGTCGCTCATCGGTTTGTCGCCCCGAGGGTTTCGTGCGCTCGGAAACACGTATCGCCCCCGGCCTGTGAGCGGCTGCAACTCGTTTAGAATTGCGACGGCCTGGCGGGAGAGGGGGACTATGTGCTGGGTGTCGGTCTTGGTGACGGTGAAACGCCACTCCGCGGCGTGCAGGTCAATGTCAGCCCATTGCGCATGGCGTAGCTCACCGGGCCGAACGAATACGAGCGGCGCGAGGCGTAGGGCGCATTGGACGGGGAGAGTGCCTTGGTAGCCGTCCATAGCCCTGAGTACCTCGCCAACTTTGGTCGGCTCGGTTACCGCAGGGAAGTGTTTCCCTCTTACAGGCGGCAGTGCACCGCGCAGATCGGCGGACGGGTCGCGTTCCGCTCTGCCCGTGGCTACGGCGTAGCGGAAGACTTGGCCACAGTTTTGAAGGGCTCGATGGGCAGTTTCTAGCGCGCCGCGCTGCTCGATTCTACGGATGACATCTAAAAGTATCGGTGCCGTGATTTCGGCGATAGGCTTGCCCCCAATCCAGGGGAAGATGTCCCGCTCCAGCCGACGGATGATCCGGTCTGCATGGCTGGCGACCCAGTTCGGTGAGTGCTTGGCAAACCATTCTCGCCCCACAGCCTCGAAGCTATTGGCAGCCTGTATCCTGACGGTTCGTTTGTGAGCCTTACGGTGTTCGCTGGGGTCGATCCCGTTCGCTAGGAGCTTGCGAGCATCGTCCCGCCGTTCGCGCGCCTGTTTCAGGGTGATGTCGGGGTAAACGCCTAGGGAGATCCGTTTTTCTTTGCCGCCGACTCGGTATTTCAGTCGCCACCATTTTCCGCCACTGGGCGCGACCTCCAGATACATGCCTCCGCCGTCTGCCAGTCGCTGGGTCTTTTCAGTTGGCTTGGCCCTGCGGATTACGGTGTCGGTCAGCGGCATGGGGGCAACTTCTCATAGGCTGAGTGGTGTTGCCCCGAAGGTTGCCCCCTGTTGCCCCCCGGTTGTCAACGGATCACCCCGGCTCTTAGTGGACGGTGATGTTGCTTAAAGTGTTGAAATTAGGCAACAAAAAAGCCGTCCTAGGACGGCTTTGAATGTCGTATTGGTGGAGGCGGCGGGAATCGAATCGAGAATTGGGGGGGTGGAGGGGGATCTAGAGTAATAAAAACAATGGGTTATACCCCTACGTTTCTCTCGATTACCCCCCATTGGCCCGAAAAGTGTCCCGAAAACGCGGCGCCCGAATGAGCTCCGTATAGCCCGTGGGTAAGGGAAGATCCCTAGCGTTCCTTGGCGACAGGGTAGCTGAGCTTGTCGTGCCCCGGTTCGTGCTGGCTTTCCCATTGGCGGCGGACCGCCGTTCATGCCAAAACGTTTTCGCCAATCCAGGTATTGCTTCGGCTTGCAGGCACCGTTGATGAGCTTTTTCGATCTATTCAGTGCGAAAACGGGCACAGCGGCATGATGGCTTTCGGGTGCAAAAGCTCGCGAGGGCGGGATTCGAACACGTCACGGCCTAGGGAATCTTCTGGCGTCAAGCGACGTGGGGGATCACGAAGCTGCCACCCTGTTTGTAACGCCAGTGGCCTGATAACCTCAACGCCACAGGTCAGCAAGGCTCAGTACGAGGAGTAGGTCTAGGTCGCTACTGATTATCGTCACCACCTAATAGAAAAATACGGTTCAGCGATGGGATTTTGGCACACGGGATACATCGAGTTTCACGAGACCACTGGGATCGAGGATTGGTGCCGACCAGTACCACCGACTCATCGCTGCATGCATTGCGGTGAAGAGTTCGATACCGCAGACGATTTGCGCCAACACCGCTTTCAGGCGCACCCGATCAAACGACCGCTCTTGTTCATCCGGGGGATGGAGATTGGGAGCACGCCGGTGACGATCACCCGTTCTCTTGCTCCCCAGGACGTTGGGACAGGTGCATGCACATCAGCGATCGTGAACGGCGTACACATGCCCGTCGATCACCTGGCGGCGACTTTAGCATCCATTGAGCAGGACACCGTTCGAATCGTACTCGAGGGTGAAGGTGCGAACGCGTCATTCGAGATTCGGATAGAAATTGCCAGCGACGATGACATGGAGGGGGTCGAGCAGGCTTTCTTTCGGGTGGCGCACCATCGCAGGCTGGATGTTCGGGCGATAGAGCAGTTCATTGACGGTGCAAGCCCATACAAGACTGCGGCGGCCTACTGCGATGGCATCTGTGAATACCTCTATGGTGTTCTTGCCAAAGAGCGTTCGCCCACATCATCGCTGCGGTACGAGGCGTATCGCGAAAAGTTTACGCGTGCGCTGGATAAGCTCAGGACATTCGACCGTCCGCTCGCCAACCGAGTTGGTGGGTTGGTGGAGTTCCATTTCAACCATTTCCCGGAGGCCGCGTCGCTTTCACCTGGGGCACGCGTAGGTCGGGCGGCTAACGCGTTTGCTACGCGGCTGTCAGGGAGTTCACTGCCGGAGTCGGTTGGACAGTTCGACGGTTCGGACGAACAGCTCGAGTACCTCTTGACCGATTGGGATACCGAGCAACTGATTAGGTGGGCAGTGAGAGATCCTTCCGAGCTGCTTTGTGAGCAGGCGGAAATAGAAAAGATGCTGAGGAGTGATCCCGCGGAATATGATCAAACGAAGCTGCACATCCTATTGGCAGAGATTGGCTTGTCTTCGAAGAACCGAGTCCTTGTGCTAACGCATGCGAGGGAGTTAAGAAACAGTCCAAGCGTTTCGCGTTGGGCTGACTCCGTCATCGAGACGTCTAAGGGTTGGGGCGAACACTGATGCCTGAGTCGAAAAAGGTCAAAATTAAGAACAAACGTACTGGAAAAGTAACCTCTGGAAAAACAGCTCGCGCGGCGATGCAGTGGAAGGACTCGAAGTCCGGCGCGCCAGTGGAAGCTTCTGGTGCGCCACGCGATCAAGTCACACAAGATGTGCAAGATCCAACGCCTGGTGATGTTGGAAAGTCAGGGAAAACCGAAGAAAAAATGGCTGGAAATAAAAAAGCGCCAAACAAAAAAGCATCTAAAGTAGATATCAATGGATTGGCAGACTTTATTGCCTATGCGTATTCGCGGAAAGGACAGAGCTTGAAGTCTTTGTCGCCAGGAGAAATAAAGGCAATCAATAAGAATTCGAAACTTTCTGACGAGAACTTCGAGGACTTGTTGGCTTTATCAAAGGAAGATGCGTTGCTCGCGGTGCCGCGGCTGATTGTATTTTCAGTACAGGCCATCGGCGGACCACCGTTGGTGTGGCAAGAAACACGCAGATTCATCGCGGAGGTGTTAAAGCGGCACCCGGTATACCAACACAACGATCTCGTGCCGGTTATCGCGAACCTGGATGATGCCATAGAGCCTGTGAAAGCGATTCGGGTCCTCGCTGCGCTCAGCCAAGAGGTCCTAGCAAGTCTGACCGGACTTGATAAACCGAAGTCTAAGGACGCAGAGGCTTTACGTTCCAATGCGATTTACTGCCTCGCGGTTTGGCTATCAGACTCGCGCGGGCAACAGGTCAGTCGGGTCATTCGCTGGCTTTACGATGGGTATTGGAGTGTAGTGGCGACGCCCGATGTCACGCAGAACACCGCCTTGCAGGCCGTGACAGACCTAACTGAAGTACGGAGTGTCGGCGTTGCGTGTGCGCAGTTCAAAGCGGAAGCAGACGAAAGAGCACTAAGGGCGGCCGATTTGCAAGGCAGGGTTGATTCCTTGCTCTCGGATAAGCAGGAATTGCGGCAAGTGATCGCCGATCTCGAAGCACAGATTCAGGAGCGTGACAACACTATCCAGAATATTGCCGAGGCATTAGAGGCGGAGCGGTCAGCCCATGCTAATTCCAGAGCACACCTCGGCGATGATCGTGAGCATTTGAGATCGAATGTCGTTCGTCGCCTAAAACGCGAAGTCAGCTTGCTGACTGAAGGGCTTCAGGCGCTGCGAAAAGATCCTCCAAAGGTCCGCGTGATGGATGATCATGCGGAGAGAGCATTGGATGGGCTTCAGGCAGCAATCAAAGAATTAGAAGAAGAGCATTGATATGAAAGTCGTGGGCTTCGATTTTGGAACAACAAATAGCCTGATCTCTTCGATCCAAGGAGGGCGGGCGATAAATTACCTGGATGACGAAGGACTGCCGATTCCTTCGGTTGTCTGCTACGAAGGGGTATCAACGATCGTGGGTCGTGAGGCCAAAGAACGTCTTGCTGAGGCGGGTCTTGGCGTCAAGGGGAACGTGATCCGGTCGCCAAAGTTTTTGCTCGGACAAGAATCAGTTTTCGTCGAGGGGGTAGAGAAGAACCCTGTCGATATCGTTTCGGATGTGGTCGGTTTCGTTGCGAAGTTGGCTCAAGAGGGGCGCCGCGGGCGAGAACTCGGGGCGGTGGATCGCGCCGTTGTAACTATTCCGGTGGATATGCAGGGAAACAAGCGGGCGGCATTAAGAGATGCGTTTAGGTCGGCAGGCGTTTCCATCGTGCAATTCGTGCACGAGCCTCTGGCTGCACTGTACGGTTTCTTCCGTATGCAGCCGGATCTTCCGCAGACTCTGCGTCAATATGACCGGAAGCTGATTCTGGTGTTTGATTGGGGCGGTGGCACGCTTGACCTCACCTTGTGTCAGCTTGCCGACGGAATGCTCGTACAGGTGCGAAATGACGGCACCGACGAAGTGGGTGGCGATGCGTTTGACGAGTTACTCCGTAATGAGATGGTCAAGCGCGTCATGAAGGCGCGTGGATACGACGAGGCGGTGGAACAGTATCCTGACGCTCTGTCCAGGTTGTTGCATCGCTGTGAGCGAGCAAAAATTGACTTGTCGTCACGCGAGAAGGTTGAACTCTACGTCAATAGCTTTTTCCGGGGCGTCGATGACGATGATCTGGACTATTCGCTCACGCGCGAGACTCTTGAGGAGATCGTTGCTCCACTTCTCGACAAGGGTTTAAACCGAATCAGAAAGCTCTTGGAAAGTGCCGACGTATCCGCTGCGCAGATATCTGCCTGCATTGCGACCGGTGGCATGGCTAATATGCCTGCAATAAAGTCTCGTCTGCACGAGTGGTTTGGAGCTCAGCGTGTTCATGTTTCCGATCGAAGCGGGACACTGATCGCGGAAGGGGCAGCATGGATCGCGCACGACCAGGTTCAGTTGCACCTTGCGAAGAACGTCGAGTTGCTCTTGGCAAGGAATGCTCACATGACCCTGGTCCCGTCTGGGACCGCAATGCCGACGGAAGGGGAGGTGATGAAAGACGAATTCCACCTCTACTGCGCCGACCCCAGAGATGGCCACGCAAAGTTCCAGATCGAAGCTCCAATCCGAGCAGGCAAGAAGGTTCTCCCCAACGAGCCCCGAAATCCTTTGTCGACGCTAGTTGTTCCGGTTGACGCCAAAGCAAAGCCATTCCATGAGCGTCTGGAGTTGGAAGTCAGGATTGACGACAACCTAATTTTTCATGCCACTGCCAGGGCATTGAACATCAAGTCAATCGATGCCACCGAGATGCACAATTTGGAGTTTGGACTTTTGTTCCCTCCGTCAAGCTCCGAATCCTTCGACGCAGTTGACGCAGAATCTCTTGCCGGCGAACAAAGCAAGCCCGAGGCCGGAAGCCTCGTGATGCGGACGAACGTTTCCAGAGTCAGCGATGATTATTTTGTCCCTGGCGAGCTACTCTACACGTACAAGCCAGGATACTTTGATCGTCGCCTGACTCCACCCAGAATCCAGGAAGAAGAAAAGCTGTACTACGATCCTTGTTCTCTCTGTGGGCGCGCATCGAATGATCCGCTATGTAGGTGTGGAAGTCTCGTGCCGTATTAACCGCGACGCCATTTAGGTGCCTGTAAAAAAGTGATGGTCCCTAGACTGTTTGAGCCGAAAAAGCCTTCTCGACAAAGCGGCTTTTGGGCAGACATCGGAATTCGGTGGCATGAATTCCTCGAACGTCTTGGGGTGGCGCGTTTTGTCGTAGGAGGCGGCGCGTGCCCATTGCCACTACCGGCGCCGTCCGAAGAATATAGGGCTGTCGTTTTGGGGGCATCGCGTCGATAAGATCTGCTGGATTGGCTACAGGCTATCATTCAGATGTTTCAGGGTGGGGCTGTCGATTCCTCTGTCGGCCGCTTTACCCAGCGGCGGCGCCAGGACGCGATCCAAGTGCAGCGGCGGGAGTGATCCTTCTCGCTAGAGGCGTCTAGAAGCATAGAGAGCTATGCGAGAGCCGACGTGGCTATTCTTCGGACTCCTCCTTGTCCCCAGCCTGTCCCGACGACTGCCCCGACATATACGTCTCGAGCCTCGACAGCTCCTTTCTTGCATCCACCCCGTCTATCCATCGTGAATATGTGCTCAGTAGCATCTTCATTGTCGTGTGACCGAGCTGGCGTGCTAGCCACATTGGGTTGGCTCCGGCGGTCAAGTTCAGCGTCGCGAACGTGTGGCGACACTGGTAAGGAACTCGCCGCCTCAGGCCTACAGCGTCGAGCGCTGCGTACCATTGGAGCCTTGGAGGCTTGTCGTCTACGAACGGAGATCCAGTGATCGGGTCGATGAACACCTCGCCCTCATTGTCTGGATAGAGCTGACGCAGTCGCTTCAAGGCAGAAAGCGCACGGCTGTTCAGTTCGACGTCGCGGACTTGGCATGTCTTTGTCCCTTTGACCTCCTTCATCACCTTCGCTTTGTCGATCTTGATGGTTTTGGCAACCCAGTCAATGTCACTCCAGAGAACAGCCAGCTGTTCCGAAGTTCGGAGTCCGGTGAAAATGGCGACCTCGAAATAAGCATGAATCTCAGGAGGAAGCTGCTCTGCCATGTGGTCCAGGAGGAGATTGACCTCAGCGAGCGTGAGTGGATCTGGTGGCTTGTTTTGTGTCTTTGACGAACGCACACGAGCCGCCGGGTTGGTATCAATGATCCCGTCGTAGAAAGCCTCTTCAAAGATCATCCGCACCGGTGAGAAGGCATTGTTGCGCGTCTTGGCATTCCGCCATGTGTAGGAAGCAATGACTTCTTTTAACACGGCTCCTGTGATGGCACGGATAGGCATGCGGGCCAACCTGGGCATCCAGTATCGGTTGAGCACGTTCTTGTAGCCGGTGCGGGTCGACTTCACGATATGGTCGTGGCCGGCCAGCCATCTTTGGGCGACTTGGCCAAATGTCACATCGCGCGAGTGAGGCTTTGGCCCGTACTTTTCGGCGCTTTTCGAGTCCGGAAAGTAGTCGTAGTAGTTGAAGACTCCTACCTTGATCTTGGCGATGATTTCATCGCGCATCTTCACGGCGGTGCGAATGTTCTCTGTCGTCGGTGATAGGTCTAGAGTTTCACGACATCGTGATCCGCAATATTGGAAGGAAATCCGTAGCTTTCCGTAGTGCTGGGAGATCCCTTTTGGGAGGCGTTTGTCAGCCAATCTTGATACCTCTGTAGATGAAAATGGATACGGCCGTCGGGCGACCTGATGTAGTGCGTGCCCTCGATAAACTGGCCCTTGCTAATCTTTTGGCGCAGCGCCTTCTCGCTGTACCCGCTCAATTCAGCCAGCTTCGATAACAGGACGTAGTTCAAGGGATTTGTGTCGGTCTGCATCTGCCAAGCTCCTCATCACGTGATGCTTCGCCCATGAAGAGGTTTGGCCGGGAAAGAACCGCGGCGTTTTGAGACGCGAAGTGCGGATCTTTCGCCACTTTTTAGCGGTTGAGTCACATAAACCCCCGCGGCCCATGCCCGGCGATCAGTGCATAACGGTCTTGTCGCCCGGCGTCCGTTCGAACGGGTAGGCCCAGCTCATCGTCACGAGGTTCGTGACGATCTTTGTGAGGCGCTCCTCGATGTCAGGCAGTGCCAGGAATTCGATATCGAAGACTTCTAGCAGCAGCTCGACGACGAACTGGTGGTTGTCGAAGCGCCACGAGGGGACGAGCCGCTGGAAGTCCCCCCCATGCTCACCGACTGCGAATCGCAGCAGGGTGCGGCGGGTGACCTTTTCGACGGTCTGCAGAGCGGAGTAGGTCACTTGTTGGGTCAGTTCATCGGTCATCGCACAGGCTCCGTGGTTACGTGGATGCCCTATGTGTAGTGCCAGTGCAGGATTTCCAAAATGGCCTAAAAACAATTTTTTTATGTCCACGCTCGTTTTTGGTGGACAGGAAATAACTGGGGGATAGGCCATCCGCCAATTGACGACCTCGAGATGCCATCCTAATGGGTTGTCGGAGCCCGCACGCGGTCCCGGTGGGCCGACTATCCCGACGCGCGTTGACGTGGGAAGAGGCTGAGGTAGGTGCTAGAAACGTCAGCTTTTGATGGGTCTTGTTCACCCTGGATGTTGCGGCACCAAACGCCGAAAAAACGCGCGTTTAGGTAGTCCTTGTTTGCCCTGGATGTTACGTCCCGCCCGTGCACCCCGGAGATTATGTTCGTGCCCGGGGACGGCGACCTACCCTCGGTAAATCCTCAGGGTCGGCCTACATTTTCAGAGCGATGGCGACCCGGGATGATGGGCAATGGCGAGTCGGGGTCACGGCGGCCATGCGTCGAGTGAGCCGTGACTGCCGGACAGCCTGTGCACACATAATCTGTACCTTCGGATTAGGGGCAGTGCCGGACGATCGCAGCACAGATTTTCTGTATTGATCAGACCGGCGGTTTATTTCCTTTTACGCATTCCTCATATGCCGGGCGCGCCCTGGACCCGGTCTCTCGCTAAGTGGGGTATCGAAAATATTCGATGGCCTGCCCATCAAATGCGATGCAAATGGCAACCGACTTTCCGGGAACCTTTCCCGCCCTGCAGTCAAGTGATCTGAGTCGCTGAGTTGCAGGTGAGGCATGAGCAAGAACAAAATTCCTGGTCAGGCGGACGAAGGCCAGTTGGCTATCCGTCTCGTACCGATCAGTCAGATCGGTCCCGCTTCTGAGGCACAGCAGCGGGCCGCGAAGATCCGACGCTTTTTGGAGCGACCGCTGCGCCACGTGGGGACGCTGGCCATTGCGGAGGTTCGCCGACAGCTGATCAAGCATCCCGTCGGTGTGATTGAGGTCAAGGCGAAGGGCGAGCCTGGCGGAGTGCGCTTTCAACCCATTTTCAATCTCGACACCCTGACGCTGCTGGTCGATTACCGAGCGGCGACGCCGGAACTGGCGCCTCTCCTGAACACGCTGCCTGTCCTCGTGGTGGACGGCGTGACCCAGACCCAGGAGAAGGCATGGGCGCACAGCGACGTCTGTGGCGACTATCTCTTGCGGGGTGCCAAGACAAGCTATTTGGCCCAACTGCTCAGGGTCGGCCATTACCTCAAAAAAGCGGTGACCATGATCATCGAAGGCGACACGATCAGCGATCTCTTCCGAGCGGTCGGTAGTTCACCTAACCAAATCTGGGCGCTCAATAAAAAGATCGAGAACGAAAAAAAGAAGCAGCTGGCGATCGCTCACCGGAACAAGAAGAAGGGGTCGCTCCCGGCCCACCAGGCGGGCGCGGGCTACGACGCACGCCGGATCCGAAAAAAGGAGATCCGCCATGAAGAAGGTTAAACGCGGTGATGCGAACTATCAGACGGTGAAGTCAGTGCTCGTCCACGATGACCTGGAAGGGGTGACCGAGTACGAACTGAACGTGCTTCTGAACGTAATCGAGGCGGACCGCAGTGACCTGAGAGGCTTGCTGAATGTGCTTCAGAACCTCGTCAGTCTACGCGACGAGCTCCTCGCGATATGCCGGCCAGTAAGCCGCGGTGAGGTGTCTGAATGGCTAGCAATTGCTACTGAAATACTGGGGTGCAAACAGGCGATCGTAGCGACGAGTGAGTCGTTCTATGTCGATCCGCAATGGACTGACGCACGTGTGACAGATCTATACCAAAGCCGCCCGATCTACGCGTTGCTCTTCCATGAATCGTCGAGCGAATGCGGTGTATACCGCCTGTTGCAGGCCCATGGTCTCCTAGCTCTTCATCTTCTGGAGGATGTCACTGGATCCCAACGTGATGCCTGGGCGCGAGAGCTCAGACGCGCGGGACACACCGAGTACGACGACCTACGCAAGGTCATCGGTGAGCGGCTGGGTGGTGCGGGCCGATCGGCTGATGCATTTCAGGCGATATTGCAGGCCCTCGAGAAAAGCACGGCACATAGCGCGTACCGAAAGCTCGTGACCCCGCTGCGGCGGTTTTTCGACATCGTGGTCGGTAAGAATCAAAGCGACCGCGCATGCAAAACTCCTCATCTTGGCGCAGGAAGGGCGTCTGGATCGACAAAGTCCAGAGATAGCGCGCCTGTTGGCGTGCGGCGCAAGCACGTCGAAGCCGTGCCATTCGATATTCCAGTGGTCGGTATGACGGAAGCGAAACCTCGTCCTAAGGTGTCGTTTTTTCGGATCACTGAGTCCAACCCGACCGATTCGGGCGGGAAGTCGAGGGCGCTGGGGCTGTCTGGCGGGGAGTTCGCATCCACGCAGGATGTCGCTGCCGCAGACAAGGCGGGTCTATCCACGGGGTTCTACTCGCGGTGTGACTACGAATGGCACGTGCGTCAGCAAAAACGGGCTCTTACCAAGCAGCTCAGCCTGGCGCCGCTCAGCTACGAGCGTTTGACAGGGACGGACCTTCGCGTGCTGTACGAAGACGTTCTAACCCAGTGGGATGAGGTGGCTGGTGGCGGGAGCGCGGGCGAACGCCAGGAGGCCGCGGAACTGGCCGCGCTAGTTGAGCTGTCTTTTCTCACAGGACGCAGCATCGACCAGCTTTTAAGGGCGACCTACACCGCTGGTTTGCCAGGCGAGACCGTCGAAATCGAAACCATACACTGGTCCGTAGAAAGTCACGCCCTCTTGGTCGTCGCCGACTTTGGCGTTCATCCGCCGCTCGGTCATGCCGTGGCCCCGGGCATGGGGAGAAACGTGTCGCGTGTTCTCCCGCTCCCTGTCCCGTCCTCTCTCGCTCAGCGACTGAAGACCGTCGTGCTGGGTTCCGGTAAGAAAGGGTCGTCGCATAAGAAGCTATTGTTCCCGATTTCTGCCGCCTCGCCGGAACAGGCGCAAACCCGGATCAAACGGGTCTTGCGCGCTGCCAATGACCAGCGTCTGACGCGCCTGACACGATCTCGAATCCAGCAGTATCTCTATCGTTCCGCCGCAGCGCTGCCTGCCGTCGGTCGCTTACGAGCGAGCTTTTTGGTGGGCACTCTGGATCCTGTCACGCGGGTCCCGGCCGCATATGCCGCGCTGTCTGTCCCGTCTCTGGTTGCGGACTATCAGCAAGTGCTTAGCGATCTGCCTCAGACCGTGGATGTTGGTCCGGTACTTCCTTTCGGGCGCGATGTTAAGCAGCGCTATTACGGCTGCTTCGTGGGATCTCGGCGTGTGCCGACAAAGGCTGCGCTACGGGGCGTCGTGGATGAGCTGCGCTCAAGTGCGCGTCAGGGTCTGCGTGAAGGCCGAGAAGGCGATGTATTTGCGGCGCTGAACACGCGGACGATCTACATGGGATACCGAATGGTCGTGGAAAGCGGGTATCGGGTGGTGAAAGCCATGTTCCCGCACACCACGGATCTGGTCAGCGCCACGGGCGTCGGTGTGATCTCGGATAAGGACTTCGCGGACTATTCGCACGCGCGAATTGTCACTTTCACACCGGGTTGTTCGCAGCAGCATCAAGAGCTCGTCGCACTGCAAGAAAAACACGCATCGCTAATCGTGAGCATTACAGGTGTCTCGCGGGCCATGCGGGAACTGGGATCGATCTTTATCCCTTCCCCGAACAGAGAGGCCGAGAAACGCGAGCGGCAGGACTACGCCGGTGCGTTCACGCTCTTTTGTGCGCACACCGCGTCACCACTTTCCGTCGAGGCTTTCAGGAGCATGCTATCCGAAATATTCGCGTTCCCGGCGAATGCGCACCGTCATTATCTTGCGTCCTGGCTACATGCCCGCAGAGTGCCATTTCCCTTGATACTCGGGGTCATGGGACACGTCGCCGCAGATATCGGTCCGTGGTCGCCGTATTCCCGTCTCTCTCTCGATGAGTATGCCGAGCGCATGCGTCGGCAGATCATGCAGATGGTGGCGCAGCTGGGCTTCGAGCGGGTTTAACGATGGAGCACGTGAACATGGCGATGGCGAGCGGGTGGGAGATCGTGGCCCGAAAGGCAGGACAAGAGCCAGCGGCAATAGAGGCCGTCACCAACGTGAGAGCGCTTCTAAAAACGCATTGGCCAGAAATGGCAAAGTTTCAGCATGGGCTTGATGATGATATCGAGAAAAGGCAGGTAGTCCTTTCCCACTTGCGAGCGCAGCCGGACGCGTTGGCGGTCATGCAGCAGGAGAAGGTGCTCGCCTGTGTCATTGAGACGGGCAATGAGCTGCGCACATGGTGGATGCCGATAACACCCTACAGTGTGCCGCTGAGACGGGCTTCTTCGCCGCATACGCCGTTCAATGCGGCCGGGAAAGTCTACCTCGAAGCCCTCGACAGAGCCTTCTGGAAAGCGATGGCCGCAGGCAAGGTAACGCGTTGGACGGCGCGGAGGAAAAACATTCTGTGCAGCCAGATCGTGTATTCGATTATGCGTCATAGCGGATTGCTAGATGCGGCACTGCTGAAACGGCTCGCGCAGGCGGATCTAAGAGAAATCACCGTTACCGCGAAAGGGGTGTTCTTAGAT
The DNA here is from genome assembly GCA_030148485.1 of Gammaproteobacteria bacterium. Lineage (GTDB taxonomy): Bacteria > Pseudomonadota > Gammaproteobacteria > Chromatiales > Chromatiaceae > JANTHH01. Next base: position 29,982 of record JASBTJ010000042.1, on the reverse strand, counting down.
GTGCCGCTAAGTCCAGGCGATCCAGGCAGCCGTGTGCTCTTAGAGCAGCCGGTCCGGCGTGTGTATCTTCATCCGGTGACTTTCCTGTTGATCGATCTGTGGAGGGAGCACGTCGGGAATCGTTTGTTCCCTGGGCGCGATGGCGATGGCTCCAGCATGAAGCTCCTCAAAAGCCTCAGGAAAGGCCTCGGATCACCGACAAAAACCGGTGCGCGCGTCACATTCAAGAGGCTGTGTGGCTGGATGGCGTATGTGCTTCTTCACTCGGGAATTCCGCCATACATCGTTACCTATGCTCAGCGATGGCACTTCGGCGTGGGTGTCGATCAGTACAACCTTGTTAGGATCTACGAGGATTGTCCTTGCGGTCCGCCGCCTATCAAGCGAGGCCGTGTGTCGAGTAAAGGGCCAGCAACAGCACGGCACGACGACTGGCGTGCTATTAAAGACATCATCGCGTACGCCGGTCAGAAGGCGATAGACCAACCAAAGCCATCGGTGACCAAGCTAAAGAAAGCGATCGAGGCATCATGCCAGTCAACACACGGTGATGCCGATGTGCCGCTGTCCAATGCGATTTTGCGCTGGGCAAAGGAGCGCCTAGACACGATGCGGTCGAACAATCGCGGACGAGGCGCAGCCACGATTGCGGGTGAACTGAGCGCCCTTTGTGAGCTCGGAGATTTGCTGGAACCGGGGACTTCTTTATCGACCCTGGATGAAGATAGCTGGACAGATGCTTATGAGCGGTACTTGGCCGGACGCTCTGTAGGGCGAAGACATCGCCTATCACGCACTATTCGGTTGTTTCATGACTTTCTTGTCGACAGGGGCGTGGCGCCAGCAATCGACTACACGGATATCGACGGCTACACGCGGGAGGGGAGTAATGGAAGGCCGGTGCTTGTCACGCCGGCGGAATACGCGCGCTTGAAGATGGCAATAAGAGTCCACCCGGCTTTGCGACACGATGACCGCCGGGTACAGATGGTTCTCGTTATCGCGATACTGTCGACGATTCTCGGCTTAAGACGTTTTGAATTGATGAACCTGGTCATCGGCGATATCCAGTGGCACGGTCAGGCCATGCTGCTGGTGCGAGAGCACAATCACTCGCTAAAGACCTACAACGCGATCCGAATGGTTCCCCTCCCACGGCTCAGTGAGGAAGAGCTGCATATCCTTCGTTCATGGTATCAGCGGCGCTGCCAGGAATCGGGAAACGCGATTACCGCGTTGCTGTTCACGACCTCCGCAGAAAGCGACCGAGTCGCCAAGTACGCGCATACCACCAATCTCGTCGGTGCGATCTTGAAACAGGTCACCGGAGACCCGCGCGCCGTGATTCATTGGCTGCGGCATTGCCCACCTAATTGGTCACTGCTCGCGGCAGAGGCCATGCGACTCCCGTCACTGCTGGATGGCATGAAGGGATTCCAGAGCCCGGAATTCGATCAGGAGCGGCAACAGGCATTGGCCCGCCTTGTTCATGTGTCGGGTGATCTGGACATTCCCGACAGCGTCGAGGGCATGTACAACCTGGCGTGCTTCATGGGCCATTCGGGACCTGATGTGACGTTACGTCACTATCTCCATGTCCTCGATCTGATTCTCGCTGCCTACCTTGGGCGTGAATCTCGGCCGCTCGCATTGAAAGAATTGGGGTATCTCCTCGATATCAGCCGATCGCAGATCTACCAACGGCTTGGAAGCGCTGGTCTGACCCGTGACGTAACACTGCAGGATCTGGGTAAGCTGATGCGTCTGCGCCTGAGTGGCGGACCGGTGAAGATTTTGGAAACCTGATGGTCGAGCGATGCTGTCCTCATCAATCGTGAGGAAGCGACCCGTGCCGAAAAAACGTCTCAAAGGCCTGTATAAGCACAAGAAGAGCGGTTACTACTACATCAACAAGCAGATCCGAGGACGGAGGGTTCACTACTCGACGGGAGAGAAAACCCGTGAGGGTGCAGAGCGCTGGCTTGAAAACTGGCTTAAAGGGATTCCAGTCCTGGATATGTCGGCTGAGCTGACATTTCGGGATGCGGCTGTCCGCCACCTACTTACGAGCACCCGCAAAGAACTCACCAAAGATGCAGGTAAGCTGGCGCGTATTTTCCCCTTCCTTGCCGATCAGAGACTCGACGCCATCGATGCGTTTTCAATCCAGCCTTTCGTTGAGCACCTTCTTGTTGAAGGTCGCAAGGGCAATACGATCAATGGATATCTGTCCTTGATAGGGCTGATCTTGCGCAAATGTGGGCGGGAGTGGAAAAAAGCAGACGGCCGTTATTGGCTTGCAGCGGTGCCACACATCCCACTTCACAGCGTTACCGACGCTCGGTTGCCGTATCCAATCGGATGGGCGGAACAGCGCATGCTCCTCCCATTGCTACCGGAACACTTGAAGGCGCCGGTGCTCTTCGGGCTGAACACTGGCCTTAGAGACAGTGAGATCTGCGGGTTGACCTGGTCTCAATTGCGTCAGTTACCAGATTCTGGTCTTAGGTATTTTCTCATCCCGGCCAGCGCACAGAAAAACAAACGGGCACGCTGCGTTGCCTTGAATACAGTTGCGCAGCGCATCGTCCAGGAACAATGGGAGAGCAGGGAGGGAGATCACGTGTTCACCTACCAAGGACGAGCCATGTGCACCCTGCGTAACGACGGCTGGCTGAACGCCGTTGCGCGAGCTGCCCAGCGTTACGAACAGGTATTCGGCATGCCTTGCCCGGAAGAGTTTCGAAGACTTCGGGTGCATGATATCCGCCACACCGTCGCTAGACGGGCCAGAGCTGCAGAGGTCCCCGAACTCGATATCGCCGCAATTCTCGGTCATAGCTCCGCAGGCGGGGTCACAGGCCACTACGCGGACGCAGAGATCGCCCATATGGCGAGACAGCTCGACAAGATCGCGGAACCACCAAAAGAGCTTGCTTCTCCGACGCTGCGGGTTGTGGCTTCACGGTACGCATAGCGCCAGCATGGGAAAAGCATTCTCAGCCGACTCAAAAAGATCATGCTGTCCTAATCATATTGAGTAGGGTGGCGCTTGCGGGTACCCTTCGGGAAGGAGATAAGAACTATATAAAGGAGGCGCCGTGGATCCACGGCTAGCCAGTATTGCTCAAGCCCAGCGGGAGCGACTGTTTCATGTCGACTTTCGCCTGCGCTTTTTGGGCTCGGTCAATCGTCAGGACCTGGTTACGCGCTTCGGGATCAAGGAAGCGGCGGCAACCCGGGATCTGGCGCTATACCGAGAGCTAGCGCCGGGAAACCTGGCGTACGACAACCGGGTAAGGCAGTACCTTGCGACTGACGCCTATCATCCGGTTTTCGACCTCAGCGGGCAGCAGGCGCTGTCAGCAATCACCGACGGCTTGGGGGATGACCAGATTGGAACTACCCCTTCTCCCGTACTGAGTGAGTCGCCAACCCGTCTCAACGTCCCTTCGCTGGATACCCTGGCCGCGGTAACCCGTGCAATTTTCCGGCAACAGCCCCTTCGGGTGACCTATCACTCACTCTCCTCCGGCGGAACCGAGAGGGAAATCGTTCCCTTTGCCCTGATCGATAACGGCCTGCGGTGGCACGTCCGTGCTTTTGATCGCCGGAAGCAACGCTTTTCCGATTTCGTCATAAACCGGTTTTCTCAGCTCTCTCAGGGTGAAAGCGGCTCCATCGAACGGCATGAGACGAAGGAGGCCGACAATCAGTGGAATAGGATTGTTCAACTGGAAATCGTCGCGCACCCACGCCTGACTTATCCAGAAACCATCGAGCTCGAATACGGGATCCAAGATGGCGTGCTCAGAATCGATGTGCGAGCGGCTGTCGCGGGCTATCTGCTACGTCGCTGGAACGTGGACTGTACGGATGACCACACCCTTAACGGCCCTGAATACCACTTGTGGTTGCGCAACCGTGCCGCACTCTACGGCGTGGATAACCTGACCATCGCGCCCGGCTATGGGGCCCACGAGGGGCAAGATGAGTGAATACAAAAACAATAAGGGAGTAGGTGTGTTGGATAAACCGACAGGCACTGAGAGCGGCATCGTCACAAAGATTGCGATCACCGACTATCACGCCAAGTACTTCGCCCACGAGCTTACTAAGCGCTGTGCGGCTGACAGTATGGAAAAGCTTGCCGGAACGCTGATGGACGCGCAGGTCGACCTAAACCCTCATCAGGTTGAGGCGGCGCTGTTTGCCTTCAAGTCACCCTTGTCATCAGGCGCAATCCTGGCCGATGAGGTGGGTCTTGGTAAGACCATTGAGGCAGGTCTTGTTCTCTCCCAGAAATGGGCTGAGGGCAAGCGGCGCATCATGATCATCATGCCGGCCAGCCTGCGAAAACAGTGGGCGCAGGAACTTCAAGACAAGTTCTTTCTTCCCTCGATTGTCCTGGAGGCGAAAAGCTACAACGCTGCTATTAAGGCTGGAAATCAGCCCTTCGAGCCTGACGGCAAGATCATTTTGTGTTCGTACCAGTTCGCCGCACGCCATGCCGAAGAAATCATGGTCACCCGGTGGGACCTGGTCGTTATCGATGAAGCCCATCGACTGCGCAATGTCTACAAAACAGCCAATAAGACGGCCAGGGCACTACGCGCCGCCTTGATCAACGTGCCGAAGGTTCTCCTGACGGCGACACCCCTGCAAAACAGTCTGATGGAGCTCTACGGGTTGGTGAGCTTCATCGACGAATATGCCTTCGGGGATGAGAAGAGCTTCCGCGCCCAATACGCCCGGCTAACCAGCGATGACCAATTCACCGAGCTGAAAGGGCGGCTTAAACCGCTGTGCCACCGCACACTGCGCCGCCAGGTCCTCGAGTACGTCAAATACACCAACCGACAGGCGATCACCCAGGAGTTCTGGCCAACTAAGGATGAGCAAGACCTGTACGACATGGTCTCAGACTATCTGCAAAGGCCGGAACTCAACGCACTCCCCAGTTCCCAACGTAAGCTGATGACGCTTGTACTGCGCAAGCTGCTGGCCTCATCGACCTTTGCCATCGCCGGGGCGTTGGATTCCCTGGTCAATAAGCTCAGGAGACAGCTGCAGGATAACGCGCATCGGGTGCAGCGACTGGAAGGCCTGGAAGAGGACTTCGAAACACTCGAGGAGTACGAAGACGAACTCGACGACGACGAAGAAGAGGCGGCGCCACTCGCTGCAGAAGATATCGCAGCCATTGAGCAAGAGATCGCTGACCTGGAAACCTTCCGGGATTTGGCGGTATCGATCACGGAAAACGCCAAGGGACTTTCACTACTTGATGGGCTGCAGGCAGGCTTCAGAAAAGCCGCAGAGCTGGGTGCGGCTGACAAGGCGATTATTTTCACTGAATCACGCCGGACCCAGAACTACCTGGTAGAGCTTCTCAGTGACAACGGTTACGCAGACGAGCTGGTGCTTTTCAACGGCAGCAATAGTGATGCGCAGAGCCGATCCATCTACAAGGCATGGATGGAAGAGCATGCGGGGACTGACCGAGTAACCGGCTCCCGTACAGCTGATATGCGGGCTGCGCTGGTAGATTATTTCCGCGACCAGGCGCAAATCATGATTGCCACTGAGGCGGCGGCTGAGGGCATTAACCTCCAGTTTTGCTCCTTGCTTGTCAATTACGACCTTCCCTGGAACCCCCAGCGTATCGAGCAGCGAATCGGACGCTGTCACCGTTATGGCCAGCAACACGATGTCGTAGTGATCAATTTCCTTAACCGGGCAAACGCAGCTGATCAGCGGGTATTCGAACTACTCGACGAGAAGTTCTCGTTATTCAATGGCGTGTTCGGTGCCAGTGACGAGGTACTCGGTGCGATCGAGTCTGGGCTCGACTTTGAAAAACGAATCATGGAGATCTACCAGACATGCCGAGAGCCGGAACAAATTGATGCCCAGTTCACCCAGCTGCGCCTCGAATTGGACGACCAAATCAGTGAGGCCATGGACCGTACTCGGGCACAACTCCTGGAGAACTTTGACGCGGAGGTGCACGACAAGCTCAGAGTCAACCTGCAGGAGAGTAAAGAATATCTCGATCGCTACAGCCGGATGCTGTGGCAACTGACTCAGCATGGCCTGCAGACGCATGCCAGGTTTCATGATGATCGCTATCGCTTCACTCTAACGGGGCGCCCACATGCAGGCCTTGCCGTCCCACTCGGTGACTATGAGCTTGGTAAAAACATAGAAGACGCTCATACCTACCGCGTGGGTCATCCGCTGGCGCAATGGTTGCTCACACTGTTTGCCGATAAAGACCTGCCGCCGGGAAAGGTCAATTTCGATTACACCGGCCATGCGCAGTCGATCAAGAGCATTGAGCCACTGGTGGGCAAGAGCGGTGCTTTGTCGCTCTACAAGCTGACCATTCAGGGGGCTGATCATGAAGATCACCTCATCTTCATCGGCAATACGGATGAAGGTGATCCCATGAGCCAAGAGCAAGTTCAGCGGCTGTTTACGCTTCCGGCGTCGACAAGTCCGGCTGAAAGTGGCCTGGAGGATGTCTTTGCGGAGGGCTATGAGGCACAGAAAGCGGAGGTGCTTGCTGCCGTCGAGGCCAGGTATGCGCAGTTCTTCGAGCAAGAGATGGAAAAGCTCGACAACTGGGCTGACGACAAGCGAAAGGGCTTAAAAGCCAGCCTCAAGGAGCTCGATGATCAACTGAAGGAGCTGAAGAAGCAGATCCGTCAGGCCAGTAGCCTTCCGGAGAAGTTGGCTCTTCAGCGCCAGGCTCGGAAGATCGAGACCAAACGGGACGAAGAATGGCGCGAGTATGACCGCCAGGCCCGCGACATCGAGGACCGTAAGGACGGCCTGTTGGATTCGATCGAAGAGAAGCTGCAGATTGAGGTCCTGGATCAGCCGCTTTTCCACCTCGCTTGGGATGTGTCATGAAAAGCGAAGAAAAACAAGGAGATAGAAGTTTTCCTCCTGTTTGTTTCGGTGGGCGCGGTGTGTTCGTCCCGTATCTTTTTTCTCTAGCAAAAAAAAGAACAAAGTATTAACCTATTGGGTTAATGAAATAGATGGATATTGATTTCTCTAGCAGGCGGCTTGAAAAGCAGCTGAATGACGGCAGGGCGATGGTCCAGGCCTTCGGGCCTCAGCGCGCCAAGCGTCTGCAGATCGTGCTGACGGCACTACGGGCCGCCCCGAATTTGGGGATCTTTGCGCCGCCCTACAGTCCGCCGCACCGTTGCCACGAATTGACCGGCAACCGTAAAGGAAAACTGAGCGTCGACTTGGATGGCCCATACCGTTTGATTCTGGCGCCGGCACACAACCCGCTGCCGGAGCGACCAGAGGGTGGTTTGGATTGGAGTCAGGTGACGGCCATCAAGATACACGTAGTGGAAGATACCCATGGGTAAGACAGCAACAAATACCTACCAGCCTGACTACGCGGTAACACCGGGTGAGGTGCTGGAGTATGAGCTCGAACTCCGTCAAATGAGTAAGGCTGAACTTGCCAAGCGCACCGGTCTCACCGAGAAGCACATCAATTCCATCGTTAAGGCTAAAGGCAAGTCAGCCATCACACCGGAGACGGCCATCAAGCTGGAGCGCGCCCTGGGTATGCCGGTGGAGTACTGGCTGAACCTAGAGGCGCAGTTCCAGGAGACGCAGGCGCGCCTTGCCGAGGAGGCTCAACTAGAGCGTGACTTGGATTGGTTGAAGAAAGTGCCGGTCAATCAGATGGCCCAACAGGGCTGGCTCAACAAACATAAAGACAAGAAAGCGCAGTTGGTCGAAGTGCTGCGATTTTTCGGCATAGCTAGCGTCGACCAGTGGGATGACATGTGGCCACGCCTGGCCGTCGCATATCGGCAGCACAACAAGCAGGAAATCCATCCGGAGGCGGTGTCTGCCTGGTTGCGTCAGGGAGAGTTAGAGGCAGCCAGAATCGACTGTGAACCTTACGACAAGGCTGCATTCCGTCGAGCCTTGGACGAGGTACGCCGATTAACCGCGGTGGAGGATCCCGCCGAATTTGTACCGGCCATGCAGGCATCCTGTGCGGAGGCAGGCGTGGCCGTGGTTTTTGTGCCTGCATTGCCTAAAACGGGTGTGAGTGGAGCTACTCAGTGGTTAAACCCCCAGAAGGCCGTCATTCAGCTGAGTCTGCGTTACAAAACCAACGATCACCTGTGGTTCACTTTTTTCCACGAGGCGGGGCATATCCTGCTGCACGGAAAAAAAGAGCTCTTCATCGAAGGCGGTAATGGCATGGATGAAGCGAAAGAGGAAGAGGCCAATCAATTCGCTGAGCAAGAGCTGATTCCTCGACGGGCCTTCGCGGAATTTTCCAAGCAAGCCCCCTTCAGCAAGGCCGCCATCATCCAATTCGCGGAGTCCATCAACCTGGCTCCTGGCGTTGTTGTTGGGCAGCTTCAACATAAAGGGTTGCTACCCAACACACATTGCCATGACCTCAAGGTCAGATATCAGTGGGCACATGAGTAGACGTGGGTTCTTGAATATGGAAATAACGATAACAACTGCATGGAGCAGAACGGGGGATAGAGGATGAAAGCTACCGAGGCGAGACTACTAAAGTTTCTCAAGGATTCCCCGCAATTCGTTATCCCTATCTACCAGCGCACTTACAGCTGGACGGAGAAGGAGTGTCGGCAGCTGTGGGACGACATCCTGCGTGCCGGCAAGAATGACGAGATCTCTGCCCATTTCATCGGCTCGGTCGTTTACGTTGAACAGGGTTTGTACTCGGTTTCCTCCCAGTCGCCCTTGCTGGTGATCGATGGCCAGCAACGCCTAACCACCGTCACGCTGCTGATCGCTGCCTTGGCTGAGGCCTTGGTGGATGAGGAGGCAATCGAGGATTTCTCGCCACGCAAGCTGCGTAATTACTACCTGGTCAATCCCGAGGAAGACGGAGAGCGCCACTACAAACTGATTCTCTCTCAGACGGACAAACCGTCACTGTTCGCCATCCTCAACGAGGCCGAGCAGCCAGCCGATTATTCAATCCGCATCACGGAGAATTTCCGCCTGTTCCAGGACCTGTTGGCCAAGCACAAAGGCGACCTGCCTGCTATCTGCAAGGGCGTCGCCAAGCTGATGATCGTCGACATCTCGCTCAGCCGCGACCAGGACAACCCGCAGCTGATCTTCGAGAGCATGAACTCCACTGGCCGCGAGCTTAGCCAGGCGGATCTGATCCGCAACTATGTGCTGATGGGGCTCGAGCCAGAGTTGCAGACCAAACTCTATGAGAAGTATTGGCGCCCCATGGAACTGGCCTTCGGCCAGGAGGCCTACAGTACGCACTTCGACCCCTTCATGCGTCATTACCTGACCGTGCGGACGGGCGAGATCCCCAATGTGCGAGAGGTGTACGAAGCGTTTAAGAAGTACGCCAGCTCACCGACGGTGAACGAAGCAGGCGTCGAGGCGTTGGTAGCGGAAGTGAGGGCTTATGCCGGCTACTTCTGCGCCATGGCGCTAGGAAAAGAGACGGAGCCTGAGCTAAGCCGGGCGTTCCACGATCTGCGCGAGCTGAAGGTAGACGTCGCCTATCCCTTCCTGTTGGAGCTGTACCAGGACTTCGCCACAGGCGTGCTCTCAGCTGATGATTTCCTGAAGGCTGTCAGGCTCGTCGAGAGCTATGTCTTCCGCCGCGCGGTCTGTGCCATCCCGACCAACTCGATGAACAAGACGTTCGCGAACCTCGGGAAGAGCCTCAAGAAAGATCGCTATCTGGAAAGCCTCGAAGCCGCCTTCCTGCTATTACCCTCCTACCGGCGCTTCCCGAAGGACGACGAGTTCAAGCGAGAACTCAAACTCCGCGATCTTTATGGCTTCCGGAGCCGCAGCTACTGGCTGCGTCGGCTGGAGAACTTCGGCCGTAAGGAACGTGTGGCGGTGGACGAATTCACCATCGAACACATCTTGCCTCAGTGCGACAACAATCCGGACAAGGTGCCGGCTGCCTGGCGGGAGGCGCTGGGTGACGACTGGCTGAACGTCTGGGAGACCTATTGCCACACCCTCGGCAACCTGACCCTCACTGGCTACAACTCCGAATACAGCAACCGGACCTTCGCTGAGAAGCGGGATATGGAGGGCGGATTTGCCGACAGCCCGCTGCGGCTCAACAAGATGCTGCGCACCGCCTCGGTCTGGGACAAGCAGGCGATCGAAACGCGAGCAGACGCTCTAGCGAGTGAAGCCGTCGCAGTATGGGTTGCACCGAAACTGGAGGCGTCCATTCTGGATGCCTACAAGCCGGTCAGCACCGCACCGGCAGGCTACGCCATAGAAGACCATCCGCATTTGGCTAGTGGTCCGGTACGCGAGCTATTCGAGGCGTTCCGAAAGGGGGTGCTGGGAATCGATCCCTGCGTCTCGGAAGAATTTCTGAAGCTCTACGTGGCCTACAAGGCCGAAACCAATTTTGTGGATGTAGTCCCACAGGCCAAGCGGCTGCGCCTTTCACTGAACATGGCCTTTCCCGAGATCGATGACCCGAAGGGGCTATGTAAGGACGTCACCGGCCTTGGCCGTTGGGGAAATGGCGACGTGGAGGTCGCCCTGTCGTCGCTGGACGAGCTGCCCTATGTGCTGGGGCTGGTACGGCAATCCTTTGAGAAACAAATGGGTGAGGGCGCTTCAGCCTGACGCGAACAGAGAAGTGGGTAACGAACAATGACTGATAGCGTGAAACCGGAACAAATGGCCCCCGAAAAGATGGATGGCGGGTCGCTCGATATCGCTGAGCAGCGGCGCCGGGAGCTAAAGCAGTTGCTGCCGGCCGTATTTACCGAGACCACCGGTGCAGACGGGCAGCCTGTAGAGACTATCGACTGGGAACGCCTCAAAGCAGAGTTGGGCACCTTCAGTGATGTGTATGAAGGGCGGCGTGAGCGCTACGGCATGGAATGGCCGGGTAAGCGTGACTGTATGAAAGTGATCCAGGAGCCGTCCCGGGCGACACTTAAGCCTTGCCGAGAAGAGTCAGTGGATTTCGATGCGACACGGAATCTATTTATCGAGGGTGACAACCTTGAAGTGCTCAAGCTCCTGCAGAAGAGCTACTACGGCAAGGTAAAGATGATCTATATCGACCCTCCTTACAATACGGGTAAGGAGTTCATTTATCCGGACAAATTTAGCGAATCTCTCGAAACATATCTTGCCTATGCAGGACTAGTAGATGATCAAGGCAAGAAATTTTCAACCAATACGGCTGCGGAAGGTCGGTTCCACACGAAATGGTTAAATATGATGTTCCCGCGACTTTACTTGGCCAGGAACTTACTCGCAGAAGATGGGGTTGTCTTTGTTTCAATCGCCGATCATGAGATAGAAAATCTCCGACGGATGTGCGATGAGGTGTACGGTGAAGAATGCCACCTTGGTACTATTGTGTGGAAAAATTCGACAGACAACAATCCAACAAATGTAGCCGTCGAGCATGAATACATCGTCGTGTATTGTAAGAACAAGTCTGGTGTTGAATCTGAGTGGAAGTCAGGGGTCTCAGATGTTAAGGAATTGTTGATATCTATAGGTATAGAACTTAATAAAGAGCACGATTCTATAGAAGATCTGCAGGCTGCATATACCGAATGGTATAGAGACAATAAGTCACAGCTATGGCCTCTCGATCGATACAAATATATCGACAAGGGAGGGGTTTATACGGGCAGTCAGAGCGTCCATAACCCTGGCAAGGAAGGCTACCGTTATGACGTCATTCATCCAGAGACAAAAAAGCCCTGCAAGCAGCCGCTTATGGGTTATAGGTTTCCAAGGGAAACGATGGATGAATTGCTTGAAAAAGGAAAGATTCTTTTTGGTGAAGACCACAACAAAATCATAGAACTTAAAGTATACGCGCATGAGTATCAGGAAAAGCTTCCGAGTGTCATTGAGCTAGATGGTCGCCTCGGCTCGTACGATGTGCGTGATTTGTTCCCAGAGTATAAGAAAGCATTTACAAATCCCAAGCCAGTAAGGCTACTTCAGGCATTCGTGCCGTTCCTATCGAAGTCTGAACAAGACATCGTCCTCGATTTTTTTGCGGGCTCGTCATCCACGGCAGAAGCAGTTCTTAGACTGAACGCTAAAGATGGGATTAACAGGCCATACATAATGGTTCAGTTGCCAGAATATTGTGACGAGAAATCAGAGCCATACAAAAATGGCTATATGAGGCTTTCTGATGTAAGCAAGGAAAGGATAAGGCGTGCAGCCCAAAAGATTCGTGATGAACTGCACGGGGCTGATAGCGCTACTGGTAATTCGAGCATTGATCTTGGCTTTAAGGTGTTAAAGCTGGACAAATCTAACTTTGTCCAATGGGGAGGGGGGCAGCGAATACAGGATACTAGCAGCTTGGAAAAGCAGCTTGAGATGCACGTTTCTCACGTTGATCAGCATTCAACCCAGGAAGACCTTCTCATGGAACTTCTTCTTAAATCTGGGTTCCAGCCAACGGACAGGGTGGAATCAGTAAATCTGGGGGGAAAGAAGGTTTATTCGATTGCAGATGGTGCGCTCTTAATCTGTTTGGAAGAGGAATTGACCGCCGACCTAGTGGACGGTGTCGCAGATTTAGAGCCAATGCAGTTTATTTGCCTGGATAAATCCTTTAAAGGGAACGACCAGCTTAAGGCCAACGCAGTCCAGACGTTCAAGTCCCGTTCCCAGGGCGCCGAGACCGAGATGGTCTTCAAGGTCGTTTGAGGGGGTCACCAGTGTCTCTCCTCAAGTTCAAGTTCGACGGTAACCTCGACTACCAACAACGGGCTATCGATTCCGTGGCTGGGCTGTTCGACGGGCAGCCCTTGGCGAACGAGACCTACTCGGTCTCCGTCGGTACGCAGGAAGGTGGGAGTCAGCTGGCATTGGGTGACGACGAGTTCGCGAATATCGCCGCTGTCGCTAACCACTTGGTCCTGACTGATGAACTGCTGCTGGAGAACCTGCAGAAGGTTCAGGAAGAGAACAACATCACCAAGCAGTCGGAACTCGCCGGCCGGCATTTCTCAGTGGAGATGGAGACCGGTACCGGCAAGACCTATGTCTATCTGCGGACTGTCTTCGAGCTGAACAAGCGGTACGGCTTCACCAAGTTCATTGTGGTGGTGCCAAGTATCGCGATCCGGGAAGGCGTCCAGAAGAGCCTTGAGGTCATGCGGGATCACTTCAAGGAACTCTACGACCAGGTGCCTTACGACAGCTTTGTCTATGACCCTAAGCGGCTGGGTCAGGTGCGGCAGTTCGCCACCTCCAACAAGATCCAGCTGATGGTGATCAACATCCAGGCCTTCGACAAGGCCAAAGCGATCATGAACCAGGAGAATGATCGCCTGTCCGGGGTTCGGCCCATCGATTTCATCCGCGCCGCCTGTCCGATCATGATCATCGACGAACCTCAGTCGGTGGAAGGCGATACCCGCAAGGAGCAGACCAAACGCGCTCAGGCACTGGAGGGCCTTAACCCGCTCTGCACGCTGCGCTATTCGGCTACCCACAAGAACCCCTACAACCTGCTGTATGTGCTGAATCCCATCGATGCGTATGACCTGCGTCTGGTCAAGCGCATCGAGGTCGCCAGCCTGATAGGGGAAGACGGATTCAACAGTACCTTCGTCGCCCTGAAGAATGTCGATAACACCAAGGGCATCAAGGCCAAGCTGCAGATCAATGTCGAGGACACGACTGGGCCGAAGAAGAAGGCGGTCACCGTCAAGCAGGGTGATGACCTCTACCTGAAGTCGAAAGACCGCCAGGAATACCAGCATGGCTGGCTGGTGGCGAATATCTCCTGCGAACCGGGTCTAGAACACGTTGAATTCAGCAACGGCCAGGTGGTCCGCCTCGGAGAAGAGCTGGGCGGCTTAGGCGACGACCTGATGCGCGCCCAGGTCTACGAGACAGTCGAACAGCACCTCAAGAAAGAACACGCCGTACGCGGCAAGGGCATCAAGGTGTTGTCGCTGTTCTTCATCGATAAGGTGGCCAATTACCGGATTTACCATGACGACGGTGCGACCAGCCTTGGCAAGATCGGCCAGTGGTTTGAAGAGGCATACAAGGAGCTGACGCAAAAGTCCCTCTACAAAGGGCTGCTCGATTTCCCGGTGGAGCAGGTCCACAACGGCTACTTCTCACAGGACAAGGGGGTTGCCAAGGACACCTCCGGAAAGACCCAAGCCGATGAAGATACCTATGCCTTGATCATGCGGGAGAAGGAGCGATTATTGTCCCCCGATGAGCCGCTGCGGTTCATCTTCTCGCATACCGCGCTGCGTGAAGGCTGGGACAACCCGAACGTCTTCCAGATCTGCACTCTCAATGAGACCAAGTCGCAAGACCGCAAGCGCCAGGAGATCGGGCGGGGACTGCGCCTCCCTGTGAACGAGCATGGAGAGCGCGTGTTTGACCCCACGGTCAACCGACTGACGGTCGTCGCGAACGAGTCCTATGACGACTTCGCCCGTCAACTGCAAACCGAGTACGAAGAGGACTACGGCATCGGCTTCGGCAAGGTTGATATCACAGCGTTCGCCAAGCTCGCCAACCCGGAGGCCGAGCAATACACGCCGCTAGGCCAGGATGTATCGAAGGCCCTGCATGACTCACTGGTTAGCAATGGCTATCTGGATGGCGAGGGTAGGGTGCAGGACAAGTTCGACCCGAAGAACCCCCATTTCGTGCTGGCTCTGCCCGACGACTGGGCGCACATGCGTTCCCAGATTGTCGATGAGCTGAACAAGTACGTCTTCAAGAACCGCGTGGTCAACGCACGCGACCGCAAGAACCTGGAACTGCGCAAGAACGTCACGTTAGACCCAACCTTCCGCGCGCTGTGGGAGAAGATCAGCCAGAAGACCCGCTATAGGGTCACCTTCGATACCGACGAGCTAGTGAAGAAAACCGCGCAAGCGATCGCGGACATGCCGAAGATCCACAAACCACGGATCACCACGGCCCTCTATCGCCAGAACATGACCAAGGCGGGCATCGAGGGCGAGCAGATCTCTGGCGGGGTGAGAGACGTGGCGCAATCACCGGTCCTGCCGGACATCCTGGCCTATTTGCAGAACAGTACAGAGCTTACCCGTCATACGTTGGTTCGCATCTTGAAGGAGTCCGGCCGGCTGGGCGAGTTCTTGCTCAATCCGCAAGTCTTCATCAACCAGGTCACCGACATCATCCAGCGGGAACTGCACCGAGTGACGGTCAACGGCATTGAGTACGAAAAGATCGCTGGTGTCGTCTACGAGATGCACCGCATGGAGGAAGAGGCAGAGCGAGGCATCACCCGTTATCTGAACAACCTCTATGAGGTGCAGAACGGCGACAAGACCCTGTTCAACTATGTCGAATTCGATTCCGACGTCGAGAAGGAGTTCGCTAAGGCCTGCGATCTCGACGACAGGGTCAAGTTCTACTGCAAGCTACCCCCGCAGTTCAAAGTCGACACCCCTGTCGGTCCCTACAACCCCGACTGGGCAATCGTCACTGAGAACGAGGAAAAGCTCTATCTCATCCGGGAAACCAAGGGCACCCGCAACCTGGCTGAGCTACGAGACAAGGAGAAAGACAAAATCGCCTGTGGCAAGAAGCATTTCGAGGCGATTGGGGTGGACTATGACGTGGTGACGAATCTGGAAGAAGCGCTTAACGGCTAGCGGTCGACGGGATGCTATTCGCGGAAACAAGAACCCACTTCTTTCGACCCCTGAATGGAAAATACCGGGGCCAGGTGGCCGATTGCCTCAGCGTATTCTACGAGCGCCTGTATGGAGCTTTAGCGGACTACAGCCGCAGCTTTACGCGTGACCAAGTCATCGAGATCTTCGAGGAGGCGATAGCCCGCAGCCCGGTTTTTGATGATGAGGAAGGTGACGAGTTCTCGGTAGGCCACAGGACACAGCGAGAGCAGGCGAATTGGATACTAGGTCTCCTGGTAGAGCATGGCTGGCTCGAACGTCATATCGATGAAGCGACCTTGCAGGCGACATATGCCTTCTCACGGCATGGCCGGCTATTCACGCAGCCGATGGCCGATGCGGCAGGTGGACGCTTCCGCACGCGTCATAGGAATACCCGCAATACTCGCAACGCGCTGAAATCCTTCCTGGATAAGGGCGAGGTGTATGACCTGCTCGATGCCTACGAATACTCTGAGCGCATTGTCTCTGACTTTTCCGATGTTATCGCTGAGCTGGATGAGAGGCGTCGACAGCTTGTCAAGGAGGTTGAGTCGCAGCAGGTTGTGCAGCGCGCGTCAGATGAGTTTTTCGACTTCATGGAAAAGCGCTTTAAGCCGGACGTTTCAATCATGCTGTCTGCGGATTCGGTCGAAAAATACCGCGATGAGATTAGCGATCTGATTGACCGTGTTAAGCGTAAGCGCAAGGAGTTCAAGGCCCAGGCAGAACGAGACTTACGGCGGACGGCGCCGGAACTGGTGAGCGATCCGCAACAGTCCGTCCTTATGGCGATCCTAGATGGCATTGAGTCGCGCATGCATAACGCTTCGTCGGTGATGCTGCCGGCTCTGCGTCAGGCCCTTAATGGATTCACCCGTCGTGCTGACATCATCATGCGGCAGCTCAGTTATGCCGGTGGCGCGAGTCAGAATCTTCTTCACGGACTCCTTGAACGATACCGGCAAGCATCCGAAGACCAGCGGGCAGTGGCACTGGAGAATGCTGGCGAGGCGTTTGCGACACTGACGATCGGCCTTCCAGACGCCGACGCACTCCGCTTAATTGCGTCGAGAAAGGCGAGGGTGGTCAATAGCAGTATCGAAGAGCCCGCCGAGCACGATCTTGAATCACGACGCCAGATGTTCATCCAGTCTGCGGTTGATTTGGCATTTACCTTCAATACGCAGAAGCAGCGCGACTACGTGATTACTGCGCTGAGTGAAGGACATCGGATCCATTCCCAGAACCTCCCTATCCGAGATGCAAAAGAGCTCCTGATGAGTGCCCATGCGATTGAAGTGGGCGGAATAACTTCGAGTGAGTTTGCGTTCAAGGTGACCCCTACGAACAACAGGGTCAAAACCGACTACTACGACGCGACCGATGAATTCACGATCGAACTGATAACAAGGCGAGACGATGTTGGTTGATTATCTCGAAGAACGGCTTGAAAAGGCGGGCGTGACGCTCGAGGAGTATCAGGAGCTCTGTCTTCGCCTGCTCAACTACGGTGTGCTGTGTCGCGATGAGAGCCAGATCGAACAGCAGCTCTACGACAGATACGTCCGAGTACCTGAATTGGTGGATGAATACCTAGGTGTCGTCGGCATTCGTCTTTTCCACGATAAGCGATTCGCTTATGTCCGGCTTTATCCCCCCGGTTCTCGAGTACCTGGGATGGAGGATGCCGAAAACGGCACTTTCTCAACCGGTCTTAGATCCCGACTGCGACAGGAGGAGATCGCTCTATTGCTTGTCTTGCGCCTGCTCTACGACAAGGCCTTGAGAGAAGGTCAGTTGGACGATGGCGGTTACGTTACCGAATCCCTTGAGTCGATCGGTATCGCCTTGCGCAACCACCTCGGAAGAACATTGCCTGAGAAATTGACGGAGCGGAAACAAGTCTTTGAGCGCTTACGGAAATTGCGGTTGATTCAGTATCGAAAGGATCCGGACCTCGATAGCGGAGAGATGGGACTCAAAATTCATCCGATGATCGTCACCTTTGTGACTGAGGATGCTTTGGCGGCATTAGATGAGGCGCTGCCAGCCGAATTGGCTGATGAGGCGGAGGCGGCCGATGTTTCTTAAGCGCTTTATCTTCATTAATTGGGGAAATGTCCCGACCATCGATTTCGAGTTCGGGCCGATCAATCTATTTTCTGGCGGGAACGGGTCGGGTAAGACCACTGCGGCAGACGCCATCCAGACTGTCATGACGGCTGCGCATGAAAACCTGTTCCAGTACAACCCAGGACAGGATGAAACGACGCAACGTGGGCGTGGTGGAAAGCGCGTCCGTACCCTCGCTTCCTATGTGCTCGGATGTGACGACGGAAGTTATGCGCGTCTGGACCCCACTGATGGTTACCTTGCTGCAGTTTTTCATCCCAATAAGGGAGAGGCAGCAGAACCCTTTACCGCCATCATCGCCGTGCGGGCATGGCTCGATCTGGCCGGCAGCAATACGGTGGCGAGGGAAGAGGCTGCACAGTTTTATGTTCTGCCCGGTGTAACTCTGGAGCCGAGCCATTTTGTTCAGGAGACGCCCGCGGGAAAGCAAGTCGTGTCTCTTACCGACTTCCAGACCCAGCTAATTAAAGAACTCGGGAAACGGAACGTCGAACGCTATGACGCCAAGAAGGCTTACCTGCGGCGCTTGTATGGTGCGCTTCGTGGGAAAACCGAGTCCGTTTCAGATCTAGAGGCGATTGCCGCAGCGCGGGCCTTTTCCCGCTTCATGGCTTACAAGCCAGTAAAAAGCATTAACCGGTTCGTGGCGGACGAGATTCTTGAGCAAAAAGATCTTGGAGAGGCGATTCGGTCAGTCTCGTCGCAGTTGAAGACCATACACGGGATGGAGCGTGACGCTGCCCAGTTGGTGTCATCTATTGAGACGCTAGAAAGTGCAAAGGGGCATGCACAATCCTATATCGATTATTGGATTGAACTGAATCTGCTCGACTACACCCTGGCCCAAGCCGAATACGAGATTCGACAGAAAGATTATCGGCGAGGGAAAGACCTGCAGAGAGATAAGCGTACAGAGCTGCTTGAGACGGAAAAGGCGATATCTGACGCAGATGATGAAGCTAAGTCAGTACGTCAGCAGCTCATCACCTTGGAAGCGCAACGTCAGGGCATTGATGCGCTGAAGCAGAAGGATGAGCTAGAGAGCAAAGCCAAAGACTTGAACGATTCGCTGACGACAGCCGTCACAAGGGTTCTTCAAGAAGACCAGGTAGTCACAGCAAACATCCAGGGTGCCACAGAGATATTGCGAGCACTGGGTGATAAAGAGCTGACATCGGCTATGCCGCAAGTGGCTAGCCTCGACGGGATGGCTGCTGCACGATCGGTTATCGATTCAGGGAAATCCGTCCTGTCGGATATACATAATCTTGTACAGCGTGATGCGGTGGGTGCCGTGTCGGCCATTGAAGATCGGATCATCGACCTACGGAATGTCCAGTCCGCACACAATCATTGGCATGGCTTCTGGCACGACAGGCAAGGAGAACGCAGTCGCCGCGATCAAGTTAGCGACTTAGCGCATAGCCGTAAGAATCGATACGAATCGGTCAAGGCACAACGTGAAGAGAAGAAGCGTGAAATAGCCAAACTTGACGCCAGTCAGGTCACCTACCCAGGGTTCGTGGAGCGCGCCTTAAAGGCCATCCGGCAGCAGTGTCCTGGTGCCGACGCGCGCGTGCTATGTGATCACGTGGAGGTAAAGGATCCACGATGGCAAGCGGCCATTGAGGGTTACATCGGTGGTGCGCGCTACTCGATCCTTGTTGCTGAGGACTACGAAGCAGAGGCGATAAGAATCGTTCGTAGCCTACCTGGGCGTGATAACCGCGCCAGGGTGATTCAGGGCAAAAAGGCTGCTGAAGACGCTGCCAAAGTGGTGCTCGATCAGAATTCGATCATCCATGTCCTGGAGTTTACCCATGCAGTGGCTCGGGATTATGTCATTGCCAGCTACGGCACAGTGCAAAGGGTTGGCTCTGCTGACGAGCTGCGTAGAACACGGCGCGGCGTCACAGAAGACGGCATGGGGTCAGGCAACTACAGTATGTGGCGCTGCGACCTGCCCGATAGTGACCTGGTATTTGGCGTCGCCGCTCGAGAACGTGCGCTTGCTGCTAAGAAAGCTGAACTAGACGCTATTGAGCTGGAATGGAATCAGGCGAATGACTTGATGCAACAAGCCGAGGCGTTGCTTCAGTCTGTGGATAACGTGAGGCCATCCTCATACGGTGACATCCTGCAAGAAGTGCTTTCGATACATCGTAAGCTCGAGGAGAACGCTGCCATCCTTGGCCAGCTGGACCTGTCAGAACATCAAGATCTGGAAGAGAGGCTCACCGAGCTTCAGATCAGAGCTGATGCACTGAAGGAGAGAGAGGCAGGGCTCAATACTAAGAGAGGGGTTCTGAAGAATGAACTCGAACGAATAGAGAAAGACCTCAATGCACTGAGTCGTCTCCAGGAACAGAATCGCGGAAAGGTCGAAGCACACGAGGCGACATTGCAAGGCATCACCGCGGTATGGCCAGATTTCGATGTAGATGGTCGCTTGGATTTGGCAGACCAAGAGGCAAAGTCGCTAAACATCGAGGTTGCAGAGAATCAGCGGGCAGAAGTCGAAAAAATGCTTCATGCGGCTGAGCGCCGAACCTCAGACGAAATACTTGCCCACAATCAACATTGCCGGCCGTCTGATGCCATTGTGTACTCCGAATTCAGTGGGGAGTATGGGCCAGAGCTGTTCAAAGCAATCTGTGATGTCAGCCGGGAAATCGACCGCATTCACAATATTCTGAAAAACAATATCCTTGTCGAGAAGCGCTCTGCGCTGGCTGAACTGAAGGATGCATTCAACAATGCCTTTGTTTCCCACCTTTGCCATGCGATCTACCAGGCGCTAGGAGAAGGCAAACGTCAGATCGAGCTGCTGAATAAGGAGCTTCAGCACCACCAGTTTGGTGCAGATAGAGAGACTTTCCGTTTTGCCAGCGAATGGGTGCCGGAGTACCGGGACTATGCGCGCTTCTTTGAAGAAGTGGTCAAAACACCAGGTCTCGGGGATGAGGTGACGCTGTTTGATGCTTCACTGAGTGACCGGTCAGCGAAGGTGCGCGACGCGCTTATGGATATGTTGCTCGATGAGGACGAGGGTCGAGCAATGCGCGAACTGGAGCGCGTCGCGGATTATCGAAACTATCGGCACTATGAGATCTATAAAGAAGTAGAGGGTAAGGATCCCATTCCGCTGAGTGAATACGGCACTGGCTCCGGGGGGCAGCTCGAGACGCCCGCCTATATCATCCGGTCGGCTGCCATTACGTCTGCTTTCCGTTTCTCGGAGGGTAGGGCGCATCTGCGCATGGTGCTCGTAGACGAGGCCTTCTCAAAGATGGATGAGACGCGCTCCCGCGAGGTGATCAAGTACCTGACCGAATCCCTTGGCCTGCAGTTGATCTTCATTATGCCGACCAGCAAATGCGGGCCGTTCATGGATCTCATAAGCAATGAGTTCGTGTTTGCGAAGGTGCCAAGTGAAGCGCTACGCGGACAATTGGTAACGCGTGTCCTTGTAGATCGTAAACAGTGTAACCAGGAGCGCATCAAAGAGCTGTGGGATACACATAGGCGGTCTGTCTATCAGCAGGCAAACCTCGATTTCATGGAAGAGTTCGCCGCAGGATGACTGGCGTAGGCTTACTCAGCACGGAGGCGGGCCAAGAGGTTCCCAGTCGCCCAGAGTGGCTCGGTGACGAGCTTGAAGTCGTCGCGGTTCTTAACGCATTCCTCGACAAATTGGATCAGAAGCCGATGAGTGAGCGTACTCGTGTTCTGAGTATTACTCTGACTCGAGGCCTCGCGCCGGCGTTGCATAAGAATGATGAGTCTGCAGACCGGACTTGGGCGCTTTTGCGTAGCCTTGAAGGCCTGATCTTCGAGGTTCGGACCAACCGAAAACGCCAGCCCTACGACCCGGAATATATCGGTGCATCACTCAGATTCCTGGAAGGTGCAGAAGACATCTGTCGTGCCTGGTTATCCCGGCCTCGCCAAAAGAGCTACCAAGCAGAATGGAGATCTGCCGTCGAAGCACAGTCTGCAGCGTTCTCGGATGAGGGGACGTCACTTCTGGACAGGCCGGTCAGAATACCGGGCAAAACCGCAGCAGAGGTTGTCGAGGCCTTCACGCATATCGCCGCCTGCGCAAAGCATCATCTGACCTTGCGTCAACTGAGCGCCCGGGTGTTCTGGGGAAACTCTAAGGTCTTGGATACACGAGAAGACCTTCTGCGTCAGTTGTACCCCTCCCTAGAAATCCTGCCCCGACCAATTCTGATACACGTATTCCTTCCTGCGGTATGTAAAGGCATCTTGTTTATTGAGAATCAGGATACCTATGTTCAGGCCCTATTCGGACGTCCCGATGGGGTTGAGGGCCTAGCTCTGGTGTATGCCGCGGGTTTTCGAGGTAGTGCCGAGCGGGTGAGGGAACGCAATGGGGCGAGCATGCATTACCAGGCAGGTTCCGATCATGCTGCCCAAGATCAGTTTGAAGCTTGGTGGTTTGCAGGTCATAAGCCAGCCTGGCCTGTCTGGTTCTGGGGGGACCTCGACTACTCCGGGATGGCCATCCTGAAGTCTTTGCGTCAACGCTTTGGAGACGTCGAGGCCTGGCCGGATGGCTACGCGCCACTGTTAGCGTGTCTGCAAAATGGCGAAGGTCATGCCCCAGATCTGGCGAGCAAGGCAGAGCAGGCCGATCCAGGTGCTACGGGCTGCACCTACGCAGACGAAACACTCCTGCTAGCGATCCGGGGCACCGGTACGTTTATAGACCAAGAGTTCATCTGAACCGTTTAGCACGGGAGTTATCGCGGCGCCCAATTGCGCCAGCCCGACGTAGCGTGATGAATGGCCGGAGACTGTGGCTTAACATGAGTACTCGCCTGTAATCAGGGTGAGCGTGTAGTCCCCTAAGATTCTTTGGCTACGTGGCGTCCTCTGTTAACTCCGGCGTAGGTGGTCACAACCACGTCGGACACAGGCTGGGTGATGACGACGCTGCACATGACCCCGTTTATGCGAGTATCGAAGGCGGTCGACACAACGACGGCCGGAACTCGATTGCACCACAGGGATCGCGAAGAGTCTGTTGGTAGTCCCCAGTTGCTACGCCCACAATCAGGAGCAAGGCCACCGTCGCCAGCCACTCGCGCGACGAGTTGACTAAGATCGCCGGGATCATGAGCCACGACGCGGCACACCCGACCAAGCCGGCATGCACCAGCACGTATCGGTAGACGGGCGTCTGCTCCGTCATCCCGAGCCACTGTGCCACGGCGAAGGCCTCGTCCAGTAAGGTCAAGGCCGTAGCGCTGAAGGCCAACAACCCCACGCAGGCCAGCCATCGGCCCCGGGCCGACGGGGCCAGCGAAGGCGCTGAGTGGCGAGGCCTTCGAAAGGGTACGACGTCTCCCATGTCAGAACTCCTTCAACGCGCGGATCATCTCGACGCATCGCTGGTCCACCGGGGTCCGGTCGAGGCTCCAGAAGTATCCCTCGTCATTAAAAGCGACGGTCGTCAGGATCCGGCCGCCGACCGGTAGGGCGTCCGCACGGCAATGCAGATAGTCCTCAAGGTCGTTGTAGTCGAGGGCATGCCGGGTCGGCCCTTTGTGCCAGGTCCCGAGGTAACTGACGGACATGGCTAACTCGCCGGAGCCCCGTCGTAGGGCAACCGCGAACGCGACCCCAGTGACTGGGTCTGCGGCAGGTACGGTAGACCCTGCGCTGCGCAGCAAGCCGGCGACAGTCAGGTGGGGCCAGTGGGCGCCCGGTTGGATCGCGGGCAGGAGATCCTGGATCCGGGTAACGGTGGGTTTGTGCGACAGTGGTTTTGTCATCGTTGGCATCTCCTTAGCAGTCATCGTCCTTCCACATCTCGCTCCCGGAGCCCGGAGGGGCTACGTGCTTGGTGTTGACGAACAGGAAATGCTCGAGACGGCTAAACTGCTCACGCATGGCCTGGCGCACCTCGAAGTCCCACATCCCGGATAGGACCCAGACCTTTCCCTTGCGCTCGGCCGCGAGAACCGACTCGGACGGGTTGAACACGATGTCGTGCTCCCAGCTTGTACGGCCTTCGGCCGCGGTGGCATGGGTCACGCCGAGGGCGGCGCAGAGGGTCAGGGTGGAAATCAACTTATGCATCTGAAAGCTCCTTTGTGTTTAAGAGCCTTCATCGTTGAACAGCGCAACTCATTCCAAAACCGGAACAGGCCCTTTCCGGCTACATTTTTTTGCCTATTTCGTTTGTGTTTGAAATCGCGCGTCGCACGACGATTCTTGAACGGCTTTCGACGCGTGATACGCATCTTTATATAAGGAATGGCGCGCTGATCGAGCTGGCCTCGGCGACACACGATCGGTCACGCCGATGGGGTATCTTTGTGGGGTGGCCACGGATCTGGCCGGGTGCCTGGCACGCGGCCGCGAGCGGGAGAGGTGGGACGATGCGAATGACGATCGAAACCGTTGTCGAGGAGGCCGCCGAGCGTGCGCGCCGGGGCGAGGATCCGGATTGGCCGGGGGTGCTTCGCCTGTTCGGGCTCGTCGATCCAGATGCGCCGGCGGGCGCCGTTGTCTGTCCTTTGCCCGCGTCGGACGTCGCGCATGCGGAGCTCACCCAGATGGCCTTGGCGCTACGACCCTATGCCAGCCAGGATCCGCTGGTCGACGCCGTCCTCGCGCAGGTGGACCGACACCTTACGATCAGTGCGCTAGCCGCGGATGTCTTTGAAGACTACGGGCGAGGGGTGGCCTGGTTGCGCCGGCCAAGCCGCGCCCTCGGTGGCGAGGTCCCTGTCGATCTCCTGGCCACCGACCAAGGGTACGGGCGGGTCGAGCGGCTGCTGCGGCGCATCGATGCCGGGGCGTACTCGTAGCGCAACGCCGCCTTGGCGGAAGCGGGGCGCTGGCGCCGGAGATTTATAAGTTGGTGATCTGGGCCTCTCAGACGAATCTGGCTGTGGATCCGCCAGATGAGATAATGGAGCTTGGTGATGAGTGGCTGGGGGATGCCTAGGAGCGCAGCTAGCCACAATCGGTCATTGTCGGCTTATGGCGGCGTCCGCATCTCGACATAAGGGCAAGCGATAGGCGGGGACAGGATGCCAGCAGTACAACCTATCAGAATAAAATATATCTGCGGTTGGGCATTTTTTCGCGGAGGTGATAGTTGGGAGTGAAATTGGTGGGGACCATCGATATTGATAAGCTACTAGATCGCTTTCTGAACTTTCTGTTCGGAAGTCTCGTTAGTCGCCTGGTAACAGCAGGACTAGGATTTCTCAGCTTTGGATTATTGGATGTTGTCGTCTTTACGATTGAAACCTATCTCCTTGATAGGGCGGTAGAATCTCCCGGGAGTAGTTTTGGTTGGCAAGAGAGTTTGGGGTTGTTTTTGCTTTTCCTCGGGCTGCTGATTAGTTTTTCCAAATATTTAATCAGTCGCAAAAGTAATAATTCAAAGAAAAGGTTGGATTTGCTGGAAAATTACCAGTCCATTGGAGATGCAAGGCTGCAGCAGGGTTTTGCTAAATATTATGGGATAATAAATCCCGATGTTATTGCTTTAAGGCGGGTTCTTTCCCACCCAACTAACCAGGCTGGTGCGCTGTCTCTGTTTCAATTCTGTCACATGAACATAGAATGCAATGACAACTGGTTTTCTCTAAAGGGGAGATTCTTTAAGCTCAGGTATTACTTTGGTTTTGTGCTGTGGCTTGCCTTTCCTCTACTGGCGATAACTAGTTTTCTTTTAGCGGCAATGGAGTATAAATCCCCGGGAATAACCTCTTCAGGAGATCATGCTGCCGAAATCTACCTTTTGATGTGCCTTTTGGTTAGCGCTGGTGCAGCGCTGATGATGAAGGAACTCCAAAAGATTGGCGCTGCAATACATCTGTGTGAGAAGTTTGCTCCTGTGCGGCAGAGCGGTTCCTTGGATGACGGTAACTCTGAGAACGAAGGCGTGTATATAAAACGAAACAGAGATGTCGAGGTGCTAAGGAGAGTTTTGTCTACCATCCATATCCCAACCATAGATCAGCACGTCGTGGACTCTCCGTATATGATAAGTGATAGCGTCCTCTACTTCTGGGAGGGATTCAATTCGGCAGTTACGGGGAGTTTGTTCAATTTATATGACAAAGAGTTGGAGGGCCTATTGAGGGAATTTCACTCTGCATGGGAAAAAAGCGTGGCGTTCGGTCAGTACTATCATGCTAATCATAGCGGAAGCGCATATATCTTCAGCAACCCTGGAGATGCACCATTTAGCGAACTTCAAGAGGCTGCATGGGAAGCCATATTGAATGCAAATTCAACCATGAAAGAATGTCTTCGCAAGATAATAGAAATGGTGCGTGATAAATACATTGAAATGGACGTTGAAGAGACAAACTTCACGGCGTGGAATGACTATGTACAACAAGTTCGAGAAACTGCGGAGATTTTTTCTGATTAAGCATTACCTGACGATAGCTGCGGTAGCAGCACTATGCTGGGTATCACGCTCTGCAGCGAGGCGAAACCCATTGAAGTGGGGCGCGGCAGGCTATCAGGGGCGCGACTTTTCGGTGCTCGCGGGACGTAGTGGGAGGGAAGCGCTCGCGCAACGACCACGCGGTTGGGCATAGAGTCGGCTCACTTGACGGGGTAGAACCTTAATTGCAGCCGCGAGGAGAAGGGGCGCAGCCGTGCATTGAGCCCTCCGGCTAACGCCAGCACTTGCAGACTTGGTGGGTCGCCCTATCTAGAAAGCAGCCGTGCACCCTGCGTGTCCGCGCGAACAGCGGGGTTAGAAAACTTGTGAGAACTCCTTTCGAAGACGGGCCAGAACGGTGGTCGACCCAAACCCCTGAGCGATTAGTGCGCAGTTAATCGGTTTGCCGCTCTTGGGATCGTCGTACGTTTTCTTCCAATCCCCACCGGCGTTGAGCATTGCATCGAAAAGCGACCCTTCGTTCATTTCGGCCGCGAGCATCAATGGGGTGTACCCATGGATAGGTGTCTGATGCGTGGCGTTGGGGTCGGCGCCCCTGTCAATCAAGAGCAAAGCGATCTCCCGAAGATGATTGGGCGAGTAGTGGCGCTGCATCTGCTGTTTTAAACGACGCTGTGCAACGCCTAGACAAGCGCCACACTGCTCATCCGTAGCGCCCAACTGTTTCGCGATATCCCCTAGGCCGGGGCCAAGGAGGCCATTCGAATGACGCCTGACGCCGTCGAGTCCTTCGATAGACGTTGGCGGCTGCCCAATGTCTGCGAAGAATGATTCTGGACGAGTAATCGAGGCGATGCGTTTTAGGCAGGTATTCAACGGCGTCTGCAGGTCCGTGTCGCCACGCAGGTCCGGATCTGCTCCCATGTCCAGCAATGCGCGAACGATATCAGGGCGACCGGTCTTGACCGCTTCAATCAGAGACGTAAGGCGCTTCTTCGTAGTGCGCGCATTGAGGGTGACGACGGAATGCCGGTGGAGGCGTAACAGATCGAAGATGGCCTCGCCGGCCTCCGGTTTTGCCCCGTTAACGTCAGGGGCCATCAACTGAATAGCCATCAACAGGGCAGATTCGTCTGATTTGGACAATTGGTCGACATCTGCGCCGGCATCTAATAACTTTTTTACGGCGCCCACGTCACCCTGCTGAGCGAACCAGACCAGTTGCGGGATGGGCTTTTGCCAGGTGTCTCCGACCTTGATCACCCTGTTCCTGCGCTTTAGATCAGGTTTCGCAAAACGCTGTGATGCGATAAAGAGCGGACCGATGTGCCGGGTGTCTCGTTCCGTATGGCTTTGGGCAAAGCGCCCGACTGGCGGGAAGACTTTGTCGAACTGGTCTCGCCAGTATGGGATCTCCCAGGGTGCAACGAAGTCGCTGTGCTTGTTTCTCGGATCTTCGGCACCGTCGACGTCGACGGGCAGTTCATATCTGAGGAGGATCGCAGCCTTCTTGAGGTTTTTCAGCAGAACCATGTCGGGTTTGTCCTGACCCGCTGCAACGCACATCGCTTCTTTGATGATCTCCCACTGGTTGTCACCACCCTGGAACAGGCAACCCTCAAACGCGTCTTTGTAGCGTCTAAGCGCCGACACATTGTCGTTGGACAACACGTGCCATCGTGCCTCGTGCCAATCGAGGAAAAAGCGGTTATCAAAGGACGCACCAATCTGCCTACTCGCGAGATGTGCTTCGTCTAATGCTGTACGCGTGATTTGCTGTGCGTGAGTCGGTTTCTTGGACGTGCGCATCAGCCCGTGTTGGATCTTTTCAATGGCAGGAAGCATTGGAGAAAAGCGTGATACCTGCTCCTTCTGGCTCGCTGCCGCCGCTTGCCGGAAGCGGTCAGCGACATCCGGAGATCCCAAGAGCATATGGTCGACCATCAGTTGCAGGAAGGCACGGCCACCGGGCTGCTTTTTGATCCAGTCGATGCCCCGGGCGATCAGCAGCAACGTCCGGAATGGCGCCCCGTCTTCGGGCGCGGACCGCGATGGTGGAATCATTCGCTGAATCGCCTGAAGATCTGGAAGAGACTTATTGTTTCGCCACGTCCAGATGAGGTCGCCCTGTGCCTTTTTGGATGCGGCATCGGTCGGTGCCAAGTGCGACGCGCCGTCCTTGGTTTCTTTCAGCCAAACAAAGGCCGTATCAAGGGCAGATTTACCTTTGAGTAGTGCGACGAGAGAGGGCCCCTCGGTGTGCTCATGCAGATTGATGAGGAGGTCGCTAACGTACTCGACAAATAAGGTTCCGTTGAGGAGCGCGACGGCCTCGATCCGCGGCACGCCCTCAAGCGAAACCGAGGCAATCGTGTCGAGGTAGCGGCGAAGACAGCGTCTGAGCTTGCGCTGTAGGGTGCCACCGGCTTTTGCCCCTATATAGCGATTGACCGGGTTAACGATGGCTGTGTCGATTAGCCCCTCAAGTTTCCTGATATCTGTTTCTGGCGCCCGCACGGCATCTTCCAGGCGTTTAGTGGCGCTTTTAGATGCAATAGCCTGTGCAAGCGTACGGATGACTTCGGCGGGCGTGGGGTAGGGGGGCAGTGGTTTAGTTGGCACGCGCTTGTTCCTTCTTGATTCGTCGGCGTACATCGCTTTCAAAGTTTTTAAATGCCCGGTGGTCGCTCGGCGAGCTGCTGATTCGGATCACGGCGCCCGACGCGAAAACCACGGCATGATGCTTACTGCCGCGTTTGAATCGGCAGCCCCTGCGTAGCAGTTGGCGAACGCGCTTGTCGATGTCTTTATCTGAGCAATATTTTCGCATGGTTGGTGTTGGTGCAGGCGGCTTGGGCCACCTGCACCAGGTCTCCTTCTTATTAGGGGTTACTGACCACTGCCGGGCTTGGCGTTGCCCCGTCCTTTGCCGGACACCCGACCTGTCGTGCTAGGCCAGTTACCGCCCTGGTCAGGGTGTGTGGAAGGCGGGCGGGATTTACCGTTGGTGCTTTTGCTGGCAGGGGCTTTTCCAGTGTTCTTAGCCATGTTCGATCTCCTAGTACGTGGCCCGAAAGTGGGCAGGGGGAATTTGCCAAGTGCGTGTTCGTCTGTAAGCCGGGCGGTTGGCGGAAAAATGTGAATTTTTCAGCCTCACTGAGTGGCGGGACGGCCTTCCAGGTCGCTCATGGCTTAGCGCGGATCCCGGAGGCTGATCCGAAGTGCTTCTCGTACAAGGATTCGAACGCTTCCCGAGCGCAGGCCGCGTTGTCCGCCAGGTCTGCCGCGGAATCGCCCTCGACCGCGGGGTAGTCGACAAATCGTCCGAACAGGGTTTCGCAGTCGCGGCGGTAAGCGCGGGTGTCCAGGATGTGGGCGCGCCAGACCAACTCTGCTTCTGGCGGCGGGCTCAGGGCCTTGTTGGGGTAGAAATAGATCAGGGTCAGAAACCGCCTATAGGCGATTTCTGCAGTGCCCCAATCGCTGGGTGCGCGCGGCACGTCGACTGGTGCCAGGTACTGCTGTTTGAGGGATGACAGATCGAGGTCTCGAATCGCGTTGGGGTAGGCGTTGCCGAGCCTCAGATGCGCGTCGTGTAGTGGCACAGTCAGATTGGCCACCTGAATCTGGGTGATACCATCCCCCAGAATGGAACAGGTGACAAGATGAGCAAGAGAGGCAGGAACTACAGCCCGGAGTTTCGACTCGAGGCAGCGCAGCTGGTAGTGGACCAGG
>JASBTJ010000041.1 GCA_030148485.1 Gammaproteobacteria bacterium | reverse complement strand
GCGTGGTACGTGCGTTGCTGTGAATCGTTGCGGCCATGGGTTTATGCTAGCGCCTCAGGATGAATAAACAGCTCAATGAGCTCCCTGGCCAAGAATAATCGCTCTCGGCCAGCAGGTATATATTCACACGGGACGAGACAGATAGTCGATAGTGTTCCATACATCGAATTCACCCCCAATGGTGAGATCATCAAGGCCAACAGCCTGCTGCTGGATGCTGTTGGCTATTCGGGTGCGGAGGTTGAAGGCAAGCACCATCGCGTATTGTGTGAGCCCGGCTACGCCAAGAGCGAGGAATACCGTGCGTTCTGGGCGCAACTGGCCCAGGGGATCGCCCACGAAGGAACCTTCGAGCGCCGGCGGCGGGATGGCTCCGTGCTATGGCTGGAGGCGACCTACTTCCCGATCAAGAACGACGCGGGCCAAGTCACTCGGGTAGTGAAGATCGCCGCCGACGTGACCGCCAAAGAGATCGAGCGTCGTGACAAGGATGCGATCCTGATGGCCCTGGACGTATCCCACGCGGTCATCGAGTTTACGCCTAAAGGCGGGATTCTTGGTGCAAACAAGAATTTTCTGTCGACCATGGGCTACGCGCTGGACGACATCAAGGGCCAGCACCACCGTATGTTCTGCCCCGATTCCTTCTATGAGGAATTTCCCCGGTTCTGGGACGACCTGGCCGCGGGCGAGCATAAGAGCGGGTTGTTCGAACGCCGCGATGCGGCAGGTCGGGCCCTCTGGCTGGAAGCCACCTACAATCCGATCTTCGATGAAGACGGCAAGGTAGTGAAAGTGATCAAGTTCGCCTCCGACGTGACCGCGCGTATCGAAGGCGACCTGGCAACCGACGATGCGGCAAAGCTGGCGCGTGAGATCGCGGAAAAGACCGAGGAAAACGCAACTGCCGGCGATGAAATGCTCAAGGCGGCCGTGAAGACGTCCGCCGGTATATCGAGCCAGGTCAGCGAGGCCGTTGGCCAGATTCAGCAGTTGAACGACCACTCGAAGAACATTGAAAAAATCGTCGCAACCATCTGTGCCATCGCGGAACAGACCAATCTGCTGGCCTTGAACGCGGCTATTGAGGCGGCGCGCGCCGGTGAACAGGGTCGTGGCTTCGCCGTGGTCGCCGACGAGGTCAGGCAACTGGCCGGCCGTACCAGCGAATCCACCGAGGAGATCACCACGGTGGTGCGGAACAACAATGAGTTGACCGCAACCGTGACCGCCAGCATGGGTGTTGTCGCCGAGCAAGCGAACGAAGGCAGCTCGCAAATCGCGGATGTGTCCAAGGTGATGCAGGAGATCCGCGACGGCGCCAGCAACGTGGTCCAGACCATCGCGCGCTTGTCCGAGGAGATCGGCTAGGCGGCCGGCGGCCTTGATTTATCAGCCGGCGGCAGACACCGACGTGCTCGGCCACATGGCCTGTGCGAGCGTTTAATTTGTCATGGACAGGTAGGCGTCGCTCAGTGCCTGCATAAGGCGGGCGGTGGGCACCGGCTTGGTCAGCACCGAGGCGCGTGGATACAACTGTTTCAGCGCGTGCTCGCTGTCCATGGCGGTGTGGAATATCACCTGGGCCTTCTTTTCGAAGAGGGTGTCGGCGGCCGGGTATACGTCGCCGTCGCGCAGGTGGACATCCAGAATCGCCGCGTCGATACGGTGCTTGCGGGCCACCCGCAAAACCTCTTCCACGGTATCGTAGGGGCCGAATACGTCAACGCCGAGCCGCTGCAGCTCCTGCGCCAGTATCAGGCCAACCAGGTTCTGGTCCTCGGCTAAAAGCACCCGCATAGGTCTTGGCATCCGTGTTCACCCGCGTCCTGTCCATTTGAGTTATGGGATCGTGAGCTGCGTCACGGTCCACATCCCAGCAGACCAGCGTGCCGGTTTTTGGTTCACCCGGCCTTCGATCTATCTTGCGCCGGTGGTGGTGTCCCCAGGGTGACCCGATTCGTCCAGCTGGCGGCGCACTGGCGCGGACCGCCGTCGCCGATGCCGTCCCGGCCTGCTTGGCAAGGGGATGGCCGCGGCAATTCCGATTGTAGACAGGGCTGCCGCTTCTTTCCTGGGTGATTCTGGCGGTCGGTGGTTTCGGTGAGGAGGCGGGTACCCGGCGCCTGAACGTGCGAACGAGCCGCACCGATGGGCGTGCCCCTCAACAAGCCGCCGCCGGCATCAGATCTGCGCCAGCAGTCGTTCCATCATGCCTTCGGCCTGTCGCCCGTAGCCGCCGCCGAACAGGTTCAGATGGTTGAGTACGTGGTACAGGTTGTACAGGGTCTTGCGGGTATCGTAGCCGGGGTCCAGCGGCCAGGCGTTGCGATAGGCATGATAGAAATCGCTGCCGAAGCCGCCGAACAGCTCGGTCATGGCGATGTCCGCTTCCCGGTCGCCGTAGTAGCTGGCCGGGTCGTAGATCACGGGTTCGCCTTGAGTGTCATAGCCGATGTTCCCGCCCCATAGGTCGCCGTGAAGCAGGGAGGGTGCCGGTGCGTGATCGATCAGCGCGTCGAGATCGCCCAGCAGGCGGTCCCCCAGTTGTTGCAAGCGGCCGCCGTGGCCGTTGCCGGCGGCCAGTTCCAGTTGGAACCCGAGCCGCTGATCGCGCCAGAAGGCGATCCAGTCCGTTTGTTGTTCATTCGGTTGGAGGGTGGCGCCGATGGTGTTGTCCCGGCTCCAGCCGAAGCGTTCGGCGGTGTGACGGTGCAGCGCGGCGAGGCGTTCGCCGGCCCAGGCCTGGCCGGTGGCTCCCGCCTGGCCAAGGTGCAGGTATTCCATGACGATATAGCTGGCGCCGTCGACGGTACCGGTGCACAGCGGGCGCGGGACTCGGATGGTGTGGGTCGCGGCAAGTTCGTCCAGTGCCGTGAATTCGGCGTCGAACATGTCCGCCAGCCCGGCGCGGTTGAGTTTGACGAACCACTGGCTGTGGCCGTCGGACAATTGGACCGCGGTGTTGATGCAACCGCCGCCGACGCGGCCGGGGTCGGTGGGGTTGAAGGACCGGCCGCTGGCCCGGCCGATGTGTTCGGCGATGGCACGAAAGTCGGTCATGGCGTCAGTTTATCCGGCGGCGGTCGGGCCGCGCTACGACGGGTGATTGCTACTGATGAAAACGGTCATGCAGTGGGCTGGTGCGGGGAAAGTGCGCGCGCAGGAACTCCATCTGGTCGGCCAGCACGTTGCGCCCCTGCAGGTAGATGTATTCGGCGTGGGTCGGCTTGAAGGGGATCGCCAGCAACTCCATGCCGGCCTGCTCCGGCGTGCGTCCGGCCTTATGGGTGTTGCAACGCACGCAGGCGGTGACGACGTTGGTCCAGACGTCCGGGCCGCCCTGGCTGACGGGGCGTACGTGATCGCGGGATAGCACGCTCTTGTGGAAGCGGTCGCCGCAATACAGACACAGGTGGTCGTCGCGCTGGAACAGGGCACGATTGTTCAGCGGTGGCGTGTAGCTCTTGGTCAGCCGACTCTTGGCCTGGCTGGCGCCGAAGGTGGCGATGATGGAATGGACGGTGACGCTGCTGCGTTGCTGGGTCAGGGCATTGGTGCCGCCGTGCAGGCGAAACAGCGGCTCGCCGCAGGTGTAGGCAATCTGGCCGAGGAAGTGCAGCTTGACCGCTTCGCGGTAGTCCACCCATTCCAACGGCATACCCGCAGCGTCCGTTCGGAGAATCTGTTGTATGAGACTCACCATCGCAACGCACTCATCTTTGAGTTGCCCTGTTATGGCATAAATGACCGCATGGTTTCAATGACGTCGGCGTGACAGCGCGATGTTCGGTTACGGTTTTGTCGGTATTCCCCGAATACCGATGGCGGGGATGGTGATCGGGTTGATCGAGGCTGGCCGGCCGGTCCGGTCAGTCGCGTCGCTCCCGACGCCGTTCGTGTTGGTCGGCACGGCGGTGTTCCCATCGCTCACGGGCCTGTTCACGCTGATCCGGACTCATGTTCTGCCACCGGCGGGCACCGTCCAACAGCCGTTGCTGACGCTCGGTGGGCAACTGATCCCACTTGTCCTGGGCGCGCGACAAGGTGCGTTTCTCGTCGGCGCTCAGACTCGACCAGGGAATATCGCCCGCATGCGCCAGGCCGGTGCCAAGTCCCAGCAGGGTGCTGCTCAGCAGCATCAGAAATCTTCGGCGGGTGGGGGTGTGCTTCATGGTCGACTCGTTGGGTTGGTGGGCGACAGGCGCTCGCTCATACGGCGCCGTTGGGCCGGGCAAGCCATTCGATGAACTCCGGGTCCGGCTGGGTGCTTGACGGTAGCACGCTATCCCCTACCAGGCTTTCCAGCAAGGCCAGTTCCGGGGCCGGTTGCGGCATTTGGTCGTGCCACAGATTCATGGCCAGCAATGCGGCGGTGGCCAAGGCGCCGGTCACAGGCACCCAATGGGAGAACCAACGATGTCGCCTAGTCCCTTGCTCGATGGCGGTGACACGGGCCTGGCGCAGACGCGACAGGGTGGCCCCGTCGAGGCCTTCGGCTCGGGTGTCCAGCGCCTGGCGGGCGGCTTCATCGAAGGGTGACCGGTCGTTCATTACCAATGTCCTTTGAGTTTATCGCGCAGTTGCGCCATGGCCAGTGACAGATGGGTTTTCACGCTGCCGGCGGAACAGCCCATGGCCTTGGCGGTCGTTGCGACATCCAGGCCTTCCCAGCTGCGCAACATGAACGCCTGTTGCTGCCGTAGCGGCAGTTCCCCTATCGCCATCAGCAAGGCGTCACTGGCATTGTCCAGCGAGACGCGTTGTTCCGGACTGCGGCCGGCCGGGTCGGCGGCTTGCTGGATGGGGTCGGCCTCGGGCGCATCGTCGTCGCCTTTCAGCCAGACCTGCCAACGACGGCGGACGGTCTGCCGCCGCCCCCAGTCGCGCAGCTTGTTTTGCAGCACGCGATGAAACAGCGGCGGCCATTCGGATGCCGGCTTTTTCTTGCCATAGCTGGTGACGAAGGCCAGCATGGCGTCCTGGACCAGGTCGAGGGCCTCGTCCCGGTTGCGGGTCGCCATCTCCGCCATTACGTAGGCACGACGCTCCACGCCGGCCAGAAACTGATCCAGCGCGTGCTGCCGCGCGTCCTCGGTCGGGTTGTCTGCCACGGTATCGGTCCAGTCCTCTGGGCTGGTGCTGTTCAGGCAAGGGGATTGCAGTGAAATCACGTGCATTCTGGCGGTGTCCGGGCCTGCAGGGCCAGTGATGGCTTCATGAAGTACAACGTTTCCCCTGCAAAGCCGTTGACAAGCGCGCGCGAAGTTAGTTATGCACACCGGCGGTGCGTTGTCATAGGAACGTCATGCCGAATGATGAGAAATCCATTAGCGCTCACTGAAATACTTTAACTTGTTGATTTATAAAAATTTTGTTCTGTTGGATAAAAAATCGTCAAATTAGCGAAAAGGTTGGTTTTATGGGCCCTGGAGGCCAATTCCCAGCAGTCTTCCACAAAGTTATCCACAGCTTCTGTGGAGAACTTTTCGACCGCCTTTTCCGGCAAAGGGTTAGCGAAAGTCAAGGCGTTTCTGGCCGGTATCTTGCCCGCACGGTGCGCATCCGGTGACCCGACGGCCCACCTTGCGCGTGGCCCTGCCGGCACCGTTGGATCAGCTGTTCGATTACCTGCCGCCGGTGGCTTGCCCGGAGCCGATTCCCGGCCAGCGGGTACGGGTGCCGTTCGGCCGCGGCGAACGTTGCGGCGTGGTGATGGCCAGGGCCCAGGACAGCGAGTTATCCGTCGACCGATTGAAGGCGGTTGCCGCGGTCCTCGATGACGCCCCGTTGTTGGACAGCGGCGACCTGGGCTTTTTGAATTGGACGGCCGCTTATTACCACCATCCCGTGGGTGAAGTGGTCGGTGCCGCATTCCCGGTCACCCTGCGTCGCGGCGAGCCGGCCGTTCCTTTGGGTGAGTCCGGCTGGGCACTGACCGAACAGGGCGCCACGCTCGACGCCCAGGCATTGCGTCGCGCGCCCCGCCAGGCGGAGGTGATTGCCTGGTTGGCTGAGCTGGGCGGTCGAGCGCCGCAGTCGCTACTGAGGGAATCCATCGGCGAGTGCGCTTCGGCGTTGCGTGGCTTGCGCGATAAAGGGCTGATTACGGCGGTCGAACTGCCGCCAGAGCCGGGATTGCCGACCAAGGGCGTCGCCCCCGAGCTGCACGATGAGCAGGCAGAGGCGGTCGCGGCGGTGACCGGGGCGCTGGGCGGCTATGCCGGATTCCTACTCGACGGGGTGACCGGCAGCGGTAAGACCGAGGTGTACCTGCGGTTGGCCGAGCAGGTGCTTGAGCGAGGGCGGTCGCTGCTGTTGCTGGTTCCCGAGATTGGTCTGACCCCGCAGCTGGTGAAGCGCTTCGCCCGACGCCTGGGAGACCGTCTGGCGGTGCTGCACTCGGGCCTGGGCGAACGTGAACGGGAAATCGCCTGGCAGCGGGCCCGACTGGGACTGGCGCCCGTGGTGATCGGAACCCGCTCGGCGGTGTTTACGCCAGTGCCAGATCTGGGATTGGTTGTGGTGGACGAGGAGCACGATCCGTCGTTCAAACAGCAGGAAGGTTTCCGCTATTCGGCCCGCGATCTGGCGGTGGTACGCGCCCAGCGCGCGCAGTGTCCGGTGGTCTTGGGCAGCGCCACGCCGTCGCTTGAGTCGATCAAGAACGTGCGCGACGGGCGCTACCGCGCACTGCGCCTGACCCGTCGCGCGGGTGGGGCCAACCCGCCACGGCTTGACCTGGTGGACGTGCGCGGTCAGCCGCTGGATGCCGGGTTGTCGCCGGTGTTGGGAAAGGCCATCGGCGATACCTTGGCGGCGGGCCAACAGGCGTTGATCTTTCTCAATCGCCGTGGCTTTGCGCCGGTGCTCAGTTGTTACAGCTGCGGCTGGTTGTCGGATTGTCCGCGCTGCGATGCGCGCCAGACCCTGCATGCCCGATCTGGGCTGCTGTGGTGTCACCATTGCGGCAGTCAGCGTCGGGTGCCGACCACCTGCCCCGCATGCGGGTCCGACCAGCTCAACCCCCTGGGGGCGGGGACCGAACGGCTGGAGCAGACCCTCAAGGCGCGGTTCGACAACGTGCCGGTGCTGCGCATCGACCGCGATTCCACCAGTCGCAAGGGCAGCTTCGACAAGTTGTTGGCACAGATCCACGGCGGCGAGGCGATGATCCTGGTGGGTACCCAGATGCTTGCCAAGGGACATCATTTCCCGGATGTGACCCTGGTCGGGGCCCTGGACGTGGACGGCGGCCTGTTTGGCGCCGATTTTCGCGCCGCCGAGCGCATGGCGCAGCTGGTGCTGCAGGTGGCCGGTCGCGCTGGACGAGGGAAAAAACCCGGTCGGGTGCTGATTCAGACCCGTTATCCCGAACATCCGCTGCTGCAGATCCTGGTACACCATGGCTATGGCGCCTTCGCCGAAGCGGCGCTGGCGGAGCGACGGGAGGCATTGTGGCCACCCTACGGGTCTCAGGCCTTGCTGCGCGCCGAGGCCACGGACCCCGATGCGCCGCAGGATTTTCTATCCGCGGTTTACCAGCTGGCGTCGCCCCATGCCGACCCGGTGCAGCTGTGGGGGCCGGTGCCCGCGCCCATGATGCGACGCGCCGGGCGTTATCGCGCCCACTTGCTGTTGCAGGCCAATGATCGCGCACCCTTGCATCGCATCATTCGCTGGCTGTTGCCGCAGATTCGCGCGTTGAAATCGGCGCGCAAGGTGCGCTGGTCGTTGGATGTGGATCCGCTGGATCTGTACTGAGTGTCGGCCCGCCAGCGCGTCGCCGTTCAAGTGGTGAACGTGCCGGCGTAGCGCTCGCGCAGCACGTTCTTCTGCACCTTGCCCATGGTGTTGCGCGGCAATGTGTCCACCACATGGATGCGCTTGGGGACCTTATAGCCGGCCAACTCGGTCTTCAGGCCGGCGATCATGTCGGCCTCGCTAGGCAGGGCGTCCCGGTCGTCGCTGGCGATCACCGCCACCACGGCCTCGCCGAAGTCCGGATGGGGCACGCCGATGACGGCCGACTCCAGCACCCCCGGCAGCGTATCGATCACGCCTTCGATCTCCTTGGGATAGACGTTGTAGCCGCCGCTGATGACCATGTCCTTGGCGCGCCCGACGATGGATAGGTAGCCCAATGGATTCTGGATGGCGATATCGCCGGTGCGGAAGAAACCGTCCGCGGTGAACTCCGCGGCGGTCTTGTCCGGCATGCGCCAGTACCCGAGAAACACGTTGGGCCCGCGCACCTGTAGCTGGCCCGCCTCGCCCGGCGCCAGCGGGCGGTCCCGGGCGTCGACAATGCGCACGTCCACGCCGGGCAGCGCGGGGCCCACGGTCCCCGGCAGGCGTTCACCGTGCAGTGGATTGGAGGTGTTCATGCCTGTTTCGGTCATGCCGTAGCGTTCCAGGATGGTATGGCCGGTACGGGTGTGAAACTCGTTGAAGGTCTGTTCCAGCAGCGGCGCGGAGCCGGATACGAACAAGCGCATGTTGCGGCAGGCGTCCGCATCGAAGTCCGGTTCCGCCAGCAGCCGGGTGTAGACCGTGGGCACTCCCATGAGCACAGTGGCGCGGGGCAGTTGGCGGACTGTTTCGGCGGTATCGAAACGCGGCATGAAGATCATCTTGCTGCCATTGAGCAAGGCGCAATGGCAGGCGATGAACAGCCCGTGGATGTGGAAGATGGGCAGCACATGCAGCAGCACATCGCCAGCTTGCCAGCCCCAGGCCGCGTGTAGCGTCAGGCTGTTCGCCGCCAGCCCGGCGTGGCCGATCATGGCGCCCTTGGGGCGACCGGTGGTGCCCGAGGTATAGAGGATTACCGCCACCTCGTCGCCTTGGCGCGGTACCACATCGAAGTGCGGCTCGACTGACTCCGCCAGCCCGTTCAGCGTGCCGGCCCGGCCGTCCAGACTGTACACCCTGGCAACACCCCGGTTCCGGGCTTGGGCGGTGACCCGATCCAGGTCGTCGGGGCGGCAGATCACCGCCGCGGGCTCGGCGTCGTGCAGAAAATAGTCCAGTTCCTTGGCGGTGTAGCCGGTGTTCAGCGGCAGATAGATGAAGCCGCCACGCAGACAGCCCAGATAAAGAAACAGCGCCTGGGGCGATTTATCCACCTGAACGGCGACCCGGTCGCCCGGGCGTACCCCCTGATCGGTCAACAGCCGCGCGTAGCGCGCGCTTTCACGTTCCAGATCCCCGTAGGAAAAAACGTCCCCGGCAGGGGTCTCGATGACCGGTCGGTCGCGGTCGGCGGGAAAGCGGCTTTGGAACAGGGCGTAGATATTCTGGTTGGCCATGGGGCCCTCAGGTGTGGCTTGACAGTGAAAAGTCCGGATCCGTAGACTGCCGAAATTTATAATTATAAATTATAAAAGACAACCGCCGACAAGGAATTCCGGTCATCCATGAGTCTGAGTGAACCCATTGTCCACAGTGCGCTGTACCAACAAGTGGCGGACCGCGTGCGCGGGCTGATCTATAGCCACCAACTGGCGCCCGGTAGCGCGGTCGACGAGAAGGCGCTGTGCGAGCGTTTCGGCATCAGCCGCACGCCCATGCGGGAAGCGCTCAAGGTGTTGGCCGCGGAGGGGCTGGTGGAACTGGTGCCGCGCCGTGGCTGTTTCGTGCGCCGCCTGGAAATGGATGAGCTGGCCGAGCTGTTCCCGGTGATGGCCGTGCTCGAGGGGCTGTGCGCCCGGGAGGCGGTCAAGCGCCTGGACGCGGAGGGGCTGGCCAGGCTCGACGCCCTGCATGCGGATCTGGAAAGTCACGCGGCGGACGGCGAGATCAATGCGTACTACGAAACCAATCTGCGCTTTCACCAGGCGGTGGCCGACCTTTCCGGCAACCGTTGGTTGCAGCGCTCGGTCAGCGACCTGCGCAAGATCATGCGCCTGGCGCGGCATACCCAGCTCACCCTGCCGGGCCGCCTGCGGCATTCGCTGGAAGAGCATCGACGCATCATGGCGGCGTTTCGCCAACATGATGTCAGCGCGTTGGACGCCTGCATGCAGGACCACCTGAACAAGCAGTGGCAGGCCTTGGCGGACGCCCCCGCCGGCGAACTGCCCACAGACGACAACGACAGCGTTGACCCTAATGGAGGGGAACTATGAAACACACGATTCGCAAGCTGATGTCCACCGCCCTGGTGGCGACCGCCACCCTGGGATTGGCTGCCGCCGCGCATGCGGTGAACCTGAAGGCCTCGCACCAGTGGCCGGGTGGCAAGGGCGATCTGCGCGACGAGATGGTGCAGATGATCGCCAAGGACGCAGCCGCGGCCAATGTGGATCTGAACATCAAGGTCTATCCCGGCAAGTCGTTGTACAAGCCCAAGGAACAGTGGGGTGCCATCGTCAAAGGTCAGCTGGATATCACCGCCTTCCCGCTGGCCTACGCCGCCGGCCGTCACCCGGAATTCAACCTCACCCTGATGCCGGGGCTGGTGAAAAACCACGAACATGCCCGGCGGCTGAACAAGTCGCCGTTCATGGGCCGCATCAAGCAGATCATGGATGACGCCGGGGTCATCGTGCTGGCCGACACTTGGCTGGCCGGTGGTTTCGTATCCAACAAGCAGTGCATCCTGGATGCCGGATGATGTGAAGGGCCAGCAGTTCCGCGCCGCGGGCAAGGCCTTCAACCAGATGCTGGCCGGTGCCGGTGCCTCCATCGCCTCCATGCCGAGCTCGGAGATCTACTCCGGCCTGCAGACCGGCGTGCTCGATGGTGCCAATACCAGTTCCGCGAGCCTGGTGTCCTATCGCATCTACGAGCAGGTGAAGTGTCTGACCGCGCCGGGCGACAACGCCCTGTGGGTGATGTACGAGCCGATCCTGATGTCGAAAAAGAGCTTCAACAAGCTCAACAAGGCTCAGCAGGACGTGCTGATCGCCGCCGGCAAGCAGGCCGAGCAGTATGCCTACGAACAAGCCAAGGTGGCCGATGAAAAGCTGGTCAAGGCCTACGAGGACGCCGGTGTGAAAGTGGTCACCATGACCGCCGAGCAGGCCGCCATGTGGCGTGCCATCGCTGACAAGACCTCGTACAAGACCTTTGCCGATCAGGTGAAGGGTGGCCGTGAGCTGCTGGACATGGCCCTGTCGGTCGAATGAGCGTCGTCGGGCCGGCGCTGGACCGCCGGCTCGACCGTTGAGGACGTTACCCGTGCAAACCTATGTTCGCTTCGTTGCCCGCTTGTCGGGCCTGTGCGGCATAGCCGCCGCACTGATGGTGCTGGTGTCTGTGTTGGTGGTGTGCCAGATGGTGTTCGTCCGCTATGTGTTGGCGGAATCCTCGATCTGGCAGACCGAGTTCGTTACCTACCTGCTGCTGGCGGCCACCCTGGTGGGTAGTCCCTATGTGCTGTTGACGCGTGGCCATGTGAACGTGGACTTGTTGCCCATCTACCTCGGTCACCGCGGGCGCCTGTTGCTGGCCTTCGTGGCGGCGCTGGTGTCGCTGGCGTTTTGCCTGGTGATGACCTGGTCCAGTTGGCAGTTCTGGTACGAGGCCTGGGAAGCGGACTGGTTGTCGGACACCGTATGGGCGGTGCGGTTGTGGATACCTTATGCGGCCTTTCCCATCGGCTTCGGGATCCTTTCCTTGCAGTACATTGCCGACGTGATCAGCCTGGCGACCGGTCGGGACATGCCCTTCGGGTTACAGCCGGGGGCGGTCGAATGACCACACTGGCACTTGGTCTGGTGGTCGCGGCAACATTGATCGTGTTGTTGCTGCTCGGCACTCCGGTGGCCTTCGCGCTGGGGGCGGTGGCGGTGGTGTTCCTGCTGATATTCGACGGGCCCGGCAGCATCGGCGTGCTGGCCGATACCTTGTTCGGCGGATTGAACGAGTTCGCGCTGTTGTCCATCCCGATGTTCATTCTGATGGGCGCGGCAATCGCGTCGTCCCGCGCGGGCAGCGATTTGTACGAGGCGTTGGAGCGCTGGCTGTACCGCGTGCCCGGCGGGCTGTTGATCTCCAACCTGGGGGCCTGCTCCGTGTTTGCCGCCCTGTCCGGATCGTCCCCGGCGACCTGCGCGGCGATTGGCAAGATGGGCATCCCGGAGATGCGTAAACGCGGTTATCCGGCCAGCCTGGCTACCGGCTCCATCGCCGCCGGCGGGACCTTGGGGATTCTGATCCCGCCCAGCATCACCATGATCGTCTACGGCATCGCCACCGAGACCTCCATCGGCCGGCTGTTCCTGGCCGGCTTGTTGCCGGGCTTGATGCTCACCCTGTTGTTCATGGCGTGGTCGTTGTTCTACGCCTACCGCAACGGTTATCGCTTCAAGATCGGCGACCGGGGCTACAGCTGGCGGGAAAAGTTCGTGATACTGCCGAAGATCCTGCCGTTTCTGGTGGTAATCGCGCTGGTGTTGTGGTCGTTGTACGGTGGTGTGGCCACGCCGTCCGAGGCCGCCGGCGTCGGTGCCCTGGTGTGCATCCTGTTGGTGGTGTTCATCTACCGGGTATGGCAGCCGGTCAGGCTGTGGGAGATCCTGCGCAGTGCGACCCGCGAGTCGGTGATGATCATGCTGATCATCGCCACGGCGGCGCTGTTCAGTTACATGATGTCCAGCCTGCATATCACCCAGTCGCTGGCCGAGTGGATCGCCGGCCTGGATGTGAACAAGTGGCTGCTGCTGTTCTATGTGAACATCTTCCTGCTGGTGGCCGGGTTGTTCCTGCCGCCGGTGGCGGTGATCCTGATGGCCGCCCCGACCCTGGTGCCCATTATCACTCAGGCAGGCTTCGATCCGATCTGGTTCGGGGTGCTGCTGACCATCAATATGGAAATCGGCCTGATCACGCCGCCGGTGGGTCTCAACCTGTATGTGATCAACGGCATCTCACCGGATATCAAGCTGCCGACCATTCTCTGGGGCGCCTTGCCGTTCATGCTCGCCATGGTGCTGGGCATCGTGTTGCTGGCGGTGTTTCCCGGCATCGCCACCTGGTTGCCGGACCATCTGATGGGAGCGCAACAGTGACCGGTTGGCTCGAACAGATGGTCGAGGTGATCGCCGACCGGGGTCGGGAACTGCTCGGCCGACGTGGCGACGCCGGCGCCCAGACGAGTACCGCACAGCTGTGTCGTACCTTGCTGAAGGGACAGGGCGAGGCGTCCGGTATTGCTCTGGCGAGGGAAATCCTTAGTCGCTTCCAGGCGATGGACGCCGATCAGCGGCTTGAGTTCTTTCGTTTGCTGGCCCGGGATTTCGGCCCCGACCTGGCCACCATGCAAACGGCGATGGCGCGTTATGCGAAAACCGAGGCGGCAGCCGATCTGGCGCGCTTGGCGGTAGCGGTGGAGCCACCGCGACAGGAGTTGTTCCGGCGCTTGAACATGGCACCGTGTGGTACCGTGGCGTTGGTGGCATTGCGTGGCGAGCTGCTCAGGCAGCTGAAGGCCGAGCCCGAACTTAAGGCCGTGGATGTGGATCTGCGGCACCTGTTGTCCTCCTGGTTCAATCGCGGCTTCCTGCGTCTGCAACGCATCGACTGGAACAGCCCCGCACAGACGCTGGAAAAACTCATCAACTATGAATCCGTGCATGCCATTCACGGCTGGGACGACCTGCGGCGCCGCTTGATGCCGGATCGGCGCTGCTTCGCCTTCACCCACCCGGCGATGCCGGGCGAGCCGCTGATCTTCGTCGAAGTGGCGTTGGTGCAAGGGGTCAGCGACAGTGTCGGCGAACTGCTCGACCCGGACAGCCCGGTGCTGGACGCGGCGCGCGCCGATACCGCGGTGTTCTACTCCATCAACAATACCCAGCTGGGGTTACGGGGGATCTCGTTCGGTAATTTTCTGATCAAACAGGTGCTCACCGAGTTGCGCGCCGAGCTGCCCGAGCTCGCGACCTTCGTCACCCTGTCGCCGATGCCACGATTTGCCGAAAGCGTCCGGGCCGCAGCGGCCGGCCAACTTCAGGATCTGTCGCGAGCGCAGCTGGCCGGGCTGATCGAAGACCACGGCGACGCCTTGCGGGCGGCGTCCGGGGAGGACGACCCGGTGGCCGGATTGCTGCGGCCGCTTGCCGCGCGGGGTGGTGCTGGCGAGGTGCTGCGCGCACCCTTGGGGAGTATAGCTCTGGCCTACCTGCAGCTACGTGATGAGCGCGGTCATATGCTGGACCCGGTGGCGGGATTCCATCTGGCCAACGGCGCGCGACTGGAACGGATCAATGCCTTCGCCGACCCGTCGGCTGAACGCCAGCATGCCTCCTTCGGGTGCATGGTGAACTATCTGTACGACCCGGACGAGGTGGAGGCCAATCATGAGGCCTTCGTCGCGTCCGGACGGGTGGCGTTGTCCAAGCCGTTGGCGCGCCTGCAACGCCAAGCGTCCGGCACGGCGGAGGCCTGAGCCTTGTCGGAGCTGCTGTTGCTGCTCGGCATGGGGGCGGTCGCCGGACTGATGGCCGGTCTGCTGGGTATCGGCGGCGGCATCATCATCGTGCCGGTGCTGGCCTTGGTCTTTCAGGGCCAGGGTGTGGACATGGCGGTGTTGATGCATGTCGCCATCGGGACCTCGTTGGCGACCATCGTGGTCACGTCCCTGTCGTCCATCCGCGCCCACCAGAAGCGAGGCGCGATCGACTGGGCTGTTTTTCGTTTTATCACGCCGGGCATCTTGGTTGGCGCCCTGGCCGGTGCGGCGATCGCGGATATGCTGTCCGGCCATTCTCTTCAATTGATCTTCGCCGTCTTCATGCTGTTGGTGGCGAGCCAGATGGCTCGCGGTAATGTCGCCAAACCGCACCGCCAGCTGCCGGGGCGGGGCGGCATGCTGGTGGCGGGCGGGATCATCGGCACTGTCTCCAGCCTGATGGGGGTGGGTGGGGGGTCGATGAGTGTGCCCTTCCTGACCTGGTGCAACATGGCGGTACGACGGGCGGTGGCGACCTCGGCTGCCATCGGCCTGCCCATTGCCGTGGGCGGGGTGCTGGGCTACCTGATCAACGGCTGGGGGGTGCCG
The DNA here is from genome assembly GCA_030148485.1 of Gammaproteobacteria bacterium. Classification (GTDB taxonomy): domain Bacteria; phylum Pseudomonadota; class Gammaproteobacteria; order Chromatiales; family Chromatiaceae; genus JANTHH01. Next base: position 58,820 of record JASBTJ010000041.1, on the reverse strand, counting down.
GCACGTCCGCCTTACAGCGTCGGTTTCGTGAACCTGCCGGCCTTTCTTGGGATCGTCGGGGCCAGTACGGCGTTTGCCCCGTTGGGGGCGCGCATTGCCCACACCATCCCGCCGACGATCCTCAAGCGGGTGTTTGCAGTGTTTCTGGGTGTTCTAGGTGTGAAGTTGCTGCTCGACTTGTGAGGCGTGGCGCACGGCGGTCGGCGCCACCTGTTGACATGCGAATGATAACGATTATTATTTGCATCACTGCCGGCCACCGATGAGGAACCATGCCATGTCACTGCAAGCCCGCGCCCGCCACGCTACCCGGTCGTCAGCCGACGACGCCCGTGTTGCCGAACTCGAGGACACCCTGCATTGCCTGATGAGTCGTTTCGCCGCCACGCCGTCGGCCTGGCTGGCGGATGCGGTGGTCTCCCACCTGGATCAGTTGCTCCGCTATCCGGCCTCGCCCCGTTTGAGCCATCGACGCCGCCGCACCTACGATCAACTGATGCCCACTTGGCAGACCATTGCCCGTCGCCTGGGGGCCTTCGGCCCGTCGGTGGCGCCGAGCTGAATCCATTACTCCGGCTGACTCCGGGGACGAGTGTCCTCCCTTGACCCCGTGCGGGTGCACCGGCCGACAGGCCGGTTTTTTTGTCGCGACGGGGCGCGTGAGGTCGGCTTGAACACTGGGCGTCCCAGCGTGGATGGCCGTGCCGGTTCACGGCTTTTCAGTCCCTCGCCTCCCTGCTCTCGGGCCGTGCCCGTGACTGTGGTATCCGCCTATTCCTGATAAGCTTGCGCGCTCGCATTTGTTTCCGATCAGCGCGGCCCTTGCCATGAAAGCCCTCATTCAAGACCTTGTTTCCCAGGCCCTCGCCCAACTGGTGGCCGACGGCGTGCTCGACGCCGTCGCTGCCGAGCCGGTGATCGAGCGCACCCGAGACCCCGACCACGGCGATTTCGCGACCAACGCGGCCTTGGTGAACAGCAAGGCGGCCGGAATGAAGCCGCGCGAGCTGGCCGACAAGCTGGTGTTGGCATTGCCGACGTCCGAGGCCGTTGCCGGAGTGGAAATCGCCGGGCCGGGTTTCATCAACTTCCGGCTTGCCGCCGGTGCCAGCCACGCCCTGATCCCCCGGATCCTCGCCGCCGGCGAGGGGTTCGGGCGTTCCGATCTGGGTGCCGGCAAACGGGTGCAGGTGGAATTCGTGTCCGCCAATCCCACCGGTCCGCTGCACGTCGGCCATGGCCGCGGTGCCGCCTATGGCGCCGTGGTGGCCGATCTGTTGGCGGCAGTAGGGTTTGATGTGCACCGCGAGTACTACGTGAACGACGCCGGTCGGCAGATGGACATCCTGGGGACCTCGGTATGGCTACGTTACCTGGAGCTGGCGGGTGAGGAACTGGTTTTCCCGTCGAACGGCTACAAGGGCGACTACGTGTGGGACATCGCCGCCACCCTGCATCGGCACAATGGTGACGCGTTCCGCTACCCGGCCGCCGAGGTGTACGCCGGCGTGCCTGCCGACGCACCAGCGGGCGGTGACAAGGAAGAGCACATCGACGCCTTGATCGAGCGCGCCAAGCAGTTGCTGGGCGCCGAGCGTTATCGCACGGTGTTCGACCTGGGCTTGGACACCATCTTGGACGATATCCGTGACGACCTGTCGCTGTTCGGCGTCGATTACCAGGAATGGTATTCGGAGCGGTCGTTGACCGAGTCGGGTGCCGTGCAACGGGCCATCGACAAGCTGAAGGCGTCCGGTCATATCTACGAGAAGCAGGGTGCGCTCTGGTTCAAGTCCACGGACTTCGGCGACGAGAAGGACCGCGTGGTGGTCAGGGACAACGGCCAGACCACCTACTTTGCGTCGGATATCGCCTACCACATGGAAAAACTGGAGCGTGGCTTCGATCGCGTGATCGATGTCTGGGGCGCTGATCACCATGGCTATGTGCCACGGGTCAAGGCCGCGCTGCAGGCGATGGGCGGCGACCACGCCAAGTTGGATGTCCTGCTGGTGCAGTTCGCCATCCTTTACCGTGGCGGCGAAAAGGCCCAGATGTCCACCCGCTCGGGGGAGTTCGTCACCCTGCGTGAATTGCGCAAGGAAGTGGGCAAGGACGCGGCGCGTTTTTTCTACGTGATGCGCAAGTGCGAGCAGCACCTGGATTTCGACCTGGACCTGGCCAAGTCCCAGTCCAGTGACAACCCGGTGTACTACGTGCAGTACGCCCACGCCCGGGTGTGTTCCGTGTTGCGTCAGGCCCAGGAAAAGGGTTTCAGTACCGAGATCAGCGACGGTACCACCAACCTGGAACATCTGGCCGAGGATCATGAAAAGGCTTTGCTGACCGCCTTGGCCAAGTATCCCGAGGTGGTGCAGAGCGCAGCGCTGAATGAAGAGCCCCACCAGCTCACCCATTATCTGCGCGAGCTGGCTAACGATCTGCACACCTATTACAACGCGCACCAGTTCCTGGTCGCGGACGACGCCCTGCGCGACGCTCGGTTGAAACTGATCCTGGCGACCCGACAGGTGCTGGCCAATGGCTTGGCGCTGATCGGCGTGTCGGCCCCCGAGGCCATGTAAGATGACCCCGCGGCGGCCGCGCAGGCCGCCGCATCCCGCAACTCCAGGCCCGAGGCATCATGGCCCGCGATTACAAATACCGTACCCAGTCCAAGCCGAAAAAAAACCCGGCCAGCCCGTGGCTGGGCTTTGTTGCCGGGTTGGTGGTGGGCGCCGGCGTGGTGGGGCTGGGGTGGCTGAAATTCGGGGGTGGGCCCGGCGGCGACAGCGGATGGATCAGCGCCAAGCCGGATACCGCCAAGCCCGAGTCACGCCGCCCGGCAGCGCCGCCGCCACGCTTTGACTTCTACGACCGGCTGCCGGAAATGGAGGTGGTGGTTCCCGAGGAGGCGCTGCCGCCGCCCGCGCCGGCCGGCGCGACCAGTCAGCCCGCACCGGCCATGAGCAAGCCGCTGTTGATTCAGGTGGCCTCGTTCAAGAATGCCGCCGATGCCGATCGCGTCAAGGCGCAGCTGGTATTGCTGGGCATGGACGTACGGGTCAGTCGGGTCAGGATCGATGACGGCGATACCTGGCATCGGGTCCGGGTGGGGCCGTTCAGCAACAGGTCGGCTTTGGAATCGGCCCGCAAGCGGCTGGCCGAGAACGGCTTCAAAAGCATCGTGATCCGCGCCGCCGGCGGTTGAAGCCACTGCAACGGCCTCGGGTACGGTAGCCGCCACCTTCCACCGAGAAGCCGGAACAGCCGTGGAGCGCGATTAGCGCCTGCCACGGCCCAGGCCGTTTCGACGCGTCTCCGGGTGCGCCGCCGCCGAGCCGTAGCGTCTGTGGTGCCGGCGCAGGTCAGGGTTAAAGGGTCGTATCCAGCGGCCGCTAGGTTACCAGCAATACGGATAAATAAAACCATGGGACAAAACATCAAGGTCGCGCTCATCGGCTTGAGCGAAAAGGGGGAGGCATTCGCGGAGCATTTTCTGGAGATCATCCAGGAGCGGCACCGCCCGGTGGAAATCGTGGCGGTGTCGGATCCGGACACGGCGTCGCCGGTGGCACTGGGCTTTGCCCACAGCAAGGTCCCGGTATTCGGCGACCCCTTGGAAGTGGTGGCGCTGGGCGACGCGGTCGACGTGATCTTCGATCTGACCGATGACGAGACGCAGCGCGCCAGCCTGCGTCAGGCCCTGGCGGCTTCCGGCAATCGCCATACCGTGCTAGCCCCTCAGGTGATGGCCCGCCTGGTGTCGTTGTTCTTCGACGATTCGAGCGGCTATACCCTGTCGGCTTTTGGCGGTTACTGAACGGTCAGGTAACTGCCCGCGCCGATCAGGCGAGGCCGCCAGTACACCGAATCGAGCCTGGCGCGGGACACCCGCTTGCCACTGGACGGGGCGTGGATGAACTCCCCGTCACCCACGTAGATCCCTACGTGGTCTGTCTTGCCCTCCAGGCGGAAAAACACCAGGTCGCCGGGCTTGAGGCGGGAGACCGGTACCTGCCGTGCGTAGCGTCGCTGCGCTCGGGCCACCCGCGGCACCCGCACGCCGGCTTGCGCGTGGGTGTACTGGACCAGTCCGCTGCAATCGAATCCGCCGGGGTTGCTGCCGCCGTAACGGTAAGGGGTGCCGAGTAGTTCCTCGGCGCGGGAGACCACGTCGCCGCGGCGTGGATTGATCGGGCTATGGCGTGCTTGATCGGCGTTGCCCGGGTCGATCACTACGGCCTGGCGAGGCGTGTTGCCGGCGCAGCCGGCCAGCGCCAAGGCTGCGAGGGTGAGCAGGACCACGGTGCCTCGTGTCGGATGCGCTGCGATGATTTTCCGCACAATATTCTCCCTTGAATCAGTCGGAGGGCGTGCCCGGCGCGCCTACCGTCGCCAGCCAAGCGCCGACAGTGGCGATCAACTGTTCGTCCTGGCCGCTGAAGAAGTGATCGGCACCTGCGACCTGAAGCTGAGTATACGGGGTATCTCGCGCCGCGCGCCGGCGGGCATCGGCACTGTGGATGACGCCGCCAAAATCCTCGGTGCCGAACAGGTCGAGCATCGGTACCTGTAGTTGCCGCAGGGCTTTCAGGGTGCCACGGTCGGTGTCGGCCGGATTGGCGGTGAGGCCGATGGCGACCAAGCCCCGGCTCGGGGCCGGCGCGCCATGCAGGCCGCCCAGGTACTCGGCGCCGATGCGCGCCCCCAGGCTATGACTGATCAGGATCGGCGCGTCCACGCCGCGCCCGGTCAGCCAGGTGACCGCCGCGCGGATCCGGGAGAGCGCCAGCGGGATGTCGGCGCGCCAGGCACCGGCCGGTGCGGCCGGGGCATTGACCGGCAGTTGGATGGACAAGGTGGCCCAGCCAAGGCCCGGCAGGGCGGTGCGCAAGGGGTAGATCACCTCCGGCCAGTCGGGATGGGCGTCGCGTCCGTGCAGCAGGATCACGCCGCCGCGCGACAGGCCGGGGTCGGCGGTGGTGTATATCGCCAGAAAGCGGTTCCCGTCTGCGCTCAGCCACAGGGGCTCCCCGTCCAGGATCGCGTCGCTGATCTGGCCCGCGATGCGGGCCTCGCGGGCCAGGTCCGCGGCTGCGGCGGGCCAGGTCGCCAGCAGGGTGGTCAGGCCCATGAGCAGGAGTAGGATATTCAGCGCTTTTTCCATGGATCAACCTATCGTCGGGGCGGGCTGAAAATTCAAGCCGCATCTTGTACAGTGCGGCGTTCTGACTTTTGCGTGGCCCGCTTTGCCGGGCAGTTCACAAACCTTGTATCGGGCCGTTCCATCGGCCGGGGAGCCTTTCATGGCAGATTATGCGATTGCGCCGTCCATCCTGTCCGCCGACTTCGCCAAGCTCGGTGAGGAAGTCGATAACGTGCTGGCATCCGGTGCCGACATCGTGCACTTCGACGTCATGGACAACCACTATGTCCCCAACCTGACCATCGGCCCGCTGGTCTGTGAGGCCCTGCGCAAGCACGGTGTCACCGCCGAGATCGATGTGCACCTGATGGTCAAGCCGGTGGATCGCATCATCCCCGATTTCGCCGCGGCAGGCGCCAGCTACATCACCTTCCACCCGGAAGCGTCCGAGCACATCGACCGCACGCTGCAGCTGATCAAGAACGAAGGCTGCAAGGCCGGCCTGGTGTTCAACCCGGCCACCTCCCTCGACGCCCTCAAGTACGTCATCGACAAGGTCGACATGGTGCTGCTGATGTCCGTCAACCCCGGTTTCGGTGGACAGAGCTTCATCCCGGCGACCCTGGGCAAGCTCAAGGAAGCGCGCGCCATCATCGATGCCTCCGGACGTGACATCCGCCTGGAGATCGACGGCGGCGTGAAGGCCGACAATATCGCCGAGATCGCCGCGGCGGGCGCCGACACCTTCGTGTCCGGTTCCGGCATCTTCGGCAAGAAAAACGGCAGCGACCCCAACAAGTACGACACCATCCTCAAACAGATGCGTGACGAACTGGCCAAAGTGGGCTGAACCCGACTGTACCGCGGGCGACGGCGCTTTCCCCGGCGGGGCGCGCCGTCGCCGACCGCGCGGTTCCAGTTCAATGCCTCGCCTCTCCAACCCGGTCCCGGGCGCGTGTCCGCCGGCCTGGAATCGTCTTGCGTCCCGCTGTCCGGGATCCTGAATCATGCTCAAGAAACCACAAATGATCCTCATTGACGTGGACGGGACCCTGGTGGATTCCGTCCCCGATCTGGCCTATTGCGTCGACCAGATGATGAAGGCGCTGGGTCGTCCGCCCCATGGCGAAGCCAAGGTCCGCAACTGGGTGGGTAATGGCGTCGAGCGGTTATGTCGCCGGGCGCTGATCGGCCAGTTGGACGGCGAACCGTCCGACGCCGACTTCGACAAGGCCTATCCGATCTTTCTCGACCTGTATGCCGAGAACACCGCCAAGCGCTCGGCACTGTATCCCGGTGTACGCGAGGGACTCGACTATCTGCAGGCCGCCGACTACAAGCTCGGCTGTGTGACCAACAAGGCCGCGCAGTTCACCTTGCCGTTGTTGAAGGATCTGGGCATCCACGACGTGTTCGAGATCATCGTCTGCGGCGATACCCTGGCGGAAAAGAAGCCCCACCCCTTGCCCCTGCTGCATGCTGCCGAACACCTGGGTGTGACACCGCGGCAGTCGCTGATGCTGGGCGATTCCATGAGCGACGTGAAGGCCGCCCGCGCCGCCGGCTTCCAGATCGTCTGCATGAGCTACGGTTACAACCACGGCGAGGACATCCGCGATTACCATCCGGACGCGGTTATCGACTCCATGGTCGAGCTGAAGGGGTTGTTGGAAGCGGCGGAGTGATCGGGGCGTCAGCGCGTCGAAACAGGTAACGTGTCGGGCTTGCGGCCCCGAAGCCCTTGGCTTGCCGCCGCCGAGCAGGTATGTTTGCCCCACTTGTTCCAGGAATTGGCGATGTTCCTACTCGCACACAACAAGACGCTCAAGACGGGCACGCGATGGTGGCGCTGATCAGCGACCGTTCGTAAGTCCCCCTATGTCTGTGTGTGGAGCCGCCCATGAGCCCCGAACAATTCGCCGCCCTTGCCGCTGAGGGCTACAACCGCATCCCGGTGGTGCGCGAAGTCCTTGCCGATCTGGATACCCCGCTTAGCGTCTACCTGAAGCTGGCCGCCGGCCCGTACTCGTACCTGTTCGAGTCGGTCCAGGGCGGTGAGAAATGGGGTCGCTACTCGATCATCGGTCTGCCCAGCCGCTGCCGCCTGGTGGTGCGTGGTCACACCGTCACGCAAATCAAAAACAATATCGAGACCTCCACCACCGAGGTGAGCGACCCGCTCGAGGCCATCGAGGCCTATCAGGCGCAGTACCGGGTGCCTGAACTGCCTGGGTTACCGCGTTTCACGGGTGGTCTGGTGGGATATTTCGGTTACGACACGGTCAAGTACATCGAGCCGCGGTTGGCCAACGACGGCAAGCCCGACCCGCTGGAAACGCCGGACATCCTGCTGATGGTGTCCGACTAGGTGGTGGTGTTCGACAACCTGTCCTGCCGCATGTACATCATCGTCCATGCCGACCCGAACGCCGGCGAGACCCTGGAAAGCACCAACGCCCGCATCGATGAACTGGTGGCGCGCATGCAAACCGGTGCCCCGAGGCATAAGCCGCCCGTCGCCCGCCGGGTGGACGAGGCGGACTTCGTGTCCGGCTTCAGCGAAACGGATTTCAAGGCCGCCGTGGCGCGGATCAAGCAGTACATCCTGGACGGCGACTGCATGCAGGTGGTGATCTCGCAGCGGCTGTCGATCCCCTTCGAGGCGCGGCCGCTCGATCTGTATCGTGCCTTGCGCGGACTGAATCCGTCGCCGTACATGTATTTCATGGACCTGGACGACTTCCACATCGTCGGTTCGTCGCCGGAGATCCTGGTGCGGCTGGAGGATGGCGAGGTCACCGTGCGTCCCATCGCCGGTACCCGCCGTCGCGGTTACAGCGAAGATGAGGACCAGGCGCTGGAGGCCGAGCTGCTGGCCGACCCGAAGGAACTGGCCGAACACCTGATGCTCATCGACCTGGGCCGCAACGACGCCGGGCGGGTGGCGGAGATCGGCAGCGTCAAGCTCACCGACAAGATGATCGTGGAGCGCTACTCCCACGTCATGCATATCGTCTCCAACGTCACCGGCAAGTTGAAGACCGGCATGAGCGCGATGGACGTGCTGCGCGCCACCTTCCCGGCCGGCACCGTGTCCGGTGCGCCCAAGATCCGCGCCATGGAAATCATCGACGAATTGGAGCCGGTCAAGCGTGGCGTGTATTCCGGCGCTGTCGGTTACCTGTCCTGGAACGGCAACATGGACACCGCCATTGCGATCCGCACGGCCGTGATCAAGGACCAGCATCTGCACATCCAGGCGGGCGCCGGGGTGGTGGCCGATTCGGTGCCCGAGCTGGAATGGAAGGAGACCATGAACAAGGGGCGCGCGGTGTTCCGCGCGGTGGCGCTGGCCGAGATGGGTCTCGACCGTCATGCACGGGTGGAGGACTGAGCCATGTTGCTGATGATCGACAATTACGATTCCTTCACCTTCAATCTGGTGCAGTACTTCGGCGAGTTGGGCGCCGACGTGCAGGTGCATCGCAACGACGAGATCACTATCGCGGATATCGAAGCCCTGGCGCCGGACCAGCTGGTGATCTCACCCGGGCCCTGCATGCCGAACGAGGCCGGCGTGTCGGTGGCGGCGATCAGGCATTTCGCTGGCAAGCTGCCGATCCTGGGTGTTTGTCTCGGGCATCAGTCCATCGGACAGGCCTTTGGCGGCCGCATCGTCCACGCCCGCCAGGTCATGCATGGCAAAACGTCGCCCATGTATCACGCCGACGCTGGGGTGTTCAGTGATCTGCCGAACCCCTTCTACGCCACCCGTTACCATTCCCTGGTGATCGACAAGGCGTCCTTGCCCGATTGCCTGGAGGTCACCGCGTGGACGGAGCAGGATGGGGAAATGGACGAGATCATGGGCGTGCGGCACAAGACCCTGCCGATCCAAGGCGTGCAGTTCCATCCCGAGTCCATACTCACCGATCACGGACACCGCCTGCTGAAGAACTTTCTCGATGGCCGGTAAGGGGCCAACCAAGCCCGCGCAAGGGACGCGGCGCGGAAAGGTGAAAACAGATGCTTTGGGTCCTGGTGCCTTTGCCGGGGCCATGGATTCCCGACACGGAACCGCTATGGAAATGAAACAAGCCATCAACCAGGTCATCGGTCGGCACGACCTGACCGCCGAACAGATGACCGAGGTCGTGCGCACCGTCATGACTGGCGGCGCAACAGCCGCGCAGATCGGCGGGTTTCTGGTCGGCCTGCGCATGAAGGGTGAAACGGTGACGGAAATAGCCGCAGCGGCGGCGGTGATGCGGGAATTGGCCAGTGGCGTGAAGGTGTCCGGCGACCACGTGGTCGACACCTGCGGCACTGGCGGCGATGCGTCGGGTACCTTCAATATCTCCACCGCGTCGGCCTTTGTCGTCGCGGCGGCTGGCGGACGGGTGGCCAAGCACGGCAATCGCTCGATTTCGTCCAAATCCGGGTCGGCCGATGTGCTGGAAGCGGCCGGGGTGCGACTGGATCTGACGCCCGAGCAGGTTGCGCAATGTGTCGACCAGGTGGGCGTCGGGTTCATGTTCGCGCCTGCGCATCACGGTGCCATGAAGCACGCCATCGGGCCGCGGCGGGAAATGGGCGTGCGCACCATCTTCAACGTGCTGGGGCCGCTCACCAACCCCGCGGGTGCACCCAACCAGGTGCTGGGCGTGTTCAGTGACGAGTTGCTGGAGCCGCTGGCCGAGGTGTTGCAGAAACTGGGTTCGCGCCATGTGCTGGTGGTTCATGCCCGCGATGGCCTGGACGAGATCAGTTGCGGCGACAAGACCGAGGTGGCTGAGCTCAAGGGCGGGCAGGTGCGTCGCTTCAGCATCCAGCCGGAGGACTTCGGCGTCACGCGCACGCCGATCAGCAAGATCACCGCCGACAGTGCCGCGGCGTCGCTTAGGATCATCCGCTCGGTGCTCGAGGACCACGCCGGGCCCGCGCGGGACATCGTCATGCTCAATGCCGGTGCCGCCATTTATGCCGCGGGTCTGGCGGACAGTCTCAAGGCCGGTGTGGCCAAGGCCGACGAGGCGATCAGCAGTGGCGAGGCGCGCAACCGCCTGGACGATCTGGTGGTCCTGACCCAGAGTTTCGAGTGACCGGGGGCGGCAGCACGTGAGGCGCACGGCGTCCGGCGGCGGGCACAGCGTTACGGAATCCCATGGCCCGTACGGTCTTCTTTGGACGGTCGCCTATTCAACGGGTGATGCGCCGGTGAAACCTAATTCCGCGCGCCCTGCACGTATACTCTGCGATTCCCACGTTGCGCCATTGGCTATTTGAAATGACCACCAATACCCCAGACATCCTCAAGAAGATCATTGCCCGCAAGTGGGAAGAGATCGCGGAACGCTCGGGCAAGGTCTCCATCGGTGCCTTGCGCGAACGCCTCCCCGATGCGGACGCGCCACGGGGCTTTGCCGCTGCCATCGATGCCAGGATCGCGGCCGGTGATGCCGGCGTGATCGCCGAGATCAAGAAGGCCTCGCCGTCCAAGGGGGTGTTGCGCGAAGACTTCCGCCCGGCCGAGATCGCCGCCAGCTATGCTGCCAATGGCGCGGCCTGCCTGTCGGTACTCACCGATGTGGATTTCTTTCAGGGTGGCGACGACTACCTGAAGCAGGCCCGCGCCGCGTGCGCCTTGCCGGTGATCCGCAAGGACTTCATCGTCGATCCCTATCAGGTGGTCGAGGCCCGCGCCATCGGGGCCGATTGCATCCTGCTGATCGTGTCCTGCCTGGAAGACGAGCGGCTGCGCGAACTGAACGATCTGGCCCACCAGCTGGACATGGATGTGCTGGTGGAAGTCCACGACGGCGCCGAGCTGGACCGGGCGCTGCAGCTGGACAATCGCTTGATCGGCATCAACAACCGCAATCTGCGCACCTTCGATGTCAGCCTGAACACCACCCTGGAGCTGCTGTCGCGCATCCCGGCCGAACGCCGCGTGGTGACCGAAAGCGGGATCCATGCCCCGGCAGACGTGGCCTTGATGCGCGAACATGGTGTCCATGCCTTCCTGGTAGGTGAGGCGTTCATGCGCGCCGAGGACCCTGGGGCGCGGCTGGCACAACTGTTCGCCCCATCGAGTACTGCACAATGAAAAAACTGACCGTGTTGTTGTTGGCGTCCAGCCTCGGCCTGATGGCGTGCACGCCGGAAGTCGGTAGCAAGGCCTGGTGTGAACACATGGAGGCCAAGCCCAAGGGTGATTGGACGGCCAACGAGGCGGGCGATTACGCCAGGCATTGCATCCTGCGTTGAGCGCGCTGCGACGGCAGCGACCTATGGGCGGATTGGATTCGGCGCAATCGCTGCGCTTATTGCGCCCTATGCTGTCCGTGGGTTGGGCTGGCGGGCTACCGACTAGCGGGTACCGAACACCACGATGGTCTTGCCCTTCACGTGGATCAGGCCGCGCTCTTCCAGGTCCTTGAGCACCCGGCCGGCCATTTCCCGGGAGCAACCGACGATACGGCCGATTTCCTGGCGGGTGATGCGGATCTGCATGCCGTCCTGGTGGGTCATGGCATCTGGCTGTTTGCACAATTCCAGGAGCGTACCGGCGATGCGGCCGGTGACATCCAGAAATGCCAGATGCCCGACCTTCTGGCTGGTGGCATTCAGGCGCTCGGTCAGTTGGCGCCCGATGGCGTAGAGGATGTCCTTGGCATGGTCCCGCAGGTCGCTGCTGAACAGTTGTTCCAGCTTGGCGTAGGAGACCTCGGCCAGTTCGCAGGCGGCGCGGGTGCGGACCATGACCGAGCGCTTGGGCGCGGGCATGAACAGCCCCATCTCGCCGACGAATTCGCCTTTGTTGAGATAGGTCAGGATGATCTCGCGGCCTTCTTCGTCCTCGATCAGGACAGTGACCTGTCCCTCGACGATATAGAAGATCGAATCCGCGGCGTCGCCCGGATGGATGAATTCCGCTTTTGCCGGGAAGCGGCGCCGGTGACAGTGGGCCAGGAAAGGCTTGAGCCAACTCGGTTCCGGTTGCGGCGGCGTGATGCTGCTGCTCATAGAGGCTTCGTTTGCCATAGTTTTTTTACCCGTTATTCATTTAATAATAGGCAGGCTGCTGGCAATTGTCGATGTGTGCTAGCCTCGCGGTTTGTGGTTTTGTGACGTGGGACTAGCAATGAAGGCCAGGGTGAAGTGGGTAGAAGGGGCCCTGATGGTCGGGGAGTCGGCCAGCGGGCACGCCGTGGTGATGGACGGGCCGCCGGAACACGGCGGGCGAAATCTCGGCGTCCGGCCAATGGAGATGCTGCTGCTCGGCATGGGCGGCTGCAGCGAGTTCGATGTGGTGCACATCCTGAAAAAAGGGCGCCACGACGTCCGTTTCTGTGAGGTCGAGTTGACCGCGGAACGCGCCGAAACCGAACCCAAGGTGTTCACCAGGATCCATGCGCATTTCAAGGTGGGGGGTGCCGGGCTGACCGACAAGGCGGTGGAGCGTGCGGTCAAGCTGTCGGCGGAGAAGTTCTGTTCCGCGTCCATCATGCTCGGCGCCATGGCCGAGATCAGCCATGACTTTGAGCGGGTGGAGCTGTGAGCGGGACGCGCCCGGACATCGGCTTCGGCATGCGCCACGTGGCCTTGTTCGTAAAGGATCTGGCCGCCAGCGAGCGATTCTACGTGGCATTGCTGGGCATGCACGTCGAATGGCGCCCGGATCCGCAGAACGTCTACCTCAGTTCCGGCAGCGACAATTTGGCGCTGCACCAGGCCGATCCGCGGCAGGATCGAGACGAAATGTCACAACGTCTTGATCATATTGGATTTTTCATGCGAGACGCCGACGCCGTGGATGCCTGGTTCGGGTTCCTGTCGGCGCAGGGGGTGCGGATGCGCAGCGAGCCGCGCACCCATCGCGACGGTGCACGCAGCTTCTATTGCTACGACCCGGACGGCACTGTGGTGCAGATCATCCATCATCCGCCGGTTTGCGCCTGGGAACAGGGCGCCGGGACCACCGGGTAACCGCTGCGCGGACGGCGGATCCACTTGTCTGGCGGCGGCGCTTGCAGTAGTTTTGGCGCCCCTTTTTTCCACTGTTCTTGGCTGGGCTGTCACATGGCGCTACGCAAATTGAAACTGCACGGGTTCAACAACCTGACCAAGACCCTCAGTTTCAACATCTACGACATCTGCTACGCCGCCACCCCGGCCCAGGAACAGGCCTACATCCGCTATATCGACGAGGCCTACAACGCAGAGCGTCTGACCCAGATACTGGAGGACGTCACCGAGATCATCGGCGCCAATGTGCTCAATATCGCCCGCCAGGACTATGACCCGCACGGCGCGAGTGTCACCATCCTGATCTCGGAAGAGCCGGTGATGGCGGAACAGCTGTCCAACACGGAATCGCCGGGTCCGCTGCCCGAGACGGTGGTGGGGCACCTCGACAAGAGCCATATCACGGTGCACACCTACCCGGAAAGCCATCCGGACAGCGGGATTTCCACCTTCCGGGCTGATATCGACGTATCGACCTGTGGCCGGATTTCACCGCTGAAGGCCTTGAACTACCTGATCCACTCCTTCGAGTCCGACATCGTCACCATGGATTACCGGGTGCGCGGATTCACCCGCGACGTGCAGGGCAAGAAGCATTACATCGATCATAAGATCAACTCCATCCAGAACTATCTGGCGCGCGATTCGAAGGAGCGCTACGAGATGATCGACGTCAACGTGTATCAGGAAAACATCTTCCACACCAAGATGATGCTCAAGAACTTCGATCTGGACAGCTACTTGTTCGGTGTCGATGTGGACGACGTGCCGCCCAAGGAGCAGCGCACCATCACCGAGAAGATCCGCCGGGAAATGCTGGAGATCTTCTACGGCCGCAACATCACTCGGGGCATGAAGCTAGTCTGACCCGGCGGATCCGGTCCGACTATTGGTAGGCACGGTGATCCGCCTGCCCGTCGCAGGGAAGGTGGATGGCACGCGGTTCCGGGACATCGATGCGCAACGCCGTCAGCGCCCCCCCCCACAGGCAGCCGGTATCCAGGCCCCAGACGTTGTTTCGGCTGACATAGCCCAGCGCCGACCAGTGACCAAACAGCAAGCGGGTCTGCCGGCTGGCGCGGTCCGGGTGGTCGAACCAGGCCAGGCGACCGGGATGCTGGCTTCCCGGCGGCCCTTTCTCATTCAGCGCCAGACGGCCGTCCGGTTCCACATAGCGTAGCCGGGTAAAGCAGTTGGTAATGAAGCGTAGCCGGTCCTGGCCGGTAAGCGCCGGGTCCCAGCGGTCGGGCAGGTTGCCGTACATGTCCAGAAAATATGCCAAGTGGTCGTCGCCCCGCAGCGCCTGCTCCAGTTCCCGCGCGCAGCGGGTCGCGGTGTCCAGGTCCCACTGGGGCGGCAGCCCGGCGTGCAGCATGGTGAAGTCCAGCGCGGGGTCGTGATGCAGCAGCGGCCGATGGCGCAGCCACGACAGCAGCTGGTCGCGATCCGGGGCGGCCAACACCGGGGTCAGGCTCGCTTCGTCCCGGTATTTGCCGTTGCCCGCCGCCACGGCCAACAGGTGCAGGTCGTGGTTGCCCAGCACCGTCACGGCCGCGTCGCCCAAGCCATGCACGAAACGCAGCACGTCCAGTGATTTGGGGCCGCGGTTGACCAGGTCGCCGACGAACCACAGCCGGTCTTCGCTCGGATCGAACCGTAGCAGCTCCAGCAATGCCTTTAGCTCGTCGAAACAGCCTTGGATGTCGCCGATGGCGTAGACCGACATGTCGCGCGCGTGAAGGCCGCGTGATCAGTGCAGGGTGGCCTGGGGGCCAGCCAGCGAAAAGGGTGCGATGGGCGCGAGGAAATGGGCGCCGCGGTCATCCACCATCTCGTATTCGCCTTCCATGCTGCCCACCGGGGTCTCCAATACCGTCCCACTGGTGTACTGGAAGCGCTCACCCGGTTTCAGATAGGGCTGTTCACCGACCACGCCGGGACCACGCACCTCCTGCACCTTGCCATTGGCATCGGTGATCACCCAGTGGCGGTTGAGCAACTTGGCGGGGGCGTCGCCCTGGTTGCTGATGGTGATGGTGTAGGCGAACACGAAGCGTTCCTGCGCCGGGTCGGATTGTTCGCTGATGTAGGCGGTTTCCACGCCGACTTGGATACTGTGTGGGTCTTGGGTCATGGGGCATGCTCGGATCGGTACAACGATGGCGACAAGCTAAGGCCGGTGCGGCCTAAAAGCAAGAAGGCTACAAGCTGGGGGAAACCTGCCGCCATAAGGACCATCCACCCGCAACCTTAGAGGAAATCATGAAGCGCCTGCTGTCGAGCCTTTTGTTGACCGTGTTCGTGCTGTTGGCCGGGGCTGCGCATGCCGTGGTCGACGATCCGGCTCGGGCATTGTTGACGGCGGCAGCGGCGGGGCGGGTGCAGGCCGTCGAGGACCTGCTGGCCGCGGGTGCCGATGCCAATGCCACCAACGGCGCCGGCCGGCCGGCCATCGTGCTGGCCGCTTACCGGGGCAATCTGCGCAGCGTGCGGGCGCTGTTGACCGCCGGGGCCACGGTCGATGCGGCGGATGGGCAGGGCGATACGGCGCTGATGGTCGCGGCGGCCTTTGGTCATGGGCGTCTGGTGGCGCTGTTGATTGCCGCGGGGGCAGACGTGAATCTCAAGAACAGCGCCGGCAAGAGCGCCCTGAGCCGGGCGACCCTGGCGGGGCACCAGGCGGTGGCGGACACCTTGACCGCTGCCGGGGCTACGGCGGACGAAGCCAAGGAAAAAGCCAAGTAACACGCATGTTTGGCGTGATCTGATCCATATTTCCGGTGTCCAGGGGGTGATTTCCCCCACGCCTGTGATCAGATTCAACGCCAGCGGCCGTCGTTAACAGCATGCTGAGCCGCGGGCTTGGCCAAGACGGTTGGAGAGACATGATGTTTCAGCATTCTGCTGTCGCACATCGGCGTATCGATTTTCTGGGTTTCCTGATTGTGGCCGCCGGTGTGTCGCTGTTGTTGACGGTGGCCATCCAGGCGCAGGCGGCCGATGAGCCGAGGTGCCCGGGCGTTGTCGATGCGCAACGCCATGCCGCTGTGGTAGATTCCGGTCCTTTGTTGAACACGGGGGCCGCAAGGTGTCTGACCGAATCAACGTCGGCGTCGTGGGCGTCGGTTATCTTGGGCGCTTTCACGCGCTGATTCATTCACGCCACCCCGACGTCAATCTGGTCGGGGTCGTCGACAGCAATCCCGAACAGGCCGCCAAGGTCGCCGGTGAAGCCGGCTGTCGGGTGTTCGAGCGGCCAGAGGAGCTGCTGGACCAGGTGGACGCGGTTAGCATCGTGGTGCCGACCTCGCTGCATCTCGAGGTCGCCCGCCCCTTTCTCGAACGCGGCATCCACATGCTGCTGGAAAAGCCCATCGCCCACACGGTCGAGGACGGCCGGGAGATTGTACGGTTGGCACAGGCCAATGGCGCGATACTCCAGATCGGCCACCTGGAGCGCTTCAACGCCGGGGTCATGGCGTTGGCCGAACGCATTCGTAAGCCCAAGTTCATCGAGGCCCATCGCATGAGCCCGTTCGTCGCCCGCGCCACCGACGTGGACGTGGTGTCCGACCTGATGATCCACGATATCGATATCATCCTGTCGTTGGTGAACGCGGATATCACGCACATCTCCGCGGTGGGCAGCTCGGTGCTCACCGACCATATTGATATCGCCAACGCGCGGTTGGAATTCGCCAATGGGGCGGTTGCCAACGTGATCGCCAGTCGCGTGTCCCGCGAGAAAATGCGCCGCATCCGCATCTTCGAGCACCAGCGGTACCAGGCGTTAGATTTCAACGACCAGACCCTGGACGAGGTCTACCCGGAAGCACACGAGGGTCAGGACTGGCCGGAGATCGTGCAGGAGCGCCTGGATATCGAGCCGGTCAAGCCCCTGGACGCCGAGATAGACGCCTTCATCAAGTGCGTACAGACCGGCCGCGCGCCCCTGGTGGGCGGGCAGGTCGGGCAGGAGGCGCTGGAAGTGGCCATTGCGGTGAGGGAGAAGATCGAGGCCTCGATGGCCGATTGATCGTCCTGATCCGCCGCGCGCCGGCGGATCAGTCGCGTATCTTCACCTTGGCCTTGGCCAACAGGGCGTCCACTTCCGACTCGGCCTGTAGCCAGTCGTCACGCTCGTCACTGAGGAAGCCTTGGGACTCGCCGCGCAGATAGGCGGCCTCGGCGATCAACTGGCGCCGTTCGGCTGGCGTGACGTGGCGGGTTTTCTTGCCGGCGGCCGGTTTGCCCGGCTTGTCGCTTGCTTGCTTGACCGCCTTCTTCTTTTTGACCGCAGCCTTTTTCGTGGCCATTTTCCGCTTGGCCGTGTCGTCGGCCGGGTTTTTCTTCGGCGCCGCCTTCTTCTTGGCGGTGGTTTTCTTGCTGGATGTCGTGCTGCTCTTGGCCATGGGATACCTCGCAGGGGCTGTAGCGCCTTCCGTCACTTCCTGGACCGAAAACCGTACCGCAAGGTTCGAACCAATCCGGCGAAGGCGCCGATCCTTGGGCCCGGTTGCCGTATCAGCTTAGCTGGCCCCGCGCACCGTGCACGGCGAACGAGCGCGCACCGCAGGGGTTGCGACGGAATGGTGCAAATTCGCTATGGAACCGCTGAAGAATTCAGCGGTTCCGCGGCACAGGGAGGTGCCGCCAAAATCGGTCACTGCAAGTGACTGATTTTGAAGCAAGCAGCGAACCGCGTTTGCAGCGCAGCGTGTGCTGAGAAGTCTAGGAAGCACTTAATTCAGAGCTTCCCTAACGGGACAGATGTGCCGCGAGGGCGATGGCGGCCTGCAGGCTGCCCGATTCGGCCAGCCCGGTGCCGGCCAGTTCCAGAGCGGTGCCGTGATCGACCGAGGTGCGTACGATGGGCAGGCCCAGGGTGATGTTGACGGCCTCGCCAAAACCGGCGTGCTTGAGTACCGGCAGCCCTTGATCGTGATACATGGCCAGCACGGCGTCCGCCTCGGCCAGATGGCGCGGGGTGAACAGGGTGTCGGCGGGCAGTGGTCCGCGCAGGTTCATGCCCTGCCCACGCAAGGCGTCGAGCACCGGGGTGATGACGTCCATCTCCTCGCGGCCGAGATGCCCGCCCTCGCCGGCATGCGGGTTCAAGCCACACACCAGGATCCGCGGGGCGGCGATGTCGAAGCGTGCCACCAGGTCCTGATGCAGGATGCGCAGCACCTTTTCCAGTAACGGGCGGGTGATGGCGTTCGCCACGGCCCGCAGCGGCAGATGGGTGGTCGCCAGGGCGACCCGCAGACCCGGGCAGGCCAACATCATCACCGGCTCGCCCCGGGTGAGCCCGGCCAGGTACTCGGTATGGCCGGTGAAGGCGATGCCGGCGTCATTGATGACGCCCTTGTGCACCGGTGCCGTCACCAAGGCGCCACAACGCCCGCTCTGGCAGGCGCGGGTGGCCGCCTCCAGTGTTTCCAGCACATAGGCGGCGTTGGCCGGGTCGAGCACGCCGGCCGTGACCGGGGCGCGCAGGCCGACAGGGCTGACGTACAGTTCGCCGTCCTGAGCCGGGGTGTGGGGCAGATCGCCACCGGTATCGCGGATACGCAGCGGCAGGCCCAATTCGGCCGCGCGAGCCGCCAACAGGTCGGGATCGGCAAAGGCCACCAGCGGCCGGGCGTGCGCCTGCTGGGCAAGCATCACGGTCAGGTCTGGCCCGATGCCGGCTGGCTCGCCCGGGGTCAGTGCCAGGGGCAGTGGCATGGTGGTCAGTCGAGTTCGCCGAGGCGGGTTTCCACATAGGCCTCGTTGCGCAACCGTTGCAGATAATGGCTGCTGGCCTCGGCGGCCTTGCGATCGCGCAGGACCTCGCGCGCCTGGGCACGGCGTACGTCGTCGGTGGCGTCATGCTGACGGCGGTCGAGGACCTGAATCAGGTGCCAGCCGAAACGGGTGCGCACGGGCGCGCTCAGCTGCCCCTTGCCGAGGTCGTTCATGGCCTCCTCGAAGCGCGGTACCAGGTCGCCGGGGTTGACCCAGCCGAGATCGCCGCCCTGGATCGCGGACCCTTTGTCATCGGAGTGGGAACGCGCCAAGGCGGCGAAATCGTCGCCGTCCTGGATGCGCTGGCGCAGCTGCTCCAGGCGGGTGCGGGCCTCCGCATCCGAGACCAATTCGTTCGGGGTGATCAGGATGTGGCGGGCGTGGGTCTGTGCCACCACGTTGTGATCGCCGCCTTTGTAGTCGGCCAGTTGCACGATGTGGAAGCCACTGCCGCTCTGCAGCGGCCCGGCCAACTCACCCCGCTTGAGGGTCTGCACGGCCTGGGCGAACAGGCTGGGTACCTGATCGATGGGGATCCATCCCAGATCGCCACCGTTGTCGGCACGGCGACCGTCCGAGCTGTCCTGGGCGACGCTGGCGAAGTCTTCGCCCTGCTTAATACGGTCCATCAGCTCCCGGGCCTTGGCCTCGGCGGCGGCGCGCTGTTCGGCACTTGCGCCTTCCGGCACGCCCACCAAGATATGGCGTAGCTGCACGGCCTCGCGGCTGGCGCTGGTGCTGCTGCCTTCATTGACCAGATAGGTGTCGATCTCGGCATCGCTGGTCTGGATGCGGCTGAGGATCTCGCGGTTGCGCAATCGGGAGAGCAGGATGTCGCGCCGTAGCTGCTCGCGGTAGACCTCGAACGGGATCCCGTCGGTGGCCAGGGCCTGGCGCAATTGTTCGACGGTGATGTTGTTGCGCGCCGCGATACTGGCGATGGCCTGTTGCACGGTCTCCGGTTCCACCCGGATGCCCGCCTGCTCGGCGGCGGCCAGTTGCAGCTTGGTCATGATCAGCCGTTCGAGCACTTGGCGCTGGAACTGTTCTTGGGGCGGTAGCGCCTGTCCGGCACGACGGGCCTGCTCGGCGATGTTGGCCATTTCGCGGTGCAGTTCGGAGGCGAGCACGACGTCGTCGTCGACGACGGCGACAATGGCGTCAAGGGGTTGCGGCTCGGCGTAGACCGTTCGGGCAAGGCCAAGCAGCAGGCCGCCGGAGAGCAGCAGGATGGAAGTCAGTTTACGCATAGGTTCCTCTTACGGCGGGGTGGCGCGATAGCCGGCCAGGCCGCCGCTCATCAGATCGTCGATGTTCTTGCCCAGGTTGCCCAGGCCGGTCAGCTCCAATTGCAGCAGCACGGCCAGATTCGATTTGTCGGACACCGTGTCCAGGTGGCGTTGCAGCAGGGTACGCACCTTCCAGCAGCAACTGCCGCCGTACTCGATACCGGCCAGGGCCTCCAGGTTCTGGTTGCGCCGCAGCGAGTAGCGCCAGCGACCAACCAGGCGGGTGCGGGCGTTCACGCGCCAGCCACCGGCCAGATCCAGTTGCTCGGTCTCGCCGCGGCGTAGCCGGTAGCCGGCGGAGAAGCGGGATCCGTCCCCCTTGTCCCAGCCAATCCGGGCAAAACCCCGGGTGACGGCACCGTCCTGACCGTATTCCGGGTCCCATTGGGCACTGCCATCAAGACGCCAGCGCGGATCCAGGCGTAGCCCGATGCCAACCACCATGGCGGACTGGCTGGTATCCGGTGCGGGCTGGTTGGGGAGCGTGACCCGGCGGTCGTCAAAGTAGAAGATCTGACCGATTCCGACCCGCACCCGTTCCATGCCGGTACGATCATCGATCAGACGGCTGGTCAGCGCGACGCTCAGTCGTTGGCTGTCGCCGACCCGATCCGGGCCGCTGAAACGGTCGTTCTGAAACAGGCTGTCGAAGCGGAAGTCATATTCGGCGGTGTCGAACACCGGCAGGTTCGACTGATCACTGTACGGGACGTACAGGTAGTACAGGCGCGGCTCGATGGTCTGGGTCATGGCGCGCCCGGCGATGTCGACCGGGCGATCAAAGAACAGCCCGCCGTCCAGGCTGTACTGCTGGGTGAAGCGATCCGGCGAATCCCCCCCGGCGCCGTTGCCGCTGAGACGGTAGCCGGTGTAGCGCACGCCGGCACGGGGCTCTACATAGCCCCACGGCTGCTCCCAGCGCGCCGCCAGGGTGGGTGACAGGTCGACCCGTTGACCGGTCACCCCGGTGCTGCGGTCGAAGGAGACGAACTCCGTGTCCAGCAACAACCTGGTGTGGTCACCGAAGGGCTGATCCAGGCTCGCCAGCAGCTGTGGTAGGCGGCCGTAGCTGCGCTGGTCCGCGGGCAGGGCGGGGTCGAGATTCTGGAAATCCTGCGCCCGCAGGATAACGGTGCTGTTGCGGGTGCGGCGGCTCAGCTGGGCGATCCGCTCCAGGTTGCGGGTGGCTGATGCAGACAGGGTGTTGTCCAGATCGGCGAGGTAGTCGACATCGGACACATGACTGGCATTGACGTAGCTACGCCAGCCACCGAAGGGACGACCGTCGTGCCGCCAGGTGATGCCGCCGCGCTGGCTGTTGCCACTGTGAATGCGGTCGTCGGGCAGGTACTCGAGCCTCAGTTGGCCGTTGAAGTCCGGCTGCAGGTAACGCAATTCGCCGCCCAGCAGGATACCGCGGCGGCTCATCAGCCGGGGCGCCACGGTTAGGTCGTAGTTGGGCGCCAGGTTGAAGTAATACGGGATGGTGACATCGGCGCCGTTGGCGCTGCCATAGCCGATGCTCGGCACCAGCAGGCCCGAATGGCGCCGTTCACCGATGGGGAAGCTCAGGGTCGGCAGTCCCGGCAGGCTCACGCCACCCAGTTCCAGGTGCGCTCCGGTGGCGGTGCCGCGTCCCGTTTCGCGGTCCAGCATCATCCGCTCCGCCTCGATGGCCCAGGCGCGCTGGCCGGGTGGGCAGAGGGTATAGACGGGATCGGTCAGGTGCAGCGTGCCGTCCGGTAGCAGCTCCACCCGCTTGGCTTCGCCGTTGGCGCCGGTGGCGGGCATGGCATAACGGGCGTTGCTCACCTGGCCGGTGCGCGCGGTCGGCCGGTAGCTCGCGGTATCGCCTTGCAGGATCAGGTCCGGCTGGGCCAATTCCACGTGTCCTTCGGCGTCCAACTGATCCGCATCGCGCTGGTAGGTCATGCGCGCGGCGCTCAGGCGACGGCCCGGTTCGGTCAACTCGGCATTGCCCTCGAATTCGGTACGGCCACTGGCCGGCTGGTAGGTGGCTGCGTCGGCTTCCACCTGTACCGGGGCGCCCGCAGGCAAACCGGGCAGATCCGGTGCGGGGATGCGGCACGCGGTATCGGCGACGGCGCTGGAACCCCACAGCCACAGGGCAATCGCGCTGGCGAGGGTGGCCGAAGTCCGGCTGGGCAGGCTGGTGGGCAAGTGATCCTCCGCGCCGACGCGCGGGCGGCGCGGCATGGCTTTCTTATAAGGTGGGTAAAAATCGCACAGAAACGCGGCCGCTTCAACGCGCGATGCGCGCTGAACGGCCTTATACTGGGCTCAAATCGCGCCTGTTTTCGGAGATCCCCATGCCGCACCGCCGTGCCGCCCTGGAGCAGTGGCTCAGTGACGCCTGTCGACTAACCGACTTCACCGTCACGCCGGCGTCCGGCGATGCCAGCTTCCGGCGCTATTTTCGCGTACGGACGTCGGACGGGCAGACCCGCATCGCCATGGACGCGCCGCCGGACAAGGAGAACTGCGTCCCCTTCGTATCGATCGCCGCGCAATTCGCGAAGGCCGGATTGCACGTGCCGGCCATACTGGCCCAGGACCTGCCCCGGGGTTTTCTGTTGCTGGAGGATCTGGGCGGTACCCATTATCTCGATGTGCTGGACGAGGCCAGCGCAGACCGGCTTTACGGCGACGCCATGGCGGCCTTGGCATCGCTGCAGGCGTGTGGTCCGCAGACCGGGCTGCCGGGCTATGGCGCGACATTGCTGGAGCGCGAGATGGCGCTGTTCGGCGACTGGCTGTTGGGCGCCCACCTGGCGTTGACCTTGAGCGACGCCGAGGCAGCGGCCTTGGCGACAACCTTCGCCCGGCTGCGGGACAACGGCCTGGCGCAACCGCAGGTACCGGTGCACCGCGATTATCATTCCCGTAATCTGTTGTTGCCGCCCGACGGGCGTTCCCCCGGGGTGATCGACTTTCAGGATGCGGTGATCGGACCGGTCACCTATGACCTGGTGTCGCTGCTCAAGGATTGCTACATCGCCTGGCCGCAGGCCCGGGTGGATGCCTGGGCGATGGACTATTTCCGGTCGGCGGTGGCATCGGGGATCTTGCGCAACGAGCATGAAGACCGGTTTTTGCGCTGGTTCGACTTGATGGGCGCGCAACGCCACCTGAAGGCCGCCGGGATATTCGCCCGTCTCAATCATCGGGACGGTAAGCCCAGCTATCTGAAGGATATTCCCCGCACCCTGGGGTACATCGTCGCATTGGCGGATCGCTATCCGGAGATGGTCGATCTGGCCACGTTGATCGACCGGCGCGTGCTGCCGGCCCTGTAGGGACGGTCACCACCATGGCTTGCACGGGCTGGCGTAGCCTGCCTGGCGCTGCTGCGCCCTAGGCAAAATCGCTGCCGGGGCAGGCGTCCGACAGCTGAGCATGCACGGCGTCGATCGCGGCGATGGCCTGGTCCAGGTCGCTGTAGTCGAGCGCATATGCGGGGCAGCGTTTCACCAGCTCCGCTACGGTGCGGAAGCCGCGGGCACCCTGCAGTTTGTAGTTGAAGCTGTTGCCGGACAGCTTCAGAAAGGCCCAGCCGCGCCCCAGCGGCTCCAGCCGGGTGTCGCTGCCGGCCCGAAAGCGCGGGAACAATACCCAGCGTGCCGGGGCGGGTTGGGCCCAGGCCCGCTGGCTGGGCGTACTGGGCATCAGGTGCGCGACATCGCCTTTGCGGGTCTTGGGGAAGGTCGGGCCGAGCACCGCGTCGGCGCTGAAATCCCGGATCACCTTTATCGACTCGTTCTTGAGTGCCACCGGTCGGGGCAGCGGCCACAGTCTGAGCTGCGGGTCGTTCGGTCTGATCAAGCCGAATTCGTCGGTCAGCAGGCGCCAGCCGCGTAGCATCAACGCGGCGCAGAGGGTGCTTTTCCCCGAACCGGGCAGGGCCGGCATGATCAGCGCGCACCCATCCTTTTCCACTACCGCCGCGTGCAACATCAGAAAGTGGTGCGCCTGGGTGGAGATGCACCAGTTGTACCCCCATTCCAGTAAAGGCAAGGCGTGATCCAGGGGGAAAGGCGAAAAGGGTGTGGCGGCATCGGTGCGCAGTCGTACCTGTGGTCGCCACCAGCGGCGCAATCCCCGGGGCCGGTGCAGATGGATGGTGAAGGTGGTCAGGTCCGCTGCATCCGCTTCGACCACAGGCGCCAGCGCGTAGAGCATTGCCAGTTGATCGCCGATGGCGCCGTGGTCGCTATGCAGGCGCAGCACGAAGGGCCCGGTACGAAGGCGCAGCCCTTCGGTGTTCAAACGCCGCGATCGCTCCGTCGCTGGTAGCGCCTGCAGGGTGGTCATGCGGCGACTTCGATCAGCCCGATCAACGCCAGTTGTTGGATATGGTGCACCATGCTGTCGGCAAAGGCGTCCGGATCGGGTGCGGGGTCATCGGCCTGAAAACGGCGGCACAAGGTGCCGACGTCGGTCGGGTGCTCGGCGATTTCCGCCAACAAAGCCGCTGCCGCCGGGTTGAGCACGTGGGTGTGCCCGGATGCCGGGTTGAACAGAAATACTTCCTCGTCCCACTGCTCGATCAGCAGTTCGCCATAGTTGCTGGCCTTCCAGCGGGCGGCTGGATACATGCCGGGTCAGACGAATGAGGTGTAGCAGGACGGTGTGACGGCGGTCTGGCCTACCGTGGCATCGAAGGTTTCGTTCTGTCCGTTGGCATCGACGAAGATCACGCAGTCCTGGCCGTTGCCGGGGCCGCTGGGCTTGGTTTTGCGTGCCGCCGGAAGCGCTTCGCTGGGATCGTAGAACACGCCGGAACTCAAGTATTCCTGCGTTTGGCTCGGATCCTTGCAGTCGAACGTGGGCGATCCGTTCGGAGTGTTCGGGTTGACCGTGGGGGTCGTGGCGCCAATGCATTGCAGATTGCTGGTTGCGGCGCGGGCGCTGCCGCTGGCCAGGGTGGCGATCGCGGGGACGCTGGCCAGCCCCTTCAGAATGCGTCGGCGCGCGGCGGCGTCGATATCGGACGGTGCCCGATTGGCAGGTGAGCTGTTTCCCTTCTTCATGCTGTACGTTCCATTGGTAGCCGATCGTTCCGTTCGAGTATCGCAGAGTTGGGGTGGCGATGGACAGTAGCGCAACCATTACGCAAAAAGCATTCCACCGATGCCAAGCCCTTGTTAGTGAAGGCCGGTGGCGGCGCGCCGTGGCCCGCGTCGAACCCCACTGTAAAAGAATCCGGCACTGTCTGTGTTACACCGGTTGCACTTCCAACTCGCCGACCGGGCAAGCACAATGATGGCTTATGTCACCGCGCTTGTCGGCTGATCTGCTCCTCAGGGCCTTGGCCGAGCCCACGCAGTTTCTCCGTTATACCCCCTTGCAGCGTGAAGGGGTGGTGCGCTTTGCCGAGCGCGCCAATCTGTTGGCCGCTGTCGCGGCCCGGCTGCCCGACGAGCCGCTGCCAAGCGACCTGCGTGACCGCCTGGAAGGTGCCACCATCGTCGCGGCGGAACACGCGCGCAAGCTGCGTTGGGAGTTGGCACAGCTGGCGCCGGTGGTAGCCGGGCTGAATGTGCCGATCGTGGTATTGAAGGGCGGCGCGTACCTGTGCTCGGGTTTGGCCACCGCCCAGGGACGCATGGTGTCGGACCTGGACCTGCTGGTAGCGGAACGGGACTTGGCGCGGGTGGAGGCGGCCATGCGTGCAGCCGGGTATCAGTCCCTGAGTCAGGATGCGTATGAAGAGAGCTATTATCGGCAGTGGATGCACGAGGTCCCGCCGTTGATCCACCCGGCACGTGGCACGGTGGTGGACCTGCACCATAACATTGCGCCCCCGGTTTCCCGCGTCAGGATCGACGCGGCGCTGTTGCTCGCGGACGCTCAGCCGCTGGCCGGCCCGCCCGGCTACCGTCGTCTGAGCGACCCGGACATGGTGCTGCATCTGTGCGTGCACCTGTTTCATGACGGTGAGCTGGACAACGGCTTGCGGGAACTGCTGGACCTGGATGGCATGTTGCGCGCGTTTGCCTCCGCCGTCGGATTCTGGGATCGGTTGCTGGCACGGGCGCGGCTGTTGGGTGTCGAGCGCCCCCTGTACTACGGCATTGCCAACTGCCGTCGGATACTCGACACCCCGCTCCCCGCCGCGTTCTGGGCCGTCGTACGCCAGGCCGCGCCGCCTGAGCCGGCGCGCCGCCTGATGCTGGCACTGATGCGCAGCGCCTTGCTGCCGGAACAAGCCGCGCGGCCGAGCGTTACCCGCAGTCTGGTGGTGCAACTGCTGTTCCTGCGGGCGCACTGGTTGCGCATGCCGCCCGGCATGTTGGTTCGCCACCTGTTGACCCAGGTGAGGCGCCGTGGCGGCTTCAAGACCAAGGAGGCCGCGGCGCGCTGGGCCCGATGATGCGCATCGCGCTGATCACCCTGGATCTGGACGATACCCTATGGCCCTGCATGCCGGTGATCCGCGCCGCCGAGCAGTCGCTGTACGACTGGCTGGACGAGCATGCGCCGGCGATCACCGCACGCCACGATATCGACAGTCTGCGGGCCCATCGATTGGCGCTGGCCGAGCGACAACCGGCGTTGGCGCACGACGTCACCCGCTTGCGCCTGGCGCAGCTTCGGCAACTGATGCGCGAGCATGATCATCCGCCGGCACTGGCGGATCAGGCCGCGGCGTGCTTTCGCACCGCGCGCAACCGGGTGACGCCTTATCCCGATGTGGCTGCTGCGCTGGCGCGGCTACGCCGGCACTATCGGCTGGTGTCGTTGACCAACGGCAATGCGCAGCTGGAACACACGCCCTTGGCCGGGTGTTTCGATCACAGTTTCAATGCCGGTGAGGTGGGCGCCGCCAAGCCCGACCCCGAGTTGTTCCTGGCGGCCTGCGCCTGGGCCGATGTACCCACCGGGCAAACCCTGCACGTTGGCGACGACCCGGTGCGCGACGTCGCCGCGGCACGGGCTGTGGGCATGCACACCGCTTGGATCGACCGAGGGCAGCGCGACTGGCCGTCCGACCTGCCGCCGCCCGATCTGACGTGCCGCACCTTGACCGTGTTGGCTGATCATCTGTTGACTCCCGACAAGGAAGCTTGAGCCATGACTTCAGACCCCAGAGAACGCCGTGAGATCATCCGGGTGTACGGCCCGGTGTTGGTGCTGGTGTTGGTCGCATTCATCGTCGCCTTCCAATTCATCAAGCCGGCGCCGCCGGACCGGGTGGTGCTGGCGACCGGGGGCGAGCAGGGGGCCTATCACGCCTTCGGCAAACGCTATCAGTCGATCCTGGCGGAACAGGGTATCGAGCTGGTACTGCGCCCCAGCGCCGGGTCTGCCGAGAATCTATCACTGTTGCGATCCGGCGAGGCCGACGTGGCGTTCGTGCAGGGCGGCAGTGTCAAGCCGGGCGAGGTCGGGGGCTTGCACGCGCTTGGCAGCCTGTACTTCGAACCGTTGTGGCTGTTTTACCGCGCCGAGCGCGAGGTACGCCGCCTGGGCGACCTGCGCGGACTGCGTGTCGCCGTCGGTGCCCAGGGTTCCGGCACCCGTCAGCTGGCCGCCCAGTTACTCGGGGCAAATGGCATCAGCACGTCGGACATCAGCTTGCAGCCGCTGGGCGGGCAGGCCGCCGCCGCGGCGCTGCGCGCGGGCGAGGTGGACGCCGTGTTGTTGGTGAGCGGCGTCACCGCTCCGGCGGTCCAGGCGCTGGTGAACACCCCGGGGGTGCGCTTGGCCGGATTGGATCGTGCCGCCGCCTATGCGCGGCGGTTCCGCTTTCTCAGCGAGCTGAGCCTGCCCGAAGGGAGCCTGGACCTGGCCGCCAATCTGCCGCCATCGGACCTGAAACTGGTGGCGCCCACCGCCGCCCTGGTGGCCGGGCCGGCATTGCATCCGGCCATTGCCGATCTGCTGCTGGTCGCGGCGACCCGCATCCATGGGCCGGGGGGTACCTTCGAGGCGGTCGACGCCTTTCCCTCACCCGCCTATACCGAACTACCGCTCAGCAAGGAGGCGGAGCGGTACTACCAGTTCGGCCCGCCGTTGCTGCAGCGTTATCTGCCGTTCTGGCTGGCGTCCCTGGTGGATCGCTTGAAGGTGATGTTGCTGCCGTTGATCGTGCTGCTGCTGCCGCTGATCAAGATCATGCCGCCGATCTACAGCTGGCGCATGCGCTCGCGCATCTTCCGTTGGTACCGGGAATTGGAACGCATCGACCTGGCGTTGTATGACGGCCATGACCGGGCGGCCCTGGGCGACGATCTGGACGCCTTGGAACAGGAGGTGGTGCAGGTGGAAGTACCGTTGTCCTTCGCCAATCAGCTTTATCATCTGCGCCAGCATATCGATCTGGTCCGCGGGCGCCTGGGCGGCAGCTGATGGGCCGCCCCGGCGTCCGGTTTGACAGATCGTCAGGCGGCGACCAGGATCAATGCCCACCCAGTCATCTTTCAAGCAGCCGGGACAAGCTGGCATGAACATCGAAGAAATCGGTCGGGCCATCGGCCCCATGTTCGGCATCTGCGCAAGCGAGGGCGGGCGCGCACTGGACGTGCTCGGTCTGGATGCGTCCGCCAAGGTACTGGACGTGGGAACCGGCAACGGCAACTTCGCCATCTATCTGGCCAGTCAGGGCTTCGAGGTGTTGACCGGCGAGCCGAGCACCGACACCTCGACCTATGCCGGTAAGGACTGGGAACACAATGCCCGGCTCGCCGGCGTCCGGGAGCGCATCCGCTTCCAGGCCTTCGATGCCAGCGATATGTCCTTTGCCGAGGCGGCGTTTGATGCGGTGTGCTTCTTCGGCGTGCTGCACCATATTGACGAGGCCAAGCGTGCCGCGGTATGCCGCGAAGCCCTGCGGGTGGTCAAGCCCGGCGGCGCAGTGGTGTTCTTCGAGCCGACACCGGCGATGCTGGAAAAGATCTGGGTCGACGACCCGACCCATCCGCTGGCGGCGGACCCTGCCGTGTATATGAAGCCGCTCGCCGTTGACGAGGTGCGCGTGCAGGGCGACTTCATGGACATCTTCATCTATCGCAACGCCGGCTGAAGCGTGGCCGGTCGTCTGCCCTACAGCTCGCGTAGTCCGTCCGACGGTGCGATGCGCGCCGCCCGCCAGCCGGCCAGGCCAGCAGCCGCCAGCGCCGAAACCAGGGTCAGGCCCAGGGCGACGGCATAGTGTTCGGGAAGCAGACGGGCCACCGTCTGGCCGGCGGCAAGCTGTGTCGCCATCAGTTGGTTGATGGCTTCGGCCGCACCCAGATAGATGGTGCTGGCCAGGCCCCAGCCGAGTACGCCGGTGTAGAGCGCCTGAACCATCGGGAACCACATGATGTCACCGGTACGAAAGCCCACCAGGCGGAGCACCGACAGCTCCTTGCGTTTGCGGTCCACGTTGGCCCACAGGCTGGCGGACAGCGATAGCGCAAACCCCACCAGGCCGATCACGGCGATGGCCCAGTAGATGCTGCTCAGGTTGCGGTCCATGCGTTGCACCAGTTCGATATCGGCGGCCTGGGTGCGCACCTCGATCCCTTGTTTCTCGAAGCCCAGTTTCAGTCCCGCGACGTCGTGGATGGACCGTGCATAAAGGCGGAACGACGGGTAGGTCCGCGGCTCGCCGGCGCTGCCGTCCCACCCCAGCTCGGGTACGGCGCGACCGTCACGGTAATCTTCCAGCGCTTCCAGCAGGGGCACCGCCACGAAGGCACCCTCGCGGCCAAAGGCAGCGGCGGGCGCGACGGCGGCAATGGTCAGCGGCAGGTGAACCCGCTCGCGCTCGCCGCGAAAACGCCGCGCGACGCTGCCATCCACCGTGTCACCAGCCTGCACGCCAAGGCGCTTGGCCGCCGACGCCGACAGCACGATCCGCTGATAGCCGGCGGGCGTGGGCAGCCGTGCCGGCAACAGTGGGTCGCCCTTGGCCGAGGGCACCAGTTCGACCCGCAGGATACGGCCGACGCTACTGTCATTCAGGTCCATACTGGCGGCGATGGAGCGGGTGCGGGGGACCAGAAAACCGACCTCGGGGCGCGCGCGTACCGCCTCGACCCAGGCGGCGTCGTAGCGACCGCTGCCAACGGGGCGGATCTCGCGGTTGCGCGGGTCTTCAACCAGCGAATCGACCATGGCGCCGACGATGCCGAACTTGAGCCCGAACAACACCATCATGGGCCCGAGCACCGCCGCCAACGCCAGGATGTAAAAGCCGGACATCTGGCCTTCATGGCGGTAGTCCCGCGTGGCCAGGCGAATCACCTTGAACAGCCGCATCAGCCGGTTACCACGGTCTCGGTGAGCTTGCCATCACTGGTGCGGCGGGTCTGGTGGGCCAGTCGGCGCAGACCCAACCGTTTGATGTGCCGCCAGGCATGGCTGGCGACGATCACAGTAATGTTCAGCTCTTCCACCAGGCCGATGAACAGCGACATGATCTTTTCCGCGGCGAAGGGGTCGAGGGACGCGGTGGGCTCGTCGGCGATCACGATGGACGGCTTATGCGCCAGCGCCCGGCCGATGGCCACCCGCTGGCGTTCACCGGTGGACAGTGCGGCGGGTTTCAGATCCAGATGGCGGGACAGCCCCAGTTCCTTGGCGAGATCGGTCACGGTGTCGTCGTCCGGAAGCCCCTGCACGAAGCGCGACAGATTCATGTTCTGACGCACGCTCAGATAGGGCAGCAGGCCGCCGGTCTGCATCACGTAGCCGATGTGCTGACTACGCAGATCGCCCAACCGGTTGCGGCGCGCATGGCGCCAGTGATCGGCGATGTTCAGCCCTTCCCGGCCGCCGCCGGGGTGGAACTGGAAGCGTGCCGCCTGGCTAGGCTCCAGAATGAACGCCAGCATGTCCAGCAGGGTCGATTTGCCGCAGCCGGACTCACCGATCAGAGCGATCTTCTCGCCCAGCCCGATTTGCAGCTGCGGCACCCGCAATTGAAAACCAATGCCGTCGGACTGCCGGGTCTTTATGACGTCGCGCAATTGATAGATCGGCGCCCCGTCGTGACGGGGCGCCGCGACCTGGAGCTCGCTCACGGCAAGAATTCCAGCGGGATGGGGAACACCGAATCGCCGTCGATGGGACCGCCGTCCAACGAAACCCACAGGTCGGTGTGGTCATGCAGGTTGCGGTAATAGGCGATCTTCTCTTCCAGGCGTGCCAGGAAGTCGATCTGGTCGGCGGCCGGCCAGGTCTCCCAGTCCTCGAGCGACAGCTTCATCACCTCGCCGCGGTAGGGTAGGTCCTCGATGTATTCGCGCATGAAGCCTAGGTCCGCCAGACTCTGGCCGCCACCGCCGGTGGTCGTGGCGGCGGCGATGCGCTCGGGGTCCCTGGCCACGGAGGCGGCCAGCGACTTGAGTTCGTTGAGGAAGTTCTGCGGCGACAGCAGACCCTCTTCGGCGGTTTGCAGCACCCGGCGCAGCACGTCGTGCAGATCGGACAGTTGATCCCGGGTCAGCAGCACCCGCACGTCCAGGGTGGCGCGCTCGGGGTCGATGAAGTCGCGGTCCATGACCCAGGCGTCGAATACCTTGGGCACCGCCTGACCCTGTTTGAGGTAGCGCAGACGCAAGGCATAACCGAGCTTGGCGACCTTTTCCTGCAGCGCCGCCAGTTGCGCGTCGTCCTGGGCGGTAGGTGCCACCGGCGCGGGCGCCGGCGGCTGGCCCGCGGCCGCGACGCGCACCTGCATGGTGATCTGTCCTGCCAGGGTGTCCAGCACCTTGCCAAAGGCCTTCACATCCCCGGTGGGTACGCCGTAATAGAGGCTGCCGAGGCCGGGAAAATGGGACAGCGTCTTGTATTGTGCTTCGGCCGCGGCGTGGTTGTCCGCCCCGCGGGGCGTTTTCAGATGCAGGACGAAGATGGCGATACCCTTGTCCAGAGCGATCTGGCGCAGGCCTTCGGCGCTCATGCCGGTTCCTGACAGCGGATCGTCGCCGCCGCGGGCCCCGGCGTCGGTGATCAACACCAGGTAGC
The DNA here is from genome assembly GCA_030148485.1 of Gammaproteobacteria bacterium. Taxonomy (GTDB): domain Bacteria; phylum Pseudomonadota; class Gammaproteobacteria; order Chromatiales; family Chromatiaceae; genus JANTHH01. Next base: position 26,585 of record JASBTJ010000041.1, on the reverse strand, counting down.
GGGCATGGTGGCCGGACCAGTCCAGTTCGGTGATGGCGCGATGCACGCCGGCGTAGGCGTCCTCCTGGAAGTCCCGGCTGGACACGGTGGCCGGGGTCAGGGCGTTCACCTTGTCCATGAAGGTCTGCGGGTTGCGGCCCTGCTGCAGGGTGACGAAGGTCTTGGCTCGGTAGTCGAGCCCCGGAGTGTCGGTGGGATCGTCACGATAGCCCACCAGCCCGAAGTTCACATGGCCGAGCAGATCCGCCTCGCGCAGCGCGTCGTAGACCTTGCCGACCGCTTCGCTGGTGCGTTCTATGTAGGGGCCCATGGACTGGGTGGCGTCGATGACGAACGCCAGTCCGGCACTGTAGCGGTCCTTCTTCTCGCTGGCGGTCTCCTTGGTGGCCAGTTGCAGCGGTACGCTGGAGACCCGCAGCAGACGGGCCTTCTCGCTGCCGACATAGGCTTCACGGTGTTCGCGGATCGGCACCAGATAGAAGTCCTTCTGGATATCGATATGGGCCGCCGGTTGGATGGCGATCACCGGTGAATCCTTGGGCAGGGTACCTGCCAGGGCCTGTTCGTAGAGCTTCTTGTAGGCGACCCTGTCGCCGCTGGTGGCGAGGGATTCCAGGCTCTTGGCGTCGCGGAACAGCAGCGCACGGTCACGATCGATGGGATCGCGGAAGGCCACCGTCAGCCCCTGGTTCCAGGTGATGGTCTGCTCGGCGGCCAACCAGCCATCGATACCACCGAAGCGGTCGGTGCCCACTTGCAGCCAGTCGCGTCCGGCGACCTGCTGGCGACCGTAGACATAGTAGGCAGTGAACGGGGTGACATCCTGTTCGCTGCGCCAGCCGGCATTGCGGGACAGTCGTGCCCCAGGGATGGCAAGCACCCGTTGATAGAGGCTCTGCTTGCCTTCCATCAGCAAGGGACGGGCGTTGGTTTCCGCGTGGGTGACGGTGTACAGCGCCGGCAGCAGGGCCAGCGAGAGGATCAGGGTGCGTATCAAGTGAAATATCATTGCCATGCCAGCATCAAACGTTGCGCCTCGACGTCACCCTGCGCGGCGGCGGTGGTCGCCCATTGGCGCAGCGCTTGGACCCGTGCCCGGGCGTCGGGATGGCCCGCCTCGGCGGCCGCACGGTACCACTTGAGCGCCTGGGCGGGCGCTGGGGATTTCAGCGCGTTTCCGGCGCGCCAATGCGCCGGATCGGCACGTTCGGCCAGGGCGAAGGCGGCCTGGGGGTGCCCAAGGCGCGCCGCGTAGAAATCCAACAGATAGGCATCGTCGGCCTTGCCGGTCTGCGCCAGCTGACGGGCACGGGCATAGGCGGCCTGGGGGTCCGGCTTGCCGGCGTCGCGCTGTGCGGCGATCAGTTGCCGTGCGCTCTGGCCGGACGTTGCGGTGCCTGTGCGGTTGTCGGCTTGCGCCGCGGGCTCGCCGGATCCGGGTGTGCTCGCTGGCGGCAGATCCACCACCTGCGGCGAGTCGTTGGGGACCAGCCAGATGGCCAAGGCGGTGACGGCCACCACCAGCAGGATGGCGCGCCAGGGCTTGCGTCTTTGGGGGCGGGTGTCGATGTCGGCCACGATAGGGGTTCGCTTGGGGCGGGTTGCCGGGTGGAATCGGGGATCGGGTTGGAATCCTGGCATTATTGCGGACCCGGGCCTGGCACGAAAGCCCTGCGGCCTGTTTGAGTCGCTGGACGCAGGTGCGCCAGGACCATGGAGGGACCGAGATGCGTTGGTTGATACTGGGATTACTTGCCTGGTCGGTGCTGCCGGCCTGGGCGGCCGAACCCCCGGCCTATCTTGCCGCGATCCCGGTGTTCTGGGCGGAGCTCTACCCGGACGGCGGGCGGAGCCTGTACTGCGGTCGGCCGTTCAAGCGCGGCGACAGGCAGGTGAACATCGAGCATGTGTATCCCATGGGTTGGGTCGTCCGCTCACTCGGGTGCGGCACGCGCAAGCGGTGCCGGCGTCGCAGCGCCATGTTCAATCGGATCGAATCCGACTTCCACAACCTCTATCCGGCGCTGCGCGAGGTCAACAAGGCGCGCGGCGCGATGAAGTTCGACGAGATTCCCGGCGAACGTTGGACCTTCGCCGGCTGCGATCTGGAGATCGACCGACGGCAGCGTCGGGTGGAGCCCCGGACGGCGGTGCGGGGCGATATCGCCCGGGCCATGCTGTATATGGAAGGCCGCTACGGGCTGCGTATATTCAAGCGCCAACGGGCGATGTTGCTGCGCTGGCATCGCGACGATCCGCCGGATGCCGCCGAGCGTACCCGCAACGACCGCATCGAGCGCCTGCAGGGCCGGCGCAATCCCTGGATCGATGCCGGTGGGCGGCGGTGAGTGTGTGCGAGGGCGGGTTTGCCTGACCATTCGGTCCGGTGTTGGCGGTCCGGCATGTGGCTGTAATCGATACGCGTTGAGTGTCCGTTGGAAAGCGACAGCGCGGCGTGCGCCGTCGACCGGCCGCTTCCGGTACAATGGGCGGCTTCGCCGCGGCCCCGTCTCTGAACGTCATGAAGCAAAATCGCACCGCCCAACTCGAAGCCCTGCTCGCCGAGCGCATCCTGATCCTGGATGGCGCCATGGGCACCATGATCCAGCGTCACAAGCTGACCGAGGCGGATTATCGGGGCGAACGCTTCGCCGACTGGCACACCGATCTGCAGGGTAACAACGACCTGTTGGCCATCACCCAGCCGGACATCATCCGGGGCATCCACGAGCAGTATCTGGAAGCGGGTGCCGACGTCATCGAGACCAATACCTTCAACGGTACCCGGGTGTCGATGTCGGACTACCAGATGGAGGAGCTGGCCCACGAGATCAATCTGACCGCCACCCGCTTGGCCCGCCAGGCGGCGGACCGGTACAGCACCCCGGACAAGCCGCGCTTTGTCGCCGGCGTGCTGGGGCCGACCAGTCGGACGCTCTCCATCTCGCCGGATGTCAACGATCCGGGTTACCGCAACATTTCGTTCAACGAACTGGTCGAGCAGTACTACGAGGCCACCGACGCCCTGCTGAAGGGCGGTGCCGATATCGTCCTGATTGAGACCATCTTCGACACCCTGAATGCCAAGGCGGCGATATTCGCGGTGGAGAAATATTATGACGACAACGGGCTGACCGGCGCGGCGCGGCCGCCGATCATGATCTCGGGTACCATCACCGATGCCTCCGGTCGGACCCTGTCCGGCCAGGTGACCGAGGCCTTCTACAACAGTCTGCGCCATGCCCGGCCGTTGTCGTTCGGGCTGAACTGCGCCCTGGGTCCGGACTTGTTGCGCCAGTACGTCGAGGAGATGTCCCGCGTCTGCGAAGGTTTCGTTACTGCCCATCCCAACGCCGGGTTGCCCAACGAGTTCGGCGAATACGACCTGATGCCCGATGAGATGGCCGCCCAGGTGGCGGAGTGGGCCGAGGCGGGATTTGTGAACGTGGTGGGTGGCTGCTGCGGCTCATCGCCCGATCACATCCGCGCCATTGCCGAGGCGGTGAAGGACAAGCGTCCGCGCGCGCGTCCGCAAGTGTCGGTGGCGTGCCGACTGTCCGGCCTGGAGCCGTTGAACATCGACGACGATTCATTGTTTGTGAACGTCGGCGAGCGCGCCAACGTCACCGGTTCTGCCAAGTTCAAGCGCCTGATCCTCAACGAGGAGTACGAAGAGGCGCTGGACATCTGTCGCGCTCAGGTGGTGGACGGCGCCCAGATCGTCGACGTGAACATGGATGAGGGCATGCTGGACGGCGTGGCCGCCATGCGCCGTTTCCTGAATTTGATTGCCTCGGAACCTGAGATTTCCAAGGTCCCGGTGATGATCGATTCCTCCAAGTGGGAAATCATCGAGGCCGGCCTGCAGTGCGTGCAGGGCAAACCCATCGTCAACTCCATTTCGATGAAAGAGGGCGTGGACAAGTTCGTCGAACAGGCCAAGCTGTGCCGCCGCTACGGCGCGGCGGTCATCGTCATGGCGTTCGATGAACAGGGTCAGGCGGACACCGAGGCCCGCAAGGTGGAGATCTGCGCCGAGGCCTATCGCATATTGACCGAACAGGTCGGCTTCCCGCCCGAGGACATCATCTTCGATCCGAACATCTTTGCCGTGGCAACCGGGATCGAGGAGCACAACAACTATGGTGTCGATTTCATCGAGGCTACCCGTTGGATCAAGACCCACTTGCCGCACGCCCTGGTCTCGGGTGGCGTGTCCAACGTGTCGTTCTCTTTCCGCGGCAACAATCCGGTGCGCGAGGCGATCCACGCGGTGTTCCTCTACCATGCGATCCGCGCCGGCATGGATATGGGTATCGTCAACGCGGGTCAGCTGGCGGTTTACGATGACCTGCCCGAGGAATTGCGCAACGCCGTTGAAGACGTCGTACTGAACCGCGACCCGGACGCTGGCGAGCGCTTGGTCGACTTGGCGCCCAAGTATGCCGGGACCGGCGCCGCGGTGGAGTCCAAGGCCGACCTCGCCTGGCGCGATCTGCCGGTCAACAAGCGTCTGGAGCACGCGCTGGTCAAGGGCATTACCGAATACATCGACCGGGATACCGAAGAGGCGCGCGCGCAAGCGGAGCGCCCACTGCATGTCATCGAAGGTCCGTTGATGGACGGCATGAATGTGGTCGGCGAACTGTTCGGCGACGGCAAGATGTTCCTGCCCCAGGTGGTCAAGTCGGCGCGGGTGATGAAAAAGGCGGTGGCCTATCTTGAGCCGTACATGGAGGCGGAAAAACAGGCCCTGGCCGCGGCTGGCGGCGACCTGCAGTCCAACGGCAAGATCCTGATGGCCACGGTAAAGGGCGACGTTCACGACATCGGCAAGAACATCGTCGGCGTGGTGTTGCAGTGCAACAACTACGAAGTGATCGACCTGGGCGTGATGGTGCCGGCGGACAGGATTCTGCAGACCGCCAAGGACGAGAACGTGGATATCATCGGCCTGTCGGGATTGATCACCCCGTCGTTGGACGAGATGGTGCACGTGGCCAAGGAGATGAAGCGCCTGGGTCTGCGCTTGCCGTTGATGATCGGTGGTGCCACCACCTCCAAGGCGCACACGGCGGTCAAGATCGAACCCCAGTACGAGCACGGCGTGGTCTATGTGGCCGACGCCTCCCGCGCCGTGGGCGTTGCCAGTACCTTGTTGTCGGCAACCCAGAAGCCGGCGTTCCTGGCGGAACTCAAGCGCGACTATGAAGCGGTCCGGGTACGGCGCGCCGGTAAGAACGAGGCCAAGAATCTGGTGTCCATCGCCGAAGCGCGGGCCAATGCGACACCCATCGACTGGGCCGGTTTTGCACCGACGCCCCCGGCGTCACCGGGTATCACGGTGTTGGACGTTCCCATCGCCGACTTGGTGCCGTACATCGACTGGACCTTCTTCTTCCACGCGTGGCAATTGCGCGGGCGTTTCCCGAAGATTCTCGACGATCCCGAGAAGGGCGAAGAGGCGCGCAAGCTGTACGCGGATGCGACGGCCATGCTCGATCGGATCATTGCGGAAGGCTGGTTGAAGGCGAAGGCCGTGGTCGGTCTGTTCCCGGCCAACAGTGTGGGCGATGACATCGAGGTGTATGTCGACGAGCAGCGCGATCGACTGTTGACCACCTTTCACAATCTGCGCAAGCAGGGCAAGCAGCCCGCCGGCCATTACAACGAGTCCTTGGGCGACTACATCGCGCCCAAAGCCAGTGGCGTGGCCGACTACCTCGGCGCCTTCGCTTGTACCGCCGGCATCGGGATCGATGACAAGCTGGCCGAGTTCGAAGCCGAGCATGATGACTACCAGTCCATCATGCTCAAGGCGCTGGCTGATCGATTGGCCGAAGCGTTGGCCGAATACCTGCACATGAAGGTGCGCCGTGAGCTATGGGGTTACGCGGCCGACGAGGACTTGGACAACGAGGGCCTGATCGCCGAGCAATACGATGGCATTCGTCCGGCCATGGGTTATCCGGCGTCACCCGATCACACCGAAAAGGATCTGCTATGGGCCTTGCTGGATGCGGAACAAAACACCGGGATCTGGTTGACCGAGTCCAAGGCCATGGTGCCCACCGCCGCCGTATCCGGCTTGTATTTCGCCCACCCGCAGAGTCGTTATTTTGCCGTTGGCAAACTCAACAAGGACCAGTTGGTCGACTACGCCGCGCGCAAAGGCATGTCGGTGAGCGAACTCGAACGCTGGCTGGGGCCGAATCTGGCGTACGACCCGGACTGACGTGCCGGCCCCGTGGCTGGTGGCTATCCAGCCGCTCTTCCCTGGGTGCGCTCGCCGAGAAAGTCGCGCAGTGCGCTCAGCGGCATCGGCTTGGCGATCAGGTACCCCTGGGCTTCGTGGCAGTGGCAGTCACGCACGAAGGCCAGTTGTGCCTCGGTCTCCACCCCTTCCGCGACCACCCGCAGACCCAGGCGTCGACCGATGTCGACGATGCTGTTGGCCAGGGCGGCGTCGCGGGGGTTCTCGGTGACCCCGTTGATGAACGAGCGGTCGATTTTGACAGTATCCAGCGGCAGGCGTCTCAGATAGCTGAGAGACGAATAGCCGGTCCCGAAATCGTCCAGGGCCAACATCACTCCGGTGTGCTTGATACTTTGCAAGGTGGCGACGGCATCCTCGCAGTTGCGCATCAGCGTCGATTCGGTCAGTTCCAGCTCCAGGCTGTCGGCTTGCATGCCGGTCGCCGCCAGGGTGCGTTCGATCTCGCCCTGGAAGTGCTGGTCCTGCAGCTGACGGGCGGACACGTTGATGGATAGCCCCAGGTGCGGATGATCGACACGCAGGGCGCTGATCTGCCGACATGCCTGCTGCAGTACCCAGCAGCCGATCGACTGGATCAGCCCGGTGTCCTCGGCGGCGGGGATGAAGGTGTCCGGTGGTATCAGGCCATGCTCTGGATGATGCCAGCGCAACAACGCCTCCACTGCGATGGTCTCGCCCGAGACCAGCGACAGGCGCGGTTGATAGTGGATTTCAAGCTGTTCCAGCCGCAGTGCGTTGCGTAGATCCCGCTCCAGTTCCAGGCGCAGCAGGCGGGCCTCGTTCATGTGCTGGGCATAATAGTGATAGCGATTGCGTCCGGCGTCCTTGGCCGCATACATGGCCGTGTCCGCATGCTTGATGAGGGCATCAATGTCTTCGTCGTCGAACGGGTAGATGGCCACCCCGATACTGGCGCCGACGCTCAACTCCTTGCCGGCCAGGCGGATAGGCTGATTGATGCTGTCCAGCAATCGTGTCGCTGCATTGTCGATGTTGCGTACGTGTTCCAGCCGATCCAGGATCACCGTGAACTCGTCACCGCCGATGCGCGATACCACGTCGCTGTCGCGGCAACTGTCCTTGAGCCGCGCGGTGATTTCCTGGAGCAAAGTATCCCCCGCCTGATGGCCGAGGGTGTCGTTGATCGGCTTGAAGCCGTCCAGATCGATGAACAGCACCGCCAGCAGATACTCGTGGCATTCAGCGTTGGCCATGCGCTCGGATAACAGCTCCCGAAAGTGACGCCGATTGGGCAGCCCGGTGAGCGCATCATGGTTCGCCTGGTGTTGCATGTTGGCTTGGTGTTGGGCCTGTGCGCGGGCCTTGTCCCGGATGATGCTCTCGGCGCGTTTGATCACACAGAACAGCGTCGAGTACAACGCCAGCATCACCAGGATGGTCGCTGCGATCAGCTGGCCGTGGGAGCGGGCGATTTCGTTCATCAAGGGGGTGATGTCGTTGTACATCTCGACCACGGCGACCACCTGGCCTTGGTCATCGCGGATCGGCGCATAGCTGGTCAGCAGGTTGCGGTCACGCAGGGTGGTGTCGTCGCTGGCATTGTGGAATCGCGCTCGCTCGGATGTCAGGCTGACCGGCCGCCCCTGCTTGGCGGTCTCGAATCCGCCAACGCCGGACCGATCGATGCCGATCTGTTCGGGATCGGTTGAATAGACGGTCAGTCCCTGGCGGTCGAACAGGCTGACCTCGAGGACGCGGCTACCCTGCAATCGGTCTCGTACTCGGGCGTTCAGGGCGGTGGTGCGCGGATCGCGGCGAATGGCATCGCCGTCGCTGCCCTGCAGCCGGCTCAAAAACGGGCCGAACTCCGGCCAGATGGCGGTGGCGAAATATTTGGCCAGTTCCAGGTTGTGGCGTTGTTCGTTCTGGGTGAGCTGGTCGGTGGCGAAATGCCGGTACAGCTGGCCCAGCACCACGGCGGCGGCCACGACGCCGAGCAGCGACGCCAGCGACAGATACCGCGTCAGCCTGAAGCTGCGGTACTTTTTGAGCATTTACCCCATCCCCTCGTTCTGATGCGAGTGTTGATAAAGGGTAGCGGCGCTTGCACCCTTAATCTTTAGGGTTTTCAGGGTGCGCGGCGCTGCTTGGCTGGGGTGTCCGGCGGCGCGTGGGCCGGATGGCCTGCTTATCGTCCCGCAATTGGCGTGTTTCCAGGATGCAGGCGCGCCTGAGATTCGACGTGAATCACAGCGGACTTATATTCCCATCGTTTAGGGTCCCCGCTAACAACGCCGCGCCAAGACAGCGCCGGCGCAGCGATGCAGGAGGCAATGCGATGGGAGCAAGCAAGGTCAGACCTTGGCGGCTGGTCACGATCTGGCTATGTCTGATGTGGCCGGCGGCCGCGGTCCAGGCGGTAGGCGGTATCCGGCCGCCCGTTCGCCCGGTCCTGGCGGTGGAATCCCCTTACCCGCTGGACCAGACGGTGGCCAATCTGCGCCTTGCCATCGACGCGGCCAATTTCCGCCTGGTGCGCGAACTGCCGTGGCACGGCGGACTGATGCAGGTCGATCGCCGCGGCACGCGTGCCAAGGTGCTGTATTTTTGTAATTTTTCCATGGTCAACGACGCCATTGCGGTGGATCGGCGCTTCAGTCAGTTCCTGCCCTGCAGGATGACCGTCAGTGAACGGCACGGCAAGGTGATCATCAAGGCGGTGGATCCGCTGTACATCAGTCAACTGCTAGGCAATGCGCGGCTGGGGCCGGCCTGTTACCGGGCGCGGAACATGTATCTGCGCCTCATGGACGAGGCGACCCTGTGACGCGCATGATGCTGACCGCCGGGTTGTTGCTGTCGGCTTTGGGCGCGCCGGCCACCCAGGTGGGCCTGATCGAATCCCGTTGCGCGGCACCGCTGCCGGAGGCGATGAGCTGGTTGCAGAAGGTGGTCGCGGACCACGATTACCAAGTCATGCAGATCCAGCCGGTGGGCGAGGCCCTGGCGACAAGGGGCTACCGAGGCGAGGATTTCAAGGTCCTGTTCATCGGCCGTGCAGATGATTTCAAGCGCGTGCAGGCCGACTATCCGCCGTTGATGCCGTTTTTGCCGCTGAACCTGACCCTGGCCGACGACAACGGTGCCACGCGATTGTCGGTGATGCCGCCGGCGGGCCAGGGGCTGTCCCCGCCGCCGGTGGTAGCCCGGTTGATGGCGCGCTGGCGTGACGATCTGACCATGATTGCGCGGGATTTCAACGGCTGCCAGTGACGGCAGGGGCCGCGGCGGGCGCTCAGTCGGCGATCAGTTGCAGGTATTCCATGCGTGTCGCCTGGGACTCGCGGAAGGTGCCCAGCATCACCGAGGTCTTCATGGTGGAATTCTGCTTTTCCACGCCGCGCATTTTCATGCACAGGTGCTCGGCCTCGATGGTGACCGCCACCCCGGCCGGATGAATGGCCTCTTCCAGTGCGTCGGCAATCTGCACCGTCAGCTGCTCCTGGATCTGCAGGCGGCGGGCGAACATGTCGACGATGCGCGCGATCTTGGATAAGCCGATCACCTTGCCCTGGGGCAGATAGGCCACGTGGGCCTTGCCGATGAAGGGCAGCATGTGGTGCTCGCACAGCGAATACAGTTCGATGTCCTTGACGATGACCATGTCGTCATTGTCCGTCTCGAACACGGCCCCGTTCACCACGGTGGCCAGATCCTGATCGTAGCCGCGGCACAGGTATTCCATCGCCTTGGCGGCGCGCTCGGGCGTCTTGAGCAGGCCGTCGCGGCTCAAATCCTCACCGAGATCGGTGATGATGCCGGCGTAGTGTTTGGTGAGTTGTTCGGTGCTCATGGCGATGGTCTCGACTGGGCTGAGGCGGCGATTCTACAGGCAAAGGACGCTGTGGTCCCCCTGCGTCGAATGGTGTTGAGCGCTTATGCCGAATCAGCTTCACACGACATGTCAGTAATGGGGCGGTGGCGGTTCACTGCCCGGACTGCCCAGTTGTGACGGTGTCAATTCGCGGACCTGGATCTGCAGCCGTTCCAGGCGCAGGGTCAGCTCGTCGATAAGGCGTTGCTGCTGTAGCACCGTGCGGGTCAATTCGTCGATGGCGGCATCCTGATGGGTAAGCCGGATCTGCAATTCGGTGATGGCGTCGTTCATTGGGTGTAAAACCTTACCCCTTGTGGTGAAAGAAGCTTGGGCCGAGAATAGCGTCCTGCTGCGCAGGAAGCGGCACGCAAGCATACGATACAACTACCACGCCACGGAGGGTGTTCATGATGGCTATCCGAACGGGTTTGGGGCTGACGCTGGCCGGCTTTTTGGTTTCCCATGTTGCCAGCGCTGCCGATCCGGATTGCGCTTTGCTCAGCTACGGTGCGGGTGTCGACGGCGATACAAATTGTGTCTCGCTCAGTACGGCCGCCAGTAGCTTCAATGGTCTACTGCGCGACCAAGGCTCTGAAGTCGGGGTGATCCTGCTGCACGGACGCAATACGGCGTTCGATGGTCGACCGATGGTGCACCATCCCAACGCAGTGGTCGTGAAACAGCTACGCACCCAGCTGTCCGGCTTGGGCTATAGCACCTTGTCCATCGAAACGCCCAGTTTGCCTGCGGCGGCGGACCGCAATGGTAATGGTAGGGCGGATTTCTTCGAGTATGCCGCCAACGAAGACACCATGACCGCGGAAGTGTTTTCCCGCATCAATGTCGCTATCGAAGCGCTGGCGGCACGGTCGGTTAAACGCGTGCTACTGGCGGGGTTCAGCATGGGTTCGCGCTACGCCACTGCGGCTACCGCGGCGGCGCAGCTGGGTTTGCTCGGCAACAGTCGCGATGTTGTCGGGCTAATCGGCGCGGGCATGGTAAGCAGCCTAGCGGGTTCGGCGCCGACTGTTGCCGCGCCCACAACCATTACGGACCTCAACGGGTACGACACCCTTGGCAACCTTGCCCTGGTGACCGTGCCGGTGCTCGATATCTACGGCAACCGGGACAGCGCTGTCGCCACTACTGCTGCAGCTCGACGGACGGCATACGCTGGAACGCTGGCGAACTACACGCAATTGTCGCTGGCTTGTCCGGATTTTGCTGGCCAGCCGTACTATTTCAAACGTAACGGTGCGGTGGCTCTGTCAAATGTGTACACGGAAAACCGTTGCCATCAGCTTCGTAACGGTTACACCTATGATAGCGCCACCGATACGTTCGCATTGGATGTCGCGATGGTCGGCAACCCCGCCCGCCCATTGGAAGTCGCGGTCACGGAATGGCTGGCAGCCAATCGGAGCTTTGCGTCGGGGACTGTGCCCACTCCTGGTGCCGGCTTACTGATGGTCGTCGGTATACTTGCCTGGCGTAAACGCGTCTGCTGACTAGATCGTCGACGGGACTGCTGGCCGCCGTCGGGCGCATGGCGTACCTTGAACGCCCATGTCCGATCCCCCCGCCCAGCTTGTTCCAGGCCGACCCCGCAGCACTTTGGTGCTCGCCGGTGACGCGGCCTGGGCGCGACAGATGGCAGCGCGCCATTGGCAAGCCGACGGCATCTGGCTGGGGCAGGAAACGCCGCCGGGCATCACCGCGTGGCCGGCCGCCAAGGCGCGGGAGCTGCTCGGTCTGGATCTGTCGTTGCTCGTTGTCGACACCTACGCCGGCCTGGACCCCGACGCGCTGGGCGCGGCCACCGGCGCGTTGGTCGGCGGTGGACTGCTGATCCTGCTGACGCCCCCGGCGGCGGCCTGGCCGTCCTTTGTTGATCCCGACAATGCTCGCCATGTGAGTTACCCGGCCGGCCCCGAAGCCATGGGCGGACGCTTCATACGACGGTTGCTCGCGATCCTGGCGTCGGCCCCCGGTGTATACCGGGTGAGCCAGCATGATCCGATCCCCGCGGTCGAGGCACTTGCCGCGGTGCCGCCCGTGGCGGCGGAATCCTGCGACAGGATCCTGTCGCCCGATGCCGCCTGCTTGACCGGCGACCAGGCGGGCGCGGTGGCGGGACTGATCAAGGTCGCCCGCGGACATCGCCGTCGGCCGCTGGTGCTGACGGCGGACCGCGGGCGGGGAAAGTCCGCTGCACTGGGCATCGCGGCGGCCCGCTTGCTCGCCGACGGGGCCACCCGGATCATCGTCACGGCGCCGCGGCCGGCAGCGGCCAGGGCGGTGTTCGCGCACACCGAGCGGCTGCTGGCGGATAGTCAGCGACACGGCAACCGGTTGGTAGCCCAGGCCGGTGAGCTGGTGTTCATGGCGCCGGACCAATTGCTGCGGGAGCCGGTGCCGGTGGACCTGTTGCTGGTGGACGAGGCGGCGGCGCTGCCGGTGCCGCTGCTAACGCAGCTGTTGGCGCGCTATGCGCGCATCGCCTTTGCCACCACGGTACATGGGTACGAAGGCAATGGGCGTGGTTTCGCGCTGCGTTTTCGTGCGGTGATGGACGCCCGTACGCCACAGTGGCGCGGCATGGACTTGCACGCGCCCATCCGTTTCCCCTTGCATGACCCATTGGAGCAGTGGGTCAGCGCGGCCTTGCTGCTGGCGGCTGAACCGGCCGCGCAGATTTCTCCGCCGGCCACCACCGGCGATCGCATCGCCGTGCTCGGCCAGGACATGCTGGCCGCGGATGAGGCGCTGCTGGCGCAGGTATTCGGCTTGCTGGTGCAGGCGCACTATCAGACCCGGCCGGCGGACCTGCGCCGCTTGCTGGATGCGCCGGACATCACGGTATGGGCGGCGATGAGCGGCGCGACCGTGGTCGCGGTGGCGCTGACCGTGGCCGAGGGCGGCTTGGACGCCGCCATGGCGACGCGGGTCGCTCAAGGCGCGCGGCGCCCCCGCGGACACTTGATCGCACAATCGTTGGCGCTGCACACCGGAGAACCGTCGTTTGCCAGCCAGCACACCGTGCGGGTAATGCGCATCGCCGTGCATCCGCTACGACGGCGCCAGGGCCTGGGCGTGCGCCTGATCGCACGGATCGCGGCGGCGGCAGAGGCTGCCGGCGCCGATTGGCTGGGTACCAGCTTTGCCGCCGACACCGATACCCTGGCCTTCTGGCAGGCGGCCGGTTGCACCCTGGTACGGATCGGTGCCGCCCGCGACGGTGCCAGCGGCAGCCATTCAACCACCTGGATGCGTCCCCTGGACGCGGAGGCGAGCAGCCGGATGCCCAGGCTGCATGAGCGGGCCGTGGATGGCTTTGCTCACGGCCTGGGGGACGTCTGGCGCCTGATGTGTCCGGCGGTGGCAATCGCCCTGCTGCGGCGCACCAGTCCGGTCGCCCCGTTGCCGGCCGAGGATCTCGGCGAGGCCCGTGCCTATGCTGCCGGGCAACGGGATTGGGCGACTTGTCAGCTGGGCCTGTGGCGTTCCGTGACTTGGGCGTTCGGTGTCGGGCGTCGCGCCGATGGCGAGGAACTGCTGCTGCGCCGGTTGCTGCAGCGGTGGCCCATGGCCGACGTCGTGGCCGAAGCGGAGCTGGCCGGGGCCAAGGCCTTGGAGCGGCGTTTGCGCGCCGCCGTGGCCGAACTGCTGACTGAGCCGGTAGCATAACGCCATGTCCGCCCGTCACCCCGATACGGCCTTGTTCGTCACCTGTCTGGTGGATCTCTACCGTCCCCAGGTCGGATTTGCGAGCCTACAGCTGCTCGAGCGGGCGGGCATGACTGCCGAGGCGCCGCCGGCCCAGACATGCTGCGGCCAACCGGCGTTCAACGGCGGGGATCGTGCCGGTGCCCAGGCGATCGCCAAGCAGGTCATCGCCAGCTTCGCCGAATATGCACAGGTGGTGGTGCCGTCCGGATCTTGCGCCGGCATGATGCGCCGCCACTATCCCGAACTGCTGGCACATGATCCGGCCTGGGCGGCCCGCGCCCGGGACTTTGCGGCCAAGGTGGTGGAATTGTCCGAGTGCCTGGTCCAGGCGGGCATAAACCTGCATATGGCGTGGCCGGGCAAGGTCTGTTTCCACCACAGCTGTGCCGTGCTGCGGGAGATGGAGGTCCAGGGGCAGCCACTCAAGCTGCTGGCCCAGGTGCGCGGGCTGGAGGTGACCGAGCCCGTCGACCGAGAGGCGTGTTGCGGTTTCGGCGGTGTGTTCAGCGTCAAGTATCCGGATATCGCCATCCGCTTGGCCGACGACAAGCTGGACGACGTTAAGGCCAGCGGCGCCGAGCTCTTGGTCGCCGGCGACCTGGGGTGTCTGCTGCATCTGGCGGGCCGTGCATCGCGCCGGGGTGATCCGCTACGGGTATTCCATCTGGCGGAGGTATTGGCCGATCAATTGGATCAGCCGGGTATCGGAGAAGGCGCTTGAGTGCCGGGATGGGCAAGGGGTCGCCGCGGGATTTTAAGCGTCAAGCCGGCGTCGCGCTGAAGGATCCGGCATTGCGTATCGCGCTCGGTCGCGCGCGCTCCGGTTTTGTGGAAAAGCGCACTCAGGCGCGTCGGCAGTTACCGGAGTTCGATCGGCTTTGTGCCGCAGCCACCCGGGTACGCGATCACAGCATCGATCACCTGGATACCTTGTTGGTGCGTTTCGAGCAGGAGGTATTGGCTGCCGGAGGGCAGGTGCACTGGGCGGCAACGGCTGCCGAGGCTCGGCAGATCATCAGCGGCATCTGCAGCGATGCCGGGGCCCGGGTCGTGGCCAAGGGAAAATCCATGGTCGGCGAAGAGATCGCGCTCAATCCGGCGTTGGAGGCGGACGGCCTGACCGTGGTGGAAACCGACCTGGGCGAGTACATCGTACAGCTTGCCAAGGAACGGCCCAGCCACATCATCGCACCCGCGGTGCACAAGACCCGCGAGCAGGTTGCGGCGCTGTTTGCGCGGCGCCATGAAGGTCCTCGCCGGGATTTGTCCGGGATACCTGAGCTGGTCGACGAGGCACGGCGCGTGTTGCGGCGCGCCTTCCTGTCGGCGGATGTCGGGATAACCGGTGCCAACCTGTTGATCGCCGATACCGGCACCAGCGTGTTGGTCACCAACGAAGGCAACGGCGACCTGTGTGCGACCTTGCCGGATACCCATGTGGTGATCGCCGGTATCGACAAGGTGGTGGCGAACGCCACCGATGCGGCCACCGTGCTGCGGGTATTGGCGCGCAGCGCCACCGGTCAGCCGATCACCGCCTACACCAGCTTTTTCAGCGGCCCGAAGCGTGCCGAGGACCTGGACGGACCGAAACATTTCCACGTGGTGCTACTGGACAACGGACGCGCCGACATCCGCCAAGGGCGTTACCGCGACATGTTGCGTTGCATCCGTTGCGGAGCCTGCCTGAACCACTGCCCGGTATACACCGCAGTGGGTGGGCACGCTTACGGCGCTGTGTACCCGGGCCCGATGGGGGCCGTGTTGACGCCCTTGCAATGGGGTTTGCGTGAATCGCGGGATCTGCCCAACGCCTGTACGCTGAACGGGCGTTGCGCGGATGTCTGCCCGGTGCATATCCCGCTGCCGGCGCTGCTGCGCCAATTGCGTGAGGATATCCACGACGCCAAGGTCGAAGGCCGGATGCAGCGATGGCTGCTCGGTCGATGGGTGCGACTTGCGCTGCAGCCTGACCGATATCGCCGCGTCACCGCCCAGGTTGCCGGGTTGCTGCGCCGTCTGGCCGGTGCCCGTGGGCGGGTGTCCCGATTATTGCCGATCCCCGGGTGGGGGCGTGGGCGCGACATGCCGGCGCCGGCGGGCAAGACGTTCTTCCAGCAATACCGCACCCCGAGCAAGTCGTCGGGCGACCGATCATGAGCGCACGGGACAGCATCCTTGCCAAGTTGCACGGCGGCCCCCCGGTCAAACGGCGCGATCCGCCGTTGCGGCCCGCCGTGCATGGGGATCCGGTCAGGCTGTTCGTCAGCCGACTGCAGGCGGCGGCGGCCAGCTGCGAGCATCTGGCCCGTCTGGGTCAGGTGCCGGACGCCGTGTCGGCGTATCGCTGCGCCCATCAGCTGGGCGGCCCGGTGGCGGTGGCGCCCGCCCTGGCCGGCTTGGCCTGGTCGGGGGTGGGGCCGACCATCGGAAGCTGTGACGAAAACGTCGACCTGGGGGTCAGCCTGGCGCAGGCCGGGGTTGCCGAAACCGGCAGCCTGGTGATGCTGTCAGGCCCCGACACACCCACGCGGCTCAATTTCCTGCCGGACCACCACCTGGTGGTGGTGCATACGGCGAGTATCCTGCGTCATCTCGAAGACGCCCTGCTGTTGTTGGATGCGAGCCTGCCCCGTGCGCTGAATTTGATCACAGGCCCATCCCGTACCGCGGACGTGGAACAGACCATTCAGCTCGGGGCCCATGGCCCGCGCGCCCTGCATGTACTGCTGATCAAATAGCGGCACCGGCGGCGCCGTGATCAGCCGTCATATTTTCGTGGTTGACGCCTGCCAGGCGCCTTTCTACATTCCGCGCTTTGCGCCCGCCCATTTACCTGAGGAGTTCCGCCATGCTGTCTGCCGGCGACCAGGCCCCCGAGTTCGATCTGCCCGACGCGGATATGAATGCGCTGTCGACCCAAGCGCTCGAAGGGAAGCCCTATGTGCTGTATTTCTACCCCAAGGACGATACCCCAGGCTGCACTGTCGAGGCGCTGGAGTTCACCGATCTGATGGACGAGTTCGAGGCCCTGGGCGTCGCTATTCTGGGAGTCAGCAAGGACAGCTGCGTCAGTCATGCGTCGTTTCGTGACAAATTCGGTCTCAGCGTCCAATTGATTGCGGATATGGACGGGCAACTGTGCGAGGCCTATGACGTCTGGCGGGAAAAGGAAAAAGACGGCGTGAAGCGGATGGGTATTCTGCGCTCGACTTTCGTGATCGATGGCGAAGGCGTTGTTCGCCACGCGCTGTACGACATCAAGCCCAAGGGGCATGCGACCCAGGTGCTGGAGCTGGTCAGGCAGTTGTAGCGGCCGCGCTTGCCACGGCAAGGTCAATCCCTGTTGTCGTCGTCCGTCGGCGTCATGGGCCAGCCGAACTGGGCGCATAGCCGTCGCCAGTCCTCGGCCGGTTCGGCGACAACGGTGACGCGCTCCCCGGTGAACGGCTGGGTGAAGGCCAGCCGGCGGGACATCAACAGCAGGCGAGTGATGTCGTAACGGTCGCGGAAGAAGCGATTGTGCGTGCCCTTGCCATAGCTGGTGTCGCCGACCAGCGGGTGACCGATGTGTTTGAAATGCTGGCGGATCTGGTGCCTGCGCCCGGTGAGGGGTTGCACCGAAACCCAGCTGTAGCGGCTACTGGGATAACGGTCCACCGCGACCGGTAGCTCGACTCGGGCCAGGCGGCGGAAGGCGGTTTGCGCCGTTTTCGCATCGCCCCCTTCGTCCTTGTCGCGCACCGGGTGGTCGATGAAACCGCGTTCCGCCGCCCAGCCACGCACGATTGCCCAATAACCCTTGTCCACCTCGCCGGCGTCGAACGCCTCTGCCAGGGCGCTGACCGCCTGCGGCTGCAAACCGAACAGCAACACCCCGTCCGTGGCGCGGTCCAGCCGATGGACCGGGTAAACCCGCTGTCCCAGTTGATCGCGCAACAGTTGCAGTACGAAACGTTCATCCCGTGACGCCAGCCAAGTGCGGTGCACCAGCACATTGGCCGGTTTATGCACGGCAACGTACTGGGCGTCGCGGTAGAGAATCGGCAGGGACATCGCGGAAATACTTTTGGTAGGCTGGCCGCGCAGGATAAAACAGCGGCCGGCCGGGCGCGCCGATTAATCGACGAGGCGCCTTTGTCGATCCGTGTAGTGGAATGCCCGAGGCGGCCCGCATGTGAGTGCCCCGATGTAACCGGGTGATCGGCGGCATTGACGGGCGAAGCGCGGTAGGCGACCTTGAATTGTCATGACTGGACTGTATATTAGCATTTTCTAATATTTGACGGAGACGACCGTATGATCCTGTGCCCGAGCACAACGACGCGTACCGCCGGCGGGTTGCTTGCGGGTTGGTTGCTGATGGCCGGTGCCCCGCTGGATGCTGCCGAACTGGCCACCGCCGCTGTCGAGTCCATGGATGTGGTGCAGGAGTATCGGTTGGACGGCGCCGTGGAAGCGGTCAATCAATCCACGCTGTCGGCCCAGACTGCCGGACAGGTCAAGGAAGTCCTGGTGGATGTGGACGATTTCGTCGAACAGGGCGCGGTGGTGATCCGGCTGAAGGATACCGAGCAGTTGGCCCGGGTCAATCAGGCCAAGGCCAGCCTGCAGTCGGCAAACGCGCGCTTGAGCGAGGCGCAACAGGAGTATCAGCGCATCAAGGGCGTGTACGCCCGCAAGCTGGTCTCGAAGTCCGCCATGGATAGGGCCACGGCGGCCCTGGGTACGGCGCGGGCGGACTACAAGGCCGCCGAGGCGGCGCTCAAGCAGGCAGAGGAGCAACTGGCCTATACCCGGGTGACGGCGCCGTTTACCGGTATTGTCACCGAACGCCATATTCAGGCCGGGGAGACAGCACAGCCGGGTCGCCCCTTGGTCAGCGGACTGTCGTTGGAGCATTTGCGGGTAAATGTCGACGTCCCGCAGAGCCTGGTGGCCGCGGTCCGTCGCCACGCCAAGGCGCGTCTGCAACTGCCCTCGGGAGACTGGGTTCAGGCGGCCGGTATCACGGTGTTTCCCTACGCGGATCCGGCGTCCGGCACCTTTCGTGTGCGGGCCGATCTGCCGGTCGGGACCAAGGACGTCTTCCCGGGGATGCTGGTCAAGGTCGCGTTCGATACCGGTAGCCAGCGACACCTGATGGTGCCGCGGCAGGCGGTTGTGCATCGCTCCGAGGTCACCGGCGTTTATGTGCTCGGCGCCGAGGGACGCTGGTCGCTACGCCACATTCGGCTCGGTGAGTTCAAAGGCGACAAGGTGGTGGTGCTGGCGGGCTTGCGCGCCGGTGAGCAGGTGGCGTTGGACCCGGTCGAGGCCGGGGTTGCCCTCAAGCAGCAGCGTGGGGGCTGATAGGTGAGCGACAAACTCGGATTGTCCGGCCGCGTCGCGCAGGCGTTCCAGGCTACGCAAATCACGCCGCTGCTCGCCCTGTTGGGCCTGCTGCTGGGCGTGTTCGCCGTGCTGGTGACGCCCCGCGAGGAAGAGCCGCAGATCAATGTGACCTTCGCCAACGTGTTCATCCCGTTCCCTGGTGCCAGCGCCTCGGAGGTGGAAAGCCTGGTGGCCACCCCAGCCGAGCAGGTGTTGTCCGAGATCGAAGGGCTGGAGCATGTCTACTCGGTGTCCCGTCCGGGCATGGCGGTGCTCACTGTGCAGTATCTGGTGGGTGAAAACCGCGAGGATGCCATCGTCCGGTTGTTCAACAAGATCTACTCGAATCAGGACTGGCTGCCTCGGGGCCTTGGGGTCGGCCAACCGGTGATCAAGACCAAGGGCATCGACGATGTGCCCATCGTGTCGCTGACGTTGTGGCACGCATCCGTCGGTACCGGCGCCTACGAGCTGGGCCAGGTGGCACATGCCATCGAAGCCGAACTCAAGCGGGTGCCCGGCACTCGGGACGTGTACACCATCGGTGCGCCGACCCGTGCCGTGCGGGTGGTGTTGCAACCGCAGGCCCTGGCGGGCTATGGGATCGACATCGCCGACCTGCGCCGTGCGCTCCAGGCCGGCAATGCGGTGTTCGACGGCATGAGCATCACCCGCGACAACCGCGAGATCCTGGTGCAGGCCGGGACCTTCCTGTCCAGCGCCGCCGATGTCCGGGATCTGGTGGTGGGCAGCCACGGCGGCAAGCCGGTCTATCTGCGCGACGTTGCCACGGTAGAGGAAGGCCCCGACGTGCCCACGTCCTACGTCTGGACCGGTGCCGGTCCGGGGGCGACCCATGCCCCGGACGGCGTCGCCCCGGCGGTCACCATTGCCATTGCCAAGAAGCCCGGTGAGAACGCGGTGGAGATCGCCGATGCGGTGATCAACCGCCTCGACGCGCTACGCGGGACCTTCATCCCCGACGACGTGCAAGCCGCCGTCACACGCAACTACGGCGCGACCGCCGATGCCAAGGCCAAGAAGCTGATCTCGAAACTGGTGTTCGCCACGCTGTCGGTGGTGGTGTTGGTGTGGCTTGCGCTGGGCTGGCGGGAATCCCTGATCGTCGGTGCCGCGGTGGTGGTGACCCTGGCCATCACGCTATTCGCGTCCTGGGCCTGGGGTTTCACCATCAACCGGGTGTCGCTGTTTGCCTTGATCTTCTCCATCGGCATCCTGGTGGACGATGCCATCGTGGTGGTGGAGAACATCCATCGTCACCTGGCGATGGGGGCGAAGAATCTGTTGGAAGCCATTCCCAAGGCCGTCGACGAGGTCGGTGGCCCGACCATCCTGGCGACCTTCACAGTGATCGCGGCGTTGCTGCCCATGGCCTTCGTCTCCGGCCTGATGGGACCTTACATGAGCCCGATCCCCATCAACGCCTCGATGGGCATGCTGATCTCGCTGGCGGTGGCGTTCATGTTCACGCCGTGGCTGACCAACCGGCTGTTGGCGAACGTCGCCCATGAGCACGCCCCGCAGGGCGAGCAGCAGCCGGGACGCCTGTATGGCTTTTTCAACCAGGTCATGGCGCCGTTTCTTGTGGGGCGGCGGGGCTGGCGTAACCGCTGGCTGTTGTTGGCGGGCATCATGTTACTGATAGCCGGCTCCATCTCGTTGGCGTACTTCCAACTGGTGGTGCTCAAGATGTTGCCCTTCGACAACAAGTCCGAATTCCAGGTGGTGCTGGACATGCCCGAAGGGGTGAGCCTGGAGGACACCGCCCAGGTGTTGGGCGAGATCGGCGCGTACCTGGACACGGTGCCGGAAGTAACCGACTACCAGGTCTATGCGGGCACGGCCGCGCCCATCAACTTCAATGGTCTGGTGCGCCAGTACTATCTGCGCCAAGGGGCCAATGTGGGGGACGTGCAGGTCAACCTGGTGGACAAGCATGAGCGGGACCGCCAGAGCCACGCGGTCGCCCTGTCGGTGCGCGGGCCGATCCAGGAGATCGCCTTGAAGTACGGCGGCAATGCCAAGGTGGTGGAGGTTCCGCCCGGCCCGCCGGTGTTGTCACCCCTGGTGGCGGAGGTCTACGGCATCAAGTACACCGGACAGATCGCGCAGGCCAAGGCGCTGCGGGAATTGTTCGCCCGGACCCCGGACATCGTCGACATCGACGACTCGGTGGAATACCCGTCGGAGAAACGCATCCTGGTGGTCGATCGCGCCAAGGCGGCCCGATTGGGGGTCGCTCAGTCGAGCATCGTGCAGGCGCTCGCCACCCTGGTGAATGGCGAGGACATCAGCTATCTGCATGGCGAGAACATGAAGTACGCGGTGCCGATCCGGCTGCGTTTGTCCGAGGCGGACCGCGCCAATCTGGATCAGGTGCTGGCATTGAAGGTCCGCTCCGCAAGTGGCGCCATGGTGCCGATGACCGAGTTGGTCCAGGTGCGCGAAGCGAGCCGTGAGCACAGCATCCACCACAAGGACCTGTTGCCCGTGGTGTATGTCACCGCCGATATGGCGGGGCATCTGGACAGCCCCTTGTATGGTCTGTTCGAGATGGCCGGGGCACTGGACGATGCAGGTAAAGGCCCGGAGCAGTGGTATTTCTCCCAGCCGGAAAACCCGTATGAGTACAGTCTCAAGTGGGACGGCGAGTGGCAGGTCACCTACTAGACCTTCCGCGACATGGGTATCGCCTATGGCGTCGGCCTGATCCTGATCTACCTGTTGGTGGTGGCCCAGTTCGGTTCCTACAAGGTCCCTTTGATCATCATGGCGCCGATCCCACTGACCATCATCGGCATCATGCCCGGGCATGCCATCCTGGGGGCGCAGTTCACCGCCACCTCCATGATCGGCATGATCGCGCTGGCGGGCATCATCGTGCGTAACTCCATCCTGCTGGTCGATTTCATCAATCAGGAGCTGCGGGAGGGCCGCGATTTTGCCGAGGCGGTGGTGCGCTCGGCCGCAGTCCGGGCCCAGCCCATCGTGCTGACCGGATTGGCCGCCATGGCGGGGGCGTTCTTCATTCTAGACGATCCGATCTTCTCGGGACTGGCGGTGTCGCTGATCTTCGGCTTGTTGGTCTCCACCGTACTGACGTTGATTGTCATTCCGGTGGTGTACTACGGGCTGATGTACAAACGGGTGGATCGCTTGCGGCAGCGCTAGGCCACCGCCGAGAAGTCCAGGATGGACTTGTTCAGCGCTTCCCGAGGTTGGCGCAAAACAAAGCCGGGTCTTGTACCCGGCTTTGTGTTTGACGACGTCGTTCGACCCTGTCAGGGGAGATCGACGGTCCCGTCGGCCAGATAACGGATGTAGGTGTGGCTGCTGCCGATGGTCACGTCGGTGTCCAGGCTGGGCGAGATGGCGATGAACTCTTCGCCGGGATCGACATCGCCGACCGTCGCGCCATCGTCTTGAAAGACCAGCCAGCCGATGGCCCACTGGGTGGTGCCGGCGCAGATCTTGCCGTCTCCCGAAGGACAAATGGTGACCGGCACGCCCCGCTTGACCGCTTCACTCCGGGCGAGGTTCATGTGCGTGGTCAGCAGATTGCTCGATGAGCTGACTTCGTTGCCGGACATCAGGGCGTTGAACATGGGCGCCGCGATCAGGGTCAGGATGATCGCTACCGCCAAGGTGACGATCAGCTCGACCAATGTCAGGCCCTGCGGCCGCTGTTGGAGTGGCTTCATTGGTATGCTCTTCAAAACGGTACAGGCCGCCGGACAAGCGCCCGGCGGCCTGGGGTCCACTGACTATCATGCCGATCCCGAGGGAGCGGTTTCAACTGCCGCCGCAGGCAACCGTCTTGGTCAGCACGCCGCCCACCCCGGCAACGTCGATCCGGCGGCCGTCACGGCTGCTGCCGGCGCCACAGATCTCCACAGCGGCGGAGATCTTGTTGGCCGGAACCACGGGCGTGGCGGTGCCGCAGGTGCCGCCGGCCGGCAGGATGGTGTCGCCATGCTGGGCCTGGTGCGCGGCGACGGCCGAGTCGCTCACGGTGATGGCGTGGGCATTGGCCGGATTGCCGGGCGGAATGTGGCAGATGGTGGTTTTTCCGGCCATGCTGGCGGCCGGCGCGATACTCAACGCGAACAATGCGGCTGAGAATAGATGTCTGGTATTCATGTTTTTTTCCTCTAAGGCATCAGCGGTCTCAGGGTACGGTTTCGAACACCCGTGGCCCGACTATAGTCCTCATTTCGGCAAGGAAACCACTTTTTATAGTCGTTTAACGCCTCTAAACGCGGGTTTGGGCGGCATCTGGGGCCGTTACACGGTCGAGCTGAGATACGGTTCTCACTGGGCTTGGACGCTCGCATCGATGGTGGGTCTGCGCTTACCATATTCCCATGCGATACATATTCCTCCTGGGGTTGCTGCTCACCCTGAGTGCCTGCCAAGGCCTCGAAACCCGCAGCGACGAGCGGCGCCTGGAACTGGCGTTGTCCAGTTACGGGATGGCCGTGCGCTGGCAATCGCTGGAAGCGTTGTACGCCTTCCTGGAGCCGGAGCTCCGTCCCCAGAGTTTGCCGGGCGGCTTGCAGAATGTACGGGTGACCGGCTACGAGATCACCTCGGCGCCACGTGAAATCGCCGACGGCAAGGTGGCACAGAGCGCCCTGATCGAGTACGTGCTGGTGGATCGCCAGGCGGTGCACCGGCTGGTGGACAATCAACTGTGGCAACGCAATGCCGACGGCGAATGGTTGCGCGCCAATCCCATTCCGACCCTGCAATGACGCGGCCCCTGGTACTGGTCCCGGCCTTGGCCTATGGCCTGGCGCGTTACCGGGAAGGCGCCTTGGGCAAGACGCTGCTGGTGGCGTGGCATGGTGCCACGCCGCTGCTGGCGATTGCCGCCGGCTTGTCCACCACCACCGATCGAGAGCGCTTCGCCGTGCTGGGTCGTTATCTGTTGCGTCGGGATCGGGCCGACGGTTATTGGCTGGTGACTCGGGCCGACCTGGGCGGCGAGCCCCACCTGTTGGCGGAACATGCCCGAACAAGTGAGCGGCAGGTGTCGGGGTTACCTATCGACTCCGCCGGTGGGGTCTGGGGTGGTGCCGACCCTGTCGCGCTTGCCCCAGGGCCGTTGATCGGCGATCTGCTGGACGGCGGCGGGTCGCTGCCCGCCATCATGCGTCGGGAGCTGGACCGCTTGGCGGAACGTTGTGCCATCGCCCCGCCCGCGCATCGCTATGGCGATCAGGGGTGGGTATCCAACAGCGGCTGCAATTGACGGATGACATCCCCGCTGGCCCAGTCGAAGGCGCCGAACACCGCGAAGCGGATGCGGTGCTGCCGATCCAGCACCAGGCTGGTGGGGAAGGCGTAGGCCTGCCAAGCGCGGAAGGTATCGCCCTCCGGGTCCAGCAGCACCGGGAAGGTCACCGGTTTGTCCGCCAGAAAGTTGCGGACCTGCCGCGGGGATTCGCCGACGTTGACGGCCAGGATCTCGAAACCCTGGCTGCGCAGTTCGCGATAGAGCCGGTCCAAAGACGGGATCTCTTCCACACAGGGCGGGCACCAGGTCGCCCAGAAGTTGACCAGCACCGCCTTGCCCTTGAGTTGCTCCAGAGACATCGTCTTGCCGTCAAGGGTCTGCAGCGACAGCGGCGGTGCGGGAGGCCGACTGGTTACCGGACGCAGCAATTCCTCGCGGGATGCCTGCTGCGCGCCGCTGGCCTCGCCGGTTAGGGCGGCGGGCCGTTCCGGCACGGGCCCGTAGTGATCGAGCAAGCGCAGCGCATCGGCGAGCATCTGCGGCAACCGCGCGGTCATGGCCTCTTCGCCGTCGCGGGTTTCCGGGCGGGTGTTGAATCCGTCGCTCACCCCGGACAGGCGATGCACGATCACCGGGGAACCGCCAGATGCCAGCGCATCACGGATCCGCCCCACCCGCCAGTAGCCGGCGGCATTCTCCGGCTGCATTAGATAGATGGGGGTGTTGCTGGCTTTGACCACCGGCAGCAACTCGGCGTCCTCCCCGCCTTGCGGTGTCCGCCGATAGAGATTCGGCGAGATCAGCACAGCGCCCATCAGCGGTGCGGAGCGCGCGTGTTCGTCTTGCCATAGCCGGATGGCGTTCAGGGTCAGCCCGGCGACGCGTCCGGCGGCCATGACGTATACCCGTTTGCCGGTGCGCAGGGCGGCGTCCATCAGCCGGACCACGGTCGCCGGGGCGACCTCATTCAAGCTGTATCGACCAGGCGGGATGAAATAGCTGCCGTGCAGGTCCGGCAGCCAGACCTCGATGCCGGTGTCCGCCAGCGCCTGGGCGGTCGGTTGCTGGCGGGGCGAGATCCCCCACTCCCCGGGCAGCCACAGCACCAGACGGTCACCGTCCGCCGGATAGGTTTCGACACTGATTTCCGGCTGACCGTCCCCCTGCGACACCAGCAAGCTGCCGGCGCCGGCCACGGTACCGAGCAGCAGCAGGAGCGCACCGCCCAGCCAAGCGCATGTCCGATTGCGTCGCATCATTGCGTGGGTAGCTCCCGAAAGCCGTAACCGGCGGCGATTTCCTCGGCGCTGGCATCCCGGATGTCGGTGACCTCCATCTTGAAATGCAGCCGCCGACCGGCGAGTGGGTGGTTGCCGTCCACCGTGATGCCCTCGGCGTCGATGGCGATCACCCGGAAGGTGCGGCTGCTGCCGTCTTCGGCTTCGCCCTCGATCTCCATGCCGACTTTCCGGGCGCCCTCGGGGATGGCTTCTGTCGGGACCTTGATCAGCAGATCGCCGTCCGGCTGGCCGTAGGCGTCGTCGGGCTCCAGGGTCGCTTCCGCGTGCATGTCCACTTCCAGCCCGGCCAAAGCGGATTCCACCTTGGGAAAGGCGCTGCCATAGCCGCCGTGCAGATAGACCATGTCGTCCCGGTAACTCAGGGTGTCGCCACTGTCGGGATCGGTCACCAGACACTTGAGCGACACCACCTTGTCCGGGCGTACCGACTGGTAATTGCGCTTCTTGTTGAAATGCAGGGTATGTACCTGCCCCTGGGTTTCGCTATCGGACTTGTCGTTCATGCCGTCGGCCTGGCCAGCGTGGGCTGACGATTATACGGCAGCCGGCCGCCCGAGGGCGGCCGGCAAAGGCACAGCGGGGACTGCCGATCCGGCTAGGGAAGTGCTGAACAAGCCCATCCTGGACTGATCAGCGTCCGCTGCGCGGCAAACGCGGTTTGCAGCTTGCTGCAAAATCGGTCACTTGCCGTGACCGATTTGGGCGGCACCTCCCTGTGCCGCGGAACCGCTGAATTATTCAGAGGTGGTCTAGTTGTGTAAACCCACCAGGTTGTTCACGGAAAGGCCAAGCCGGCTGACCGGAGGC
>JASBTJ010000040.1 GCA_030148485.1 Gammaproteobacteria bacterium | reverse complement strand
GCGTGGTACGTGCGTTGCTGTGAATCGTTGCGGCCATGGGTTTATGCTAGCGCCTCAGGATGAATAAACAGCTCAATGAGCTCCCTGGCCAAGAATAATCGCTCTCGGCCAGCAGGTATATATTCACACGGGACGAGACATGTAACCATTGTTCGCCCCACTTCGGAGGGGTTAACAGCCGAGTTTTTGTATTTCCTGCTGGGAAGCCAGAGGTGGATTGATCACGCCATAGCTCACAGCACTGGTACAACAGTGCTACATCTAGCGAAACAAGCCCTGCCTTCTTACTTTGTCGCCGTTCCTGATAAGGCGCTTCTCAGCACATTCGCTGCACTCTCAAAACCGCTCATGGAACGGTGTAAAGCCCTGGGGGCAGAGTCAGTGCATCTATCAGCATTGCGAGATAGCCTCCTACCCCGCCTAATCTCCGGCAAACTTCGCCTCCCCGAGGCCGAGGACTCAATGGAAGAGACCGCCGCATGACTACTCTCCTGCAATCCAGTAAGGCCCGAGACCGCAGCCTGGGTGAGTGGTACGAACAGATCCGTACCGGCCAGCTGCGGCTGCCACGCTTTCAGCGCTTCGAAGCATGGGATCGCGGCCGGATCACCGGCTTCTTGAATACGATCATCCAGAATCTGCCCATCGGCGTGACGCTGTTGCTGGAGGTGGGCGACGCGCCAAAATTCCAGTCACGCTTCGTCACCACCGCACCTGAAAGCGGCCATCGCGAAACTGAGCATCTTTTGGATGGCCAGCAGCGTCTCACCGCCTTCTGGCGCGCGATGCACAACAACTACGAGGGTGAGACTTACTTCATCTACCTGAGCCAATTCGACGAGAACCTACCCGCTCAGGCCGATGATGAAGACGAAGAGGAACTGGACCACGGCCCGAGCATCCTCATGCGGCCTCGTTGGGACCATAAGGGCCAGCGCCGGCCAGTCTGGGCCGATGTCCCCAAGGGCTGTTTACAGCGTGGCTGTGTGCCGGTGGACATGCTCTGTCCCGGCGATCAGGCACAGAAGATTGATGGCTGGATCAAAGCAGCAACGGCACATCTGGAGCCTCGTGACCGTAGCGCGCCGGATGCCTTCGAGAAATTCGAGGCCGTCACCAAGACTCGCCAGGAGTTGAACGCCATCATCCAGGCGCTGCGTGAGCGAGTAGCCCACTTCAACCTGCCCTACCTGGCGCTACCGGCAAGCACGGATGCCGACGTGGCCTTGCAGGTGTTCGTGAACATGAACACCAACAGCAAGCCGCTGTCGATGTTCGACCTGACCGTGGCCAAGGTGGAGCAGGAGGTCAGCGCCTCACTGCACGAGCGGATAGAGCACCTGGAGGAGACCTACCCGCAGGTCACACACTATGGTGACATCAGCCGGCTGGCCTTGCAGACAGCAGCGCTGTTGCAGGGGCAGATCCCCAACAACACCGGTATCGCGCAGATGGACAAACGCGAGCTGGTGGCGTCGTGGGAGCGTCTGGAGCGGGCCATGGTCCGCGCAGCGGACTTCCTAGGTCGCCAGAACGTCCATGACGACCAGCGCCTGCCGACGCGGATCTTGGTCCCGGTGCTGGCAGCCTGCATGGACCGACTTCCGGACGATGGCGACAAGCTTGGCCAAGCCGAGCGGTTGTTGCGGGCTTATGTGTGGTCAGCCTTCTTCTGCTCTCGCTACGAGGGCGCGGTTAACACCCGCGCGGCCGCCGACTACAAGGCGCTCACCCGCCTGCTGGCCCAGAACACCATCACCGTGGCCGACTACCCAGGCGTGCCGATGCTCAATCGCACCGAGTACCCGCTGCCTAACCACGAACAGCTGATGCGTGTGGGCTGGCCGAAGGGGCAGGACCGCCTGGCCCGTGCCGTCCAGGCGGCTGGATTGTATTTCGGCGGCCGGGACTTTGCCGACGATCGACCCGTGACATACGACTCGCTCAAGAGCCGCGAGTACCACCACTTGTTCCCCGATGCCCTGCTGAGCGAGGCAGATATCCCCAGCTATCTGGCGCTGAACTGTGCACTGATCACCTGGAAGACCAACCGCAACATTGGTCGCAAAGACCCGTTGGCCTATTTGCAAGACCGCGTGAACTGGTCCACTGAAGAAGACGTTAGGGCGCGGCTGCGCACCCATCTGATCGACTATGAGACCTTCTCGGCGGCGCACTATGTCGACGCCGCAGGCGAGCCGCTCAAGGGTGAGGCGCTGCGTGCCAAACTCGCCCCGGAGTTTGACGCCTTCTTGAGTCAGCGGGCGCGAGCCGTTGCGGTGTTCTCCCAGAAGGTGGCTGCAGGCGAGCAGCCAACGCTGGATTCGGTTTGGGCGGAGGCCAGAGCCATGCCCGAGACGGTGACAGACGAAGAAGACGAAGCCAGGGAAGACGCACTCGCATGAAGGAAGACGATCTCGAATCACTCTGCCTGGAATGGCTGGATGGGCTGGGTTACACCTGCCTGACCGGTGAGGACGTGTCCCTGGGAGGCTCGCAGGAGGCGCGCACAAAATACACCGAGGTAGTGCTGCGGCCGCAACTGGAAGCCAGCGTGGCCCGCCTGAACCCCGGTGTCCCGGCGATCTCACAGGCAGCGGCAGTCGCCAAACTAGCCGACTACGCCAACCAATCGCTGACAGATGGCAACCGCGAGGTCTATGGCTGGCTGCGTGGTGGTGTGCCAGTCGAGGTCACTGGCAGTGATGGCCACCGTGCCATCGAGCGGCTGAAGGTCATCGACTTTGATGAGCCGGCCAGCAACGACTTACTGGCGGTCCAGCAATTCACCGTCCACGGTCAGCAAATCCGCCGCCCCGACGTCGTGGTGTTTATCAACGGTGTGCCGCTGGTGGTCGTCGAGCTGAAGAATCCTGCCGATGAGAATGCGGACATCGAGGCGGCCTACAACCAGATCCAAACCTACAAGGTCGACATTCCGCAGCTCTTCCATTTCAACCTCCTGAACATCATCAGCGACGGTATCAACGCCCGATACGGGTCACTCACCGCCGATTTTGCCCGGCATGGCTTCTGGCGGCTTCTGAATGACGCTAAGAACGCCGATACAACCCTGATGGAGCTGGAGGTGATGGTCCGGGGTCTACTCGCGCCAGAAACGCTCCTGCGCTTCCTGAGAGGCTTCGTGGCCTATGCGATCAGCGATGGCTCCCCATCGATTAAGGTTATCGCCCAGTGGCACCAGTACCAAGGCGTCCATAAGGCCCTGACTCGGGCCGTGGATTGTCTGGAGCACAAGCGCGACGGCAAGGGCGGCGTTGTGTGGTTCACCCAAGGGTCCGGTAAGTCATTCCTGGCGGTGTTCTACGCAATGGCGCTGCGGGACCATCCGGCTTTCAGAGCGCCGACCATCGTTGTCGTCACGGACCGCATCGACCTGGATGACCAGCTCTTCGAGACCTTCGCCGGTTGCAGCGAGTCGCTGAAGGCTACGCCGGTCCAGGCCAATGATCGTGATGAATTGCGCGACTTGCTGGGGCAGTCCGAGGCTGGTGGCATCTATTTCACGACGATCAACAAGTTCGCGCCCAAGGCTGGGGAGAGCAAGGTTGAGAGTCTGTGCGACCGCGAGAACGTCGTGGTGATCGTGGATGAGGCCCACCGCACGCAATATGGCATCACGGCACAGACCGATCGCAAGACTGGCGAGCAGAAGTATGGCCTCGCCAAGCACATGCGCGATGCCCTGCCACACGCCATCTACCTTGGCATGACTGGAACACCGGTCTCACTGGATGATCGCGACACAGAGGCTGTCTTCGGCACTTACGTGGATGTCTACGACATGGCCGCCGCGCAGGAGGACAAGGCCGTCGTGCCGATCTCCTATGAGTCGCGGGTGATCGACCTGTCCTTCAACGAGGCCGATGAGCAGGCTCTGCGCGAGGAATTTGAAGCCGCCATCGAGGAAGAGTCCCTGGAAGAGGCTAACCGGACCATTAGCAAGAACACGCGCCTGGAGGCCATCGCGATGGCTGATGGGCGACTGGAGAAGCTTGCGGATGATTTGATGAGTCATTGGGCCTTACGCCGGGAATCGATGCCGAAGGGTAAGGCCATGGTCGTGGCTATCAGCCGAGAAGCTGCGGTGCGACTCTACGACGCTCTGGTGGCAAAGGGTGACGACGGCTGGGACAGTGATCAACTGACCAAGGGAAAGGTCAAGATCGTGATGACGGGGACGGCATCAGATCCAGCCCACTTCAAGCCACACCAGACCAACAAGCAGGAAAAAGAGTTGCTGAAAAAGCGCCTGCGCGACCCGGATGACGAACTGGAAATGGTCATCGTGCGGGATATGTGGCTCACCGGCTTCGACGCACCGCCCGTCAACACGCTGTATGTGGACAAGCCTATGCAGGGCCATGGGCTGATGCAGGCTATTGCTCGCGTCAACCGTGTCTGGCGGGACAAGCCAGGCGGCCTTGTAGTGGATTACATCGGTCTTGGCGAAGAACTGAAGAAGGCCATACAGACCTACACTCGCGATGCCAAGACGGACAAGTCGCCGGTGGACGTTTCCGGCGAGGCGCTGACCATCCTGCTGGATACCATTGACGCCATCCGAAAGACCTTCTTCAACGGGTTTGACTACTCCGGCTTCCTTGACCCCAAAACTGCCCTCAAGTTGCTCGGCCCTGCGATGAACCATCTTATCGAGCTGGAGCGCGATAAGACTACGAAACACGGGGACGACAAGCACGGCTGGACGGTGAAGAAGTACCTCGACGCCGTGGCACGCCTCGGCAAGGCACAGGCACTGGCCGGAACTCGAAAGGAAGCCATCGAACTGCGCGAGGAAATTGGCTTTTTCCAGGCTATTGCCGTCTCCATGCGCAAGCACACTACCGCCGGCCGTTCGGTGTCGAAGGCAGAGAAGGAGGCAGCCCTTCGCCAGTTGGTCGCCAAAGGAGTCATCGTCGAGGGCGTGACAGACCTGTTCGGCACCCTGGGTATCGACAAGCCGGATATTGGCCTGCTGGATGAAGCGTTCCTTGAGCAGGTTCGCGAGATGCCACATAAGAACCTTGCTGCCGAGCTGCTCCAGCGGCTAGTCGCCGACGCGATCAAGGCACGCGGCAGAAAGAACGCCATGCAGGAAGCGGAGTTCACCGAAAAGCTCCGGGAGTCCATCCAGAAGTATCAGAATCGCGGCCTGACAACCGTCCAGATCATCGACGAGCTGGTCAAGATGGCCAAGGAACTGAACGCCGCCAAGCCACCGGATGACATGACGGATGAGGAATGGGCGTTCTACCAGGCACTCGCTGCCAACGAATCCGCCGTGCGGGAACTTGGCCATCCGGTGCTCCGCTCACTGGCAGTGAAACTGACAGACCAGATCCGAAAATCCTCGACGATCAATTGGCAGAAGCGCGGCGATGCCCGTGCCCGCATGCGGACGATGATCAAGATCCTGCTGCGGACCCACAAGTACCCGCCGGATGCGTCGCAGGACGCCATGGATCGTGTGATCGAACAAGCCGAACGACTGTCTGACGACTGGGCATTTGAGCAGCCCTGATTAAACGCCGTGGCAATTCTGAGTTACCTCTTGGTCGGCGATGAATCCGACCTTACCCAGAAATCAACAACTGAGGCGAGGCTTGGCCAGATTCAGGTCGCCGTTAAGCGGGATGGCGATCAAAATCCGACACAGGTCTACTCTGAACTGGTGTCGAATCGGCTTGCCCAGTTTCTCGGGCTTCCTGTTGCCTTGGGGGTAGCGGCCAGAGACTCAATCAACCCCGAGTTGTCGCGTTTCGCGAGTCTCTGGGTGGCGGACCACGGCACCCGGATCTTCGACTTCACTGAGGCAGAACCCGATCCTGATGCACCACCAGCCCCCGCAGGGGCCTACAACGAAACCGGTTTCTATTGGGAGTTCAAGCGGCTGTGCGACCGATATCCGATGGAGGCCGCCCAGCTGGCGGTATTCGATCTCTGGATAGGCAATGAGGACCGTGATCTCAACATCAAAGGGCAGCTCGACGAAAGCGGGCCGAACATCCTGTTCGCGCTCGATCAAGGCAATGCGCTGTTGTCCTGCGGGGCTGACCTCAAGGACTCGCTCGGCAAACTAGGGTCGTCAGGCTTTCCCAATATTCACCCCATGATGGGCATGCTGGGCCACTTCGAATGCGGTGAAATGGTTGAGCGAATCAATGCGTTGCCAGACTGGGCCATGCTATCGGCCATCGTATGCGGTGTGCAGGTTGGATCGGTGTTGCCAGACAACCAATACGAGCTCTATGAGGTTCTAGACGAACGTCGGAAGCTGCTCCGCGAACTGGTCCAGCGGGTACTCCTCGCGCCATCGTGACGCGAGAAAACGTTTGTGTACCGAGGTGAGACGTTTCACCTGATATTCAACCCGCATGGCTTCAACCTTGGAAGGGAATGGCCTCACGGCCAGTAGCTCTTCGGGGCGGTTCAGCCGAGTAAACATGGCACCTGTGCCATTGCGATGCTTGCTCATGCGTGACCCCAAATCAGGGGTTACACCGGTGTAAATGCGTCCAGATCGGCATGCCAGCAGATACACGAACCAAGGGCGACTATCCATCACCGTCACCGAGAATTGCTGCGTTCCGAGCGGAGACCAATTTGTGACTCGCCAGGCTGTAAATATCCGCCGGAACCATGTATTCCATAGCGGCAATCGTCGTTAGTGAAACCCCGGTGATCGCGGCCAGTGACTTTCGGCCCAACTGACCTTCATGCAAGGCGGCATAAATAGCGGAAGAACGCAGAAGCGCCGTTTCACCACGGAATACATCTGTTCCGAGGCGGTGCTCCGGAATAGCCGCAGCCATGACCGGAATTGGCGCCGCTTTCTCGGGTTCATCGTAGGGCCAGGCACTATCTGCGGCCCGTGCTAGCAACTCCATTGTCGGCGCGAGGCTCTTGGGCAATGCAATCCAAGCATCTGCCGGACGGATGACCAACTTCCCCTTCTGGTTGATGGTGACGCGATCCAGCGTCAGCCCGTATGCCTTTTTAGCAGTGAGACCAAGCTTGGCCACCAGCCAGTAGAGCAGATATTGATCGTCGGGAAGACGGAGACTGGCATCTTTGATCCGTGCTTTCAGCTCATCCGGCGGCAGTATTGGTATCTGGCGCGCCTCCTTGATCACCGATGTAGCCTTCTTTGGCGGGCGCCCGCGTCGTTCCGTCTTAAAGGGGTTGCGCCCTTCGACGAAATCAATAAACGGACGAAGCTTCTGCTGAACTCGCTTTGGACGTGTCTTGGCAAATGCCACCCGGTCACTCATTTTCATCGTGTCCCAGCGGGCGACCCCGTGTTCTACGAGAAAACGCGCCAATGCAATCGGTTCGGCCATCAGACGCCGAAGCGTGCTCGTCGCGCGGTCATGGCCCAGTTTCATTCGGGCATTGAGCCTGTTCCGATTCTTGGCTTCCCATTGCTTGAGTGTGGACAGCAATGCCTCTGGTAAATCTGGGTAGTAAACAGGTTTGAGGTCAGGGACAACGCTCAATTCCTCCGCCTTGTACACGGCCAGCAGCCAGTCCCGAAGATCGGGCACAGCGAATTGCAGGAGCGCATAGCGGTCTGATGGGGTGAGCCCAGCTAGGTGCTGTTTCGCGACAGGCTCACTAACAGTCGCCGCACCCTGAAGCCCGCGCATAAGATCCTCGCGCCTCTCGGCCGCACCTTCGGCGATCGGCCTGCGCTTGAGCAGCGATGCGCCAATGAGCTCGTGCAATCCACCCAGTGCAAACCAACAACCAGAACCGGGCTTTGCCAATTGCTGTCGGCACGTCTTCACTCGATAGGAGTGTCGATGTGACTCCACATGAAGAATGCCTTGGCAAATAGTGCACTTCCTATCCACTAGGCTACGAATCCTTCTTGGTGACCTTATCGATGCTCAGGTGCGAAACGCGTCCGCCCACCAGTTCATCATCAAGGTCGTCATCGTCTTCCGGCGGTGGCTGCTTCAATGCAGTCTTGGTCGACTCCTTCGCGGTAGTCTGCCCGCCCTCAGCCTCGATGATGTGACCAAACTCGAAAGGTTTATCCCGGCGGGTCAACTTCCGAATATCTTCAGGGGTGGCGTCGGATATTTCGATCTGGAACAGATCGTTCGGCAGGCACTGAAGTTCATTGCATAGTGCCTCGATCAGCTTCAGTGAATAAGCCGGGGTCTCCTGATCAATTTGGCGAGCCAACGAGGTCCGACTAATCGAATAGTCCTGATTCCCACGGAGTCGCTCTGCCAGGTCCTTCCACATGGTGATATCGCGACTGGCCATGGTCGTTCGCACGTTGTTCTTCAAGGAAATCTTCATAGCGGCCTCTCAATAGTCGTCGTCATCTTCATCCTCATACCAGCCGGGTACATCGTATTCGGGGTTGTGATGTGCTCCGGCATTCAGCGGATCAGGGTGGTAGTAATACAGCGTGGTAGCCAGATTCTTGTGCCGCATGTACTTCTGGGCAACATCCGGTGTGTAAAGTGGTGCCATTAGTGTGCAGCCAGTGTGACGCAGCGTGTGCGGCGTGATTTTCTGCGGTGTCATGACCCGCATGGATAGATCTTCCAGCCGCTTCCGAAAACTTTGTGGATTGAGCACGTTGCCCCGCTCGGAAAAGAAGAGCAGGTCCGCTACTGCGTAGGTCTTGCCCTTGTATTTAGTCAGCCCATTTTTGTTGTTGCCCGCTCTGCGCAACAGAAGCTTTGGGCGCACCTTCTCGATGTACAGGACGAGCAGGCGGTGGATTGCCTCTTCCCGCATCGGAATCGTTCCGGTGACCTTGTTCTTGCCGGTAACAGTCAGTGCACCGTACTTGCCATACTTCTCGCGCATGTGAGGGCTGGTGTGAGGGCTGAACTGTTGCAGCGTCAAGGTCACCAACTCTGATACACGAAGCGCAAAGTGAATTGCGAGGTGAAACATCACGCGATCTCGAATCAGTGCGTAGTACGACTTGCTCCGGCGCTGTTTGGCGACCTTGATCATGTGAAGCAATTCGTCTTCGATCTTGTCGATATATTCCGGAGTGATCGCCCAGCCCTTCGGAGCATGGTCACTCTTGGCACGACGAACAGGGATGCAGTTCTGCTCGTCGATGAACTCTTGCGGACGAACGCTGGTAGCAACCGCGATCTCGTTCGCGATCTCTTGCATGAGCATGTATGCCTGGAAGCTACGCCATGCGGATGCGTAGCCTGCCACCGTACGCTCAGCCAGAGGCTTTCCGTTCTGTGAGTGGCGATGTGCCAGGAAAGCCGTCACATCACGTTTGCAGAGCTCCCACGGGGCCTTGCCCGCGAATGCCAGAAGGCGATTCACCGTTGTCAGGTAGCTATCGGCGGTTGAATTCTCCGCCTCGCCCATCAGGGAGATCTTCGCGTGCCAGTCGCTGACAAGATTTTCCGCGATTTTGCGGTTCCGCTCTGTCAGGCCAGCAAACGAGCCCGGCCCCTCTTGGGAGCGGTTCTCGTTGTGGAGTGACAAAACGGTGGGCATTAGGCGACCTTTGTGTTCAACATTTGCACACAGTATAGGCCGCATCTTCAAGAAGTGCAAGTCTTGCACTTCCTGCTCGCTTTACTGGGTATCCATACCCGCACATCACCTCATAACGTGCAGATGTTGCACTGATAGGTGGTGTATATGGAATAAAAAAAAAAGCCCGGCCAGAAGGCCGGGCTTTTCGGTCGAGCGGGTATCGCTTACTGACGGGCCGAGGGGCCGTTGTATTCGATGCCGTTGCTCATGTGGGTCAGGAAGTACTCCAGGTTACGGTATTCCTTGCCCTGCGCCTTGAAGGGCTTGGCGCGAACCTGCTTGTTGCAGCCGCCGAAACGACGGTGCAGGGTGCCCAGGTCGCCCCACTTGGAGCGGTAAACCGGCCAACCGGTAGTGTGACCCAGGGACGGGCTCAGTACGTTGGTACGTACACGCTGACCGGCGCTTTCCAAGTGGCACTGAGCGCAGGAGAAGTTCAGCTGACCACGACGGGCGAAGTAGAAGCTCTTGCCGTCGTTGTAGGCAGCCACTGCGCCCGAGTCGTTCATCGGTACCTTCACATCGGTTTTCTGGCCACGGGACATGTACGCCATGTAAGCGGTCAGGCGGGTGATGGCGCCTTTCTTGTACTTCAGGGGCTTCTCGCCGTTCGCCGTGCGGCACTCATTGACGGCCATTTCCATGGTCACGACCATCTTGCGATTGGCATCCCAGTAAGGGTAGTTCTTACGCTGTCCCGGACCTTCTGCAAAGCAGGCGCTGTAGGTCTTGCCGTTGGCGAACGGCTTTTCCCACAAGGCCTTACCTTCCTCGATCATGGGCTCGTAAGGCGGGAATTCCTCGATGGCCTCCCAGTTCTCGCGGTTGGCCGGGCTGACGGCGTTCACGCCGTTGGCGAATTCCTGCAGGGGCACGCCCGGGAAGCGCTTCATGAAGAAGCTGCGGTACTTCTCCAGGTCTTGTGCCGGGGTGCTATCGCCGGCCTTCTCGCCGGCGGTCGCGGCAGTAGCGCTTACCATGCAAAGGGCAGCGACTGCGAAGATGCTTTTTTTCATGGGTATCTCTCCTCCCCAAGTGGGTTATTTCGCCCGGCCCGCGAAGGGCCGGGCGCCACCATTGCCTTAGGCGTGCTTATTTGATTTTGGCGGACGAGCTGTCGCTGTTGCCCTGGTTGTCCACCCAGGATATCTTGACTTCGTCTCCGGGCTTGCCGCCCTTGAACTTGAACGACAAGTACGGGTTCTTGGACACACCACCGCCCCAATAGGCGGTCATCACCTTGTTGCTGCCATGCTCGCCGGTCACTTCGGTGATGTAGTGGGCGGGGATGGGCTTGCCGGCCTTGTCCTTGCGGGAGCCGGTTTCCATCGGGTGGGTGATCAGGCACTTGACGGTGACTTCATCACCTTTGGCGCTGGCGCGGAGTTTGATCGATTTGGCCATTTCTCTAAACCTCGTAATGACTTTGTATGTATCCGTGGGGAGTGGGGGCGATCAGCCGCCGCAACCACCGATGGTGACCTTGACGCCTTTGCGGGCTGCGTACAGCTTGCCGCCGGCCTTGACGACGCCGATCACGTCGCCGGTCTTACCCATCTTGATACGGGTGGAAACAAAGCCTTCTGCGCCTTTACCCAGGTCGAAGGAAGCCGCCAGCGGGGACGGGTTCTTTTCGGCCAGGATGGCGATGGACTCCACGCCTGCGATGCTGGTGGAGACGGTCACGGGGACCACGGCGCCGTTTTCGGCGATGTCCGGGGCCTTGACGGTGATATCGCTGGAGGCGTCGGTCGCTGCCGTGCCCATCAGGTTGCTCAGAGAGTCTTCCACCTTCTTGGCCTCGAAAGCAGCCTTCGGCCATGCGGCCAAGACGGCTTGAGGGGTCAGCAGGCCGGCGCCCACAGCGGCACCCATGGCGCTTGCGGCCAGGGAGCCCTTCAGAAATACCCGACGTTTCATGCTTGTGTTCATCAACTTAACTCCTAGTTGGGTCTACTGTGAGTTGCCGGTCACAGGGTGTAGAGATACTCGACGATAGCGTCGATTTCTTTTTCACTGATAATCTTGTGTTTGCCGAACGGCGGCATGCGGGTCTCAGGATTGTTCACCTGGGGATCCCAGATCTGCGCGCGCAGTTTGGCCTTGTCCGGGAAGCGTGCCTTCATGGCAACGAGGGGCGGGCCGATGTCGCCCGGGCTGGTGCCGTCGTCCATCATGTGGCAAGCCAGACAGTTGCCCTTTTTGCGATCGAAGGCGACTTCTTTGCCTTGCTTGACCATGTCGCCATGGGCAGCGGCAGAGGCGGTTTGCGGGACGAGGCTTGCACTGCCGACCAAAACAGCCAAGGACGCCGCCGTTGCCAGAAATTTCGCGGTCTTCCGCATCACATGTCCTCCTACAGACTCGATTTCTACTTGTGGTGGAAGGGGTGAGTTCTCGTTATTACGGCTTCCGGGTGGCTGTCATACCGCCTGCCAGCGACAAGCGCTTGGAGCCGAAACCATTCCCTGAGCGGGTAGCGATAGGATAATCATTGGCTGACGCTTGGCAAGGACTATTTTTGGTCAAAAACATTAGATTTTGCTTATATTTGCGCCATTTTGGCTTTTCGCAGTCCTACTGACTGTCGCGGATCACGGCGAGTTCCGCCCGATAGCGTTCCAGCTGGGATTCCAGGCGACTGGCGTTGAAGAAATCCAAATCCGGTAGGCGTAGTGCGATCTCGATCTGGCGTACCGCACCTTGCGCGTTGCCCTGCAGAAACTTCTCCTGGGCCAAGTGTTCGTAAGCGGTCAGGGTTTGTCCGTTCACGCCGTAGATGCGTGCCGCCAGGGACTGGGCGCGGGGATCCGAGGGCCAACCGTCCGTGAGCTGTTTGGCGACCGTCAAAGCGTCTTTGGGACGCTTGGCTTCGAGCAACAGACGCCCGCGCAGCAACAGCAACGGCAGGTTGTTCGGATGCTGACGCTCAGCCTGATCAAGGATGCTCAGCGCACGCGCATAGTCGCCGCTGCGGGCGGCCAGATCCGCCGCTGCGGCGGCATACTCGATGATGCCCGGTCGTGCCTTCAATAATTCCGCGGCAATGGCGAGCCCTTGGACGGGGCGCTGGTCGGCTCCCAACGCCAGGGCCAGCGCGTAGCGCGTTGCATCCCGGTTGCGAAAGCGCCCGTCATCGAGCGCTCGCTGTAGATCGCTGACCTCGGTGGCCGGGTCGATCGCCTGCAACACGTTCAGCCGGGCCCGCACCAGTTGGTAACGCAGATCGTCAGAGGGCTGGCGATAACCAATGCTGGCCGCCCGGTCCATGGCTTCGGCGACCCGGCTGGTGGTGATCGGGTGGGTTCTGAGGAATTCCGGGACCTGTATCGACTGATCGCGGTTGGCGCGTCCCATACGGGTGAAGAAGCTGGCCATGGCACGCGGGTCGAACCCCGCCTGGGTCAGCAGATCGATGCCGACACGGTCCGCTTCCTGCTCGTTGGCACGGGTGAAATCGATCTGTCTTTGCAGGATCGCCGCCTGGCCGCCCAGCGCGGCGGCGATCGCCGCTTCGCCGCCCACGGTGGCGCCAAGGGCCGCTGCCGCGATCAATACGGCGGCTTGCGGAATGCTCATGTCGCTGGCCGCCTGCCAAGTGCGCGCTAGGTGGAGTTGGGTGACGTGTGCGATCTCGTGCGCCAGCACGGCGGCAAGCTCGCTTTCGGACTCGGAGGTGGTGACCAGTCCGGTGTGGACCCCGATATAGCCCCCGGGGCCGGCGAACGCGTTGACGCTGGGGTCTTGCAGAAAGAAGAAATGGAAGCCGTCGACGCCGGCGTCCGTGTGTCGGGTCAGGCGCTTGCCCAGGTCGGTCAGATAGTCGTCCAGCAGCGGGTCGTCGAGCACCTTTTCGCTGGCACGCACGCTGCGCATGAAGGCCTGCCCCAAGCGGCGCTCCGCGGCCGGCGTGAGCACGTTGCCGGAGACGTCGCCGAAGTCCGGCAGGGTCGGCAAGGCATCCGCATTTCCCGCCCCGGGTAGGACCAGCAAGGCGCTCACGGTAAGTGCGGTGAACGCACCGCCCAGGGTTTTGCGGGAGGGAATGACGGCCATAGTCTCTCAGTTCAATTGCACGCGCTGGCCCCAGGGCACTTTCTGCTTCCCCTTGACTAGCCAAAGCACATCGAAGTTCGGTTCATGTTCCGGAAAACTGCCCGCGGCGTCGGTGAAGTAGACCAGCAGTTCCGGGCGGCGGTCGGATCGTGCTATCCAATCGAAGACCGGGCGAAAGTCCGTTCCCCCGCCGCCTTTGACGCTGTGGGGGAAGCTGAACTCCTCCCAAGGCTCGTAGATCCAGGGCGCGCCGTCAGGAATCGTCGAGTCACAGGGTATCAAGGTAACACGGGCGCGCATTTGACCCTTGATGGCGTTGATTTCGGCGATGAATTCGTCGATTTCGCTGGTTTTGATGGAGCCACTGGTATCCAGGGCGACCACCACCTCGACCTGCGAAGAGCGCAGCGACGGCAGGATGGCGTCGCCTTCGCGTCGGCTTGGGCGCATGTAGCTGAAATCGTCGCGCGCGACCGCGGTCATGTAGCGCGCCAGCAGCATGCGCCACGGCAGTTGCGGCTGCAGCAGGTGGTCGATCATGCGCGCCAGGGTGCCGCCGAGCTTGCCGGCCTGCATGGCCTGTTGGGCGGCGCCCGCCAGGCGCTGCTGCCACTGTACGTCCAGGGTGTCGCGCTCGTCGGGCGTCAGCGGCGGCGGTGTGTCGGCTTCGCCGTCGTCGTCGGCCTCGGTGGGGCTGCCCTGGGGTTGTTGCGGCTGCTCGCCCTCGCCCTGGCCGCCCGGCTGCTCGAGGTCCTGTTCCTGTTGGTTGCCCTTGCCGTCGGACGGTTCCTGATCAGGGTCCCGGTCCTCCGGGTCGGGCTTCTTGTCCTGCGGTTTCTGTTCCTGCCGCTGTTCCGGGGGCGGGTTGTTGCCGGCCCCGCCGCCACCTTCGGATTCCTTGTCGTAGACGTGTTGGTCGAGGGTCTCATTGTCCTCGTTGTCTTGCAGCAGGGGGTAGATCTCTTCTGCTGTCATGCCCTTGTACTCGGGCATCACCTGATAGTTGGGCGGCGGTGACAGGCCGTCTTCGATGAGCAGGGGGTTGATGGCATAATCGCAGGCCAGGTCCCAGCGGTGTTTGACCCGGTGTTGGCGCCGGGCGAAATGCGACAGCGCACAGTGTAACGCCTCGTGGGCCAACATGAACTGGGTCTGGTTCATCGACAGGCTGTCGATGAACTCGGCGTTGTAATAGAACTTACGCGCGTCGGTGGCCGTGGTGGGGCACCAGTCGGGGTTGGCGGCAACCATCGGCAGTCGCAATACCAGCGCCCCCAAAAACGGCTTGTCCAGGATCAGCTTGGTCCTGGCCGCGGTGAGCTTGGTCTCGATGGCTTGAAGGTCTATCGACATGAGGTAGTCACCACAGCGGCGCAGAGATCACAGAGGGGGCGGATTGCATCGTTAATACGCCATGAACTCGTAAACACGTTTCTCTCTGTCCTTTGTGCCGCCATGGGCGGTCCTGACGTTACTGATAGAGCATCACATCGGCGATGGCGTTTGCCCAGTCGCTGAATTCGGGCACGCTGAACAGGAACTCGCCTACCGCACGATGCAGGTCGGAGACCAGCATCACGCCCATCTCGCGCTGC
The DNA here is from genome assembly GCA_030148485.1 of Gammaproteobacteria bacterium. Taxonomy (GTDB): domain Bacteria; phylum Pseudomonadota; class Gammaproteobacteria; order Chromatiales; family Chromatiaceae; genus JANTHH01. The sequence goes on along the minus strand of JASBTJ010000040.1, from coordinate 54,386 downwards.
GGGAAACTGCGCGCGTAGTTGCGGATGTTGCCGATCACCCGGGCGCCTTCCGCGGTGTCCTTGGCACGAATGGCGCGACCCACCAGCGCGGCAGCCACGGCGTATTGCAGGTCGATTTCGTCCGGCGTGGGGACGTCCTTGCCAGCCACGATGTCGTCCAGGTCCGGCATCTTGTCCAGGCTGTTGACGAAGGCGGTCAGTTCGACACCGGCGGCCGGACCCACGCAGGCTTGCAGGGTGCCTTGCAGCAGCGCGGGGTTGTCGCCGAATTTCTGCAGGCCGCGGTGGGCGAACTCCCAGGAACGGGGCGAGGGGAAGGCCACCGGGTTGTGCGCCGGGTCGAAGTCGAACAGCAGTTCCGGACGGAACCGTAGAAAGGCGATGACGCGCTCGTCGATGCCGCTTTTGTAGGCCCAGGCCACCCAGTCGTCCAGATGGGTCTCCACCTCGAAATGCGAAAAACGATTCGCCAGCGGTGCCGGCATCGTATAAGTAACACCGCGGTCCCCCTGGCGGTTGCCGGCGGCAAAGATCGCCCAGCCGTCGGGAACCTGGTATTCGCCAAGGCGGCGATCGAGGATCAGCTGATAGGCGGCGGCGGACACGCTCGGCGGTGCTGAGGTGATCTCGTCCAGGAACAGAATACCCTTGCTGCCGTGACGTTGCGCATCGGGAAGGATCGCCGGTACCGCCCATTCGACGTTGTCGCCGTCGCGAAACGGAATGCCGCGCAGATCCGAGGGCTCCATTTGCGACAGACGGATGTCGATTACCTGTACGCCATGTTTGTCACCGGTCAGGCGCACCATGTCGGATTTGCCCACGCCAGGGGGGCCCCAAAGCATGACCGGGGTATGATGGCCGGCGTCGGTACTGAGGAACTCGCGATCCAGGATGGTCAACAACTGGGCGGGGCGCATGGCGTCTCCGGGCTGATAAATATTGGCTCGAAGCGCGCAAGGATGGTGAGCCGGGCGGCAAAGATCAACCCCGTGGCGGCGCGGATTTCCGTGGCGACCGGACCCAGGTCATAAATCCGCTTGTCAGGCATCAGTAAAACAGCTTATTCTAATGCCCCGTTTTTGCAGCCGCTGGGCATTTGTACGCTCAGAAGTTGCGACTGGCCGCAGGATTCCGAATAGGTACTTGTGGCACATAAACAGCCCGTGCGAAAATGCCGGGCTAAGGTTTGTGGCTTTCTTTCGGAGACCGGATTATGAACCAGTTCTACTACGACGCCGTCACCAAGATGGAAGAAATGGGTGTCGACGAAGAGTACATCCAGGGCTGGCAGGCAGGCTTCCTGCAGAACCCGAAGCGTGAAGAGCAGCGCGTGACCGAGGCCTATGAAGCTGGCTACGGCGACGGCGAAGAAAAGAACCTGGATAACCTGGGTAACTGGGCGAAAGGCTGATCCGGCCTCTCCCTGTACGGCTTTAGGGCCGAGCAAAACAGGTGGGCGATCCCCACCTTTTTTGTGTCTCGCTACCGGCGCGGATCTGGCCGGCACGCATCAAAAAAGGCGACCAACACGGTCGCCTTTTTGTTTGCCTGAATGACTCGGGCAAGGTTCAGTCGAACAGGTTGTATACCGCTCGGCGCAGTTCCTTGTCCACCTCGTAGCCGTCCTTGTCCATCACTTGGTCGATCACCCAGCGGTTGGCCTGGGAGTCGCCCATGATCCGCTGCATCTCGAAGCCCAGATGGCGCATGAACGGATACGAGGGCCCGTCGTCCTTGTAACTGAACTCGCTGTATTCGGCGCCGCGCTCGTTCAGCTTTGCCACAAAGGGTTGCACGTAGTCGCCCGGACCGAACAGGTCGGCGCTGTTGTCCTGCACGTGACCGGCCAGCTTCCGGGCCAACTCGATGACCAGTGCTTGGCGGCTTTCATCGTCCATACCGAGCTGGTCCCGGGCGAGCCGGTCCACGATCTGCAACTGGAAGATCAGGTATTCGACGATCACCGCCATGCGTTGTTCGTCCGATTCGTAGACGAAGTCCTGACCATGCAGATTGATCGCCTTGTCCTTGGCGATGCGCCAGATGATGAATGCCAGCGCGCCGCCGATTTCCTCGACCGAGCGCTCCTGTTCGTCGTCGTGCCAGCGGCTTTTGATACGAAGGGCCACGGTATCTACCTCATAGTCTGTGGGGCCGCGCCGCTTGGGCGACCTTGGGGGTCGTGCTAGCGTGCCACTAAAGTGTCGCCATTCTACGTCGTGGCGATCACCCGATCACCCTGCAACAGGTCTGGCAATGGTGACGAGCATTCCGCCCGAGTCCCTGATCGACAGCGTACGTCATAACTGCCATATCGCCGACGCCCGTCACGGCGCCGACTACGGCATGTGTACCTACCTGATGAAAATGCGCGAGTTCTACCGCTGGGAGCGGGGACTGCCGTTTGACGCGCATCTGAGCAAGGACGAGGTGGGGGACTGGCTGGTGGCGAGGGAGGCGCTGTGGGGTGATGTGGCGGAGCAGGATTTCGCATCGGTACGGGTGGGAGAACGGCATTTCGACGCCTTTGACAGCCAGGCCATCAATGCCGCGCTCGAGCCTTTCCGGCTGGTGTACAGCGCCGGACTGGTGCACGGTGCGCGGCCACACTTTTTCCTGGCGGAACTGGAAGCCCGGGAGAAACCGGTGGACGGGTTCGAGCTGTGGCTGTCCGGTCGCGAGCTGGTACGTTGCCTGAACGCGCCGCCGGCGATGAACGTCGGGAAGACCATTTTCCTGCGGCGGGAGTCCTTGCGACGCTATCTGTGGGAAAAGCTGGAATCCTGGCGCTGGAGCCGCCCGCGCAATGCGCTGGCCAGGGCCCTGGCGTGCTATCCCTTCGACGACGACGTGGAGACCGCGCTCGATCGCATGACCGACAACGAGCTGGCTGCGGCGCGCGAGCACGAGATCGGCGAGTATCTCGCCGGGCAGCGGCTGGGGTGGCGCTGGAACGACATGCTGCTGGATCTCGCCCACACCCCGGCAGAGTTGATGGCCCGTGCCGTGCGGGATCACCTGGCCGATTGCACCCGCACTCTGCCGATGCTGGCGGCGACCAACCGGGCGGCGTCGATCCACTTCTTTGCCGGCAACCTCAGCGCGATGCGCCGGCAATTGTTTCCGGCCTTCGACGCGGCCTACCGGCAATGGCTGGTGGACAACGAGCCGGAGCCTTTGCGAGAGATCGCCGGTCGTGGTGCCCGGCATTTTGCCGCCCTGGCCGCGGATCTGGTGGCCTTGCACCGGGCGCATGGCCCGACCGCCGCCGGCCGCATCGCGGAACGGGTCCGGGCCAACAGCCTGTAGCCTTGATGCTTGGGGTGCCGGGGGTGCTTCGGCGATAATGACGGCCGGTTACACCAAGGCCTCGACTACCCATGCCCAATCCTTTTCCCATCGAACGTGCGGTAACGCCGCTGAAAACCTTTCGCGAGGTCAAGCCGGGCAGTTTCATCTTTGAACGCCCCAACACCATTCCCGCGGATTGGTGTGAAGAGATCATTCGCCGTTTCGAAGCCAACCCCGAGCAGCAGCGCAAGGGCGTCATCGGGCAACAGGGCAACGAGGACAGCGGCATCAAGCGCACCATGGACCTGGTGGTGAGCGACAAGCCCGATTGGCAGGATATCGATCAGTTGTTCTTCCGCTGCATGGGTGCCGCCTTGGCGGAGTTTCGCGACAGCTATCCCTTTTTCAGCGGCCCTTTCAAGGATCTGGGTTATCAGGTCCAGCGTTACCAGCCGGGCGAGTTCTACCATTGGCACATCGATGGTGGCAGTCACCAGTTCGCGGATCGCCAGCTGGTGGCCATCTGGTATCTGAACGACGTGCCCGGGCCTGGCGGTGAGACAGAGTTTCTCTATCAGGATGTGGCGGTCAAACCGGAACAGGGCAAGATGCTGTTGTTTCCCCCCTTCTGGACCCATGAGCACCGTGCCGCCGAGTTGCGTGAAGGCGTCAAGTACATGGCCACCACCTTGGTGGTGTTCCGTTGAGCAGGCGCTTGTTGGCAATTGTTGAGCTGGGTGGCTATCCCAATCTGATGTCACTGTATCAGCGCTTCGGCTACGCGGTGGATATCGCCAATTCCCAGCGCAAGGCGCGTACCTATCTCAAGAAAACCATACCCGACGTGATCGTCGCCGAGTTCAATGTGCAGTCGGATTTTCGCGATCGCAGTTCGAATCTGGAAACCTTGTTTGCGATTCTGCAAAAACATCCGCACGTCAAATTGATTGTCTTCCACTTTCCCGAGCACGCGGACAAACTGGGTAAGCTTCAGGAACGGGCGCCGATTCATGCCGCCATCGCTTTTCCGGTGACCGAAGCCAAGGTCGAAGCGGCGCTGTCCGTGCTATCCGCCGACTGACACGCAAGCTTCATCGCCCGGCAACCGAACTGACACCTACGCCGGCCATGCTTGCCCCGTACCTCTGCGGGGAGACATCACCATGGGCACGGTCGAACGCATGAAACCGTTGCGGTTTCGCACCATCTGGATATCCGACGTACACCTGGGCTTTCGCGGCTGCAGCGCTGAGCTGTTACTGGATTTTCTGCATAGCGTTGAATGCGAGACGCTCTATCTGGTGGGCGACATCGTCGATATATGGAGCATGAAACGCAGCCTGTACTGGCCGCAGGCGCATAACAATGTGGTGCGGTCGTTGCTCGGCAAGGCCAAGCACGACACCCGGGTAGTATTCGTCCCGGGCAACCACGACGAGTTGTTCCGCGCCTACGAGGGCATGGAGTTCGGCAATATCGCGATCCACGATGAAGTGGTGCATGAGCTGAAGGACGGGCGACGTTTTCTGGTACTGCACGGCGACGCCTTCGACAGTGTCGTGCAATGCAGTCCCTGGCTTGCGAAGCTGGGCAGCCACGCATACGACCTGCTGCTGTACTGCAACCGGTGGATCAACCGGGTGCGTAACCGCCTGGGATTGGGTTACTGGTCCTTGGCCGGCTATCTGAAGCACAAGGTCAAGAACGCGGTGAATTATATTTGCGATTTCGAAGAAGCGGTCGCGCGCGAGGCCCGCGAGCGGGATCTGGATGGCGTGGTGTGCGGCCATATCCACCGTGCCGAGATACGCGACGTCGATGGCGTGCAGTATCTCAATTGCGGCGATTGGGTGGAAAGCCACACCGCCCTGGTGGAGCGCCACGACGGCAAGGTCGAACTCTTATGCTGGCGCGACGTGATCGCCGCGCAGCAATCCGTGGACTCCCTGTCCGGGGTCGCGGTATCGCAGGCATAAAAAAGGGTCACCCGTGGGTGACCCAGTGCACAGCACTACCTTTGTGGGGTTGTCTATTTGGTCCGCCCTTTGGCCAGACCGCGGCCGTTTCCTAGCTGGGCTCCGGTCAAGCCGGCGTTCGCCAGCGGGCTGGCGAACGCCAAGGTTACGCCCAGGGTCATGGCGGCTGCATGGTGGCTTTGCCAGGGGTGTTCCTCAGCCGTGCCTCCGTGAGGGGTGGTCAGGCACCGGCCATGACACGTTCGGTCTGCAGAACGATCTCGGTGGCCGTTGCGCTGTCCTTGAGCAGGCCGTTACTGGCGATGGCCCGCATCCGGGTGGTGCGCGGTGTCAGCGGTTCGAGCAGTATCTCGATGTCCCGGTCCCGTGCCTTGGCCAGGATCACTGTTTCACCGTCCTTGTTGATTTCGGTGCCGACGATCTCGATGCCCATGTCGCGCAGTGCCCGCATGCTGGCGCGTTTGACGGTGCGCTGCGAGGCGGTGAAGGTGCGGTAGATCATGCCGCCCAGGGTATGCGAGACGCCGGCGCTGGCGCCGATGCTCATCATGGTCATGGTGATTGGTTCGCAGCCGGTGGTCAGGCCGGCTACCAGGGTTGCCACGGCCAATGAGCGGGTCACCCGTTTGCCATAGTGGTAGACGTGCTTCATGTGTTTCCCCCAGCGTGCTCGCCGCACCCGATTTGTGTGTGATTATTGCTGTATGCGATCAGCTTAGGGATGTATGAAGCGGCGATCCCGGTCGTCTGCCGGTTCTGTGAGGGGCGGCGCAGTCGCCCAGCGCAGAGAGTCACGGTTCGCTCTTCGTCCTGGGAACTTGGATCGTATTCCGATGGTCCCGCGTGATTTCCTCGTACAAGGTCAGCAGGCGGGCGGCCATGGCGGGGGCGCCCCAGTCGATGGCCTTGCGGCGGGCCTCTCTTGCCAGGCGCTGTCGCTCGGTCGGGTTGTCGAGCAAGACCCGACACTGGTCCGCAAAATGGTCTTCGTCGCGTTCGGCCACCAGGCCGCCTCGGCGATCCGCCATGAGCGCCGCCGTGCCCATCACCGCCGTCGTAACCACCGGGGTGCCGAGCTTCATCGCCTCAAGCAGGACCAGCCCCTGTGTCTCGGTGTCCGAGGCGAACACGAACATGTCTCCGCAGGCGTAGCAATCGGCCAGTTCCTGACCGCGATCCAGGTAACCGATGAAACGCACATGGGCGTGCAGGCCGCCGCTGGACACCTTGCGCTGCAATGCGTGTGTCGCCGGACCTTCGCCGGCGATCACCAACAGGATGTCGGGATGGGAATGGCGCAGCCGCTCGGTGACCCCGATCAGGAAGTCGATGTTCTTTTCATGGGCGACGCGACCGACGTACAACAGCACTGCCCGGTCCCGGCCGATGCCGTGCCGCTCCCGAAACCGTGCGCCGTCGCCATCGGGTAGCTCGTCGTCCGGAAGCCCGGTGGGGATTACCTCGGCGCGAGCGCGCACACCATAGCCGCGTAACACGTCCAGCATGGGTTGACTGGGGACGACCAGGGCATCCACGGCGTCGGCCTGGGACACGGAAAAACGTCGTGCCGCCAACCGTAGCAACCCCCCCGGCAGCCACGGCAGGTATTTGCCCAGATACTGTTCGAAATAGGTGTGATAGGTCTCCACCACCGGCAGGTTCCAGCGTCGAGCCAGTTGCACGCCGAGGTAATGGGCGCGAAAAGGGGTATGGATGTGGATCAGATCGTAGTCGGAGGCACGCAATTGCGCGGCCAGACCGCGGGCGGCGCGGCCGGTGATCAGCTTGTCCTCGGGGTCCAACGGCAGCGTGCGGGCAGACAGCCGGGTGATGGGAAAGGGCTCGGTCGGCGCCGCTTGCGGATAGCTCGGGGCGACCAGTTGGACCTGGTGCCCGGCGGAAACGAACTCCCGGGCGAAGGTGCGAATGGCCGTCGAGACGCCGTTGACCCGGGGGAAGTAGACGTCCGATAGTTTGAGGATGCGCATGGCCGATGGTCTTGCTGACGATCGAACCATTCAAAGACAGTTTCGTTAAGTATTGATGACGGCGGTGCTGCCATTGTTCGTCGCGCCAGACGGCCTGGTGCTTTGGCGGTGGTTACTCCCCGGTGACGGGCGCGACGAGCTTGGCGCCGAGCCGGGCGGCGATGTCACGAATCTGGGCCGGCGGCGGGTAGTCCTCGCCGTGCTGCTCGAGGTATTGCCGCCAGGGTCCGAACTGGTCCATCAGATGGGGATCCGTGTTGTGGCAACCGAGTAGGCGGATACGGGCGTCGCCGACGCGCCAGGGTCCGTCCCCGGTCAGTTCACCGCGCAGCAAATGGGCGGCCTCCTGTGGCTGGCGTTGATGCCAGAACAGGTCCAGGTAGAGCACCCCGAGTGGGTGCTCGAAGGCCGCGGCAACGACTTTCTCGCTGCCGTCGCCAAAGCGGATCACCAGCGGGGCGGTCACGGATTCCAGTTGCGCCATAAGGGTGTTGCTCGTTGTCGGGGCGTCGGAACTTTAGAGAAGCGCTGAATAAAGTCCATCCTGGACTTCTAGGTACACGCTGCGCTGCAAACGCGGTTTGCCGCTTGCTTCAAAATCGGCCACTTGCCGTGACCGATTTTGGCGACACCTTCCCGCGCCTTAGCAGGTCAGCCACACAGTTCCTCGAAGCGTTTCTTGAAGGCGAAGTCACGCATGGCCTCCGCTTGCGCCTTGTCGGAGATGGCGGGGGATTCCTCCCACTGGCCGGTGCTGTGGTTGTAGAGCGAAAACTTCCATTGCTTGCCGGAGCGGAACACCTGGGTGACGTCCTTGCCGGCCTGCGCCATGGCCGCCATCTTGGTCAGGCCGCGGGGCGCCGGGCCGGCGGGCGCGGCGGGCGCCGGCGCCACGGTCTCGGGCCTGGCGTCGGGTTCGTTGCGACGGATCGCAATGTCGCCGATCTCGGTGGTGGCACTGATCTCGATGGCCGCTACGTCCGGCATACGCGACACGATGTAGCCGGCCATCAGTCGGCCCAGATCATGGTTGTCGTTTTCCAGGGTGGTGAACAGTTTGTTGGCGGCAATCTGTATCCGCTGGTGCAGGTCGGGCGATTCCACCCATTCGCGCCCCATCTGCCAGCCGGCGTCCATGTCCCGGTCCATCTTGGCGAAAAAGTCCTCGGCCTGCTCAAGCAGTCCTGGCGGTACGTTCAGTTCGTACAATTGGTCGTCGACAATCAGCTTCAGTATCATGGCTCGGGTATGAACGTTGCGCCTTGGCGGTTCCAAAGAGGGCGCTATCTTAGCAAAGCCGGCATGCCCGCCGAGTTGCAATAACCCCTGCTTGCATCATCTTAATTCCATGCTGATCGAAATCCCGCAACTGTTGAATGACGCCTTCGTGCAGAAGATCCTCTCGGTGCTGGAGGGTGCACGCTTTGTCGATGGCAAGCTCACCGCCGGCATGGCCGCCGCCCAGGTCAAGCGGAACGAAGAACTGGCGGTGGATCCGGACAAGCTGCAGTTGTTGTATCGGATCCTGATGACCGCCTTGGGACACGACAGCACCTTCAAGAGCGCGGCGTTGCCGAACAAGGTGGCGGACTTCATCTTTGCCCGATACCAGGCGGGCATGCGCTACGGCGACCATGTGGACGACCCGGTGATGGGAGGCAGTGGTCCGCGCTTCCGCTCCGACGTGTCGATGACGGTGTTCCTGAGCGCACCGGACAGCTACGACGGCGGCGAGCTGGTGATCCGGACCAGTTTCGGCGACAAGCAGGTCAAGCTCAATGCGGGCGATGCGGTGATCTATCCGTCGTCCAGTCTGCATCACGTCGCCGAGGTGACACGCGGTGAACGCCTCGTGGCAGTGACCTGGATTCAGAGCCTGGTGCGCGACCCGGCGCAGCGCGAGCTATTGCACGATCTGGATCTGGCCCGTGAGCACCTGCTGCGTACCGCGCCAGGCGAGTCCCATACCCAGCGGATCGATCGAAGTTACGCGAACCTGCTGCGTTGTTGGGCCGAGGTCTGAGTGGGGACGGATCGTTCCTTTGGTGCGCGCGCCGTCAGTCGCTGCATCAATGCCGCGCCGCGGCTATCGAATTCAACGTAGATGGCCTTTAGCGCGTCGCTAGCGATCTGGAAGTAGTGCTCGGCGGAGATCTCCGGCCGGGTCGGTGCCAACAGCTTGGCATCGATCTCGGCGACCAGTTTGCGCACCGCGTCCGCGACGTGCTGTTGGGACTGGGCGTCCCCGGTACTCAGCTGGTCGATGGCATCCGCGACCTGATGGCGTAAAAAACGCAGTCTGATACGGGCGACGCTCGAGCAGTGCGCCGCCGCCGCGACGCCGGCGCCGATGGCGCGCGCCTGTCCGATGCCCTCGGCCATTTCCGGCAGTGTCGTGGCCAGGGTGAGGATGCTGTCCTGGTTTGTCGATGTTGCATCGGACGGCAGTTCGGTGAGGCGGGCTTGGTCCGCGACATCCTGGATAAGGAACAGCAGCTGGCGAATCAAGGCGCCGTGACGATCAAAGCTTTCGGCGGCGGACAAATCCGGCAGGTCCTGCGCAATCCGCGCCCAGTACTGTTTCGTCCGTTGCCAGCGACCGGTCGGAAGAATGGCCGCCGGTGTGTGGCTGTCGACCTCGCGTAGGGTGCGTTCGATGCCCGCTTGGCGCTCGTGGATGCGGCGCTCCATGCCGTCCGCCCCGTTGCGCTGCATGCTGACCAGGCCGCGGTGGGTTTGTATGTCTTCAAGAAGCTGTCGCAATGCCCGGATGGCGGTGACACCGTCATGATGCAACGCGCGCAGCTTACGGCGTTCCCGACTCGATCTGACGGCGCCGACAGCGGCAACCAGGGTCACTGCGGCAAACGGTATGGCAATCGAAAACCAAGGGCTGATCATCGGTGGTTATCCTGCGGTTTGGATGCGATCGACGGGCTGATCCTTCACCGAATACGCCAGGCTCGCGAGGTGCTGGGCCACCTGGGCGGTGTCCTTGGCCATGTCGCTTTGGGTTTCGGCATGATCAGCGATTTCGGCAACGTGTCGGGCAATGTCCTGGCTGGCGACGCTCTGTTGTTCGGTTGCGGTGCTGATCTGTTCCGCCCCCGCCAGGGTATCGGCGCTGTGACGATCGATGGCGTCAAGCGCCTCGGTCGCCCGTTTGGCTTCCGCGACGCAATGATTGGCTTGTTCGTGCAGGTCGTGGGTCTGCGTGTTGCTCTTGGCGATCGCCTGACGGATGTCTTCCAGGGTGGTGGCGATGTCGGCTGCCGATTCGGCTACCCCGTGGGACAGTCCGCGTACCTCGTCGGCCACCACGGCAAAACCGCGACCGTGGGCGCCGGCACGCGCCGCCTCGATGGAGGCATTCAGCGCAAGCAGGTTCGTCTGCTCGGATACACGGCTGATCACCTCGGTGATCTTGCCGATGGATTGGGACTTCCCGGACAGCATTTCCAACGTCTGGGCGATCTGCTCGGCGCTTTGCACGAGTTGCACAAGGCCGTGGTGCACGGTGTCGACGTGGGCATTGCCTGTGTGGGCGGCGTCCTGGGTGGTGGTGGCTTTTTCGCGCAAGGTGGCGCTCTGGTCGGCGATATCGCTGACGCTGGCGCTCAGCTCTTCGACCGCCGAAGCGGTGGCTGTGGCGGAAACGTGTTGAGCAGCCGCCACCTCGGCCAGTTCGCCGGCCCGCTTGCGCAGCTCGCCCGCGGCGTGGTCGAGCTCGTCGCTGGAGTGTCGGGTCCGTTCGCGCTGCTGGGCCACGTGACGTACATAGCGGTTCAGCGCCAGGGCCAGGGCGGTGTGTTCGGCCAGCCCTTTGGCACTCAGGCGGCTGCTGGCGTCGCCTTCCTCCCAGGCGCAGAGGGCCGCGAGCACCTGCTCGTGTTGGCGCCGATGCTGACGGGCGGCCAGGGCGCACAAGGCGGCGGACAGCACAGCGAGGGCCCCGCCGATGGCGCTGTCGGCCCAGATCAAGGCAATACCGGCGATAGTCAGGTTCAGGCCGGTGGCCAGGACCAGCAGATGTCTGAGCGCCAGGCTGGTCCGTGGACCGGTGTGATTGGGATGTTGCACCGCGGGGGTCCTCACGCATGCTTGTTGGGGCAGTGCGTGGAAGCGCAGCAAGCTTCGGGCCAATTGTGGCGTAATTTTGACGAACCGCGTTTTTCCGACGCTTGACAGTGGAGGTGGGGTTTCCCGAGGTACCTCGGGTCAGGTCGTGTTTGCGCAACCTTGGTGCGCGCCCGCAAGGGCCTGTGCGGCTATGGTGCGGTCCAGCGGGCGATGTGTGGTGTGCCGAAATAAAAACGGCCACGCAAGCGTGGCCGTTTTGGAACCGCTGAAAAATTCAGAGGTTGAAGCAAGCTGCAAACCGCGTTTGCAGCACAGCGCGCGCTGAGAAGTCCAGGATGGACTTATTCAGCGCTTCCTTAGGGCATGTTGCACCGGATTGGTGATCAATAACCGCCCTTGCGTGCCACGTAAGGCAGGCCGGCGATGCGGTTGCCCTGCTTGGACGGTGCCAGCGGGAACAGCTTGTACAGATCCTTGCTGGACAGTTTCTTGCCCCAGATCTTGCCCATCTCCTTGTTGATGACGCGCTCCATGGGCTGTTCGTTCTCGTCGAAGTACTTGTCGCGCAGGTACTTGATCACGTCCCAATGCTCTTGGGTCAGCTCGCCGGTGAATGCATCGTCGGCCGCAGCCAGGGCGCGGGCCACGTCTTCGTTCCAGTCGTTGGGGTTCACCAGGTTGCCGTTGCTGTCGGTCTCGATGGTCTGACCGTTTACTTCGAGTGCCATGTCGTGCGCTCCTATTTCTGTCACGTTAGCGATAGGGGTTCAAAAAATTCACCGGATTCTAATATAGGGTTCACAAATTAGTCATCCCCGGCTTTTTTGACCGCATCTATGCCTTTGTGGGGCAGGAAGATGCCGCAACCGAGCAGTCGGTGCTCGCCCAAAGGCTGCTGTTGCAGCGCAATGGCGTCATCGGTGGTCAGGTCGGCGACCATCAGACTGCGGGTGGCCAGGGGGCCGTCCGGCGTCTGAATATCCACGGTCTTGCCGGGCATCGCCTTTTTTACGCGGATGTTGCGTTGGTCAAGCGCATCCACCATGCGCTTGAGGAATTTCATCTCGTCCTCGGCCTCGCCGGCTTCCAGCACCAGGTTGCGCGCGAACAGGGTGCTCTGTTTGGCCAGCAACTTGGTCTTGGCCTTGCCGATGCATAGCGGGTGGCCGTCGATGTCCAGAGTGACGCCGTCCAGCTCTGCCTGGGCCTGCTCGATGCGATGCTTGGGCAGGCGCAGGGTCATCTTGGTGCGGCGGGACGGGATCAGTTTCTGGCCTTGCTCGGGATCCGGGCGCTCCCAGCCGTTTTGCGAGCCCGCGAGGTGGATCTCGTGGATGGCGGCCGCCGGTTCGTCCTGTAGCCAGGGCAGTTGTGCCACCAGGGCCTGGGAGAGTGCATACATATGGTGCACCGGCAGCGCCCGGCACTTCAGGTCGAAGAGCACGTCCTGGACGTCGTCCGGGACCTTGTACTCCTGCTTGTTGTCGTCTTCCTGCCAGAACATGGTGCGCTCCTGCTGCGGCGGCAGCTCAGTTGGCGGGGATGCTGGCCTGTACGGCCTCGCGGTCGAACCACCAGTCGGTCTGGACCAGTACGTCCACCACGTTGCGCAGACGTACCAGGAATTTGTCCGGGTCGTTCAGTTCCAGGCGCTCGATCCAGAAGTCGAACTGTTCCTGGGTCTCCACCTGGGAGTGGCGGCGCGCGACCTTGCCGAGCAGTTGCTGGGCAAAGAACATCAGGCGCTCGCGCTCGGGTCCTTCCGTAGCGCGGAGGTCGGCCAGGAAGCAGGCGGTAGCCGCGGCTACGGCGGCGCCGTCCGAGTCGTCCGGGGTGTCGTCGATCACGTGGCTGAGCAGGTGTACGGTGATCTCGGGATCAATGGGGAAGGTCACGCCCAGCCAGATGCCTTGGCCGAGGGCCTGCAGCGCCTGATCCTCACCGGTCTGGTAGAGCACGTCACAGGCGTCGGCAGCCTGTTCCCAGGCCTCATTGTTGAGGAACTCCATCAACGCGCTATGGGCATGCGGCCAGGCTTCCTTGCCGCGCTCGAGGATCTGCAGCGCGCGGCCCAATTCCAGGTGCAACTCGGCGCGCTGCAGGTCGGTGGTGCCTTCGGGAAGGTTGGCGATCTGCTCATTCAGCTCGACCACCAGGCCTTCCAGGTGGGCTTTTTCGCCCAACTGCTTCTGCACCGAGTCGGCGGCGGTATCGTCGAGCTTGTTGGGGTCGAAGAAATCTACCATTGTGCTGTCCTCAGATCCGGGCGCTGAATGCGGCTTCCAGACGGTCTTCCCAGTTTTCCGGGGTGTTGGGGTAGGGTGGCTTGACGTCGAAGCGCAGGAAGCGTTCGCCGCGCTTGGCGTATTCCTTCATCAGCTCGCACAGCTCCTCGAAATCGTCGAGATCCTGGTTGGCGATCATGATCTGGCTGAGGTAAAGCATGGTTGTGGATCCTTTGGCAATCAGACGACGGGGCGGACCCTGTCGTAGTAGCGGGCGCGGTACACCAGGCGTTTGTGCCCGGTGGTGGGGTCGTCGCGAAAGCCTTCGCGGCGGTGCAGTACGTTATTGCTCAGAACGCCTTCCCCCGGCGCAAGGCGGTGACGGAATATGGGGGCGTCCGGCGATGAAAACAAGTCGCGCAGCACGCCTGCCGCGTCCCGGGTCAGGGCGTCGTCCTTCCAGATGACGTTACGGCTGCGCGCGGAGTAGCGCATGTGGAGGGCGCCGGTCGAGGGATCGACGGAAAACACCGGGCCGGTCTGGTCGGGACGGATCTGTTCGCCGCCTTCGTCGTTTGCCGGGATGGTGAAGGCGTCGGCGGCCATCAGCGCCCGGACGAACTCGGGGTTGTGATCGCGCAGATGGATGTAGGCGAGCTCATGGTCCATGACCTCGTTTTCACCGCCGTCGGCGGCATCGGCATCGCAGTAGAGCAGCCAAGCGCGGATGGTTCGTTCGGGGGCGTTGTAATAGCCGTCCGTATGCCAGCTCAGTGGGCGCGTGGTGTACGGGATGTAGGCCTTGTCGGTTCCGGTTTCCCGCACGGTGATGGCGGTAATGCCGGTATCGTGTGCACACAGGTTGCGATCCAAGCGGTCCAGCCCGAATTGTGCGCCGAGCTCGAGCAGCGCGTGTTCCACATCCTCCGGCGGCTGCGCGAATCGGAACAGCGCCATGTTCGCACGTCCCAGATGGTGATCGAGCGCGGTCTTTTCCGCCTCGGACAAGCGTGCGGGGTCGCGTATGCCCACCCGCAGGTCATCAAGACCGCGCGGTGCCATGGACAGTTTCGCGTCACGCCACGCGGCGTAGGCCGCGGGGGCTGCTAAATCGAACGGGGATGCGGCCGCTATAGTGCCGGTGTCTAATGTTTCAGTCATTTGACGGTCTGGGTCGGTTGGACTAGTATCCGCGCCGGTTCCGGGGATTTGTTCCGAATAGCCCGAAATTCTAATTTATTCGGAAGCCGTTGAAAAAGCCCTGTGACTCAAGGTTTTAGTGGCCCTGGGTGCGGTGCCACCCGGGGTCTATCCCAAATGGGATAGATGGGGGCTACCCCTATCCCCCTTTGGTGCAGTACCGGGACGGTTGCAGCTCGACTAATATTAGCCGCCGTTGATAGGGAGTCTGGGTCAGGTCCTCAATGAAGAGATCGCCCAGTCGTTGGCCCGCCCAAATAGCTGCGTGAGGCCGCTTCTCTATATAGATAGAACCGTTGGCGGTAGTCGCCGTCGGCGGGGCACCACGCAAAACTCGATTCAGTCAGGAGAACAAGCGACATGGCAATCGATAAGTACCCAACTCCGATGCTTGACCAGCTGGAAACCGGTCCGTGGCCGAGCTTCATTTCCGGCATTAAGCGTCTGCGTGACGAGCATCCGGACCAGCGCATCAACGAGGTGACCGCCTCCCTGCTGGGCCAGCTTGAGCACTCCTACGAGACCCGTAAGGGTTACTGGAAGGGCGGTACCGTTTCCGTCTTCGGTTACGGCGGCGGCATCATCCCCCGTTTCTCCGAGGTTGGCCACGCCTTCCCCGAGTCCAAAGAATTCCACACCCTGCGCGTTCAGCCGCCCGCGGGTAACCACTACTCCACCGCCATGCTGCGTCAGCTGGCTGATTCCTGGGAGAAGTGGGGTTCCGGCCTGGTGACCTTCCACGGTCAGACCGGCAACATCATGTTCATCGGTACCGACACCAAGCGTACCCAGCACTTCTTCGACGAGATCAACGAGTACGGTTGGGACCTCGGCGGCGCTGGCCCCTGCGTGCGTACCGCCATGTCCTGCGTCGGTGCTGCCCGCTGCGAGATGTCCTGCGCCAACGAGCAGAAGATCCACCGTCTGCTGGTGAACAACTTCACTGACGACGTGCACCGTCCGGCTCTGCCCTACAAGTTCAAGTTCAAGGTCTCCGGTTGCCCGAACGACTGCCAGAACGCTATCGAGCGTGCTGACTTCGCCGTGCTGGGTACCTGGCGCGACGACATGAAGGTCGACCAGGAAGAGGTCAAGGCCTTCATCGCCAAGAAGGGTCGCCAGTACATCATCGACAACGTGATCACCCGTTGCCCGACCAATGCACTGTCCCTGAACGACGACGACACCCTGGCCGTGAACAACCAGGACTGCGTGCGCTGCATGCACTGCCTGAACGTCATGCCGAAGGCGCTGCACCCGGGCGACGACAAGGGCGTGACCATCCTGATCGGTGGTAAGCGTACCCTGAAGATCGGTGACCTGATGGGCACCGTGGTCGTTCCCTTCAAGAAGCTGGACACCGAGGAAGACTACGAGTCCCTGGTCGAACTGGCGGAAGAAATCATCGACTTCTGGGCCGAGAACGCCCTGGAGCACGAGCGCTGCGGTGAGATGATCGAGCGTATCGGCCTGGTGAACTTCCTGGAAGGCATCGACGTCGACGTTGACCCCAACATGGTCAGCCACCCGCGTGAGTGCTCCTACGTCCGCATGGACGGTTGGGACGACGAAGCCGTCAAGTGGTTCGAGCGTCAGGCTGAAGCCTCCTAAGCGCCCGACAACCTTTCAACAGTTTTCCCGTTCGACCGGGCGGGGTGTCACAGTACGACATCCCGCCCGCTAGGGAACAGCTACGCGAATTTATCCGCATTCTGGAGATATACAATGGCCGATATGCGTGAGCCGATTGAAACCGGATGTCCTGATCCGTTCCAGTACATGCATCCTGTGATGCGTAAGAATTTTGGTATGTGGAAGTACCATGAGCACCCGCGTCCGGGCGTGCTCAAGCACGTTGCCAACAGCGGCGATGAGATCTGGACCGTCCGTGTTGGTACCCAGCGTATCCTGGACGTCTTCACCCTGCGCACCCTGTGCGACATCGGTGAGAAGTTCGCCGACGGTTACGTCCACTTCACCATCCGCTCCAACCTGGAGTACATGGTCACCGAAGAGTCCCGTGTTCAGCCGCTGATCGACGCGGTTGAAGCTGCCGGCTTCATCGTTGGTGGTACCCAGAACTCCGTCACCATGATCTCTCACACCCAGGGCTGGTTGCACTGCGACATCCCCGGCACCGACGCCTCCGGCGTGGTGAAGTCCATGATGGACGAGCTGATCGACGAGTTTAAACAGGCAAACATGCCGAACCGTGTGCATATCACCACCTCTTGCTGCCAGATCAACTGCGGCGGCCAGGGCGATATCGCCATCAACGTTCAGCACACCAAGCCGCCCAAGATCAACCACGACCTAGTCGCCAACGTCTGTGAGCGTCCGTCCGTTGTGGCTCGCTGCCCGGTTGCTGCTATTCGCCCCGCCATGGTCAACGGCAAGCCGTCCCTGGAAGTCGACGAGAAGAAGTGCATCTGCTGCGGTGCCTGCTTCCCGCCGTGCCCGCCGATGCAGATCAACGACGCCGAGCACACCAAACTGGCCATCTGGGTTGGTGGTAACCACTCCAACGCCCGTGGCAAGCCGACCTTCCAAAAGCTGGTCGCCGCTGGCATCCCCAACAACCCGCCCCGTTGGCCGGAAGCCACCGCCATCGTCAAGCGTATCCTGAAGGCCTACAAAGAAGGCGCACGTGATTGGGAGCGTATCAACGAGTGGATCGAGCGCATCGGTTGGCCGCGTTTCTTCGAAGAGGTCGAGCTGCCCTTCACCAAGTACCACATCGACAACTGGCGTGGTGCTCGTAAGAGCCTCAACTCTTCTAGCTACGTGCGCTTCTGATCGCCCTTGGCTAGCAACCAGACGAGGTCATACGACTCATGAAACTGGCAGTTCAAGTAAACGAGGGGCCTTATCAGCATCAGGCCTCAGACTCGGCTTACATGTTCACCAAGGCTGCACTGGAAAAAGGTCACGAGGTGTTTCGCGTGTTCTTCTACCATGACGGCGTGAACAACGGCACCCGCATGACGACGCCGCCGCAGGACGATCGTCACGTGGTCAACCGTTGGGTGGAGCTGGCTGAGAAGTACGACCTCGATCTGGTCATCTGTGTGGCCGCAGCCCAGCGTCGCGGTATCGTCGACGAGGGCGAGGCCGAGCGTAACGGCAAGGATGGCACCAACATCGCTGACAAGTTCCGGATTTCCGGTCTGGGTCAGTTGATCGAGGCGGCCATCCAGTGCGACCGCACTGTTGTGTTCGGCGACTGATCGGGAGGTATCTGAAATGTCTGAAGTCAAGAAGTTCATGTACCTGAATCGTCGTGCACCGTACGGCACCATCTATGCCTGGGAATCCCTGGAAGTGGTGCTGATCGGCGCGGCCTTCGATCAGCAAGTCAGCCTGATGTTCGTCGATGACGGTGTTTACCAACTGGTAAAAGGCTCCAAGCCTGCCGACATCGAGATGAAGAACTTCACGCCGACCTACCGCACCCTGGGTGACTACGGCGTGCGCCACATGTTCGTGGACAAGGCTTCCCTGGAGGCTCGCGGTCTGACCCAAGACGATCTCATCGAGGTCGAGTGGGAAGACTGGGAGACCGAAGAGGAAGTGGACAACATCGTTGAAGTGATCGACGCCGACAAGGTTGTCGAGTTGCTCGACGAGTCCGACGTCGTATTCAGCTTCTGAGGTGATCCGATGAGTGACCTGTACACCATCAACAAGTCCCCGTTCGAAAAGAACAGCCTGGATTCCGCGCTGAAGTTTTCCAAAGCCGGAACCGCCGTGTTGTTGTACGAGGACGCTGTCTACGCCGCGGTCAAAGGCACCGCGGTTGAAGAGCAAATCAAGGCTGCCATGGGCGACAAGAAAGTCTATGCCCTGGGCCCGGATCTCGCGGCCCGAGGCATCGCCGAAGACCGAGTCATCGACGGCGTCGAGCTGGTCGATTACACCGGCTTTGTCGATCTGGTGGAAGCCAACGACAAGGTTCAGGCTTGGGTCTGAGCCCCGGCAAGTCAAATTACCTGTTGAGGAGATAACCTGATGGCTATCGAAGTGAATGGCAAGACCTTTGAGGTCGACGAAGAAGGCTACCTGGCCAACATCAACGACTGGGAGCCCGGCGTTGCTGAAGTGATGGCTAAGGAAGACGAGCTGGAACTGACCGACGAGCACTGGGACATCATCAAGTTCCTGCGCGAGTACTACGAAGAGTACCAGATCGCCCCGGCCGTCCGCGTGCTGACCAAGGCCGTGGCCAAGAAGCTGGGTAAGGACAAGGGCAACAGCAAGTACCTGTACGGTCTGTTCCCCTACGGTCCGGGTAAGCAAGCGTGCCGTTACGCTGGCCTGCCGAAGCCGACCGGCTGCGTGTAATCGCGCCTGTCGCTTGATCGCCGGGGGACATCTGGTCCCCCGGTTCCTGAGAACTTGATGAGGATCCCGGAAACATGTCGTTTCTGACGGTCACATTTGCCGCGCTATTCTATGTCGCCACCGCGATCTTCCTGATCGGTGTGGTTCGCAAGATTGTCATCTTCGCGAAGACCCCGGCGCCGCTCAAGATTCCTACTACGCCGGCACCCACTACCAAGACGGGTGTTGTCCTGCGTATGTTCCGTGAGGTGGCTTTCTTTGAAAGCCTGTTCAAGTCCACCAAGTGGACTTGGCTGTTCGGCTGGGTCTTCCACATGGCCCTGTTTGCCGTACTGTTCCGCCACCTCCGTTATTTCATGGACCCCGTGCCCGCGATCGTGGAATGGGTGTCGCCGCTGATCGAGTATCTGGCGTTTGCCATGATCATCGGTTTGCTGGGCCTGTGGGCCCGCAGGCTCCTGGTCGACCGCGTGCGCTACATCTCTGCACCGTCCGACCATCTGATGTTGCTGTTGTTGTTGCTGATCGGAATCAGCGGCGCGTCGATGACCTTTGTCGCGCACACCGACATCATTGCAGTGAAAGAATTTTTCCGTGGTCTGTTGACGTTCAGCTGGGGAAGCATGCCCAATTTGCCGGCCGATCCGTTCCTGATCGTGCATCTGGCACTGGTCGCCCTGCTGTTGATCATCTTCCCCATCAGCAAGCTGTTGCACGCCCCGGGTGTGTTCTTCAGCCCGACCCGTAACCAGGTCGACAACCCGCGTGAGCAGCGTCATATCGCGCCGTGGGCTCAAAAGCTCGAGGATCGGTCCTGAGGGCCGGTTAAAGGCGAGGCGAAGAGGCAAGGTCATGGCGAAGAAACCCATTGAATTTGAAGTACCGAAGCTGACCGAGTACACCGAGGTTCCGGCCGTCACGCCGGATACCATGGCGCATAGCAGCCCGTACGTGTCCAAAGTCGAATTCCAGGAGCCGCTGGGTTATCCCGGTGAATTGGTCGACGGCTGGCAGGACAAGGCCATCGGCGCGATGGGCGAGATGCTCGGCAAGTACCGCTCGCTGCAGGTGTTCCTCGATTCCTGTGTGAAATGCGGCGCGTGCACCGACAAGTGCCACTACTACCTGGGCACCAGCGACCCCAAGAACATGCCGGTGGCGCGCCAGGACCTGCTGCGCAAGGTCTACCGCCGGTACTTCACCTTTGCGGGCAAGTACTTCCCGAAACTGGTCGGCGCCGTCGATCTGGACAAGGAAGTGCTGGACGACTGGTACAGCTATTTCCACCAGTGCTCCCAGTGCCGTCGCTGCTCGGTGTTCTGCCCGTACGGCATCGATACCGCCGAGATTTCGATGGCCGCGCGCGAGATCATGGACCGCATCGGTCTGGGTCAGAAATACTGCAACGAGATCATCAACAAGGTCTTCAAGATCGGCAACAACCTGGGGCTGCCCGAGAACGCCCTGGCCGATACCCTGGAAGGCCTTGAGGAAGACGTCGAGGACGAAACCGGCGTCGCGGTCAAGTATCCGCTGGACAAGAAGGGTGCCGACATTCTGCTGGTCACCCCGTCCGCCGACTTTTTCGCTGAGCCGCACGTTGACGGCTTGATCGGTTACGGCAAGGTGTTCCACGAGGCGGGCGCCGACTGGACCTTGAGTTCCAAGGCGTCCGAGGCGGCCAACTTCGGCATGTTCATCGGCTCCTACGAGAACATGCGCCGCATCTCCCTGCGTATCCGTGAGGCGGCGCTGGAGTTGGGTGTCAAGCGCATCATCTTCGGTGAGTGCGGTCATGCCTGGCGGGTGGCTTACAGTTTCCTGAACACCCTGGCCGGTCCGTTCGACTTCCTGGATCCGAAGTACCCGGTGCCTCAGCACATCCTGGAATTCACCTGGGGTGAAATCCAGAAGGGCACGCTGAATATCGACAAGTCGCGCAACGACGACATGGTGCTGACCTTCCACGACTCCTGCAATGTCGCGCGCGCCTCGCGCATGGGCGACGAGCCGGGTGGTCAGTTCACCATCCCGCGTAACGTGATCAAGGCGGTCTGCAACAACTTCGTGGACATGGCGCCGGACACCATTCACGAAAAGACCTTCTGCTGTGGTGGTGGCGGTGGTCTGCTGACCGACGACCTGATGGAGCTGCGCGTCAAGGGCGCCAAGCCGCGTATGGACGCCTTGTCGACCGTGATCGAAGACCACGGGGTTACCCACATGGCGGCGATCTGCGCCATCTGTAAGGCGCAGTTCACCAAGGTCCTGCCGTTCTACGGCATGGGCATGGACATGATTCAGAGTGTCCACGGACTGGTTTCAAACGCCATCATCCTCACCGGCCAGGTCGATGACGATGATGAAGAAGATGCCGAGGATGCCGCCTGATCAGGGCCGCATCTGAATACGAGACAACGATTGCCGATTGGGCAGTAGGCTTTACTGGTAAGGAGAGTAAGAATGGCGACTCCTAGTGACGAAATGAACACCAAGCTTTCCTGGCGTCGGTTTGATGACGGCAAAAACACTTGGGATTCTTGGACCGACAAGATCTTCAATGAGGACACTTCCCACAAGTGTCCGACCTATATTCACAAGACGCCGCCTTGCCAGGGTTCCTGCCCGTCCGGTGAGGACATCCGTGGCTGGCTCGCTATCGTGCGCGGTCAAGAGAAGCCCGCGGGCGACATGGCATGGCAGGAGTACGCCTTCCGTCGTTCCACCGATGCCAACCCGTTCCCCTCGATGATGGGGCGTGTCTGCCCGGCACCCTGCCAGGACGGTTGTAACCGTAACGAGGTCGAGGACTTCGTTGGCATCAACTCCGTCGAGCAGTTCATCGGTGATACCGCGCTGGCCAATGGCTACACGTTCGCCGCTGGCGAATCCACCGGTAAGAAAGTCGCCATCATCGGTGGTGGCCCTGCCGGCATGGCGGCGGCTTACCAACTGCGTCGCAAAGGTCACGCCGTGACCGTATTCGAGGCATTGAGCGATCTGGGCGGCATGATGCGTTTCGGTATTCCGAACTACCGGATTCCGCGTGACAAGCTGGCTGCCGAGATCCAGCGCATCATCGACATGGGCGATGTCGAGGTGAAGCTGAATACCCGCGTCGGTACCGACGTGACCGTGGAAGAGCTCGAGAAGTCCCACGACGCCATCCTGTGGACCATCGGCTGCTGGACCGGTCGTGGTCTGCCTGTCGACGGCTGGGACGACGCGCCGAACTGCGTGTCCGGTGTCGCCTTCCTGAAGGCCTTCAACGAAGGTCGCATGAAGGTCACCGCCAAGAAAGTGGTGTGCATCGGTGGTGGTGATACCTCCATCGACGTGGTGTCCGTTGCCCGTCGTCTGGGTAACATCGAAAGCACCAACCCGACCGACCGTCCGGAGCTGGTGGTGAACGACGGCTTCGTCGCCCAGGACACCGCGATTACCGCAGCCGCCCAGGGTTCCGATGTCACCCTGACCTCGTTGTTCCCGAAAGAGAACATGACCGCTGCCGAGCACGAAGTGCATGACGCGCTGCACGAAGGTGTGACCATCATCGACGAAGTCATGCCGGTTGGCCTGGTCATCGGTGAGGACGGTCGCGCGACCGGCCTGAAGATCGCCAAGTGCACCCTGGAAGGCGGTCGTCCGACCCCGATTGAGGGCACCGAGCAGGTCATCGAAGCCGACCTGATCGTGTCCGCCATCGGTCAGGGCGGTGACATGGCTGGTCTGGAGGACTTCGCCAACGAGCGTAACCTGATTGATGCCGACGCCTTCTATCAGGTGCCGGGCAAGCAGGGTCACTTCGTCGCTGGCGACATCATTCGCCCGCACCTGCTGACCACCGCTATCGGCCAGGCATCCATTGCCGCCGACTCCATCGATGAGTTCCTGAAGGGCAGCGAGCACAAGAAGCGTCCCAAGGTCGACGTGCATCACTTCGATCTGGAAGCCAAGCTGCACGAAGCCGGTCTCGATCCGGAGCACTTCGATGCCAACGCCGGCGATCAGCGTGGTACGTCGTTCTCCAAGTACGCGGTTCACAACTACGAGGACCGTTCGTTCCAGGAGATCATCCCGCACGACGAGCTGTTCCTGGGTCACTTTGCCTATCACGAGCGTAACAAGCGTCGTGAGGAAGTCCCCAGTGCGGAAGAGGTCCTGGGTCACTTCCACGAGCGCTTGATCTGCCTCGAGGAAGAGGCCGCCGTCGACGAAGCCAAGCGTTGCATGAGCTGCGGCATGTGCTTCGAGTGCGACAACTGTGTCATCTTCTGCCCGCAGGACGCCGTGTACCGCGTCAAGAAGGATGAAGCAACCACCGGCCGCTACGTCGATACCGACTACGCCCGTTGCATCGGTTGCCACATCTGTTCCGATGTCTGCCCCACCGGCTACATCAAGATGGGCCTGGGTGAGTAATCAATCAGGGGTCGCACAGTCGATGATCCGCAACAAGGTCATGCGTCTCTTCGTCGGGTTCGCGCTCGGGCTGTTCGTCAGCCTGGGCGTGGCCCAAGCGGGTGAGGCGATCGAGGGGTCGGCGAAAGCCGACAAGCTGGAGTCCTGCGTTCGGGATACGCCGTTCATGCGGCGCAATCATTTCGAACTTATCGAGCATCAGCGGGATATCACGGTTCACGAAGGCATCCGCAAGACCGACAGTAGTATTGCCGGTTGCATCGACTGCCATGTGCGTCGTGACGCAGAGGGCCAACCGGTGCCGATCAATGCGCCGGGCGAATTCTGCGCCACCTGTCACACCCGTGCTGCGGTAACCCTGGATTGTTTCAGCTGCCACGCCACCGTGCCTACGCCTATCAATCCCGCCCCGGAATTGTTGGAAGAGGTGAAGGCCCACGCAGCTGGCATGGACCCCGAGATTATCGAAAAGGCGCACGCCGGCATGGAAAGCGGTAGTGCCAAGCAGGTAACGGGTAACTGATCATGAGCAAGCAGACTGATCAAGGGCGTCGTGACTTCCTGTCGCGCGCCGCGACGGCCGCTGCGGCGACCACGGTCGCTCCGGGGGTATTCCTTCACAGCGTGGCCGACGCCGCGCCACGGGCAGAACCCGTCACCAGCAAGGTACGCTGGGGCATGCTGATCGACACCACGAAGTGCGCCGACGGTTGCACCGCGTGCGTGGAAGCCTGCGACGTGGAAAACGGACTCGACCTCATCGGCAAGCCCGAAGGCGCGTCTGATGCGGAGTGGGAAAGACAGCGTCCTCGCTGGATCCGTGAGGTCAAGCTCAAGGACAACTTGACCGACCGTATCACCACCATGCCAATGCTATGCCAGCACTGCGAGTTCCCGCCGTGTGTGGACGTCTGCCCGACCGGCGCATCCTTCCGCCGTGCGGACGGTCTGGTACTGGTCGACCGGCATACCTGTATCGGCTGTCGTTATTGCATGATGGCGTGTCCCTACAAGGCGCGCTCCTTCATTCATGAGAACGTGTTGCTCAAGTCCACCGCCGTGCCGCGTGGCAAGGGCTGTGTCGAAAGCTGCACCTTCTGTGTCCACCGACTGGACCAGGGCGAGACCACCACCGCCTGCCAGGACGCGTGTAGCAAAGACGGACATCAGGCCATCATCTTCGGTGATCTGAAGGATCCAAACAGTGCGGTGTCTCAGGCCATGTCCAAGTACCCCACCGTCGAGGTGCGGGCTGACCTGAAACTGAACACCGGCGTTCGTTACACCGGTCTTTAATCGGGCGGGGGAGCTTCCAGAAAATGAAAAAGATCCACTTCCGCGAATGGGGTATCGAGAGTCCGCGCTACTGGGGCATGCTCGCCGTGCTGGCAGCGGTGGTCGCCATTGCCGGTTTCGCTACCCTGTACATGGAGCACGAGGGCCACTGGGTCACGGGCATGAACAACCAGATCGTGTGGGGAATTCCTCACGTGTTCGCGATTTTCCTCATCGTTGCCGCTTCGGGTGCCCTCAACGTTGCATCGATCGGTTCGGTGTTCGGTAAAAAGGTCTTCAAACCCTTGGCGCCTTTGTCTGGTCTCTTGGCAATGACGCTGTTGATTGGCGGCCTGTTGGTGCTGGTGCTGGACCTGGGGCAGCCGGCGCGTCTGATCGTGGCCATGACCACATACAACTTCAAGTCGATCTTCGCTTGGAACATCTACCTGTATGTCGGCTTCCTCGCCATCGTCGCGGTCTACCTGTTCACCATGATGGAGCGCAAGGCGATGGGTTATACCAGGTCGGTCGGCACCTTCGCGTTCGTCTGGCGTTTGGCATTGACCACCGGTACCGGCTCGATCTTCGGTTTTCTGGTGGCACGCCAAGGCTATGACGCGGCCATCATGGCGCCGATGTTCATTATCATGTCGTTTGCCTACGGTCTGGCCATCTACTTGTTGGTGCTGATGTTCACCTTCAAGACCGACGGACGGGAACTGGGCGACAAGCTGATTGCCCGGCTCAAGAACCTGTTGGGTGTGTTCGTCGCTGCGGTGCTGTACTTCACCGTGGTGTACCACCTGACCAACCTGTACGGCACAGAAAATCATGCCTATGAGGCCTTTATCCTGCGCGATGGGGGCATCTACACCACCTTGTTCTGGGGTGGCTGGATCCTGGCGGGCTGTTTGATCCCCATGGGGATCATCTATCATCCGGCGTTGGGCAAGAGTCGCGGTGCGTTGGTTGCCGCCTGCTCGCTGGTCATCCTGGGTGGTTTCGCAGCGATCTACGTGATCGTGATCGGTGGTCAGGCGTTCCCGATGGCGATGTTCCCGGATAAGACCATCATCGCGTCCGGATTCTACGACGGCGTCAATGGCGATCCGCTCAGCTACAGCCCGAGCCTGCCCGAGTTCCTGTTGGGTATCGGCGGTATCGCGGTAGCGCTGCTCGCCACCCTGGTTGCGGTACGCGTTCTGCGCTTCCTGCCGGAGTCGCTGGCAGACGACGTGGCGGACCCGCACGCCGCCGCCAAGGGTGCGTGATGCAGCCCTGAACCAAGGCTGAAAGGGAACGGGGCGGCCGAGTGGTCGCCCCGTTTTCGTTTATGCTGACGCCTTTTCCGACGGTCTCGAGATCATGGCCCACCTGTTCATCTCCGCGGCGCACAAGTCCTCCGGCAAGACCACGGTCAGCATCGGTCTGTGCGCGGCGCTGGCTGCGCGTGGCCTGGCGGTTCAGCCCTTCAAAAAGGGGCCGGACTATATCGATCCGCTGTGGCTTGGGCGCGCGGCGGGGCGTGCTTGTTACAACCTAGACTTCTACACCATGGCACGCGACGAGATCGACGCCACCTTCGCGCAGCAGATGGCGGGCGCGGACATTGGTGTGATTGAGGGGAACAAGGGGCTGTACGACGGGCTGGATCTGGATGGCTCCAACAGCAATGCCGCGTTGGCTGCCCAGCTGGCGGCGCCGGTGGTGCTGGTACTCGACACGCGGGGCATGACCCGAGGGATCGCCCCGCTGATCCTGGGTTACCAGGCGTTCGATCCGACTATCCGCATTGCCGGGGTGATACTGAACCAGGTGGGCGGCTCACGCCATGAGGGCAAGCTGCGGCAGGTGATCGAGCATTACACGGACGTGAAGGTGCTCGGCGCGGTCGGCAAGTCACCCGAGATGGTGATCGTCGAGCGGCACCTGGGCTTGATGCCCAGCAACGAGGACGACAGCAGTGCACAACGTATTGCGGCCATGGGGCAACGTATCACGGAGCAGGTGGATCTTGATCGCGTAGTCGCTCTGGCTGGCACCGCACCTGAGGCGCCAGAGGTGCCCAGGGTCGCTCCAGCGGCGCCGCCGGACGTGCGCATCGGCTACGCGCGTGACGAGGCGTTCGGATTCTATTATCCCTGCGATCTGGCGGCGTTTCGCGAGGCGGGCGCTGAGCTGGTACCGTTCGATGCGACGCGCGACCCAGGCCTTCCGGCGGTGGACGGCCTGTTCATTGGGGGAGGCTTTCCCGAAACCCGGATGGCGGAACTGGAGGCGAACACCACCATGCGTCGCGCCGTGCTGGACTTCATCTAGGCCGGCGGCCCCGCCTACGCCGAGTGCGGCGGATTGATGTATTTGAGCAGGCGACTGACCTGGGGCGACAAGCAATGTAAAATGGTCGGCGCGATCCCTGCCGACGTGCGGATGCATGATCGTCCGCAGGGCCGTGGTTACGTACGCTTGGCGGAGTCCGCCGAGCATCCCTGGCGGGCGAACGCCCCGGCTGCGGAGGGGATCGCGGCCCATGAGTTCCACTATTCCGGCCTGGAGAACCTGGCCGAGAATGTCCGCTTCGCCTACCGGGTGGAGCGGGGTTACGGTATCGATGGTCAGCACGACGGCATCGTCCACAAGAATCTGCTGGCCAGCTACACCCACATGCGCGACACCGGGGGAAACCACTGGGTGTCGCGTTTCGTGGAGCATGTCCGGCGTTGTAAACAACAGCAGACAGCCCGCGGCTGAAGCCGGCGGGCGGTAACGAGGTCAAACAGCTTATGTTCAAGGTGACTCCGGCAGCAGCCGAACAAGTCCGCGCCGCCGCCCAGCAGGGGGGTACCGAGGGCATGGCCCTGCGGCTGGCCGCCCAGACAGCGGCCGACGGGTCCATCCAATACGTGATGGGCTTCGACGAGGGTACCGAGGACGACATCCGCTTCGCGTCCGAAGGCGTTCAGTTGGTGATGGCACCGGAATTCGTCCCGTTGTTGGATGAGGCGACCATGGACTTTGTGGAACTCGACGACGGCACGCACCAGTTCGTGTTTCTGAATCCCAAAGATCCCAATTACGTTCCCCCCAAAGAAGACGCCTAAGGCTGTCCCGACCGCGACGCGGTCGGCGCCCGCCCGCCGATTATGGATCTGTCTCCCGAAGATTCCCTGCGCCTGAATGTGCTCCTGGCGAACAAGCCTCAAGCCATTCGTATCGATGAATCGCGCATGACCGTCTACGGCCTGTCCGACAAGGGACAGGCGGAAATCCCGCTCAATCCCAACTGCCGGGACGATCAGTACGTCAAGCGAGTGAAAGAGATGCTGTCCGGGCACGTGCTGGGGTCGCCGGGGGGATATCCAGTGTATCTGCAGCGCTGGACGCGTATGGGGCAAATGCGCGATGAAAGCCTGGAGCAATTGCTGTTGCTGGGGGAGCCTGAGGCCGTTGTCGCCGCAGTGTGTGCCGAAGGACTCACGGACGAATTGGCTCGTCGCGCCTGGTGGGCGATGGAAGACAGCGAAAACGCGCGGCGTATGTTGACCAAGCCGGCTGTGGTGCAGGGACAGATGGGGCCGGTGCTGGCGGAATACCTGGTCGAGCACCTGGCGTTCGAGACAGAAGCCGAACAAATGATGGTTACCGTCAGTTTGGTGCTACAGCCGGGGCTGATCAGCGACGCGCAGCGCGACGAATTGTGGAAACGCGCCCAACGCAAGAACCCGTACTATGTGGGATTCCTGTCCGCCGTGCCGGATGCCATTCCCGAACTGCGCCCGGCACATCCGTTGTGGCAGGCACACAATGCCCTGCTTGACGAGCGCAGCGGTCAGGGCGACCCGCTGGCCGGATTGTTGGCGCGGGCCTTGAGCCCGGCGGGTCAAGCCTATCTCGACACCGTGGTGAAGGTGTTCAAGAAGCCGTCCACCCAGGAGGTGGTCAATACGTCGCTGGACGTGGTGGCAAACTATTTCGCGGCAGCGCGTCCGGACGGTATGGTGGATGCGACGCTGGACGAACTGCTGGCCGACGCCGAGCGCTGGGTCGGTGCGGACTCCCATGCCCAGGCCTTGTGCGGCAGGGCGCCGGGACTGGCGGATCCTTTGCGCGCGGCGCGCTTGCTGTCCGGCCTGAGCTATGGCGTGGTGCGACCGGTTTTCCGTGATTCGACCGCCATCGGTAGCCTGATGCGGCGTAAGCTCGAACCCGTCATTTCGCCTCTGCTCGGCGAAGTTGCCCACCTTTTTGCCGGCAAGATCTGAACCGTACCTGCGACCACCAGGGAATGCATTTCCTTCGGTGTTGCCACCGGTGAACTACACTTGAAGTCACCCATCCAAGCGGGTGGGCGACCGTGGTGCCCCGGAGGTGCGTATGGATCGTGATCTGAGTCTTTCCCAAGCCGCGCGCATGGTGGGCGTGCCGCGTAAGGTACTCCAGCAGCAGATTCAGGCCGGGGAGCTCGCCACGTTCGAGGGACATCTGCGCATGTCCGAGTTGCTCAAGCTCTATCCGGATACCGCGCCTGACGATTCCGGGATTCTCGAAAAGGTCAAGCGGATACAGGCCGCGGCATTGGACAAGGCCACGGCGGAGCCCCACCGCGACCCCGACCATCTCAACGCGCAGATCCAGCGCTTGCGGATCGAAAACGGGATGCTGCGGGATCAGATACACAGTTATGAGGACCTGTCCGACGAGATGGCGGATCGTTTGGTGGCGCTGCAGGAAAGCTGTGACAAACAACAATCCATGATGCTCGGAACCCTCATTGGCTGGTACATGCACCAGGTCAAGCTGCGCGAACCGCATTGACCCCCTTGTCCTAGGGAGAAGGGATTTCCTAGACTGAACGTCGGGACGCCTTACTGGGGGGAGCGTGAGTTTCCAGGTCAAGCTACAGCCAAGCGGACATGCGTTCGAGGTTCAGACGTGCGAGTCCTTGCTCGATGCCGGCCTCCGCGAAGGGCTGAATCTCGATCACAATTGTGCGAACGGATCCTGTGGCGCCTGCCGGGCCCGGTTGCTGTGCGGCGACCTGGAATTGGTGAACCATTACGACTATCGCTTCACCCCGCAGGAGAGGGAGCGCAATTACTTCCTGCTGTGTTGTCATCGGCCGGCCTCCGACGTCGAGATCGAAGCCCACGAACTGGGTGCCGCGGCGGAGGTTCCGGAACAGCACATACGAGCGAAACTGCAGAAGGTCGAACGCCTGCAGGAAGACGTGGTGCAGCTGTATGTCCGCACCCCGCGCTCCGACAATCTGTTGTTCCTTGCCGGGCAGTCGGTGGAGCTGCATTTTGACGGTATGAAACCGGTGACCATGGCGCTCGCGGGTTGCCCGTGCGACGGCATGAATCTACGTTTTCATGTACGCCGCCGGCGAAACGACCCGTTCAGCGACTTGGTGTTCGAACGCTTGCAAAAGGGCCGCGAGGTGATTGTCACCGGCCCCCTGGGCACCTTTACCCTGGACGACACATCGACGCGCCCGATCATTTTCATCGCCTGGGAAACCGGTTTCGCGCCCATCGCCAGTTTGATCGACCACGCCATCCAGCTCGATGAAGGGCGTCCGATGCATCTGTATTGGTTGTCCGGTGTCCAGAATGGCCATTATCTGTCCAACTACTGCCGTGCCTGGCAGGATGCGCTGGACGATTTTCACTACCACAGTATCGATTTGGCGCCGGCCGGCGCGGGCAATTTCGACGGCGCTATGGCCCAGGTCGTCGCGCAACACGGTGACCTGGCGGGCTGGGACTGCTATGCGGTACTGCCGGGAGAGGGGCTGAAGGCGTTGGATGTTCTGACCGCTGCGGGACTGCCCTGCAACCGCCTACGGACCTTGCGCAAGTATAATCCGTGAGCGGCGACGCCGTTCAGGTCTTATTGCGCCGCCGGCGTGAGCGGGTCCGGCCTTTGTACGCCGCGATCTGGGGCATGATCTCGGAAAAGGGCAGCGCCTGCAGGGTCTGGTAGGTTTTCTCGGCGCGGGCGATCAGGGCAAAGATGTCAGGGATGGGGTCGGGCACCGGTTGCTTAGGTTCCAGCACGGCGTGTAGCCCGCGCAGGCCACCCACCTGGATGCGGATCGCCTTGCCGTGGGGTAGCAACGCTTTTTCCTCGGTATTGCCGCGTAGCGCGAAGCTGGCGTGTTCCCTGAGCAGGCCCAGCAGTTCGAGACACCGTGACTGACCGTCGTCCGAGTTGCAGTGCACGCCTTCGCGTTCGGCAATGCAGAAGCGTTCCGCCTGGCTGCAGTCGCATTGGTTGGTCAGCACGCCCTTCTCATAGGCGCAAAAGCGTTCGTTGACCTCTCGGTAGGTTTTTCGGAAGGCGTCCTGGTCCATGGTTACTGGCCGCGTCGTTGCCGGGGGCGCCCGCCCCAGGTGCTGTCCGCACACAGCTCGGGTCCGCCGTGCGCCGGTCTTTTCGCTGCGCGGGTCATTCGCTGCTCTGCTTGAAGCGGTGGATTAACCGGCGGTCCCGCTTGCTGGGTTTGCGGGGTGTCTGCAGTGGACTGGCCTGGCGTGCGCTGCGCAAATCCGCCTGGCGTTGGCTGCGGCGCGCACGGCTTTGGTCGGATTCAGTGTAGAAGGTCACGGCCTCGCCGGCGGGGCGACGCTGCTTGGGCAGCACTTCCACCACAATGTCCCAGTCCAGCCCGCCCTTGTGGATTCGTACCTTGCTGCCGGGCTGTACGTCTCTGCCGGCCTTGGTGCGTTGGCCGTTGAGGTGGACGTGGCCACCGTTGACCGCCTCCACCGCCAACTGACGGGTCTTGTAAAAGCGGGCGGCCCACAGCCACTTGTCCAGTCGCATGCGGGTCGGTTTGTCCGCGGTGTCCGCCATGATCAGGTGGGACCGTCCTCTGAGGCGTCGGCGCCATAGCCATGCGGGTCGTCGGACAGGCCCAGCAAGGGGTCGAGTTCGCCGCGCGCGTCCATGGCGGCCATGTCGTCGTAGCCGCCGACGTGGACGTCGCCGACGAAGATCTGCGGCACGGTGCGGCGTTGGCTGCGCGCCAGCATCTCACGCATCAACGCTGGGTCGCGCTGGATGTTCAACTCCTCTACCGGTACGCCCTTGTGGCTGAGCAGCATTTTTGCACGCACGCAATAGGGGCACATGTTGGTGGTATACATCACAACCTTGGGCATGACCGTCTCCGTAAATCCAGACCGATCATCCTAGCAAGCCAATGTGGCGCTGGGCCAGCCGGAGCGCGTAATTACCGCTGTTGAACGGGGGTTTGCGTGCTTGGTTGGCCGCAGGGTTCGGCCTATGATGCCGTTCTGTCTTTTTTTGCGACGTTCCCGCCGGAGCCCCCATGGCAAGAGACGCCAGTCCGCGAACAAAATTATTGGCCGATTACCAGCCCCCCGCCTACTGGATAGACAGTGTCGATCTGTGTGTCGAACTGTTCGAACGAGGCACCCGGGTGCGCGCCAAGCTGGCACTTCGGCGCAATCCCGAGGTGCCTGTGGGCGAGGGTCTGCAACTGGACGGCGAGGGTCTGGACCTGATCTCACTGCGCATTGATGAGCGCGAGTTGACAGCCGACGACTATCGGCTCGATGACGTCGGCCTGACGCTGGTGTCACCACCGGAGACCTTCGTGCTCGATTCCGAGGTGCAGATCGCACCCGAGGCCAATACCGCTCTGGAAGGTCTGTACCGGTCCGGCGGTATGTTCTGCACCCAGTGTGAGGCGGAAGGGTTTCGCAAGATCACCTGGTACTTGGACCGGCCGGACGTGATGGCACGCTTTCGCACCCGGATCGAGGCGGACGCGGACCTTTACCCGGTGTTGTTGTCCAACGGCAACCCGATGGACAGTGGTCATCTGCCGGAGGGTCGCCACTATGCCGAATGGGACGATCCTTTCCCCAAGCCCGCGTATCTGTTCGCACTGGTCGCGGGTGATCTGAGGCGCGTTGCCGACAGCCATACCACGCTGTCCGGGCGGGACGTCGATCTGCGCATTTATGTGGAGCCGGAGAATATCGACAAGTGCGCACATGCCATGCAATCGCTCAAGGCATCCATGGCGTGGGACGAGCGCGTCTACGGCCGTGAATACGACCTGGATGTGTTCAATATCGTCGCCGTTAACGACTTCAACATGGGCGCGATGGAGAACAAGGGGCTGAACATCTTCAACAGCAAGTACGTGCTGGCCAGCCCCGATACCGCGACGGACCGTGACTACCAAGGCATCGAAGGTGTCATCGCCCACGAATATTTCCACAACTGGACGGGTAACCGGATCACCTGTCGGGACTGGTTCCAGCTGTCGCTCAAGGAAGGTTTCACCGTTTACCGCGATCAGGAGTTTTCCGCCGACATGGGGTCGCGGGGCGTCAAGCGCATCGAGGACGTGCGGCTGTTGCGTGCCCATCAGTTTGCCGAGGACGCCGGCCCCATGGCGCATCCGGTGCGGCCTGACAGTTACATCGAGATCAACAATTTCTACACCGTGACGGTATACGAGAAGGGCGCCGAAGTGGTTCGTATGCAGGCACAGTTGCTCGGCCCGCAGACCTTCCGCCGCGCCACGGACCTGTATTTCCAACGGCATGACGGTCAGGCCGTGACCACCGACGACTTCGTGCAGTGCATGGCCGACGCCGCCGGTCGCGATCTGACCCAATTCAAGCGCTGGTACGACTATGCAGGTACGCCCGAGGTCGGCGTTCGAGCCGAGTACGATGCGGCCACCCGACGCTACACCTTGCACTTCCGCCAGCACGTGCCCGATACGCCCGGGCAGCGGGACAAACCGCCGTTTCTGATCCCCATCGCCGTGGGTTTGATCGACGCGCAGGGCGACGGGTTGCCGCTGCGGTTGGTGGGCGAGGATGAGGCCGGTGGGCTCACACGGGTGCTTGAACTGACGGAGCGCGAGCAGAGCTTCACCTTCGTGGATGTAGCTGCGGCCCCGGTTCCCTCGTTGCTGCGCGGTTTCTCGGCGCCGGTCAAACTGCGCGTCGACTACAGCGATCAGCAGCTGATGTTCCTGATGGCCCATGACAGCGACGGTTTCAACCGCTGGGATGCTGCCCAGACCCTGGCGCAGCGATCCATCCTGGCGCTGGTAGAACGGCATGCTGCGGGCGCCGACATGACCGCGCCCGAGCCTTTCATCGAAGCCTTTGCGCACACCCTGGCCGATCAGGAGTCCGAGCACGCCCTGCTTGCCGAGGTGCTGGCCCTGCCGGCGGAAAGTTACCTCGGCGACCAGATGGAGGTGGTCGACGTCGACGGTATCCACGCGGCGCGCCAGGCATTGCGCGTGCATATCGGGACACGCTTCGCGGCTGAACTGTCCGCCCGGTACGACGCCCTGGTGGAGACCGGCGCCTACCAGCCGACTCCTGAGGCGATAGGCCGGCGTAGCCTGAAAAACCTGTGTCTGTCCTACCTGATGGCGGCGGACGCGCCCGGCGGTGTGCAGCGCTGCCTGGACCAGTATCGTGCCGGCCACAACATGACCGACGTGATGGCGGCCTTGGCGCTGATTGCCGACAGCGATCTGCCGGAGCGGACCAAGGCGCTGGCGGATTTCGACCGCAACTGGCGCCACGATCCCCTGGTGATGGACAAGTGGTTCAGCGTACAGGCCATGGCCGCCAGCCGTGCCTGTGTGCTCTACGACATCCATGGTTTGATGCGACACCCGGCGTTTTCCATCAAGAATCCCAACAAGGTGCGCGCGCTGATCGGTGCGTTCGCCATGGGCAATGTGCCGCGGTTCCACGCGGCCGACGGTTCGGGATACGCCTTCCTGGTGGAGCAGATACTCGCGCTGGATGCGCTCAATCCTCAGATCGCCTCGCGCCTGAGCCGCAATCTGTCACGTTGGCGTCGCCATGATCAGGGGCGCCAGATACATATGCGCGCCGCATTGGAACGCCTGGCCGGCGCGCCGGGCGTGTCCAAGGATGTTTACGAAATTGCCAGTAAAAGTTTGAAGGACTAATCACTGATGAAAGCTCTCCTGATCGTCGCCCACGGCAGTCGCCGCGCGGCGTCCAACGATGAGATCCGTGAGCTGACCCAGCGGGTCACCGCCCAAGCCGGGGACAGCTACAATCTGGTGGATTGTGCCTTCCTGGAGTTGGCCGAACCGTCCATTCCCGACGGCATCCAATGTTGCATCGACCGCGGTGCCGACGAGGTGATTGTGCTGCCGTATTTTCTGTCCGCCGGTCGCCATGTTGCCGAGGACATCCCGAACGACGTCAAGATCAAGCAGGACGAGCACCCAGGCATTCGCATCCGCATCGCGCCGTACGTGGGTGGCCTGGACGGCATCGCGGGACTGATGCTGCAGGCAGCCGGCTGAAGCACGGCCGCGTCGGTGTAACACCGGGCGCGCTTATCCGGTCTCCTGCTCGTGTGGTTTATGACGCGACCGTCCGCAGGGAGGTGGAAGATGCGTGTTTGGCCGATCCTGTGCAGCCTGTTGGGCTTACCGTTGTTCGCCGCGGACCGGGTCCCGATCCCCGCCGGCAGCTTCCAGATGGGTTGCTCCCGGCACGACCTCCGCTGCGTGGACGACGAAGGCCACCGTGGCGGTATCGCGGTTGCGGTTCCGGGGTTCCTGATCGATCGCAACGAAGTCACGGTGGGCGATTACCGCCGTTGTGTCGCGGATGGCGCCTGCTCCCCGCCTTTGACCCATCGACGCAACAAATACTGCAACTACGATGCAGCCGACCACGAGGCGCACCCGGTCAATTGCCTGGATTGGGCACAAGCTGCGGATTACTGCGGCTGGGCCGACGGTCGCCTGCCCAGCGAGGCGGAATGGGAAAAGGCTGCTCGCGGCGGTGCAACCGATGGTAATACGTGGCCTTGGGGCGACGAGATCGGCTGCGAGCAGGCCATTCTCGACCCGGTCAGTCCGACCCCCAGCACGCGCGAGCCGGACGGCTGTTACCGGGACAGCAGCTGGCCGGTGGCTAGCCGTCCGGCGAACGGTTTTGGCCTGCATGACATGCACGGCAATGCCGCCGAATGGGTGGCCAACTGGTACGCGCCGGATGCGATCGCCCGGCTGTATGCCCAAGGTGACCTGAGCGGCCCGTCCAGCGGTCGACAACGGGTGGTACGGGGCGGCTCCTGGGACGAGGACCGGCCCAATCTGCGTAGTTCGTTTCGCAACGTCAAACCGCCGCGCCAGGGTGGTGCTGTCTATGGCTCGGTCGGTTTCCGCTGCGCGGCGGACGGTGGATAGCAAGGTAGCGCTTCACCCTTACCGGGCCGATGACGCACGGTCGTGGCCGCTATGTCACAATGCGCTGCCTTAGCACTGCCGCCGTTTTCCGTTTCATGGCCTTGTCCAGTAAAGCTTATCTTTTGCCCGAAGGTGGCGATGCCGCGGGTTTCATCGCGGGTCTGGTCGCCCAGGTATCAGTGCAGGTGGCATCGCCACAGACACTACTGAGGACCTATCTGGACACTGTCGACTGGCGGCTGTACGCCGCCGGTGGCCCGTTGTTGGTCAAGCAGCTGGCGGGCGACCGCTACAGCCTGATCTGGGAAGACGCCGGTACGTACAAGCCACTCGGCAGCGTGCGTGCCCGGCGATTCCCGACCCATCCTGCCGATCTGCCGGTCGGCTATCTGCGTGACAAGCTGAGTCAGGTGGTCGGTGCGCGCGCGTTGCTGCCATTGGTCAGGCTGCGCAGCAGACTGCAGCTGGTCGGGGTGTTCGACGACGATGGTCACACCATCGTCCGGTTGCGATTGGAGTCCGCCGCTTGCGGCGTACCCGGGACGGACCCGTCACCGATCCGTCTGGTACCGCGGGTGACGCTGGTTCCGGCACGAGGCCAGGGGCTGGGCGCCGCCCGGATGGAGCGGCTGCTGATCGACGAATTGGGGTTGCAACCGGCGCGTCGTTCACAGTTCGAGCAGGCACTTGCGGCGGTCGGTCGGCGGCCCGGCGATTAGCCTAGCAAGTTTTGCGTCCGACTCTTCTCAGCGCCAAGCGCGAGGTGATGGACGGCATGAAATCCCCGGGTTGCGGTGACTGCTGCCCCGTTCCGCGATCGGCCCGCTGCACCCCTCTCCGCGTGGGAGAGGGGCCAGTCCGTGCGAGCCTGCGCGCATGCAAGTCCTGGATTTTGCGGTCCTTGTCAAAACCAATCGCTATCAGTGCCAGCGGCGGGTCGGCTGCGGACAAGTGAGACCGCAGTGGAATGTGAGCCGGGTTCCCGGCTGGCGATACGGCGGCCGCTCACCCGGCCAGGGCATCGCGCACCCGCATCAGTTTCTCGCGGACCTGAGCGGCCAACGCGGGTATCTGGTCGTTGTCCACCAGATTCAGTACCGCCTTGGGGTCCATGAAGGATACGGTGACGGTGCCGTCGTCCTCCTCGCGTACCAGCACGTTGCAAGGCAGCAGCAGGCCGATATCCGGTTCGTTTTCGATGGCCTGGTTGGCCAGCACCGGGTTACATGCGCCCAGGATGGTGTAGGGCTTGCGCTCCACGTCCAGCTTCTTCTTCAACGTTCCCTTCACGTCGATGGTGGTCAGTACGCCGAAGCCTTCCTTGCCGAGTTCCTCGGTGACTTTCTCGATGGCGCTGTCGAAGCCGCCGTTTACCTTCACGTCGAATCCGTACATCTGGGTTCTCCCACGTCTTTGAATTAAATGGATGCCGGCATTCTACGCCGGCCGGCCCGGCCGATGAAGGCGCGTCGGCCTTCATGATTCTTGGACCTTGCGGGACCGCGTGGGTGCCCGGGCGCTGAGGCTATGCCAGGTATGCCGTCGTCCGGCTCGGCGCCTTGAGCTCGGCAGCCTCGTAAAAACCGCGGATCACGAGCTGGGCGACAGAATTCGCCGTTTGTTCGTCGCCGATCATCACTGATGGTCGGGTATTGCACGTCAACTTGCTTGCCTCTTTTGCCCGCTCAGCTGTTGGGTCGGGGGCTTCTCAGAGAGAACACCCGGCATCCCGCTGTTGGTCGCCGATCACGACACGCCGCGATGATTACTGCTATACCGCATACCTATCGCGTGCTTCGGACTCGGGTTCAGGAGCGACATTATGAGAACGCTGGCTACGCTGACGTTTCAAACGCTTGATGGCGTGATGCAGGCGCCGAGCGATTCTCAGGAGGATCGCTCGGGTGGATTCACCCGAGGGGGGTGGGCGCGGCCGTACTGGGCAGAAACGATGGAGCAAGTGGCCCGCGAGGCGATGGCGGAGCCCTATGATCTTTTGCTGGGCGGGGCCACCTATGACAGCTTCGCGGCGCATTTTTCCCGGGCCGAGCCGGGTGAGCCCCTGACTGCCCGGCTCAACGACGCGAATAAGTACGTCGTGACCTCCCGCGTCGATGCACTAAGGTGGCGGAACGCGACGAAAATCGACGGAGATGTGCAACAGGCGCTTACCCAACTTAAGACGGGCGCCGGGCCACTGCTCCAGGTACACGGGAGTTGGCGACTTGTGCAGTCGCTTCTATCGTGGGGGCTGGTCGATGAACTGCGGCTATGGACCTTCCCGGTTGTGGTTGGTTGCGGCAAACGTCTTTTCCCGGACGGTGCGACGCCCGCAGGCTATGAACTGATCCGGTGTGGATCAGGTCCCAGTGGCGTGGTGATGCAGTTTTATCGGCTTATGCGGGGGAGCGGAGCGGCCTGATCAGCTCACGTAGCGTGCAATAAGGCGGTAGCCGCATTGCGCCGATGACATGGCTGCGAGGTGACGCCGGGCCTTGCAGGTGGTTAGTGGAAACACGGCTTGATGGCAGTATGGCGCACGCAGCTAGGCGGTTTTCATTGATTCAACCGGCGCGATGCGGCTTCGCCTTATCGCGCCCTACGCGGGTTGGTCTGGCGCAATGACCGCCGGGCATTGCGCCGAACGGTATCCGCCGCGTAGCGGTCCCACACCTTCATCTTGCCGCGAGATACCGATACATCACCGGTACCAGCAACAGGCTGACCAAGGTCGAGAACAGCAGCCCCGCGACGATGGTGATTGCCAGCGGTTGCAGCATCTCTGAGCCTTCCCCCAGTGCCATCGCCAGCGGCAGCATGCCGACCACCGTGGTCAGCGTGGTCATCAGGATCGGACGCAGGCGCAGACGGGCGGCCTGTACGATGGCATCCACCCGGGACAGCCCGCGTTCACGTTCCAGCTCGATGTACTCCACCAACACGATGGCGTTGTTGACCACGATCCCCGCGAGCATGATCAGGCCCAGCCAGACCGGCATGGAGACCGGGGTTTCGGTCCAGCCCAGGCCCAGCTGCACGCCGATGACCGCGAAGGGTACGCTGAGCAGAATGATCAGCGGGTTGCGCAGTGACTCGTATTGCACGGCCATCACCACCAGCACCAGGAACACGGCCAGGGCCAACAGTTGGAGGTTTCGCCGCTCGCTTTGCTCGAGTGCGTCCAGGTTTCCCGCCTCGTACAGGTGATAGCCGTCGGGCAGGTCAAGGTCGACCAGCGCGGCTTGGGCTGCGGCGAGGGCGTCGCCCAGATTGGCGTCGGCCTCCAGTCCGGCACTGACCTCGACGATGCGTTGTTGGTTGTCGCGCAGGATACTGGCGGGTGTCGGGGTAAGGCGTACGTCGGCGATCTCCCCCAAGCGCACGGGAACCCGCGGCGCGGTGCGACTGAACAGCACGATGCGGTCGAGGTCCGCCGGGCTGGCGATCTCGCGCCGGGACAATCGCAGCACCACGTCGATGCTGCGGTCCTCGGCGATGAAATCGGTGACCGCACGGCCAGCCAGGGCAAAGCGCAGCGCCCGGCCCACGTCATCGACCCCCAGCCCGAGCGTGGCGGCACGTTCGCGGTCCACCTCGACCGATAGTTCCTGACTGACATCTTCGTTGGAGTGTTCCAGGTTCTTCAGTCCCGGCACACGCTTGAGCCTGCCCAGTACCTCAAACCCCAGCGTGTTCAGTGTCTCCAGGTCAGGCCCGCGGACGCGGAAGCCGACCTCGTCGTTGCCGCGATTGAAACGCAGGCCGCGGATGCCGCGTACCGACATGCGTGCCTTCACACCGGCAAGCTGTTCCTTGGCGATGAGCGCGCGCATGCGCTTGATCCATTCCTCGCTGCTGATCCTACGTTGCGCGTACGGGGCGAGTTGGATATCCAGGCTGGCGCGGTTCGGTGATT
Organism: Gammaproteobacteria bacterium; assembly: GCA_030148485.1. Classification (GTDB taxonomy): domain Bacteria; phylum Pseudomonadota; class Gammaproteobacteria; order Chromatiales; family Chromatiaceae; genus JANTHH01. The sequence continues at coordinate 14,418 of JASBTJ010000040.1, read as the reverse complement.
CGAACTCCGAACGACCGAAAATGAAGCCGCCCACCGTGGTGAATACCGTCTCGACCTCCGGCTGCGCCTGTACCAGCTTCTCGATACGCGTTGTCATGGCGTCCATCTGCGCTACGCTGGTACCGCGATCCGCCGTCAGGCGTAGCGACACGCGGCCGTCGTCCAGCTTGGGCAGAAAGCGTTTCAGCGGCTCGGTGAGCTGGCCCTGCCACAGCGCCCAGCCCAGTCCGAAGGCGAACACCAGCATCACCGGGACGCCGGCATTCAAGGTCCTGCGCAAGGTGTTGGCGTAACCGTCCTGCAGGGTGCCGATGACCTTGTTGACCGTGCGCCTGAACAATCCTTCTTGGCCGGCGGGGATGCGCCCGGCCAATGCCGGCACCAGGGTGACTGCCACCACCAGGGCAGCCAGGATCGCCGCCGAGATGGTGGCGATCAGTTCACGGAACAACAGGCCGACCAGACCGCCGATGAAGAGGAACGGCAGCACCGCCGCCAGGTTGGTCGAAGTTGACGCCACGATGGCCGACGTGACCTCACCGGCCGCCCGCGTGGACGCCTCGGTGGCGGATTCGCCGAGGCGTTGATGACGGTAGATGTTTTCCAGCATGACGATGGTCGAGTCCACCAGCATGCCGATGCCCAAGGCCAGTCCGCCCAGGGTCATGGTGTTCAGCGTCAAACCGCCCACCGCCATCAGGATTACCGCCACCAGCACGGCGATGGGAATGGCGCTGCCGATCACCAGGGTGCGGCGCAGGCTGCCCAGGAAAAAGTACACCACCAGCATCGCCAGCACGGCCCCCGACAGGGCGGCGACGATGGCGTTGTCCAGCGACTGGCGGATGAAGCGGGCTTCGTCGCCTACCCGTTGTACGCGGATGTCGGGCGGGATCTGACCGCTGGCCGCCAACTCGTCCAATTTGGTGGCCACCTCATCCACCACCCCGACGGTATTCGCCTGGGGTTGTTTCTGGATCGACAGCTTGATTCCGGGCACGCCGTCCAGGCGTACGCGCAGGCGCTCGTCCTCGCTGCCGTCGCGTATCTGGGCGACCTCGCCCAAGGTGACACCGGCCAGCGCGGCACGGGCATCGCCGGCCCCGAGCGGGAGCGCCGACAGTGCCGCGATGCTGCGGAAGCGGCCGTCGGTGCGACCGGCGATCTCGCCGCCATCCATGAGCAACCGCCCGCCGGCAATGTCGCGGTTCTCGCGTGTCAACAGGTCGGCCAGATCCAGCACATCCAGCCCCAGTGCCGCCAGCCGCTGTTGATCGGCGATCACCTGGATCTGGCGCAGTAGGCCACCGCCCACCTCCGCCGCTGCGACGCCGGGCAGGTTGAGCAGCTGTTTCGACAGCTCGTAGTCCACCCAACTGCGCAGCTGCACCGCGTCCCTGAGGGTCGACCCGATCACATACTCGGCCACCGGCAGCTGAGACGGGTCGCGCTTGTAGATGATCGGCGGATCGATGGTGTCCGGCAGAAAGCGCTTGGCCCGGTCCAGACGGGTGGAGGCGTCCCGCAGGGCGACGTCGATGTCCTTGCCGTAGGCGAATGACAGGTCCACCGAACTGCGCCCTTCGCGGGTGTTCGACTGCACATGGATGGCGTCTTCGGTGATCGCCAGTTGTTCTTCCAACTGGCGGGTCACCTCGTCTTCCATGATGGTGGCAGGCACCCCAGGGTCTATCACCCGTACGCGGACTTCGGGGTAGATGATATGCGGGAGCAAATCGATCTTGAGGGATTCCAGGGCAAACAGCCCGAGCACACAGACCGCCAGGGTCAGCATCACCACACCGACCGGGTGCTTGATGGACCAGCCGGCGATACCGGCGCCTTGGATTTTTCTCATGGGCTCAGGGGGCTGCGTGCGGAACTCGCATGATCACCTGAGTGATGGGGGTGGGGCAATGCCGGGAGGTGAGGTTGGCGCCACGAACGCGGGCCGGGTCAATGGATGTTGCATGGCGCCGCGAGCGGGATGCTCACGGCGCCTATCGCATCAGAACGCGATATTCACGCCCAAGCTGAGGAAATTGATGTCTTCCTCCACAATGGTGTATTCGGCCTCGATGGCGACGCTATCGGTGGCGCGGTAGCCGGCACCGATGCCGTACGACATGCCGCTGTCACTCCCGGACGAGCTGACACCGCCGGCGCTGATTTTTGCGTCTTCGTTTAGATAGCCGGCCTTGCCCTTCACGTAAAACTCCTTGCCGTACCGAACCACGCCGTAGACGGCCATGGTGTCGACGCTCCAGGTCGCAGGGAAGCCAGAAATCGTACCCTCGCCATCCGATACGGTCTTGGTGAATTCCCCTTCAACGGCAAACCGCAGGTCGTCCTTGCCGAATTCATAACCCAACAGCAGCCCGGCGTTGGTCGCGGCGTCCAAGCCACTGACGTCGGTTTGCGCGTTGATGTACTTCAGTCCGCCATACACGCCCTCGGCGTTGGCGTTGGCACAGGCAAGTGCCCCCAGCATGGCCGTGGCCAATAGTGATTTACGCATGATTTCCCCTTTCCGGAAGTAGTTTCTTGACGCATTTATTAGTGTGCCCCGCCGGTTTGCGGTGACTGGCCCGCCCGGTCGGGTACCGTGCCAATCATACGGGCGGGCGGCGTATTCCCAAGTCGGGAAAAAGGAAGAAGATATGTAGGAATTTTCCTACATATCGTAGGGAGTTGATGGTCGTCAAAGGGGGCGCGACCGGTGCGGTGCCGAACGGACTAATCCTTGTGCACGACCCTGACGGGGCGTCCGTCGGTCAAGCCGAGAAAGCCGCGGGTGACCACTTGCATCCCGGGCTCGACGCCGGACAATAATTCAACCCGGTCTCCCAGGTGTAGGCCGGACTGCACCGCGTGCCGTCGCGCAGCCCCGTTGGCTATCACGAAGACGTATTCGCCACCGTGATCTCGCCGCAATGCACTGAAGGGCACCAGCAGGCGCGGCACGGCCCTGCCGGTGAGCGTGACTCGGGCGAACTGACCGGCGCGGGCCCCGGCGGGAACCGGGTCCAGCAACACCTCGACCACGCCAAGTCGGGTGACCGGGTCGATCTGGGGGTGGATGCGCAGGATGCGGCCGGGTTGCCTGTCCGTGCCCAGCGCGTCGATACGCACGCTGACGGTATCGTCCTGGCGCAGTTGTGGTAGTAGCAGGCCCGACACCTGGGCCTCGATGAGTAACGAGCGCGGATCGGCCAGGGTCAGCAGGTGGCTGTATCTGGGCGCGACGTCGCCGGGCTCCAGCAGGCGTTCGGTGACCACGCCGGCAAAGGGTGCCGAGATCGCCGTGTAACCGAGGCGGGTGCGCTGCAGGCTGGCGTCTGCCCGGGCGACATCCACGGCGGTGCGGGCGCGGGCCAGTTCGTCCTGGGATGCGGCACGTTTTTCCACCAGGTTGCTGATGCGCTGGAGATCGAGCTGGGCTTGACGGACTTCCGCCTGGGAGCGATCGAGTTCGGCGCGAATCAGGGCGTCGTCCAGGCGGACCAGTTGCTCGCCTTGCGCCACTTGGTCGCCCTCGTACCAGGGCAGGGCGACGATACGGCCTTCTTCCTGATTGTAGATACGCACCTGGCGGTTGTAGCTCAGGGTGCCGGTGCGTTCGTGACTGACGCGGGTATCGGCCAGTGTGACCGTGACCGCCTGTACCAGCTGCGGTTTGGCCTTGCGCGCGGCTTTGCCGGCCGGCTCAGCGGCCAGCACGGCACCCGCCAGCAGGATGGCAAGCGACAGGACGGCGGCGATACGGCTCACGGGCGGGATTCGCTGTTCAGTGCTGGGCCGCGGGCGGTTTCCTGGAGTAGTCGAATTTCTTCACGTCCCGGCGGCGACCGTGCTGTTCATAGTCCAGCTTGATGTTGCGTTGCACGATTACCCCTTCGGTCTTCCACTCCAGGCCTTCCAGCGGAATGTCCGGATAGATGTCGTTCAACGCCACCAGGCGCTCGCCCTGTTCGTCGTTGAGGTACTGGCGGAACCAACGGGTATCCTCGACCATGGCCATGACGTACATGCCGTGCTCGGCAGGGTACTGCCAGGGTTCCACGATCACCACGCACTGATCCGGAAACTCCGGCTCCATGCTATTGCCCAGTACCTGCAGGGCAAAGGGTTCGGAATTGCTGCAACTGCTCAGGGGATCCGACATCGGGCACCTCTGCTGTACGCCTGGTCTGTTAAGATTCGTCGGCGCGAATCTTCGGAAGTAGCTGATTTTTAAAGCCTGAATTCTATCATGGTCAAGCAGTTCGACAGCGGCCCGCAAGTCCACAAGGATCGAAGGGATTGGCATAACCTCAAGTCCATGCTGCCCTTTTTGTGGGAGTTTCGCGGCCGCGCGCTGTTTGCCTTGTGCTGTCTGGTGCTCTCCAAAGGGGCAAATGTGGGCGTTCCGCTGGCACTCAAGGGCATTGTCGACAGTTTCGACAAACAGCCCGGTCAGTTGCTGATGCTGCCGGTGACCCTGCTGCTGGCCTATGGTGCGTTCAAGTTGGGCGCCAGTCTGTTCAACGAGCTGCGCGACGTGGTATTCGCCAAGGTGCGTTACCGGGCGATGCGTCGGCTGTCCACCCGGGTGCTGTCGCACCTGCATGATCTGTCACTGCGTTTTCATCTGGAACGCCAGACCGGCGCCATCAGCCGCGACCTGGAGCGGGGTACGCGCTCGGTCAGCACCATTCTCAATTACATGGCGTTCTCCATCCTGCCGGTACTGGTGGAATTCGGCCTGGTGTTCGGTGTGTTGCTGAGCCAGTACGAACCGGTGTTCGCCCTCGCCATGGCGGCCACCGTGGTGTTGTACATGGGCTTCACCTTTGCCATCACCGAGTGGCGCATGGACTTCCGCCACCACATGAATCGACTGGATTCCCAGGCCAACAGCCAAGCCTTCGATAGTCTGATCAATTACGAAACGGTCAAGTACTTCGGCAACGAGAAACTGGAGTTGGACCGGTTCGATAATACTTTGGGTGATTGGGAGCACTGGGCGGTACGCAGCCAGAGTTCCATGTCCATGCTCAACTTCGGTCAGGGCGCGATCATCGCCTTGGGCGTGACCGGGGTGATGTTCCTGGCAGCCAACGGGGTGGCGAAGGGCGAGATGAGCGTCGGTGATCTGGTGCTGGTCAACGCCTTCATGTTGCAGCTGTTCATTCCGCTCGGTTTTCTTGGCATCGTCTATCGCCAGATAAAGTATTCGTTGGCCGACATGGATCTGGTGTTCAAGCTGCTGGAGCGCGAGCCCGAGGTGCGTGACGCCGACGATGCGCAGCCCTTGACCCTCGCCGAGGGACATGTGCGGTTTGAACATGTGGACTTCGGCTACCAGCCTGAACGTCAGATCCTGTTCGACGTGGATTTCGAGGTTCCGGAGGGACGCACGGTGGCGGTGGTCGGGCACAGCGGCGCCGGCAAGTCCACCTTGTCGCGGTTGTTGTATCGCTTCTACGACGTGCAGCGCGGTCGCGTGGTGATCGACGGGCAGGACGTGCGCAAGCTGACTCAGGACAGCCTGCGCCGGGCTATCGGCATCGTGCCGCAGGACACGGTGTTGTTCAACGATTCCATCTACTACAACATCGCCTATGGTCGTCCGCAGGCCACCCGAGCGCAGGTCGAGCAGGCCGCGGCGATGGCGCATATCAAGGATTTCGTCGCGGGCCTGCCCGATGGCTGGGAGACGGTGGTGGGCGAACGGGGCCTAAAGCTGTCCGGCGGCGAAAAACAGCGCGTCGCCATTGCCCGTGCGATTCTCAAGGACCCGCGCATCCTGATCTTCGACGAGGCCACCAGTTCGCTGGATTCGCATACCGAACAGGCCATCCAGGAAACCCTGCGCGAGGTGGCCGCCGATCACACCACGTTGGTCATCGCCCACCGGCTTTCCACGGTGGTGCACGCCGATCGCATCCTGGTGATGGATGGCGGACGCATACTGGAGCAGGGCAGCCACGGGGATCTGCTCGCGGCCAACGGCCGTTATGCGCAGATGTGGGAACTGCAGCAGCGCGAGGCGGACGAAGGCACCGAGCAGGTGCCCGCATGAACATCTACCTGGTCGGCGGTTCGGTACTCGACGAACTGCTGGGCATCCCGTAAACCGAACGCGACTGGGTGGTCACCGGCGCGACGGCTCGGCAGATGCTCGATGCCGGCTACCGCTACAAGGATCCGGATGCCGCATTCCCGGTGTTTCTACACCCCGAGAGCGGCGAGGAGTACGCACTGGCGCGGCGTGAGACCAAGACGGCGGCCGGCTACCGCGGTTTTGCCATCGATGCCGGGCCGGATGTCACCCTGGAAGAGGACCTTGCCCGCCGCGATCTGACGGTCAATGCCATGGCACGGGATGCCAAGGGCAAGCTCATCGACCCGTTCAACGGGCGCGACGATCTGGCTGCCGGCCTGTTGCGCCATGTCACACCGGCCTTTGCCGAAGACCCGGTGCGCTTGCTGCGGATTGCGCGCTTTGCCGCCAAATTGGGCGGCTATGGTTTTCACGTGGCGCACGGCACCCACAGGTTGATGAAGCGTATGGCGACCGGCACCGAGTTGGCCGCCTTGCAGCCGTCACGTATCTGGCAGGAGCTGCGCCGCGCCCTGGAAGAACCTCAGCCCTGGCGGTTCCTTCAGGTGCTGCAACGCTGTGGCGCACTGGCGGCGCTGCTGCCGGAGTTGGCGGATGCGTTGGGGGATGGTGTCGCGCATGGGTCCGCCGACACCGCCGCGCCATTACAGGCGCTGCGGTGCGCCGCCGAGGCGCAGTTGCCGCCCCACTGGCGCCTGGCCGCCCTGATGGGCGCGGTCGAGGTGGATATCGAATCCCTGTTGCGGCGCTTGCCGGTGGACAAGGCCGCCGCCCAGTCGGTGCATTTGCTGCGCACGCAGTTGCCGCGCTACCAAGCGCTGCCGACGGCGCCTGCGGCGGCTTGGATGGCGTTTCTTGAAAGCGCGCGGGCACTGCGCCAGCCAACGGCGTTCGATCAGTTGGTGACCGCGTGCCGGTGCGCCGCCCCCCAGGTGTCGGCGGCTTTGCCGGCACGCCTGAGCGCCGCCCGATCGGCAGCGGCCGGGGTCGACGCGCACGTGCTGCAGGCGGCCGGTCTACAGGGCGCCGAGCTGGGGAAGGCGTTGCGCCAGGCCCGTGAACAGGCGCTGACCAGCATCCTCGCCGACGCGTGATCCCGCTCGCTCTGATAAGCTTGCCGGTCCGGTTCCCGCGCATCTGTGTCCATGGTCGCTCCCGCTGACAACGCCGCTGTAACATCTCGCGCCTCGTCGACCCGCCCGGCTCAGGGGGACGGTGTTCTGCGCCTGTTGGTGGACGCCCGATTGGTCGTTCCCCTCGCCGTACTGGTATCCAGCCTGGTGGTGGCCTTGCTGGCGGCGCTGCTACAGGATGCCGCGTCCAGCGCAGCGATTCCCGGGCGGGTGGTGGTTGTGTCGATCCTGGTGGCCATGGTGGCGTTCGGCATTGGCGCGTTGCGTCTGCGTCGTCAGCTGTTGCGTCCGCTGGTGGCGCTGGAGGCCTCGGTGGGTCGGGTGTGTCAGGGCGACCCGGGGGCCACGTTGAGTTTGGCGGAGACCGGCGTGCTGACCGATCTGGTGCGGGATGTGGACAGCCTGAACGAGGAATTGTCCGACCTGTACGAAGACATGGACAGCCGGGTCGCACGCCACACCACGCGGTTGGCGCAGAAGACCGCGTCGTTGAAGATCCTCTATGACGTCGCCGCCAGCGTGAACCAGGCGCAGGATCTGGACGAACTGCTGATCCGCTTCATGCGGGTGCTTAAGGAGATTGTCAACGGCATGGCCGCCAGCGTGCGGCTGGTGATGCCGGACGGCAAGATGCGCCTGGTCGGCTCCATCGGGCTGGACAACAGCGTAATGCGTGAAGAGCAGATGTTGCCGCTGCAACTCTGTCTATGCGGCATCGCCTTGTCGCCCGGCGACATCATGTGTGTCAATCACGCCAAGCATTGCGCCAAGCAGCTCGGACGGGAGATGTTTGGCGACGACGAGATCGAGCTGGTGTCCGTCCCGTTGGCGTATCACGACGACGTGCTGGGCCTTTACCACGTGTTCGTGCGCAAGCCCGGTATCTCCGGGCGCGAGGACATCATGGAACTGCTGGAGACCATTGGTTCACATCTGGGCATGGCCGTCGCCAAGCAGCAGTCGGACACCGAGGCGCGGCGGCTGTCGATCGTCGAGGAACGCAACGCCCTGGCCCACGAGTTGCACGACTCGTTGGCCCAGACCCTGGCCAGCCTGCGCTTCCAGGTCCGTATGTTGAGCGACTCGCTGGTAAGCACCGAGGTCAGCGACCGTGCGCGGGAGGATATTTCCCGTATCCGCAACGGTATCGACGAGGCGCACACCGAGCTGCGCGAACTGCTCAACAGTTTTCGCGCGCCGGTGGATCAACGCGGCCTGGTCAGCGGCCTGGAGAAGCTGGTGCAACGCTTCGGCGAGGAAACCGGTATCCACAGCTTTTTCCAGCGGGATTGTCGTCAGGTCAATCTGGACGCGGCGGAAGAAATGCAGATCCTGCGCATCGTGCAGGAGTCGTTGGCGAATATCCGTAAGCATGCCCAGGCGCAGACCGTGCGCGTGTTGCTCTCCTGTCGCACACCGGGCACCTATGTGTTGTTGGTGGAGGACGATGGCGTCGGCTTTGAGCAGTCCGCCCGCAAGGGCCAACCGGGCGAGCACATCGGTCTGTCCATCATGGACGAGCGGGCGCGTCGCCTGGGCGGCGAACTGCGTATTGAAAGCGAACCGGGCGAGGGGACGCGCGTGGAACTGACCTATAAACCGGTGGCGCGGCCACGGGATATGGAAAAACGCTGGATCGTGTGATGAACATATTGCTGATCGACGACCACGCCTTGTTCCGCATCGGTCTGACCGAACTGCTGGAGCGCCGGGACATCAAGGTGATCGCCGCCCATGGCGACTGCAACGACGGCATGGCCGAGGTACAGCAACGCCAGCCGGATGTGGTGCTGCTGGATATGCGCATGCCGCAGATGACTGGCATCGAGGTGCTGCGTGAATTGCGCCAGCGTGGTCAAACCATGCCCATTTGCATGCTCACCACCAGCCGGGACGAAAGCGATGTGATCAACTCGTTGCAGTCCGGTGCACAGGGTTATCTGCTCAAGGACATGGAGCCGGACGAATTGATCGAGGCACTGCAGCGCATCGTCGAGGGCGAGACCGTGGTGGCGCCGGAGTTGACCGCCGTGCTGGCGCGTGCGGTCAAGGGCGAGCCGGCGGAGGCGGTGCCCAAGACCATCGCCGATCTGACGCCGCGAGAGCGGGAGATCCTCTGCCACTTGGCAGCGGGCCAGAGCAACAAGGTCATCGCCAAGGAACTGGGGATCTCAGACGGCACCGTGAAGCTGCACGTCAAAGCGATCCTGCGCAAGCTGGACGTGCATTCACGGGTCGAAGCCGCGGTGATCGCCGTGGAGCAGAACATCTGTCAGCGCATCGTCCAGGACTGACGGGCGGCAAACCGATTCACGTTGTATCGAAGAGAATAGCCATGAAACGTTTCATCGACCTGATGCACGAAACCCTCAAGGACGTGCCGGAGATCATGCCCTGGGACCTGGAAGAGATGCTGGGTGACAAGCGCGACCTGCTGGTGCTGGATGTGCGAGAGCAGGACGAGTTCGATGCCATGCACATCAAGGGCGCCATGCATGTGCCGCGCGGTATCCTCGAATCCGCCTGTGAATGGGATTATGAAGAAACCGTGCCTGAGCTGGTGCGAGCCCGCGACCGCGATGTGGTGGTGGTGTGTCGTTCCGGCTACCGTAGCCTGATGGCCGCGTTCTCGATGAAGGTGCTGGGCTACGAAAAAATATACTCGCTGAAGACCGGTATGCGCGGCTGGAAGGATTACGACCAACCTATGGTCGACAAGGACGGCAATGATGTCGATCTGGACTATGCTGACGAATATTTCGAGGCCAGGGTGCGCGACGATCAACGCAAGCCCGACGATTGGCAGGACTGAGCGCCGGTGATGCTGTCGCTATCCTCATTGTGGCAGCCGGTTGTGGCCATTTGAAGGGAGACGCCTGCCCTGTCCAACCCGAATCCCGAGCTGCCGCTGCACGTGATGGTCGTCGATGACGACCCGGATATGCTCGCCTTGATGCGGGCGATGTTGCTCGATGCAGGCGCGACCCGGGTGACCGGGGTGCCTGATGCGCAGCAGGCCATCGCACGGATACGCGAGCCCGGTAGCGACTTTGACGTCGTGATCAGCGACCTGAATATGCCCCACGTGGATGGCATACAGCTGCTGCGGCAGTTGGCCGCGGTCAAGTATGTCGGGGGTGTGGTGCTGCTCACGGCAGAGGATCTGCGGATCCTGCAGGCCGCGGATACCCTGGCCCAGGCCCACGGATTGCACATGTTGGGTGTGCTCACCAAGCCGGTGGGCCGGGAACATTTGCAAGCGGTGCTGGCGCGTGTCGGCCAACGTCCGGTGGTGACGCCGCGTCAGTATCCGCGATTGACCCGCCGTGAAGTGCGTGCCGCCATGGACCAGGGACACTTCCAGGCCTACTTCCAACCGCAGGTTGGCGCGGCAACCGGGCGGTTGAGCGGCATGGAAAGCCTGGTGCGCTGGGAGCATCCGGAACACGGGGTGATCCCGGCCGGCGCCTTCGTCATGATGGTCGAGGAGAGTGAGTTGGCGCCGGCCATCACCCGACTGATGCTGGAGCAGGCCATTCGGGTCGGTCGACACTTTCGGGATCCGGCCCAGATGCCCCGCGTGTCGGTAAACGTGCCCATGCGCGTACTGCATGATCTGGCCTTCGCCGATCTGGTGCAGGTGCTCGCCGATGCCAGTGGTTATCCGCTTAACCGGTTGGTGCTCGAGATCACCGAAAGCCAGTTGATGGGGCAGGTGACCACCACCTTGGACACCCTGATCCGTTTACGGCTCAAAGGCGTACAACTGGCGGTGGACGATTTCGGTACCGGCTATTCCAATATGGCGCAGTTGAAGCAGGCGCCGATCTCGGAGTTGAAGGTCGATCGCAGCTTCGTGCTTGCCGGATTGGAGGACGCGCAGGGCCGGGTGATCCTGGAGGCGGCCATCACCCTGGGCCGGAACCTCGGACTGAGGGTGATCGCCGAGGGTATCGAGAATCAGGCGGCATGGGATCTGGTGCGCGACCTGGGTGCCGACGAAGTACAGGGCGACTTCGTCGGCGCGCCCATGTCGGACGCCGCGCTCGGTGCCTGGTTGGCCGATTGGCGGCCGACGCCCTAGCTGCGGCCGTCCAAGCCTTTGGAGTTCTCGGTGATCGGCGTGGTGGCGCCCTGGGTGGAGTGTTCCGGTGCGTTGAACCAGGATAGTTTTTCGTGCAGCTCGACCACTTCGCCGACGATGATCAGCGTCGGCGGCTTGGGTTGCTCACGTTCGGCAATCGCGGCGATATTGTCCAGCCGGCCGACGAATACCCGCTGCTTGTGGGTGGTGCCCTGTTGTACCAGCGCCACCGGCGTGGTCGCCGCACGGCCATGGGCGATCAGCTCGCGGGCGATCACCGACAACCCCTTCAGCCCCATGTAGAACACCACGGTCTGGGCCGGCTGGGCCAGCTGATTCCAGTTCAGGTTCATGGTGTCGTCTTTCAGGTGGCCGGTGACGAAGGTCACCGACTGCGCATAGTCGCGGTGGGTCAACGGGATGCCTGAATAGGCTGCGCAGCCTGCAGCAGCGGTCACCGCGGGGACGACCTGGAAGGGCACGCCCTCGGCCGCCAGGGTGTCGATCTCTTCGCCGCCGCGGCCGAAGATGAACGGATCGCCGCCCTTCAGACGCACCACGCGTTTACCCTCCTTTGCGAGACGCGCCAACAGCTTGTTGATCTCTTCCTGACGCATGGCATGGTTTGCCCGTTCCTTGCCGACATAGATGCGCTCGGCATCGTAGCGGGTCATCTCCAGGATCGGCTTGGCCACCAGACGGTCGTACACCACCACGTCGGCCTGTTGCATCAGGCGCAGCGCGCGAAAGGTCAGCAGATCGGGATCACCGGGGCCGGCGCCGACCAGATACACCTCACCCATGTGGCTGTTCGGGTCGGTGTGGGCCAACTCCTTGTCCATCACCGCCTCGGCCTCGGCCATATGGCCGGAGAACACCCGCTCGGCGACGCCGCTCTGTAGCACGCGGTCCCAGAACAGCCGGCGATCCTTGGGATCGGCAAAGGTCTGCTTGACCTTGTCGCGGAATTTTCCGGCCAATTCCGCCAGGCGGCCGTAACCGGCCGGGATCAGGCTTTCAAGCCGGGCGCGGATCAAGCGTGCCAGTACCGGCGAAGCACCACCGGTGGAGACCGCGGCCACTACCGGGGAGCGATCGATGATGGACGGCACGATGAAGCTGCTGGCGTCGGGGTCATCGACCACGTTGACCGGCAGATTTGCCGCCTTGGCGGCGGCCGCGATCGCCTGGTTGGTGGCAGGGTTGTCGGTGGCGGCGACCACCAGTGCCAAATCCCCGGATACGTCGCCATCGGCATACGTCCGCCGGGACAGATCGATTTGCTGGTGGTCGGCCAGGGACGCCAGTTCCGCGGATAGCTGCGGCGAGACCAGACGCACCTTGGCGCCGGCCCTCAGTAGCAGGTTGACCTTGCGGGTGGCAATCTCGCCGCCGCCGACCACCAGGGCGGAACGGCCGCGAACGTCGAGAAAAATCGGTAAATGATCCATGGGCTTGGCTGGCGCGGGCAGGGTCGGTGAATCGCGACTGCGGGACCGAGGTTAGCGGGAAAAAACCGTGAACATAACCACTTATAATCCCTGTGAACGGGCTATTGTGTCAATCAAGATTGACTATATTATTAAACGTTAATATTCTTGCCCAATCCAATTTTCCGTAAGCGAGGTCGACATGCTGGTTCGTGAAATTGCTTCTGCCGAACTGAAGGCCAAGATGGATGCCGGTGACTCGGTGGAGATCCTCGACATCCGTTCCGATGCCGAGCTGGCCCAAGGCGTGCTGCCCAATGCGCAGCACCTGCCGATGCACCTGATTCCACTGAAGATGGCCGACTTGCCCAAAGACCGCGAAGTCGTGCTTTACTGTCGAAGTGGTGCGCGTTCCTACCAGGCCTGCGCGTATCTGGCGCAGCAAGGGGTCCAGAACGTGGTGAACCTGCGGGGGGGGATCATCGACTGGGCCTCTCAGGGATTTGAAATCGGGCGTCCCCAGCCCGCTTGAGCGTCCCCCCAAGGGCACCCGCCCGTGGGATGGCGCTTGCGTTCCTTAGAGAGTTTTAATATAAGGAAACGCCTGTTTTATAGACCCACCCATAACATTGCACTAAAACCGGAGGTTGCAAATGGCAAACTTTGACGACGAACTCGACGCGAGCGGCCTGAACTGCCCGCTGCCCATCCTGCGCGCCAAGAAGGCCCTGGCTGGCATGGACGCAGGTAAGGTCCTGCACATCATCGCGACCGACCCGGGTTCCGTTAAGGACTTCGAGGCTTTCTCCAAGCAGACCGGCAACGAGCTGATGGAGTCCAAAGAAGAAGGTGGCAAGTTCCACTTCCTGATCAAGAAATCCTGATCGGACTTCTCGAAAACTGAACAATAACAACAATATATCCGAATCTGCCGAATCATCACGGGGACGAGAGGCAAATGGAAGAGAAAAAATTAGCGATCATTGCGACCAAAGGGTCGCTGGACTGGGCTTACCCGCCCTTCATTCTGGCATCCACGGCCGCGGCCCTGGGTTACGAAACCCAGATCTTCTTGACCTTTTACGGGTTGCAACTGCTCCGTAAGAAGCTCGCGCTGAAGGTGACGCCGTTGGGCAATCCGGGCATGCCCATGCCAATGGGCATGGACAAGTGGTTCCCGGTATTGCTGACCGCGCTACCGGGCATGGAGGCGATGATGACCTCCATGATGAAAAAGAAGATGGCGTCCAAGGGCGTAGCGAGCGTTGAAGAGTTGCGCGAGCTTTGTCTTGAAGCGGACGTCAAATTGATTGCCTGCCAAATGACTGTCGATCTGTTCGAGATGGACACCGCTGAATTCATCGATGGCGTTGAATACGGCGGTGCCGCAACCTTCTTCGAGTTTGCCGGCGAGTCCGATATCTGCCTGTACATCTGATACCGGATTACGTGCAGTAGAAAAAACGCCGCCCCCAAAAGGGGCGGCGTTTTTCTTTTGGTTCATCGAAGATGTCCGGGGAAGGCGGCGCGGATTTTGAGGAAGAAGTAGTCCTCGTCCCGATACGTTTGATGACCTTGATCCGGTTGTTGATGCCTTCCAAGACGCTGGTATGCAGGGGGTAGCGACAGTGGGCGAGGATGCCGTTGAGATACGGCTTTAAGCGG
>JASBTJ010000038.1 GCA_030148485.1 Gammaproteobacteria bacterium | reverse complement strand
ACAGGATAACCCGAGTGTAGAGGAGCACCCCATGAGCATCGATCGTATGGTAATGGCCTTCGCCGGTTTCGTGATTCTGCTGAGCCTGGCACTGGGCGCGAGCGCGAGCCCCATCTTCCACAACGCCAACTGGCTGTGGCTGACCGCTTTCGTCGGCGCCAACCTGTTCCAGGCCGCGTTCACCAGCTTCTGCCCGCTGGCGATGATTCTCAAGCGCTTCGGCGCCAAGCCCGGTTGCGCATTCGAGTAACCGCGACCGCCATCAGGCGTCGAAACACCGGCAGGAATGCCGGTGTTTTTTGTTCTCACCCCCAGATCAATTTGATTCCCACGGTCAGGGTCAGCACCTCGAACACCCGTTTGATCCAGCGATTTCCCTGGGTGATGGACAAATGCGCACCCAGGTAACCGCCCAGCAGGGAACCGGCCAGCAGCGCCGGCAGCCAATCCCAGCGGATGTCTCCCAGAACACCCAGGGTCAGCGCCCCGGTGCCGTTCCAGAACATACCCACCAGCACCAGCACGTACGCCACGGCCGTCTTGTAATCCAGTCCGAACCAACGCACCAACCATAAGGTGACGAACAACCAGGTTCCGGACGTCAGGGAACCATTCAGGATACCCAGCAAGAAAAGCACCGCGCCGCCGATAACCATGCCAAGCCTGTCGCGGTGCCGACACTGAGCAGTCTGTCCCAGGTCCTGCCGGAGCAGGGAATAAATCGCCAGTGCGAGGGTCAGAATACCCAGGCTGACCTCCGCAATGCGACCGGGGACGGACAGGATGCCAACCGCGCCCAATGCCACGCCGGGCAGGCCGGTCGCCAGGATGTACAAGGTGAACGGCTTGTCTAGACTGCCTTCGCGCAAGTGGCGCACGGTCGCACCAACACCCAGCGCGACGGTGGCGACCTTGTGGGTCGCCAAGGCGGTACCGAACGGCAAGCCCAGGAAGATCAGCACCGGCAGCTGCAACAGACCGGCGCCACCACCGGCAAAGGCCGAAAAGGCGTTGGCGACCAGGGAAACGAGAAACAGCAGCAAAAAATCCACGACCGGCCCGCGCGACAAGGGCCGGTCAGTATAATCGGACCGAAAACCTCAGGACGGAAAGATCTGATGACGCATCGAATCGTGCTGGCGCTGGCGCTGGCGCTGCTAACCGGGAGCGTTGCCGCCGCCAAGCTGTACCGCTTGGTGGACGACGACGGCAACGTGCATTACTCGGACAAGGTGCCGCCCAAAGCGATGCAACGTGAACATACCCGGTTGAACGAACGGGGCATCACGGTGGAACGCCAGGAACCGGTCAAGAGCGAAGCCGAACGCGCACGTGAGGACGAAGTTGCCCGCCTGCGCGCTGAGCAACAACGCATGGCCGACGAGCAGAAGGCACGGGACGCGGCCCTGCTGCGCACCTTCCGTACCGAGGACGACATTGTTCTGACCCGAGACGGCAAACTGGCAGCAGTGGACGCCCAGATCCAGTTGGGGCAGAGCAACATCAAGCGCCTCAAGCGGCAACTGGCGGGCATGCAGAGCAATGCGGCGAAAATGGAAAAGCAGGGGCGCAAGCTCAGCCCGAACCAGCAGCGCGACATCGACACAACCCAGGCCCAGATCGAAGACGCCTACGCGGCCATCCTGCGACGCGAACGGGACAAGGCCCAGATCACCACCGCCTACGCGGCGGATCTGAAGCGCTTCCGCGAGCTGCGCAACCTGTCCAACGACAGCGCCGCACCGGCGCCGCGGGACCGCCCGGCGGTATTCCTGGACACCCTGGTCACCTGCCGTTCGAAACCGGATTGCGACGCCGCCTGGGCCAAGGCGCGCAACTACGCCCGCCAACACACCACCACAGCGGTGCAGATGGACAGCGACCGGATCCTGGTCACCGCCCCGCCGCGGCGCAACGACGACCTGAGCCTGACGGTGTCGCGGGTGGCACTCCACGACGGTTCCGAGGGGGAACGCATCTTCCTCGACGTACAATGCCGGGACACCGCGCTGGGCCAGGAGTTTTGTGGCAGCGACAAGGTGGAAACAATACGCGCCGGCTTCAAACCGCTGCTTCAGGAAGCTGCCCGCCCCTAGGGAGCGCTGAATTAAGTCCATCCTGGACGTCTCTGCGCACGCTGCGCTGCAAACGCGGTCACTTGCAGTGACCGATTTTGGCGGCACCTCCGGGTGCCGCGGAACCGCTGAATTTTTCAGCCGCCGAACAGGCCGCGCCGCAGCACCGGCCAATCCTGTGCCAGCGCCGGGGCGCTCGGCTGCTTGAAGCGGGTACGCTGAAACTGCTGCAGGCGACCTTCCAGATAGACGGTCAGCAGCTCGGCACCCGCCTCGGGACTGGCGCCCAGGGTGCCGTCGCCGCGCAGTTCCGCCTCACGCAGCACCTGGCGGAACTGGCTGGTCAGACGTTCGAAAAACTGCTGCACCCGCTCTTGCAAGCGCGCCTGTTCGCCCACCAAGGCGTCGCCCAGCAGCACCCGGGCGATTCCCGGGTTGCGATCGGCGAATCCCAGCATCAGATACAACAGCGCGGCGCAGCGCTCGCCGGTGTCACGCTGCTCTTCAAGGATACGATTGACGCGACTGAACACCGTCTCTTCCGCAAACACGATCAGCCCCTCGAACATGCGGGCCTTGCTCGGGAAGTGGCGATACAGCGCGGCTTAGGACACGCCCAGTGACGCCGCCAGCGCCGCCGTGGTGATCCGCGACCCCGGGTTGGCCTCCAGCGCCTCGGCCAGGGCCTGCAGGATCTCCTGCTTGCGGTTGCCGCGCCTGGCCATGATCAGCGACACTTGATCAAGGTCCCCACGCCTTCGTCGGTGAACAGTTCCACCAGCACGGCATGGGGCACCCGACCATCGATGATATGGGCGGAATTCACGCCACCTTTCACGGCGTCCAGCGCGCAGGCGATCTTGGGCAGCATGCCGCCGTGGATGGTGCCGTCGGCCACCAGTTCGTCGACCCGTTCGGTGGTGAGACCGGTCAACAGATTGCCGTCCTTGTCGAGCAGACCGCGGATGTTGGTGAGCAACATCAGCTTCTCGGCGTTCAACACCTCGGCGACCTTGCCGGCCACCAGGTCGGCGTTGATATTGTAGGAATGCCCGTCCGCACCGACCCCGATGGGTGCGATCACCGGTATGAAATCCCCCTGCACCAGCATGTCGACCACGCTGGCATCAATGCTTTCCACTTCGCCGACATGGCCCAGGTCGATGATCTCCGGCGCCTGCAACTCGGGCGCATCGCGGGTGATCTGCATCTTGCGCGCACGGATCAGATCGCCGTCCATGCCCGTCAGACCCACGGCGGACCCGCCATGCCGATTGATCAGGTTGACGATCTCCTTGTTGACCAGACCACCGAGCACCATTTCCACCACATCCATGGTCTCGCTGTCGGTCACCCGCATGCCCTGAATGAACTCGCTTTCCTTGCCCAGACGCTTGAGCAGGTCACCGATCTGGGGACCACCCCCGTGCACGATCACCGGGTTGATGCCGACGGTCTTCATCAGCACCACATCGCGGGCGAAGCCGGCCTTCAGTTCCTCGTCCACCATGGCGTTTCCGCCGTATTTGATGACCACCGTGCGACCGCCGAAACGACGGATATACGGCAGCGCCTCGCTCAATACGTGGGCGACATTGTGGGCCTTGTCGGTACTCAGGCTCATGGAGAAGTCCTGTGGAAATCGTGAGAATCGGTGGTTACGGAGAGCGGATCGAACGACTCAAAAGGGCGGCGTCCGCCCGGGTGCGGCACGCACCAACCAGTCACGCACCCGATCCTGGATACGGGCGAGCGCGGCATCGTTGTCGGCCTCGAAGCGGAACGCCAGACTTGGGGTGGTATTGGACGGCCGGACCAGCCCCCAACCGTCGGCGAACTCTACCCGCAAGCCATCCACGCGCACCAGTTCGGCGTCATCGAAGTTGGCCGTTTCCGCCAGCGATGCCATCAAGCGCTCGCTTTCGCCCTCGGCCAGAAGCAGGTGGTATTCAGGCGTGGCGGGGCTGGCTGGCAGCTCGGCGAACTGCTCGGCCGTGGAGCGATCATCGACAGACAAGACTTCCAGCACCCGGGCCGCGGCATAGAGGGCATCGTCAAAGCCGTACCAACGCTCGGCGATGAAGAAATGGCCACTGAACTCGCCGCCCAACGGCGCACCCGTCTCCTGCATGCGTGCCCGCATGCGGGCATGGCCGGAGGCATTCATGATCGGCCGCCCGCCCTGGGCGAGCACGAAGCGGCCGAGATGGCGCGAGCACTTCACGTCGTAGAGAATGTCGGACCCTGGCAGGCGGATCAGCAAATCGCGGGCCAGCAGCATCAGCAGGCGGTCCGGCCAGATCAGCTCGCCTGCGCTGTCCACCACCCCCAGCCGATCGCCATCGCCATCGAACGCCAGTCCCAAGTCCGCCTCCTGGGCCTGCACCTCCAGCTTCAACGCCGCCAGATTGTCCGGCTGACTGGGATCGGGGTGGTGATTGGGGAAGTTGCCGTCCGGCTCGCAGAACAATTCCACCACCTCGCAGCCGAGGGCCTGCAGCATGGCGACCGCCGCTGCGCCGGCCGCGCCATTACCCGCGTCGACCACCACCTTGAAGGGGCGAATCAACTGCACGTCGCTCACCACCCGAGCACAGTAATCGTCCTGGATTGTGCGTTCACTGCAATGGCCGGCGTGTTCGGCCGCGCTCAATGGCCCGGCCATGACCGTGCGCAGTTCCGCAAGCGCCTTACCGGCCAGCACCCGGTCGCCCAGCGCAATCTTGAAGCCGTTGTCATCGGCCGGGTTGTGGCTGGCGGTGACCACCACGGCCAGGTCGGCCCGCAGCGCCTGCCGGCCGAAGTACACCAGGGGCGTGGGGGTTATCCCAAGATCAATCACCTCACAACCACCCCGGGTCAGCCCGTCGATCAACGCCCGACTCAGGCGCGGACCGGACAAACGCACGTC
This sequence comes from Gammaproteobacteria bacterium, assembly GCA_030148485.1. Taxonomy (GTDB): domain Bacteria; phylum Pseudomonadota; class Gammaproteobacteria; order Chromatiales; family Chromatiaceae; genus JANTHH01. The sequence continues at coordinate 3,111 of JASBTJ010000038.1, read as the reverse complement.
GCGTCCGACCACCGCCTTGTTGCCGCCGGACTTACGCACCTCCGCGGCCAACGCCGCACCGAGCCGACTGGCAAACTCGTCGGACAAACGGCTCGCCGCGTCACCACGGATATCGTAGGCGCGGAACACCTCGGCGGGGATCTCCACCGGCTTTGCGGCGGGCGTGGTTGGCGCTGCGACCGGCGCTGCCGTACGGGAGGCTCGCAGCAACTTGCCGAGCCGTTGTTGCAGCCGCGCGGTCAGTTGCAGACGTGGGTGCAGCGGACCGGCCGGACGGCCTTCCGCAAAGGCCTGCGCCTGTTCGGCAATGCCCTCCAGGTCATGACGCAACGCCCTGGCCAGGGTGCTCAGCTGCAACCAGAAGATCAGCGCCAGCGGCAGCATGCCCAGGGCGACGAAACCAAGGAACGACAGCAACTCCAAACCGAACGCCAATTGCCGGTTGGTGCCGACCTCCAACGTCCAGATGCTTCCCCCTACATGCTCGCTGCGCAATCCCCCGTTCAATTCGCGCGCATCACCGACCTCGGCCAACGTGTATTTACCGTCCCCGGCGACCTGACGCAGACGGATCACGCCGGGAAGGGGTTCGAATGTGCGCAGCAGATCGGCAAGACCGGCGACCGGGTAGGCGGCCATCAGCGCGCCCACGGCTTTTTCGCCCTGCCACAACGGCACGGCCAAGGCGACATAGGGCTTGCCGATATCCGCCTGATGGATTTCCGCCGGGACGGGCTTGCCGGCCGCCACCACCCGCCGCAACATGTCGAGACCGGCGTAACCGAGCGGCGCTCGTGCGTTCCCGTCGACCGGATCCAGGGTGTCCCAGTCCGCCGGCAGCAGGCGCACTTCCAGCACGCCTGGCAACCAGGTCGCCAGACGCGCCACCTCCGCCTGACGGTCGTCCGCATTCATCCCGCGGGCCACCCAGGCGGCAAGACCCGGCTCGGCCGCCAGAAAGCCGAGCCGGTCGACCTTGTTGCGCAAATCCGCCGACAGCGCGGCACTCACCAGCGAGGCGGCACGGCCCATGGTGCGCTCGGCCTGCGCGTCGGCGCCCCGTGACAGGACCTGATGGACCAGCACGGCCAGTATCAGCAAGGTCACGGCCGCGACCACCAGGCCGGGCACCAGATAGGTACTGAGCGGACGACCTTCGAGCTTGGCCGCACCGCCCACTGCTTGCTTCCTTCCCTTCATTCGCTATCCCTGCGCAGATTCACGCGCGCCCGGAATGGCCGAAGCCACCGGCACCACGCGCGGTTTGTTCGAAGTCGTCGACAATGTCAAAGCTGGCGCGCACCACCGGCACCAGCACCAATTGGGCGATGCGTTCCCCCACCTCGATGCGGAACTCGCTCTGTCCCCGGTTCCAGCAGGACACGAACAATTGCCCCTGGTAATCCGAATCGATCAGCCCCACCAGATTACCCAACACGATGCCATGTTTATGCCCAAGGCCTGAGCGGGGCAGAATCACCGCGGCCAAGGACGGATCGCCAATGTGGATCGCCATGCCGGTGGGAATGAGTACCGTTTGTCCGGGCGCCAGATCCCGCGGTGCGTCCAGCATGGCACGCAGGTCCAGCCCAGCCGATCCCTCGGTGGCGTAATCAGGGAGCGGGAACTCCGCCCCTAGGCGGTCATCGAGGATTTTCAGCTGGAGCTTGTGCATGCAGGCGTTCCGTTATTAGTTGTACGAGTCTTGTCGCCAGACGGCCTTTGTCCATACTGGGCAACTGCACGTCTCCCCCGTCCCATGATATCCACAGGGCATTGTCGTCGCTGTCGAAGCCAAGCCCCGCACCAACCTGGTTGGCGGCGATCATGTCGACGCCTTTGGTCCGGCGCTTGGCCTCGGCATAACGGGCCAGGTTTTCCGTTTCGGCCGCGAAACCCACGGTGAACGGGGCATCCGGCCGAGCCGCCACCGCAGCGAGGATATCGGGGTTCTTTATCAGCTCGACCTGGAGTTCGTCGGCGTGTTTCTTGATCTTCTGATCCGCCGCGTCGAGCGGTCGATAATCGGCGACCGCAGCGGCGGCGACGAACAGGCGGCAACCCGTCAGCCTCGCCAGAACCGCATCATGCATCTCCTGCGCGGTCTCTACCATGACCCGCCGCACACCGTGAGGGGCCGACAAGGCCACCGGACCGCTGACCAGGGTGACATCCGCGCCTTCTGCGGCCAGCGCCGTGGCCACCGCGTATCCCATCTTGCCGGAGCTGCGGTTACCCAGGTAGCGCACCGGATCCAGGGGTTCTCGGGTAGGACCGGCGGTCACCAAGGCGCTGACGCCGGTCAAGCGACCACCCAACAGCAGTCGTTGGACGTCTTGCAGCAGATCCTCAGGCTCCCGCAACCGGCCCGGACCCACGTCGCCACACGCCTGGTCGCCCGACTCGGGACCCCACACCCTTACCCCCCGCGCCACCAGGGTGGCGACGTTTTCCGCCGTCGCGGCGTTGCGCCACATCTGCTGGTTCATCGCCGGCGCGACCGCAATAGGTGCCGCCGTGGCCAGACACAGGGTGGACAGCAGGTCATCGGCGCGCCCCTGGGCCAGACGTGCCAGCGTATTGGCACTGGCCGGTGCCACCAGCACCAGATCCGGCCAACGCGCCAGCTCGATGTGCCCCATGGCAGCTTCGTGCGCGGCATCGAACAGGGCGATGCGCACCGGCCTGCCGGTCAGTGCTTGAAAGGTCAGCGGCCCGACAAATTCGGTCGCGGCCTGGGTCATCACCACCTGCACCTGGGCACCCGTAGCCGCCAGGCCACGCGCCAGTTCGGCCGCCTTGTAGGCCGCAATTCCGCCGCTCACGCCCAGCAGTATGCGTTTATCGGTTAATGGCGCATCGGCCATGGACATGGGGGACCCATCCGACATTAGAATGGTTGCAAGATTAACCGAGGGCGGCCCGCAGGCAAAGCGAGCCCTTACTCAACGACTGCCATCGCAAGGTCAAGGAGGACCCATGGCAATCACCGATTGGCCCGTCGAAGAACGACAACGGGAGAAACTGCTCGCCCGTGGCGCACACGCCCTGAGCGACACGGAACTGCTGGCGATCTTTCTACGCACCGGCGTCACCGGGAAGAGCGCGGTG
>JASBTJ010000026.1 GCA_030148485.1 Gammaproteobacteria bacterium | reverse complement strand
TGGTACGTGCGTTGCTGTGAATCGTTGCGGCCATGGGTTTATGCTAGCGCCTCAGGATGAATAAACAGCTCAATGAGCTCCCTGGCCAAGAATAATCGCTCTCGGCCAGCAGGTATATATTCACACGGGACGAGACAGCTAAGCAAAGCAATGTCCAATAGTTCATCAACGGGACAGCCTGCGTGGTTGGGGGCTAAAGTAAGGATCTTCCGAACGTGTGGGTTAATCTCCAACGCGCCGGCCGATCGCATCGTGCTATGTCTTACGGAATAACTGTGCGTGGCAGTGGGTCCCGCCAATCCCAAACAAAAAAGCCACCCACCCCACACCGGGGGTAGGCGGCTCCAAGTCTCTTCTTCTTAACGGGCATCCTTACCTTCATCGCCTTCTTATCAGCGGCTCACCGGCACGTGGCCGGTTTGCTCCCCAAGCCCAGCGGTCCGGTCCCCATCCCCCGCCAGGTTGCCCGGGAGAACGGTTGGGCGGTCCTGGGGGAGCGGGGGTTGGGGTTCTTGCAGCAGGTCCGGTTGTGCGGTCAGCGCCCAGCCGCTGGCGCCGCACAGTCGATGTCCCATCCTGGGTGGCTGCGGGTTCATGGTGTCAGTCCCACTTCAGTGCCCCACCGGTCTGGTATTCGGTGACGCGGGTTTCGAAGAAGTTTTTCTCCTTGCGCATGTTGGCCTGTTCGTCCAGCCAGGGCAGGGCGGCTTCGGCGCCGGGGTAGGGTTCTTCCACGCCCAGTTGCTTGGCGCGGCGGTTGGCGATGAAGCGGTACTGCTCTTTGTGCACCTCGGCGCTGTAGCCGACGATGGGGTCGCGCAGGATGTAGTCGGCGTAGGCGGACTCGCAGGCTTCGGCCTCTTCCCACATGTCCTTGAGTGCCTTGGCGTCCGGGCGGATGTTCTCTTCGATCATGATCTGCTTGGCGACGCGGATGCCAAACGAGGCGTGCAGGACTTCATCCCGCATGATGTATTGCAGTTGTTCGCCGGTGCCTTTCATCAGGCCGCGGCGTTGCAGCGAGAAGATGGGGGTGAAGCCGTTATAGAACCAGCTGCCTTCGAACACGGCGGCGAAGAAGATGTAGGCCATCAGGAAGTTGTGCAGCTCGTCGCGGTCACGCAGGTCGATGTCCGAGCGCATGACCGAGTTCAGGCGGCGGTTGGCCATCTGGATCTTGCCGTTGATCTCGGGCACGACCCGATAGCGGTTGTAGATTTCGCCCTGGTCCAGGCCGATGGTCTCCAGGCAGTGCTGGTAGGTCCAGGTATGCAGGGACTCTTCGTACACCTGGCGGGCCTGGTAGATCTGCAGTTCGGGGGCGGACATCTTTTCCATCACCGCCAGGCCGATGTTGCGCATGGCCAGGATGTCGGAGGTGGTCAGGTAGGCCAGCACGTTCTCGTACACGTGACGTTCCTCAAGCGTGAGCTTGTGGTGGTAGTCGTGTACGTCCTGGGCCATGTTGATGTCCAACGGGGTCCAGTGGTTGCGGTTGGCGTTGAGAAAGTATTCCCATGCCCAGGGATACTTGAACGGGGCCAGCTGGTTGACGTCGGTCATGCCGTTGATGACGCGCTTGTCGTCGGCGTTGACCGGCTCCATGGCGGCGGCACGGGTGGTGGGTTCGCCGTCGGCGGTGTCGGTCTTTTGCGGGGCGGGGGCGGCGGCCTTGGCCGGCTTGGCAACGCTGATGGCATCGTCCGCGGCAGGCGCGGCGGCGGGCTCGGCGCTGTGTTCAGCAGCCGGCTTGGCGCCCGTGGTGGGTACGGGAGCGTTCAGCGGGTCGTCCCAGTTGAGCATGTCGGTGTTCCCCTTTTTATCGGCTAACGCGCGCATGGCGCGGTGTGTTCGGTCACTGCGGCCGCGTGGGCCGGCGGTGTTGTTGTCGGTTGCGCGTCCTGCGCGGCGGTCGTCCCTGCTCCTCCGGCACGCGGGTTGGTCCCGGCGCCTTTATTGCGTCGATCTAACGACGACGCACAGCTTTACTGGCAGGCCTCGCACTCGGGATCGAGGATGCTGCAGGCCTTGGGGGCTTCGGCGCCGGCGGACAGTGCACCGGTGGCGGCGGCGAAGCCTTGTTTGCTGGAGGCCGATTCCTTGACCGAGGTCTTTTCCATGGCGGTGGCGCCCAGCGAGCGCAGGTAGTAGGTGGTCTTCAGGCCACGGACCCAGGCCAGCTTGTACAGGTTGTCCAGGGTCTTGCCCGAAGGCTGGGCCATGTACAGGTTCAGGCTCTGGGCCTGGTCCAGCCACTTCTGGCGACGGGAACCGGCCTCCACCAGCCAGCGGGCGTCGATCTCGAAGGCGGTGGCGTAGATGGCCTTGATCTCGTCGGGCACGCGGTCGATCTGTTGCACCGAGCCGTCGAAGTACTTGATGTCGTTGACCATCACGTCGTCCCACAGGCCGCGTTCCTTCAGGTCGTGCACCAGGTAGGGGTTGATGACGGTGAACTCGCCGGACAGGTTCGATTTGACGAACAGGTTCTGGTAGGTCGGCTCGATGGACTGGCTGACGCCGCAGATGTTGGAGATGGTGGCGGTGGGTGCGATGGCCATGGTGTTGGAGTTGCGCATGCCCACGGTCTTGACGCGCTCGCGCAGCTCGTCCCAGGCGAGGGTCTGGCTGTCGTCCACCTGCAGGTAGCCGCCGCGCTCTTCGCCCAGTTTTTTCAGCGAGTCGATGGGCAGGATGCCCTGGCTCCACAGCGAGCCGTCGAAGGTGGAGTACTTGCCGCGCTCTTCGGCCAGGTCGGTGGAGGCCTTGATGGCGTAGTAGGACACCGCCTCCATGGAGCGGTCGGCGAATTCCAGCGCCTTGGGCGTGGTGTAGGCCAGACGCTGCTTATACAGCGCGTCCTGGAAGCCCATGATGCCCAGGCCTACCGGGCGGTGGCGCAGGTTGGAATTACGCGCCTGGGGCACCGAGTAGTAGTTGTACTCGATGACGTTGTCCAGCATGCGCATGGCGGTGCTGATGGTCTTTTCCAGCTTTTCCAGGTTCAGGCCGTTTTCGTCCACGTGGGCGGGCAGGTTGACCGAACCCAGGTTGCACACGGCGATCTCGGCGTCGTTGGTGTGCAGCGTGATCTCGGTACACAGGTTGGAGCTGTGCACCACGCCCATGTGCTGGTTGGTGTAGCGGATGTTGCACGGGTCCTTGAAGGTCACCCAGGGGTGGCCGGTCTCGAACAGCATGCCGAGCATCTTGCGCCACAGGTCGACCGCTTTCATGCGGCGGAACACCTTGATCCGGCCTTGGTCGGCCATCTCTTCATATTTGGTGTAGGCCGCCTCGAAGGCCTTGCCGGTCAGGTCGTGCAGGTCAGGCGTTTCGTTGGGGCTGAACAGGGTCCATTGCTGGTCTTCGGCGACCCGCTTCATGAACAGGTCGGGGATCCAGTTGGCGGTGTTCATGTCGTGGGTACGACGGCGCTCGTCACCGGTGTTCTTGCGCAGCTCGATGAAGTCCTCGACGTCGATGTGCCAGGTTTCCAGATAGCCGCACACCGCGCCCTTGCGCTTGCCGCCCTGGTTGACCGCCACGGCGGTGTCGTTGGCCACCTTCATGAAGGGCACCACGCCCTGGGACTTGCCGTTGGTGCCCTTGATGTGGGCGCCCATGCCGCGCACGCGGGTCCAGTCGTTGCCCAGGCCGCCGGCAAACTTGGACAGCAGGGCGTTGTCCTTGATGGCGCCGTAGATGCCGTCCAGGTCGTCGGGCACGGTGGTCAGGTAGCAGCTGGATAACTGCGGGCGCAGGGTGCCGGAGTTGAACAGGGTCGGGGTGCTGCTCATGAAGTCGAAGCTGGACAGCAGGTTGTAGAACTCGATGGCACGGGTTTCGCGGTCGATCTCGTTGATCGCCAGACCCATGGCAACGCGCATAAAGAACGCCTGCGGCAGTTCAAAGCGGGTGTCGTTGCTGTGGATGAAGTAGCGGTCGTACAGGGTTTGCAGCCCCAGGTACGTGAACTGCAGGTCGCGCTCGGGCTTGAGCGCGGCGCCCAGGCGCTCCAGGTCGTACTGGCACAGGCGCGGGTCGACCAATTCGAGTTCGGCGGCCTTTTTCAGATACGCCTTGAGGTAGTCCGGGTAGTGGCTGCCCATTTCCTCCTGGGTCTGCACGGCGGTGGATAGACCGAGAAAGCCCAGTGCCTCGCGGCGCAGCACGTCCAGCAGCAGGCGGGCCGAGGCGTTGGAGTAGTTGGGCTCCTTTTCGATCAGGGTGCGGGCGGTCATCACCAGGGTCTGGGAGACGTCCTTCTCCTTCACGCCGTCGAACAGGTTGCGGCAGGTGTCCTTCATGATCGCTTCGGGATCGGTGCCTTCCAGGCCTTGGCAGGCCTCGGCGATCAGGGCGCGCAGCCGGGCGGTGTCCAGCGGCCGCACGCTGCCGTCGGTGGCGGTCACGTTGACGATGTGTTCCTCGGCGACTTCACCGCTGGCGGCTGCCTCTTCGGCGCGCTTTTGCGCCTGACGCTCGCGGTACAGCACGTAGTCGCGGGCCACCTTGTGCTCGCCGGCGCGCATCAGCGACAGCTCCACCTGGTCCTGGATGTCCTCGATGTGCACCGTTTCGGTATTGCGGCGCTTGAGGGTCTCGGTGATGTCCTTGGTGAGCTTGGCCACCGTGTTGTGGATGCGGCTGGAGGCCGCGGCATTGCCGCCTTCCACGGCCAGGAACGCCTTGGTCATGGCCACGGCGATCTTGTTGGGGTCGAAGTTGGTGACCTTGCCGTTGCGGCGGATCACGCGCAGACCGCCGGCGTCGACGCCGGCGGCAGGCTTGGATTCGGTCTTGTGCGCCGCGACAGGCGGCACGGCGATGTCTTCGACGGTGCCGGCAGTGGTGGATTCGGTGGCCATGCGGTCCTCCAGCGTTATTTTGGTGTGGTGACTTCCCTCGGCGTCCCCGTATTGCACGGGGGGTCCCTTCGATGGGACGGGAGCTGCCTGGGTATCAACCCAATATATACGCAGATCGAGGCATGTCAACCACCATATGTTGTGTATAAGCCGGGTGGAAAACGGTGCACAGCCTGTGCGTAGCCTGTGGATAAATGCCGCCCGTGCAGGGCTTTTAACCGCGATTCAGGTACTTACAGGCTTGGGGGCTGTGGATGGCCTGACCCCAAGATGTTGGGGTCAGGCGGCGGCGTGGCAAAAAATTTATTTCAACGCCTGTCGCGTTTGCGCAGCGCGTCGCTCGCCCGCCAGGAAATGCTCCAGCATGCCTCGGGTCAACGGCCCGGTGTGCTTGGCGATCAACTCGCCGTCGGGGGCGATGATGATGGTGGTGGGTAGCCCGTTGATGGGCTCCAGCCCGGGCAGCACGTGATCGCCGATGGGCAGCACGGGAAAATTGATCTGCTCCTGCGCGACGAAGGCGCGCAGGTACTCGGGCTTGATCTCTTCGTAGTTGATCCCCAGCAGCACGTCGTCCGGATTGGCGTCGTGGTAGCTGTTCAGCTGGGGCAGCTCTTCCAGGCAGGGCGGGCACCAGGTGGCCCAGAAGTTCAGGATCACCCATTTGCCGCGGTAATCGGACAACTTGTGCTCGGCGCCGGTCAGGTCCTGCATGGTGAAGGAGGGCGGCTTGGCGGCCTGGGCCGGCGGCATGCCCAGCCCCAGCCAAAGGACGGTAGCGGCCAGGGCGGTACGAACGGTTGGCATGGTCTTCATGATCGTGGATAGCGGCAGGACTGGACCGCAGTTTATCCGAGGTCAACCGATTCCCCCAGCGGGCGTTGTTGTGGGTAAGCCGGGGCATAAACCCCAGCGCCAACAAACGCGGATCCCGCGATGAGGAATTTGCCGATGAGCCGAAACAACAGCAACAAGATCCGATATGCGATGGCCTCAGCCCTGGGCGGCCTGATGTTGTGGGGCGGCACGGCGGTCGCCCACGACGATCATCACGGTCGTTTCCATGACGGTGACCGCTACGAGCGCAACCAGCAGGCCTGGGAATTGGACCGGCGCGGCGAGCGCATCGCCCGTCGCTTGGATCGTAAAGGTGATCGCATTGCCGCCCGACTGCATGATCGCGCCGACCGCCTGCGCGAGCAGGGCCGTTACGCCGAGGCCCATCGCCTGGACCGCAAGGCGGTGCGCATCGACCGCAGACTGGATCGCAAGGGCGAGCGCATCAAGCGCAGGTTGGACCGTAAGGCCGATGCGTTGCGCGACCACCGCCCCGGTCATCACGACCATCGCTATGCCTATTCCTATGAGCATTCCGGCTACCGCCCGTATTACTACCAACGGGATCGTGACGACGCCCGGGTGGGGCTCGCCATCGAGCTGGGGCGTTGGGTGTTTCGCCACTGACAGACGCGGGTAAACGATTTGCCGGTCGGCCCGGATGGTCCGGGCTAGCGGTACCTGGAAACAGGTGCCGCTTTTTTGTGCGTGCTCCGCTTGCCGTTGCCCGGACGCGGTGCGTGAACAGTGGCGCTGGCCGTGACCCCGATAAAAACATTCATACAAACAGGGGTTTATGTTTTGGCACGGCTGTTGCTGTGTATCCACCCAAGAGCACAGGCAAGAGCAACTCAAGAGGGTTCAACGGTGAACAAACTGCGCGCCATCCTGATAGAGATCGACCCGACGCGGGGTTCGACGGTGGAGCAACTGCTGAACGTCGCCGACTGCGAGGTGGTGGCCCGGTACAGCGACGTGGCCGAGCTGCTGGCGCAGAGCGCACGTCCGGCTGCCGAGTTCGTGGCCATCGCCGCGGACGTGCTGGACAGTGCCATCCTGAACGACATGGTGGCCATCCAGAGCGCCGCCCCGTCACCGTTGGTGATGTTTGCGCCGGATCAGCAGGCGCACACCATCCAGCGCGCGGTGCAGGTGGGCGTCAGCGCCTATGTGGTGGACGGCGTCAATCCGGCGCGCATGCGCTCGATCCTGGAAGCGGCCATCGCCAGGTTCCGCCAGTTCAAGGCCTTGGCCGAGGAACTGCACAAGACCCGCTGCCAGTTGACCGAGCGCAAGGTCATCGAGCGGGCCAAGGGAATCGTCATGAGCCAGCGCGGCCTTGCGGAAGACGAGGCTTATAAGTTGATGCGCAAGACCGCGATGGATCGTAACAAACGCATGGTAGAAATCGCCGACAGCATCATAGCCGCCTCCGATCTGCTCGGCAGCGGACAGGGCAGTACGCCGCAGGCCATCCCGGTCGGCGCTGCCTGATACCAGGCATTACCCCGCGCGGTGGCGCCGGTTGCGCCGCGTGGGTTGGGGTCCAGCCGGCACGTTTAGCCTTAACATCCTCCTCGGGTTATGCCCGTCCTTCACCGGACGGGCTTTTTTTTGCCTGACCGCTGGGCTCGTCGCCGTGCAGGCTGCACCGGGGTAGTGCATCCGCGTCGGTACTACGCCGGATAAAAGTGTCAAAATTTACTCAACTTTATGTTTTTAAGGCGTTTTATTTGATTGGCATGCGCCATGCATCGTCAAGCGGCAATAACCTGAAGGCCCAACGTGGGGCCCGCCCGTAGTGGCATCAGGTGGCTGCGACCAACGGCGGTTGCATCGACAGACGAGGGTGTCTGACAACCCGCAACAGGGAAAGACGCTCGACCTATTGATCGTGAAAAGGGCCATTGCCGAGATGAAAAAGCACCAACAACCGACCAATACCAAGCGCCGTGGTTTTCTGAAGAAAACGGCAGCTGCCGTCGCACTGAGCCTGGGCGCCACCCTGCTGGGTTTCGGCACGGCCACCGCCGCTGTGGGCGAGCCGGAAAAGGAAGACCTGAAGTTCGGTTTCATCAAGCTCACCGACATGGCCCCGCTGGCCATCGCCTATGAGAAGGGCTACTTCGAGGACGAAGGCCTGTATGTCACCCTGGAGGCTCAAGCCAACTGGAAGGTACTGCTCGATGGCGTCATCGATGGCCAGCTGGATGGCGCGCACATGCTGGCCGGTCAGCCGCTGGCTGCCACCATCGGTTTCGGTACCAAGGCGCACATTGTGACCCCCTTCTCCATGGATCTGAACGGCAACGGCATCACCGTTTCCAACGAGGTCTGGGCGGAGATGAAGAAGAACATCCCCAAGCAGGCCGACGGCAAGCCCGTCCACCCGATCAAGGCCGACTACCTCAAGCCGGTGGTCGACAAGTACAAGGCCGAGGGCAAGCCCTTCAAGATGGGCATGGTGTTCCCGGTGTCCACCCACAACTATGAATTGCGCTACTGGCTGGCGGCCGGCGGCATCCACCCCGGTTACTACGCACCGCACAAGGGCGACATCGCCGGCACCCTGCAGGCCGACGCCCTGCTGTCCGTGACCCCGCCGCCGCAGATGCCCTCCACCCTGGAGGCCGGCACCATCTACGGTTACTGCGTGGGTGAGCCGTGGAACCAGCAGGCCGTGTTCAAGGGTATCGGCGTGCCGGTGATCACCGACTACGAGATCTGGAAGGACAATCCGGAAAAAGTGTTCGGAATGACCAAGGAATTCACCGAGAAGTATCCGAACACCACGGTACGTATCGTCAAGGCCATGATCCGGGCAGCCAAGTGGCTGGACGAGAACAACAACGCCAACCGCCCCGAAGCGGTGAAGATCCTGTCCCAGCCGAACTATGTAGGCGCGGACTACAAGGTCATCGCCAACTCCATGACCGGGACCTTTGAATACGAGAAGGGCGACAAGCGTGAAGTGCCCGACTTCAACGTGTTCTTCCGCTACAACGCGACCTATCCGTACTACTCGGACGCGGTCTGGTACCTGAGCCAGATGCGCCGCTGGGGTCAGATCAGCGATGCCAAGCCGGACAGCTGGTACATGGACATGGCCAAGAAGGTCTATCGCCCGGACATCTACGCCATCGCCGCTAAAGAGCTGATTGCCGAAGGCAAGCTCAAGGCCTCGGAATTCCCGGACTTTGCCACCGAGACCGGCTTCAAGCCGCCGCAGACCGAGTTCATCGACGGCATCACTTTTGACGGCACCAAGCCGAACGATTACCTCAAGCAGTTCCCGATCGGCTTGAAGGGCGACGACAAGCTCTGATCCCTGCACACCCGGACCGGTGGGTGGTGGCAAAGTTGCCGCTGCCCACCGGGCAAAGACGCCCCGGGCATGTGAATGTTTCAGATGCCCATACCAAGAGGATTTGCCATGAGCAGTTCACTGGCTAGTCGAAAGACATTCAATCTTCCGTGGGTCGACCGTCTGCTGAACGGTCTGTCGAGCTTCGAGTTCGGTCCCAAGCTGCAAGCCAGCGTGAAGGCCGCCGTGGTACCGGTGGTCGCCATCCTGATTTTCCTCGGCCTGTGGAGTGTCGGCGCCAAGCAAGTGCAGACCTCCCTGGGCCAGTTCCCCGGCCCCGCGGCCGTGTGGGACCAGACCAAGGCCCTGTGGGGCGAACACGAGGCCGCACGTGCCAAGGAAGCGGCGTTCTATGAGCGCCTGGACAAGCGGGTCGAGAAGGCGATTGCGGCCGGCAAGTCGCCTGAGCGTATCGAGAAGATTCAGAGCCGCCAGTACACGGGGCCGGCAACCTTCATCGACCAGATATTCACCAGTCTCTACACCGTGGGGGCCGGTTTTCTCGTCGCGTCGTTGATCGCCATCCCCATCGGCATCGTCTGCGGCATGAATGCCACCTTCTACCAGGCGATGAATCCGATCATCCAGCTCTTCAAACCGGTGTCACCATTGGCCTGGTTGCCGCTGGTGACCATGGTGGTGTCGGCCATGTACGTGAGCGACGACCCGATGTTCGACAAGTCGTTTCTCAACTCGGCCATCACCGTGACCCTGTGCTGCCTGTGGCCGACCATCATCAACACCACGGTTGGCGTGGCGGGTGTGAGTAAGGATCTGCTCAACGTCAGCCGTGTGCTGCGTCTGCCGTTCCTCACCAAGACCGTGAAGATCGTGCTGCCGTCCGCAGTGCCGATGATCTTCACTGGCCTGCGTCTATCGCTGGGTATCGGTTGGATGGTGCTGATCGCGGCGGAGATGCTGTCGCAGAATCCTGGCCTGGGCAAGTTCGTTTGGGACGAGTTCCAGAACGGTAGCTCCAACTCGCTGGCCCGCATCATGGTGGCCGTGCTGGTGATCGGCTTCCTCGGCTTCCTGCTGGACCGCGGCATGCTGATGCTGCAGCGCGCCGTGAGCTGGGACCGCAACGCCGTCGTGCGTTGATGACAGCGGGATGCGGAGTAGCGCAAAGCACACAGAGAAGCAGCGATTTGAATAACAGATCCTTGCCACCTCTGCGGACCTTCGCGACCTCTGTGTCCAAAAGAATTCAAATGAGGAATGACTCATGAGCAGCTATCTGAACATTGATCATGTCAGCATCACCTTCCCCACCGACAAGGGGCCGCTGAACGTGCTGGACGGCGTGGACATCAAGGTCGAGCAGGGTGAGTTCATCTCGCTGATCGGGCACTCGGGCTGCGGCAAGTCCACGGTGCTGAATATCGTCGCCGGCCTGTTGCAGGCCACCGAGGGCGGTGTGTTGCTGCAGGAGAAAGAGGTCAACGAGCCGGGTCCGGACCGGGCGGTGGTGTTCCAGAACCATTCGCTGATGCCCTGGCTGACGGTGTACGACAACGTGCGGCTGGCGGTGGACCAGGTGTTCAAGAAGACCAAGACCCGGGCCGAACGCGATGCGTGGACGCGGCACAACCTGGAGCTGGTGCATATGTCCCATGCGTTGGACCGCAAGCCGGATGAGATCTCTGGCGGCATGAAACAGCGGGTGGGCATCGCCCGTGCCTTGGCGATGGAGCCCAAGGTGCTGTTGATGGACGAACCCTTCGGCGCGCTGGATTCGTTGACCCGCACCCATATGCAGGACTCGCTGATGGAGATCCAGGCGCGCCTGAACAACACCGTGATCATGATCACCCACGATGTGGATGAGGCGGTGTTGTTGTCCGACCGCATCGTGATGATGACCAATGGTCCTTCGGCCAAGGTGGGCGAGATCCTGCACGTGGACCTGGAGCGGCCCCGTGATCGCCTGGCATTGGCCGAAGACCCGGCCTACAACCATTACCGGGCCGAGGTGGTGAAGTTCCTGCACGAGCGCCACGTCCAGCCGGACGCGCCCGCCAGCGCCAAGGCCGATGCGGATGATGACGAGTCGGAAGGCGAGCAAGACGGCATCCGTCTGGTGAGCTGACCCGACTGCAATCCCCGTACGCTTCGGAGGATGCGGTGGATCGTGGCAGCCGGCAACAAAAAGGCCCCGCGTAGCGGGGCCTTTTTATGTCACAACGTTGGTGGCTCAGGTCTTGTGGAACAGCGCCTTGTAGCCGGCCCAGGTGGCGTAACCCAGTAGCGGGAATATCACCACGAAGCCGACAAAGGCGGTCAGCATGCCCACCAGGGTCAAGCCGGCTACCAGTGCGCCCCACAGCAACATCGGCAGTGGCTGTTCGACCACGGCCTTGGCGCTGGCCGCGATGGCCGTGATGACGTCGGCCTTGCCGTCGATCACCATCGGCAGTGACCAGGCGGTCACCAGGAACATACCGAAGGCGAACACGGCGCCGATGCCAAACAGCGTCAGCAGAAAGCCCAGCGCGGTGGGACTGGTCAAGGATGCCAGGTCAAGGGATCCGCCGGTGTTGCCCACGTACAGGGCCACCGCCAGGGTGGACACGCGGATCCAGGCGATCATGATCAGTGCCAGCACCACACTGAACATCGCCACCAGCGCGCGCTTTTCGCCCAGTAGTCGCATGCAGCGACTGGCCCGTACCGACTCGCCCTTGTCCGCCTGCTGGGCGATACGGTACAGGCCCATGGCAAAGAACGGTCCCACCAGCAGAAAGCCGCTCCAGAAGGTGAAGATGAATTGGGGTTGTTGCAGGCCGAGCCAGCTGATGCCCAGGCCGATGGCGGCGAATACCAGGCCGTAGACCGCCGAGGGCAGGGGGTTGGTGCGCCAATAACGCCAGCCTTCGCCCAGCCATTTCACCGGCGCATTGGCCGGCAGGCGGTTGCGGGCCGGCAACCGCATGGGTTCGTAGGAGATCTTCGGTGCTTGTTGGGTTGTTGCCATCTACATTCCTCCACAGACGGGACGAATACTCGTCCCTTGAAGAAAAACATAGTGCGCCGTGCCGGTTTGGCAAGGTTGGCAGGGTTAAGGAAGCGCTGAATAAGCCCATCCTGGACTTCTCAGCGCACGCTGCGCTGCAAACGGGGTTTGCTGCTTGCTTCAAAATCAGTCACTTTCCGTGACCGATTTTGGCGGCACCTCCTTGTGCCGCGGAACCGCTGAATTTTTCAGCGGCTCCTAACCGGGGCGGGCCAACAGGAACAGCAACAGGATGTTGGCCAGCACCGAGAGCAGTGCAACGCCTTGCCAGAACCCCACCGGGTAGCGCTTCACCAGGGGTTCGTGGTGGTTTTCCAGTAGTGCCTTATTGGGGTGGGACAGATCCTGTTCAAGCTCCGACAGCATGTGATAGCGACGTTGCGGCAGCGGGCTGACGGCCTTTTCCAGTGCCGCATCCACCCAGGGCGGGATGGCCGGGTTATGCCGCCGGGCCGGGGTGTAGTTGAGCTTGCATTTCGGCCTGGGGGTGTCCGACTCGCCGTAGGGAAGCTTGCCGGTGAGCAGTTCGTAGAGCATCACTCCCAGCGAGAACAGGTCCGACGCCTTGGTGCTGGGCTCGCCGCGCAGACATTCGGGCGCGGCATAGTTGAGGGTGCCCTGGGGCAGGTCGCAATCGATGTCGCTGTCTATCTCGGCCTCGCCGGCGATGCGCACGGCGCCGAAGTCGATCAGCTTGAGCACGCCGTCGGTGCCCACCAGCACGTTATCGGGCTTCAGATCCTGGTGGTACATCTCCAACCGGTGCAGGGCGCGTAGCCCGTCGATGATCTGGCGCGCGAAATCACGCATCTGGTCGAGGCTGGCGGGACCGTTGTCCTGCATCCACTGGGCCAGGCTGCGGCCGGCGACGTATTCGCTGATGTTGTACAGGAAGCGCCGTTGACGCGGCTCCAGCATCTTCAGCAGATGGGTGTTGTTGACCCGCTTGCCGACCCATTCCTCGTGCAGAAAGCCGTTCAGGAATTCGGGGTCGTCGCGGAAGTTCTCCGACGGCGTCTTGAGCACCACCTGGGTGTCGGTTTCGGTATCCAGTGCCAGAAATACCTCGCTACGCTTGCTGGCGTGCAGTTCGCGCAGGATCCGGTAGCCGTCGATGGTCACGCCGGGCGACAGGCTGGGTGGAAAGGGCAGTTCGTTGATCTGTTGGTAGAGGTCTTCCTCGTCGGCCGGTGGCAGGCCCACCACCCGCAGCAACTGGCAGGTGACATTGTCGTGGCTGCCGTTGTGCAGCGCCTTTTCCACCAGCTGATTCACGCAGGCCTGCAGGTGCGGTTCCGCCTGCAGGGTGTCGACCATGTCTTTCCGGGTCAGATATTCATGGATGCCGTCGGTGGAGAACATGAACAAGTCCCCGACCTGCACCGGCAGGGATTTGTAGTCGATGTCCACATGGGGATCGGCACCCATGGCGCGGGACAGGAATTCGCGGTCCTCGGATACCCACACGCGGTGATCGCGGGTCAGTTGTTCCAGGTCGCCGTCACGGTAGCGATACAGCCGGCTGTCGCCCACGTGCACGATATGCGCGGTGGCAGATTTGATCACCAGGCCGGTGAAGGTGGTCACCATGCCCCGCGGCGAATCGTATTGGGTTTGTCCCTGGCCCCACAGCCAGCGGTTGATGGCGCCGAGCACCCGGCTGGTGGCGGTGCGCACCGTCCAGGAATCGGGGGTGCTCAGGTAGTCGGTCAGAAAGGTCTTGACGCAGACCTCAGCCGCCTCGCGTCCGCCTTCGCTGGAGCTCATGCCGTCGGCAATGGCGGCCGCCACCCCTTTGGCGCGCAAGGTCTCGCCCTTGGGGACAATGGCGTCGCAGGCGTCGGCGTTTTCCGGTTTGTCGCCCGCCTCGGTGCGCCAGGCGAAGTCGATTTCCAGGCGGCGGCTGGCCTGAACGCCGGGTTGGCCGCTCAATGCTCACCCTTGGTGCGAAGCAGCCCGGCCAGGCGGTTGCCCTGTTTTTGCGGGCCTCCTTTGGGGAAGAGTTCGTGAAGGTACTTGTTGCTGCCCTTCTCCTTCCCCCAGACACCGCGAAAGTGCTTGATCATGTCCCTGACCGTACACTGAACGTGCTTGCGATTGTAGAAGTCGCGCAGGTGGTGGATCACTTCCCATTGGTCTTCGCCCAGGGAAAGGCCTTCGTCGACCGCGAGTGCGCGAACAAAATCCTCCGACCATTCCGCCGGGTGCACGATATAACCCTCACTGTCGGTGAGGACCTCCTTCCCGTTTACCATCAGCGGGCGGGTTTGCATGCTGGGGTAGGCGATGCTGCCGCCGCCGATGCCCTGGGGGGCGCCATCACCGGCATCGGTGTTGCCGGCGCCCAGGGTCCATAGCTCGACCACGATATCCCGATCGAGTGGGCCCTGGTAGTGGGGACGTCCGTCTACGAATACCCGCCCGCTGCCGGTGATGCCGGGAAAGGCGGCGACCCCGTTGCGGTCCGTGTCGACCACGCTGACACGGTCCGCGTTGCCCTGCTGAATGGTCACGGGGATGCGTTTAACGGGCTCGCGCGTTGTTTTCATGATGACCGTGATGCTCGCCATCGATTCGTTCCTCGGTTGTCTGGTACGCGTACCGCCGGCGGTGGGCCGATGAAGGCCCACCATGGGGTCAGCTGACGTCGATCATCTGCACGGTACCGTCTTCACCGATTTCAGCCGTCTGGCCCTCGGGTTCGTCGAGGAACTGCACGGCCACCAAGGCGACGACGGCGGCTGCGGCGATCACCAGGAAGAACTGGGATGCATCCATGAAAGAGTAGGCGGTCAGGAAGGTGACCGCGCCGACGTTACCGTAGGCGCCAGCCATGCCGGCGATCTGGCCGGTCATGCGTCGCTTGACCAGCGGCACCACGGCGAACACCGCGCCTTCACCCGACTGCACAAAAAAGGAGCAGGCCATGGTGGCGATAACCGCCAGCGCCAGCGGCCAGCTGCTGTCGATATTGGACAGCAGGAAATAGCCCGCGGCCAGGCCGGCAATGAGGAAGGTCAGACTCTTCTTACGACCGAAACGGTCCGAGAACCAGCCGCCGGTGGGGCGCGCCACCAGGTTCATGAAGGCAAAACCGGATGCCAGCAGGCCGGCTTCCACCAAGCTCAGGCCAAAGGTCTCTTTGAAGAACAGCGGTAGCATGGATACCACGGCAAGTTCGGACCCGAAGGTGACGAAATAGGCCAGGTCCAGCACTGCCACCTGCTTGAATTTGTAGCGGTGTATCTCGGGCACGGTTTCGCTGAACACATGCTTGTTGATGCGCCATACCTGGGCGGTCTGGTAGGCGTACACACCGATCAGGATCAGGTAGATGGCATCGGCGGCAAAGGTGCTGAGCATACCGAGATTGTCCGGGCCCAGCTTCCAGGTCAGCACCGCCAGCGCGGCGTACATGGGGATGTTCATCAGCAGGTAGAAGAAGAAGTCCCCCTTGCTGGTGATCTCCATGGCGCCGGTCTGTTTGGGCTTGAAATAGGTGGAACCCTTGGGGGTGTTACGCGCCATCTTGTAATAGACGAAGGAATACACCAGGGCGATGGCGCCGGTGGTGCCGATGGCGTAACGCCATGCCTCGTCCCCGCCGTACAGCAACGCCAGGGTGGGCAGGGTCATGGCAGCGGCGGCGGAACCGAAGTTGCCCCAACCGCCGTAGATGCCTTCGGCGACGCCCACCTGCTTGGCCGGGAACCATTCGCCGATCATGCGGATACCGATGACGAAGCCGGCACCGACAAAGCCCAGCAGGAAGCGGGACAGCGCCAGCATCTGATAGGAGTCGGCCAGGGCGAAGATGAAGCACAACCAGCTGGAGATGAACAACAGCGCCGAATACATGATGCGCGGGCCGTACTTGTCCACCAGCATGCCCACAATGATGCGCGCCGGTATGGTCAGCGCGACATTGATGATCAGCAGGGCCTTCAGCTCCTGGTTGGATAACCCGAAGGTTTCGCCGATGACCGACAGCAGCGGGGCGTGGTTGAACCACACCGCGAAGGTGATGAAGAACGCCACCCAGGTGAGATGGAGGGTGCGGGCCTTCCCGGTAAAGGAAAACAGGTTGAGCTTACTGTCGGACATCTTTGTCTCCGTGCGCCATTGCCACTGAAGCCCGTATTTAGCAAGTGGCATACCACTTTTACCCGGTGCGTCTGCGTCGTATTGGTGCGTGTCGCTGCGTCAAGATAGACATATTTAATTAAATCATTAGGTTATATGTTATTTCCACGCATACGTAAGGGCTATTGTTGGTACGTTTGCGCGCTGTTTGTATCGCTGCTGCACTTTTGCGAGTCATTCCGTGCTCCCTGATTTGGTTCATTAGCACGCGCTGATGCACAGCATGGGTGCGATTTCCCTGGGGATGGGTGATGCACCATGGTGCGTGCTTATTAAAAGTACCATTTGATCAGTGACTTAAGGATTTTTTCGGGAACTGGCAAAAGTTTTGCTACGAGGAGGGTCAAGCGAGGCCGAACCCCCAGCCTCGGCAAGTTCAGAGGTCCTTAAGAAGATGAAAGAGAAGCTGGTCGTCGTAGGCAACGGAATGGCAGGCATGCGTGCTGTCGAAGAGCTGCTGAAGCTGGATGCCGACAAATACGAGATCACGGTGTTCGGCAGTGAGCCTCACCCCAACTACAACCGCATCATGTTGTCGCAGGTGTTGGCAGGTGAGAAGACCATCGACGACATCATTCTGAATAGCCGTGAGTGGTATGCCGAGAACGGGATCAATCTGGTCACCGGTGATGAGGTCACGGCCATCGATCGGGTCGCCCGCAAGGTGGTGACCGCGTCCGGTGTCGAGGCCGGCTACGACCGGTTGCTGTTGGCCACCGGCTCCATGCCATTCATCATCCCGGTGCCTGGGCATGACAAGGAAGGCGTCATCGGCTTTCGCGATATCGCCGACGTGGACGCCATGCTGGCGGCCGCCAAGTCCCATAAGAAGGCGGTGGTCATCGGCGGCGGTCTGCTGGGGTTGGAGGCGGCCAATGGCCTGATGAAGCAGGGCATGGACGTCACCGTCGTGCACCTGCTCGACTCCCTGATGGAGCGTCAGCTGGATAAGCCCGCCTCAGCCATGCTGAAGGCCTCGCTGGAAGCTCGTGGCATGACCTTCCTGATGGAAGCGCAGACCAGTGAAATTCTGGGTGACGACCGGGTGAGCGGGGTCAAGTTCAAGGACGGCTCCCAGATCGACGCCGACCTGGTGGTGATGGCCGTCGGCATCCGCCCCAACATGGCGCTGGCCCAGTCCGCGGGCCTGCACTGCGAGCGCGGCGTGGTGGTCAACGACACCATGCAGACCTACGACCCCAAGATCTACGCGGTGGGCGAGTGCGTGCAGCACCGCGGCAACTGCTACGGTCTGGTGGCGCCGTTGTTTGAACAGGCCAAGGTGGTCGCCAACCATCTGGTGGAAATGGGCATCGCCCGTTACGAGGGCTCGGTGACCTCGACCAAGCTGAAGGTCACCGGTATCGACCTGTTTTCCGCCGGTGAATTCAACGAAGCCGAGGGCGATGAGACCCTGGTGCTGCAGGACCCGGCGCAAGGGGTCTACAAGAAACTGGTCATCCGCGACAATCAGGTCAAGGGTGCCGTGTTGTACGGCGACACCATGGACGGCACCTGGTACTTCACCCTGCTGCGGGAAGGCACCGACATCTCGGCGTTCCGCAACAGCATCCTGTTCGGTCAACACGATCTGGGCGATGCCGGTCACGGTGACAGTAGCGCCAGTGTCATGGCGTTGCCGGACAGCGCGGAGATCTGCGGCTGCAATGGCGTGTGCAAGGGCGACATCGTCAATGCCATCACCACCAAGGGGCTGTTCACCCTGGCAGAGGTGCAGGCACACACCAAGGCGTCCAGCTCCTGCGGCTCCTGCACCGGGCTGGTGGAGGCCATTCTGGCCAGCACCGTCGGCGAAGGCTACGACCAAGCACCCAGCAAGAAGGGCATCTGCGCTTGCACCGAGCACAGCCACGACGACGTCATTGCCGCGATCCGCGATCAGGGGCTCAAGAGCCAGGAAGCGGTGCGCAAGGCGCTGGATTGGAAGACCGAGGACGGCTGCGCCAGCTGCCGCCCGGCGCTGAACTATTACCTGCTCGCCCGTTGGCCCGGCGAGTACCAGGACGATGCCCAGTCGCGTTTCATCAACGAACGTGCCCACGGCAACATCCAGAAGGACGGCACCTACTCGGTGGTGCCGCGCATGTTCGGCGGTCTGTGCACCCCCAACGAACTGCGTGCCATCGCGGACGTGTGCGACAAATACGAGGTGCCCGAGATGAAGGTCACCGGCGGTCAGCGTATCGACCTGTTCGGCGTCAAAAAAGAGGATCTGCCGCACATGTGGGCTGACCTGAACGCCGCCGGGATGGTGTCCGGCCACGCCTATGGCAAGGCGCTGCGTACCGTGAAGACCTGCGCGGGCAAGACCTGGTGCCGCTTCGGCACCCAGAACTCCACTGGGCTGGGCGTGAAGCTGGAAGAGCTCACCTGGGGCTCGTGGATGCCGCACAAGTTCAAGATGGCCGTGTCCGGCTGCCCGCGCAACTGCGCCGAAGCGACCATCAAGGACTTCGGCGTGGTCTGCGTGGATTCGGGGTACGAGCTGCACGTCGGCGGCAACGGCGGCATCAAGGTGCGGGTCACCGACCTGCTGACCAAGGTCGAGACCGAGGAAGAAGTGTTGGAATTTTCCGGTGCCTTCATCCAGCTCTATCGCGAGGATGCCCACTACCTGGAGCGCACCGCTCCCTGGGTGGAGCGTGTCGGCCTGAACCACATCAAGACCCAGATCCTGGACGATGCCGACAACCGCAAGGCGCTCTATGAACGCTTCAAGGTCAGTCAGAAGTACGCCCAGATCGACCCCTGGAAGGCGCGCGCAGAGGGCGGCGAAGCCCACGAGTTTACGCCCGTGGTCATCAGCGCCTGAGTGGGTTCGGGAGGCATGCGTAACGGCTGCAAACACGCAAAGGGCGGGTTGAGCGTCCTGTTTGATGCGAGCGGCGTGGTTGAGCGGATGTCTCCCCGGCAACAACAATTTTGCGCGCCTCGCGCCGTCGCGGGGTTCGCGTTCCGAATGAAGAGGTCGGACAAATGAGCAACTGGATTGAAATCGTCGCCTTGGCAGACATCCCCAAGCTGGGTTCCCGGGTCATCAAGACCGACACCATGGATATCGCGGTGTTCCGCAACGCACACGACCAGGTATTTGCGGTCAAGGACGCCTGCCCCCATAAGGGTGGCCCCCTTTCCCAAGGTATCGTGCACGGTACCTCTGTGACCTGCCCGCTGCACAACTGGAAGATCGACCTGACCACCGGCGAGGCGTTGGGCCCGGACGAGGGCTGCACCAATGTATTCGCCACCAAGGTGGAGAACGGCAAGGTGTTCCTGGCGTTGAAAGCCGGCGAAGTCGCGGCCTGATAGGGACGAGCAGGAGGAGGGCAGGCAGCCATGCTGTTTGGACGGGGCAAGAAGAATCCCATCAAGATCGCCGACAAAGGTGTGGTGGAATGGAAGTACACCACCTGCGGCTATTGCTCGACGGGTTGTTCCATCGAGGTGGGCATCGATGGCAAAGGCAAGGCGGTGGCATCGCGCGGCGTGGCCGATGCGGACGTCAACCGCGGCAAGCTGTGCATCAAAGGGATCTTTGAGCACGAGCTGTTTACTACGGCAGGGCGGGGTCTGAAACCGCTGTTGCGTGAAAACCGTTGGGATGAGTTCAAGGCAGTGTCCTGGGACACGGCGTTGGACCGCACCGCGGACGAGATCAAGCGCATCCAGCAGCAGTACGGCCGCGATGCCTTTTCCATCGTCTCCACCGGTCAGATCATGACCGAGGAGTTCTACACCCTGGGCAAACTGGCTCGGGGCGTGATCGGCACGAACAACTACGATGGCAACACCACCCTGTGCATGTCGTCGGCGGTGTCCGGTTACAAGCGCTCGTTCGGGTCCGACGGCCCCCCCGGTTGCTACGAGGATTTCGAGCACACCGACTGCCTGATGGCCTTCGGTTCCAACCTGCCCGAGCAGCACCCGGTGATCTTCTGGCGCCTGCGCGATACCTTGGAAAAGCGCAAGTTCCCCATCATCGTGGTGGACCCCCGGGTGACCATGTTCGCCCAGATGGCGGACATCCATTTGCCGATCCAGCCCGGTACTGACGTGGTGCTGCTGAACGCCCTGGCCCACGTCATCCTCAAGGAAGGCCTGGCGGACCTGAGTTATATCCAGGCCCACACAGAAGGTTTTGAAGAGTTCAAGGCGCTGGTCGAGCAGTACGACCCGGTCACCGCCTCGCGCATCTGCGGCATTGACGAGGACACCATCCGCAACGTCGCCCGGGTGTATGGCAAGGCCAAGCAGGCCATGTCCATCTGGACCATGGGCATCAACCAGTCCACCCACGGCTCCGACGGCGTGGTGGGCATCAACAACCTGAACCTGATCACCGGCAATATCGGTAAGCAGGGCGGGACCAGCCTGTCCATCACCGGCCAGTCCAATGCCATGGGCACACGCGAGTGGTCGTCCTGCTCTGGCTTGCCCGGCTACCGCGCCTTGGAAAAGGACGAAGATCGCCAGGAGATCGCGAAATTCTGGGGTGTCGATCCGGACTTCTTCCCCGAAAAGCGCTGCCTGTTCATGACCGATATCCTGCCGGCCATCGAGACCGGACAGATCAAGGGGCTGTGGTTGATCGCCACCAACCCCATGACCTCCATGCCCAATACGCCGCGTATCCGTCGCATCCTGGAAAAGCTGGAATTCCTGGTGGTGCAGGACGCCTACCGTGACGTGGAAACGACCGAGTACGCCCATATCTACCTGCCGGCTGCGCTGTGGGCCGAGAAGGAAGGCTGTTTCACGAACACCGAGCGGCGCGTGAACCTGACCCGCAACGTCAGCGAGCCGCCGGGCGTGGCCAAGCCGGACCTGTGGATCTTCAACCAGATGGCGAAGCGTTTCGAGCAAGGCCAGAAGATGGAATTCCCCGAATCCACGGAACAGGTGTTCGAGGAACTGCGTGAACTGTCCCGTGGCCGGATGTTGGACTATTCGGGGATCACCTATGAAAAGCTGGAAAAGGAGCGCGGTGTGCAGTGGCCGTGTTCCGATGCGCCCAGCGAGTGGGCCGGTGAGGACTCCAGCGGCGGCACCCAGCGACTGTACACCGACGGTCGATTCGCCTATCCCTCGGGCAAGGCGAAGCTGATCCCGCTGCCCTTCGTCGACAACAACGAGCGCCCGGACGACGAGTACCCGTTCTGGTTCAACTCGGGCCGCGTGGTGGAGCATTTCCACACCCGCACCCGCACCGGCAAGATCGGCAACCAGAACAAGTTTTCGCCCACGCCGTACATGGAGATGAATCCCGACGCGGCGAAGGAGCTGGGCATCAAGCACGGCGAGTACGCGCGCGTGGTGTCGCGCCGTGGCGACGCGGTGGTGATGGTGCAGACCACCCAGCGCGTACCGCCAAATATGGTGTTTGTCCCCTTCCATTTCCATGATTGCGTCAACCGGATCAGCTTGGGCCTGCTGGACCCGCATTCCCGTCAGCCGGCGTTCAAGCAGTGTGCCGCGCGCATCGAGCCGGTTGCCGATCAGCAGGCGGCGGCGGTGCGCAACAGGGCCGCCCGTGCGTTCTGACCAGCCGTCAGTGCTGTGGCCTGTCTGCTGTATCCGACTTGCCACCCTCGTCCCCCGGGAGATGGGCCGGCGGTGAGGGCGATCATGCCCCACTGCCGGCTAGGTCATTAAGAGAGACAACGATGTTCGAACCCCGACCCAAAGAACAGAACTACGCATGGGTGCCGCGCGCCGATCACCCGCAAAAGAACCGTTACGGTCAGTCCATCGAGACCGTGCCGGCGGGCCATGAGTTGCGCGGCAAGTCGCTGAACATCAACGGCGACAATGCGGTCTCCGACAATCCCAATCGGTACAAGCAGCACGGCTTCTATTTCAACGCCGATCGTTGTATCTCCTGCCATGCCTGCGAGGCCGCCTGCTCGGAAAAGAACGACCTGCCGGCCCATATCGCGTTCCGCTCTGTGGGTTATGTGGAAGGCGGTACCTATCCGGCCTACACGCGACTGAATATCTCCATGGCGTGCAACCATTGCGACGACCCGGTATGTCTCAAGGGTTGTCCGACCCGTGCCTATACCAAGTTCGCGGAATACGGCGCGGTGTTGCAAGACCCGGACATCTGCTTCGGTTGCGGGTACTGCACCTGGGTGTGTCCGTACAACGCGCCGCAGTTGGATACCCAGGCGGGGCATGTGTCCAAGTGCAATATGTGCGTGGACCGGCTGGAAGTCGGGCTTAAGCCGGCTTGTTCGTCCGCCTGTCTGGCGGGGGCCCTGGACTTCGGCATCATCGAAACCACGCCGGAAGACCGCCATCAGTTGGAGACGCAGATCCCCGGCTTCCCGACGCCGGAGATCACCCACCCGAACATCCGCTTCCAGCAGGTCAACAGCCTACCGCGGGAGATGAAACGCACCGATGCCATGCCGTTGCGCTACGAGCGTGACGAACAGGGCGAAGGCGGACCTTATGTCCCCAAGGTGGACGACGACGGCCGTCCCATGCGCTGGGGTCTCGGGAGGCTGTCCACCCGCGAGAATCCACTGGTGGTCTTCACCCTGGTTACCCAGCTGGTGGTCGGCGCCTTCCTGGCCTTGTTCCTCGGCCCCATGGCCGGTCTGCCGGTACCGACGCCGGCATCCCACCCGGTGGCTTGGCCGCTGCTGGTGTTCGGGCTGATCGGCATCGAGACCCTGGGGCTGGTGCTGTCGACTCTGCACCTGGGGCGGCCGCACCGCTTCTACCGGGCGTTCAACAACCTCAAGTACTCACCGGTCAGCCGCGAGGTCGCCGGGGTCGCCGTGTTCTACAACCTATTGGGGCTGTATGCGGTGCTCAAGGGCTTGCCGGTGCTCACCGGATGGCTGCCCGCCGGGGTGGTCGACGGATTGTCCCTGGCGGTCGGTTGGGGGGCCGCCTTGGCGGGTCTGGCGGCGCTGTATTTCATGCACCGCATCTATCGCATTCCGGCGCGTCCGTACTGGCACCACTGGCAGGTCCTGACCAGTTTCTACGGTAATATGCTCACGCTGGGCGCCTTGGCGGTGGGCCTGGTGAGCATGGCGCTGGCGCTGTCTGCGGGCGAGCATTATGCCCAACTGATGGCCGTGCTGGCAGTGCCCGCGGTGCTGGGGCTGATGGCGGAAGCCTTCGGCCTGTGGCGGCATGCCCACGATCTGAACGCCAAAGGCGGCGAGGGCGCTGCGGGTCATTATCTGCAACGTACCGACTTCGGTAAGGTCTACTGGTTGCGCAACGGCTTGTTGGTCGTGTCGGCCTTGGTCATTGCGGCCCTGGCGGCGGCCGGGGCGGATGGCGTGATTGGCCTGGTGTTGTGGGCCGCTGTCAGTGTGTTGGTGGTTGCGGCTGCCGTGGCCGGCCGAGCGCTGTTCTACGCCGTCGTGGTACCGACCACCATGCCGGGCGCCTTCTTCTGGAAGAACGCCGGTTTTGCCGAACACGCCCGGAGCACCGGGCTGGCCAAGATGCCGCAAGTCGGCGTGTTAGCAGATACCCATTGATACCGCCGTGCACAGGGCGCGGCGGCGAGTAGACCGACCAGGAGCGTCATGAGCACTGAAGTTCGCACAACCTGTCCTTACTGCGGTGTCGGCTGCGGGGTGATTGTCACGCCGGAGTCGAATGGACAGGTCAAGGTGCGGGGGGACAATGCGCATCCGGCCAACCTGGGGCGTCTATGCTCCAAAGGTGCCGCCCTGGGTGAGACCATCGACCTTGAGGGGCGCCTGCTGGCGCCCGAGGTCGACGGCATCCAGACCGATTGGGATCATGCCCTGGATGCGGTGAGCCAGCGCTTTCGCGCCGTCATCGAGCAACATGGCCCGGATGCCGTGGCCTTTTACGTCTCGGGTCAGTTGCTGACCGAGGACTATTATGTCGCCAACAAGCTGATGAAGGGCTGCATCGGCTCGGCGAACATCGATACCAATTCACGCCTGTGCATGTAGTCGGCCGTGGCGGCCCACAAGCGTGCCTTCGGTAGCGATACCGTGCCCACCTGTTACGAGGATCTGGAACAGGCCGATCTGTTGGTACTGACCGGCTCGAACCTGGCGTGGTGCCATCCGGTGTTGTACCAGCGGGTCCTGGCGGCCAAGAAGGCACGGCCCCAGATGCGTGTGGTGGTCATCGACCCACGCAAGACCGCCACCTGCGACGCCGCCGATCTGCATCTGCAGGTACAGAGCGGTACCGACAGCGTGTTGTTCAACGGCTTGTTGGTGTGGCTGCGTGACCAGCACCGGATGGACGAACTGTTTGTGCGGCATCAGACCCAGGGTGTCGAGGAGACCCTGCGCATTGCCGAATGGTATTCGCCGTCGCCGCGCGCGGTGGCCGAGCACTGTGGCGTGGACGAACAGGACCTGTTGACCTACTTCAATTGGTTTGCCGATACCGAGCAGGTGGTGACGGTTTTTTCCCAAGGTATCAACCAGTCCACCAGCGGTGTCGACAAGGGCAATGCCATCATCAACTGCCACCTGTTTACCGGTCGCATCGGCCGACCGGGCATGGGACCGTTTTCCATCACCGGGCAGCCCAACGCCATGGGCGGGCGGGAAGTAGGCGGCTTGGCCAACCAACTGGCGTCTCACATGGAGCTGGACGACCCGCTGCATCATGAGCTGGTCAGCCGTTTCTGGCAGACCGCCAAGCTGGCCGACAAGCCCGGCTTGAAGGCGGTGGACATGTTCCGTGCCGTCGAGCAGGGGCGGATCAAGGCGCTGTGGGTCATGGGTACCAACCCGGCGGTCAGCATGCCCGACGCCAACCAGGTCAAACGGGCGTTGGCGCGCTGCGAGTGTCTGGTGGTGTCCGACTGTGTGGCCGAGAACGACACCTTGCGTTACGCCCACATCAAGCTGCCCGCCCAGGCCTGGGGCGAGAAGGACGGCACCGTCACCAACTCGGAGCGGCGCATCTCCCGCCAGCGGTGCTTCCTGCCCAGCCCCGGCATGGCCAAGCCCGATTGGTGGATATTGTCCCAGGTGGGCGCGCGGCTTGGCTTCCCGGGGATGGACTACGACTCCCCGGCGCAGATCTTCGACGAGCACGCCCGGTTGTCCGGTTTTGAAAACCACGGTGATCGGGACTTCGATATCAGCGGTCTGATCGGTCTCGACCAACCGGCTTATGACGGACTGGCTCCCGTGCAGTGGCCCATTGCCGCGAACGGCCAGTCCAAGGCCCGCTTGTTCGGCAACGGTCGCTTCTACACGCGCAGTCAGCGCGCCAACTTCCTCCCGGTCACCCCCAGGCCGCCGGCCATCCACACCGATGAGGCCTATCCCTTGGTGCTCAACACCGGTCGGGTGCGGGACCACTGGCACACCATGACCCGTACCGCCAAGTCGCCACGCTTATCGGCCCATGACACCGAGCCCTTCATCGTGGTCAATCCCTACGACGCCGAAGCCTTGTCGCTGGAGGCAGGTGCGCTGGCGGCGGTCTCCAGTCACTGGGGCGAGGCAATTCTGCGTACTCGGGTGTGCGACAGTGTGTTGCCCGGCGACGTGTTCGCGCCCATCCATTGGAGCGACCAGTACGCCAGCGCGGCGCGGGTCGACAGCCTGGTCAACGACAAGGTGGACCTGATCTCCGGCCAGCCGGAGTTCAAACACACCCCCGTGCGGGTGATCCCCTACCGTGCGGCCTGGTACGGCTTCATGCTCACCCGGCGCGACATCAAACCACGCCGCGCCAGCTACTGGAGCAAGGCACGGCGCGAAGGGCTGTGGCACTACGAGGTGGCCGGTGAGCAGCGCCCGGACAACTGGGCCGCACGGGCGCGTCAGCTGTTGTGTTCCGACGAGCCGGGCGCGGAATGGCGCGAGCTGTATGACTCCACACAGTCGAACTACCGCGCGGCGCGGCTGGTCAATGGTCGCCTGGACGCGGTGATCATCATCGGCCCGACGCCGGAATTGCCGCCGCGCGACTGGCTGGTGGAACTGTTCAAGCTGGACAAGGTGGACGAAAAGGCGCGCAGTCGTCTGTTGCGTGGCACCCCGCCGAAGGGGCAGGACGATGCCGGTCGGGTGGTGTGTGCCTGTTTCAGCGTCGGCCTGAACACCATCGTCAAGGGGATCCGCGAGCAGCGGCTCGGCTCGGCTGAAGCGATCGGTCAAGCGCTCAACGCCGGTACCAACTGCGGCTCCTGCGTGCCGGAGCTGAAACGGATTCTGGCCGAATTCGCTGCCGGCGCTTATGACTGACCGGCTGCCCTGGGACCCGCAGCTGGCGCGGGTTGGGCGTCGCTTGGACCAGGTGGACGGCGAGTTGGAGCGGGCGATCTGTGAAGCCGTGTATCGGTCGCCGGCACAGACATGGCGACGGCGCGGCATCGCGGTGCTGTTGGGCATCAAGCACGGTCTGCGCGGGTTGTTGTTCAGCTGGCCCCTTTATGTGTTGGGGTTGGCGGCCTTCACGTTGCCCCAGGCAGGCGCCCAGTGGCTGGCGTTGTTCCTGCTCCCCGGGGTGTGGGTGTCGTTCGTGATCCTGCATCGCGGGGTGCGGGACGACTATTGCCGTTTCCTACACCGTATACTGCTCAAGCCCGGCGCCGCGCGCCATATCCTGTTCCCCTCCGATTGAGGTTGTGTTCTTGGCCCAGACCTTTCCCTTGCCGGTGCTCGGCTTTGTCGCCTTTTCGGGCACAGGTAAGACCACCCTGCTCAGTCAACTGATCCCGGCCTTGCGCGCGCGCGGCGTGCGCTGTGCCGTGATCAAGCATTCCCACCATGATTTTGAGATCGACAAGCCCGGCAAGGACAGTCACCGCTTGCGCCAGGCCGGCGCCGACCAGGTGATATTGGCGTCGCCGCATCGCGTCTTCTGGGTGCGTGAGGGGGACGGGCAGCGCGAACCGCGGTTGGCGGATCTGGTGGCGCGGCTCGATCGCTCGGCCATCGACCTGGTATTGGTGGAGGGTTTTCGTAGCGAGCCCATCGCCAAGATCGAGGTGCATCGGCCGTCGCTCGGCACCCCGCTGTTGTGCGCCACCGATGGTGGCATCATCGCGCTGGCGTGCGACGTGCCGCCAAATCCGGCGGTTGAGCTTCCCTTGCTGCCGTTGAACGATGCGCCCGCCGTGGCGGAGTTTGTCAGCGCCTGGCTGACGCAGCAGTAGCGCGTCGCTCAATGCCGCCCGATATCGACGACGGGCCAGTGCAGGAGCATGCGTAGGGCGTCCGGCTGCGGGGTCAGTTCGGCCAGGGTGTGTTGGTCCAGGGCCTGCAGGAAGGCCGCCTTCGCTTGATTGAGTATCGATTTGAGCGTGCAATCGCCTTGCAGCGGGCAGGGCGGTTTGCCGCAGTCGACGATGTCCAGGGTCGACTCCATGTCCCGCACCACCTGGCCGATGACAACGTCCTGCGGTTCCATGCCCAGCCGCAACCCGCCACCCTTGCCGCGCACCGTCGCCACATAGCCGAGCTGGCCAAGGCGTTGTACCACCTTGATCAGATGGTTGCGGGGAATCTCGAAGTGTTCGGCAATTTCACTGATGGTCACGAGTGCACGGTCGGGCTGCAGTGCCAGGAACATCAGCACGCGCAAGCCATAGTCCGTGTAGTGGGTCAGTTGCATCGCCGTTCTCTTTCGTCGGGTTCGGTCAGCTGGTGGACGCCGTGTTGGCCGCGGCCGGCAGAAAGGCGTCGGCGTGGATGCGGTTCATCGCCATGCCGGCCAGAAACAGCCGTTTGCGCAAGCCTTGCACAAAGTCCGGGGCGCCGCACAGATAGGCCACGGGGTTGTTCAGTCCTGATAATTGTTCCAGCGCCAAGCCATCGACCTGGGCCACGGTGACATCGCTATCGCCGGCTTCCAACACAGCGGCATGATAGTGGATATGCGGATGCCTGTCGGCCAAATCCCCCAGTTCGTCACGTAGGTACAAGCCCTGCGGGTCGTAGGCGCCATGTAGCAGATGGATTGCGCCACGGTGTCCTTGGCGAAGGGCCTCGCGGAGAATGCCATACAGTGGGGCCAGTCCGGTCGCGGTGCCAACCAGCAGCAGATCGTCATCTCCGTACTCGGGAAGATACACGCAATCGCCGGTGGCGCATTGCAGGTCTATGCGTTGCCCGGGGCGTAACTGATCGAACACCCAGCCACTGAAGCGTCCATTGGGGACGCGCCGCACGTGAAACCGCAGTTCGGCATCCACGCCGGGCACACTGGCCAGCGAGTAACTGCGACCCAGTCCGTCGTCGCGCCACAGGGTGGTATATTGGCCGGGCCGGTAGGGGTAGTCGCCCTCGGGTCGTACACTGACGGCCATCACCTGTTCGGACAAGGGCTGCAGCTCGGTCACCACAGCCGCGTGGCGGTGTTCGGCCATGTCGGGCAGCCGCACCGACAGCGGCTTTTCCGGTCGACATTGGCAGGCAAGGAAATAACCCTGGCTCGCCTGGGTCGGCTTCAGGCCGATCTGCGCCTGGGGCGGCAGGTCGCCTTCGGTGGCCTGCATCAGGCAGGCCTGACACGCCCCGGCGCGACAACTGTTGGCGATGGCGTGACCGTGTTCGAGCAGACCGTCCAACACCGACTGGCCGGGTGGCAGCTCGATCGCGGTACCGTTGAAATGCAACTGGGGCATGTGGTGGCTCCTGGGGTGGGTTAGGGAAGTGCTGAACAAGTCCATCCTGGACTGCTCGTGCACGCTGCGCTGCAAACGCGGTTTGCAGCTTGCTGCAAAACCGGTCACTTGCCGTGAGCGATTTTGGCGGCACCTCCCTGTGCCGCGGAACCGCTGAATTTTTCAGCGGTGGCCTAGCGATCGAGCACGTCGTCGCGCACGCTGTTGGCAATGGCGGCGATCTCGGCAATGTCGCTGTCGGCGACACCCAGCTCCGCAAGTGTCTGGCCCAGCAGCTCGATCACCGCGTCCACATGGCTGTCATTCAGCCCGCGGGCCACCAGGTGTTTGTGTCCGTCGCGCATGTTTTGACCGGTGTAGCTGTGTGGCCCGCCGAACACCATGGTGAGGAAACCCTTCTGCTTGGCGATCTGGGCGTCCATGTCGACGCCATCGAAAAAATGGCTGATGCGGTCGTCGGTCAGCACCTTGCGATAAAAATTCTCCACCGCCAGGTCGACTGCCTGGGCTCCGCCGATGCGCTCGTACAAGGAAGTCATGAGTGAGGTACCCCAATAAGTTGCATTACGAATGAATGTTTAGGATACATAAACATTCATTGAAAATGCAACAATTAATTCGAGGCGCGGCCGATGGTGGGTCGGAACGGCTGGTCAGACCGGCAGGCGCAGCAGGCGCAGGGTTTGTTCCGGAGCGTGGTTGACGTCAGCGAGGGTGTGCTGGTCCAGCACCGCCAGAAAGGCCTCCGCCGCCTCGTCCAGCAGACCCTTGAGCCGACAGGCGCCGTGCAACGGACAGGGAGGTTCCTGGCAGTCGATGATGTGCAGCCGTGCCTCCATGTCCCGTACCACCCGCCCGACACTGATCTCGGTGGGGTGACGGGCCAGCTCGATACCGCCGCCTTTGCCGCGGATGGTGCGCACATATCCCAGCTGTCCGAGCTTGTGCACCACTTTGAGCAAATGATTGCGTGCGATCCCGTAGCGGTCGGCGATGTCGGCCACGGTGGCGCGTTGCTCGGTTCCGATGCTGCCCATGTACAGCAGCACGCGCAACGCATAGTCGGTGTAGCGGGTCAGCTGCATGGCGTGCACCGGGGATAGAGGAGGGGGGAATCGAGTGTGCCGGGTCGGGCCAACGTGGCGCTCGGACGGGTATAATCGCCCCCCGCCCCGTGGCGTCCTTTCCGTTCACCCTGCCTGTCAGTCGTGGTATCCAAGATGTTATCTGCTCCTGCGCTCCAGCAGCGTTTCCTGTCCATTCGTGAAAACAAGGTCTTCGAGACCTTTGTCATCGTCGTGATCGTGTTGTCGGCGATCATGATCGGCGCCAAGACCTATGCAATCCCCGAGCCAGTTGTCCAAGCGATGAAGGTGCTGGACCTCGGTATCACCCTGTTCTTTCTGGTCGAGGTACTGATCCGGCTGGTGGCCGAAGGCAGTCTGAAGGCGTTTTTCCGCAAGGGTTGGAACGTGTTCGACTTTGTCATCGTCGTCGCCAGCCTGGTTCCCCTCGAGGACAGTGAAACCGCCTTGCTGGGCCGACTGCTGCGGATCTTTCGGGTGCTGCGGCTGGTATCGATCATTCCCGAGCTGCGGGTGCTGCTCAACGCCTTCGTGCGCGCCATCCCGCGCATGGGCTATGTGTCGCTGCTGATGTTCATCATCTTCTACATCTATGCGGCGATGGGGGCGATGTTCTTCCATCAGATCAACAGCGAGCTGTGGGGCAACATTACCATCAGCATGCTGACCTTGTTCCGCATCGCCACCTTCGAGGATTGGACCGATGTGATGTACGAGACCATGGCGGTTTACCCGCTCAGCTGGATCTTCTATTTGAGCTTCATCTTCATCGTCGCGTTCGTGTTTTTGAACATGATGATCGGCATCGTGTTGGAAACCCTACAAAGAGAGCACGAGCGCCACGACCGCGAAAGCGGCGAAGGCGAGGCCGGCGAGGTGCACTGGCTACGTGAACATGTCGCGGCCATGGAGGCGAAAATGACCCGAATGGAGCAAATGCTACAAGATCTGCACGGCCGGCGCTGACGCCCGGGCCGCCGCTGGTGGTGTGCGAGCACCGCTTCGGCCCAACGCCGGTATTAGTTGCACCAAAAGTGTCACTTTAACGGGCGGGCGCGTCTGTAAACCCCTGACCGGTCGGCATTCTGACGAATGGCATAGGTCTTGCTCTACCCCATTGCGGGCGGTGTCTACAGGGACTCCCGCCCGCTGGCGATCAGTGTCGGTCGCTTTTGGACAACGGCGTCCATCACCCCAGGCGGTTGCACCGCCCGACGGTGGTGGACGTCTTTTTTTTTCGGGGGAGCACGCCAACGATGAATCAGCCGATGCCCGTGACGGATACGCCGAACACGTCGGCAGCGGCCGACCCGCAAGCGCCCGTGGTGATCGTGGGCAACGGTCCGGCGGGCATGGCGGCAGCGCGGGCATTGCTGGCGCGGCGGCCGGCCGCGCATGTGGTGATCTACGGTGCCGAACCCCATCGGCCCTACAACCGGGTCCGGTTGTCGTCGGTGTTGGCCGGCGACGTGGCTTGGGACGGGCTGACGGATCATCTGATCGTTCCGAGCGAAGCGCGGGTGGAGCAGCGACTGGGTTATAGCGTGGTGGCCGTCGACCATCAGCAGCATCGCGTAATCGACGCCGCCGGCAACAGCCAGCGATACAGCAAGCTGATCCTGGCCACCGGTTCCCATCCCCATGTGCCGGGTATCAGCGGTATCGATCTGCCGGGGGTCTACACCTTTCGTAATCGTGACGATGCCGAGGCGTTGGCGGCCCGGCGTGTGCGCAGCCACCACACCGTGGTGCTCGGCGGCGGTCTGTTGGGCCTGGAGGCGGCGCGGGGCATGCAGCGCAACGGCACCCGGGTGACCGTGGTGGAGCATGCCGACCGGCTGATGAGCAGCCAACTCGATCTGGGCGCCTCCCAGACCTTGGCGTCGCACCTGGCCGAGCTGGGCATCTAGCTGATCATCGGCGACGGGGTGCGCCAGGTATGCGGTAGGGAGCGGGTCGAGGGCCTGCGTCTGATGTCTGGGCGCGAGCTGGCTTGCGACACCGTGATCGTCTCCACCGGTATCCGGCCCAACGTCCAGCTTGCCAAGGATGCACGCATCGCGTGGGGCGACGGCATCCGTGTCGATGACAACATGCGGACGTCCGTGGCGGATGTGTACGCGGTGGGCGAGTGCGCCGAGCATCGCGGTCGCGTCTATGGCCTGGTCGCGCCCGGGCTTGAGCAGGCCAGTGTGGCGGTCAGTCATCTGCTGGGCGATGCCGGCAGTTATCAGGGTTCCCTGGCCAGCACCCGACTCAAGGTAGCCGGTAGCCACGTGTTGAGCATGGGCCCGATGGGGGCGCGGGACGAACTGCACCGGGGCGACCGTCATGTCTGGCGGGACCCGGAAACCGGGCGTTATCGGGTGCTGCTGGTGCGCCGTCACCGTCTGGAAGGTGTGGTCGCGATCGGACAATGGGACGACGCGGCACGGGTGCAGTCCGCCATCACCGACAAGGCCTTGATCTGGCCCTGGCAATTATGGCGTTTCGCCCGCACCGGAAACCTTTGGCCCGACGGTGAGGCGCAGGACGTCAATGCCTGGCCGGCAAGCGCCTTGGTATGCCAGTGCAAATCGGTCAATCGCGGCGCACTCAGCGACGCGATGACCGGCGGCGCATGTAGTGTGCAGGCGCTGCGCGAGTGCACCGGCGCGTCCAGTGTTTGCGGTTCCTGCAAGCCGTTGCTGGAACAACTGCTGGGTAGCAAGTCTCCCGACCCCGTCCCTTGGCACAAGACCCTGTTCGTGACTGCCATGCTGTCCCTGTTGGCCGCGCTGGCGATGTTGTTCGCGCCGGTCATTCCCTACGCCCAGACGGTCCAGGCGACATGGCAGTGGGATTTGCTGTGGCGTGACGGGCTGCTCAAGCAGATCAGCGGCTTCACCGTGCTGGGGCTGTTCGCGCTGGGACTGCTGTTGTCACCGCGTAAACGATTGAAAAGGCTGCAGGCGCTTGGCCGTTTCGACGGCTGGCGCCTGGCACACATCGCCCTGGGCCTGCTGGTCATCGTCGCCTTGGTGGCGCATACCGGCCTGCGCCTGGGCGACGGGCTGAACGCCATCCTGATGATCAGCTTCACGGTGATGTTGCTGTTGGGCGCGCTGTCCAGCGGCGTGATCTCGCTGGAGCACCGTGTCGGCGGCGCCCTGGCGTCGCGGCTACGCCGCCAGTCGGTGTGGTGGCACATCCTCTGGTTCTGGCCGGTACCGGTGGCACTCGGCTTTCATGTCCTGAAGACCTATTGGTACTGAGCACTGCATGCGTAAACGCACGAAAATCATCCTGTGGGGCGTATGGCTGGTCGGCAGCCTGGCGTTCGCTGGGTATCTGCTGTCCATGCTGTACGGCAAGGCGGATCCGGCCCTGATGATGCCCGGCCCCCTCAGCGATGGTCATCATCAATTGGCGGACGACTGCGCGGCCTGCCATGTCAATCCGTTGGGGGGTGGCGAGGTGCTGCAGCAGGCCTGTGTGGACTGTCATGGCGATGTGCGCAAAAAACCGTTCGACTCCCACCCGGCAGCCAAATTCAAGGATCCCCGGAACGCACCGCAGCTGGCCAAGATCGATGCACTGCATTGCGTGACCTGCCACACCGAACACAAGCCGGAGATCATTGCCAAGAATGGCCTGAGCCAACCGAAGGATCTTTGCGTGCATTGCCATGCCGATGTGGCCGACGACCGTCCATCCCACGTCGGGATGGAGTTCGCCACCTGCACCAGTTCAGGCTGTCACAACTTTCACGACAATCGTGCCTTGTATACCAACTTCCTGGTCAAGCATCTGCACGAAGACCCGATCAAGGCGGATGGTACGGTGCCCGCGCGGGAGTTCGCCGGTGTCGTCGGGGAGATCATGACCTACCCCCACGATCGCTTTCCGGTGCAGGCGTTGACCGCCGGCGACATGGACGCCCCCACCGGCGCTGCGGTCACGCCCGGGATTCGCCGCGACTGGCTGGAAACCCGTCACGCCCAGGCGGGCGTCAACTGCACGGCTTGTCATATGCCACCGGATGCGTCCGGTACCC
The DNA here is from genome assembly GCA_030148485.1 of Gammaproteobacteria bacterium. Classification (GTDB taxonomy): domain Bacteria; phylum Pseudomonadota; class Gammaproteobacteria; order Chromatiales; family Chromatiaceae; genus JANTHH01. Next base: position 32,481 of record JASBTJ010000026.1, on the reverse strand, counting down.
CGATGGCCTGGACCGACAAGCCGGGTACCGCCGGTTGCGCGCAATGTCACGACCTGGAAGTGAAACGCTTCGGTCAGGGCAAGCACGGCATGCGGATCGCAGCCGGTCTGTCGCCCATGACGCCGGATCAGGCGCGTCTGCCGATGAAGCCGGACGTGGCCCATGCACAGTTGACCTGCCTGAGCTGTCATGGCGCCCATCGCTTCGACGTGGTCAAGGCCGCTGTCGAGGCCTGCACCGGTTGCCATGACGATCAGCACACGTTGGCCTTCGAAAACTCGCCCCATGGCGCGCTGTGGCGCAAGGCCCAGGCCGGGGAGATCGACGGCGACGCGGGGGTGTCTTGCGCCACCTGCCATATGCCGCGCGTCGACTTCGACGTCAACGACTGGATGTCCCGCGTCATGGTGGACCACAACCAGAGCGCCAGTCTGTCGCCGAACTCGAAAATGATCCGGCCGGCCTGTCTGCATTGCCATGGTCTCGGGTTCAGTCTCGATGCCTTGGCGGATCAGGCATTGATCGATCGTAATTTCAACGGTCAGCCCAAGGTGCATGTGGACACCATGGACCTGGCCGAGCAGGACCAGAAACGTCGCCGAGCCAACGCAGGTGGCGATGACGCCGGCATGTTCGGTTTTTAACCCGGTAGCGAACATGCATCACGACATCACAAAGATGAGGAGACTCGTTATGAAACTGCGTAAACCCCTGCTGATCACCGGTGCCGCCTTGTTGGCGAGCGCCGGCACCGTAGCCACGGCGGCGAGCGATGCCCAGGTATCCGTCAAGGCGATGGCGGACGCCTTGCACCTGGTGATGGACTCGGATCGCACCATCTACACTCGCAAGATCGTCAATCGCCTGGTAAAGAAGGAAAAGGTGATCAAGGCGTCGGAACACTTCGAAGACGACAAGGCGCTGGTTCTGCCGGCGCAGATGTTCCGCTTTGGTGCCGAGCTGGTGCAGAAGCGGGCCGAGAAACTGCCGGACGTGAATTTCAGCTACTCCCTGCAGTCGCTTTGGCCGATCAACAAACAGAATGCGCCGAAAACCGAAGCCGAGAAGACCGGCCTGAAATACGTTGCCGAAAACAAGGGCAAGAACTACTACACCACCGAAGAGCTGGGTGGACAGAAATACTTCACCGCCGTGTATGCGGACACTGGTGTAGCGCCGGTCTGTGTGGCGTGCCACAACGCCCACCCCGATACCCCGAAAAAGGACTTCAAACTGGGTGATGTGATGGGTGGCGTGGTCATCCGCATCCCGGTCGAGAGTTGACCGATGCGCGGCCTGCTTGGTGGAACAATGATGGTTGTGGCCACGGCCGCCGTGCCTGCCGCGCCGTCGTCTCCTTACACCGAGTTTACGGATCCGCATCTGGTGCAGGGTCGGGCCTTGTGGCTCGACACCTGTGAAGGTTGCCATGGCTACGGTATCGCCGGCGCACCGATCCCCATGCAACCGACTGAATGGGCACCGCGCCTGCGAAAGCCGCTGCCGCTGTTGTACCGCCATGCCATCGAAGGCTTCTTCGGCCCCGACGACACCTATATGCCGCCACGGGGCGGCAACCCGGAGTTGTCGGATTCACAGGTCCGTGCCGCCGTCGATTACATGGTGGCGTTGGCACGCCACCACATTAACGTCACGCGCTAAGCTGCGCATGTTTTCCAACGAGGATTGAAACGATGACCCCTGCACAAATCGCACTGGTGAAAGATTCCTGGGCCAAGGTCGTGCCCATCAGCGAGAAGGCGGCCGAGCTGTTCTACGGCCGGTTGTTCGAAACCTATCCCGAGGTCCAGCCGTACTTCAAAAGCGATATGACCGACCAGGGTCGCAAGCTCATGGCCATGATCAATACCGCGGTGAATGGCCTGGAGAACCTGGAACCGCTGCTGCCCGCTGTGCAGGCTATGGGCAAGCGCCATGTGGATTACGGCGTCAAGGACGAGGACTACGACAAGGTCGCGGATTGTCTGCTGTGGACCCTGGAACAGGGCTTGGGCGATGCATTCACGCCGGACACCAAGGAGGCCTGGACCATCATGTACACCACGGTAGCCGACGTGATGAAGGCGGCCGCCAACGAGAGCGGCGCGGTATCCGCATGACAGGGGGTGGGCGCCGATCGGCGCCCGTCAACGCCCCTGTCGCTGGCGGTGTGTCGTCAGGAAGGCTTCAAACGCATCGGCAGGCATTGCCGGGCCGTGCAGGTGACCCTGGATGACGTCACATCCCTTGTCCTTCAGGAAGGCGAGTTGCTGCTCGGTTTCGACGCCTTCGCCCACCACCTTCATGCGTAGATTGTGTGCCAGATCGATGATCGCCTGCACAATCAACTCGGCATCCTGGCTGCGACCGATGTCGCGGACAAAGGATTGGTCGATTTTCAGCGCGTCGATCGGGAACTGCTTGAGATAACTCAGCGACGAGTAGCCGGTGCCGAAGTCGTCGATCGACAGCCGGATACCTTGTTCCTTGAGTGCTAACAGTACGTTCAGGCTGTCGTCGGTGTGCTCCATGAGCGCATCCTCGGTCAGCTCGAACTCCAGGCAGTCCAACGGCAGAACCTCGGGGCTGGCCGGTAAGCTGGCGGCGAACTCCGCGCGCAAGGTGGCTGTCAGCTCGCTGATTTGCTTTGCGAGCCCCGGTTGGGCGAATTGTCGGGCCGACAGATTGACGCTGATGCGGAAGGGGCTCAGCCCCTTGCCGATCCACTGTGCGCATTGCCGGCAGGCCTGTTCCAGCAGTCGGCTGCCGACCGGGATGATCAGGCCGGTGTCCTGCAGCACTTCCAAAAATTCGCCCGGCGGCAGGATGCCGCGTGTCGGATGATGCCAGCGTAGCAGTGCCTCGGCACCGAGCACGACCCCGCTGCGTGCATCGAGCAGTGGTTGGTAGTAGACGGTGAATTGATCGCACTCCGCTGCCCGTTTCAGTTCGGCGGTCAGGCGCACCCGGTCGGCGCTGATCCGGTTCATCTCCTCGGTGTAGAACATACAGCCGCAGTCGTCTTGGCGCTTGCAGCGGTACATCGCCGCGCTGGCATTCTTCAGCAGCAGCTCGGGGCTCGCATCGTCGAAGGGGTAGATCGCCACGCCCATGCCCAGCGACACGAACACCTCCTGTGCGCCGATCCGGAAGGGTTCTGCCAGCGCCATGGTCAGCCGATCCGCCAGCTTGGATGCCTCATCCACATGTCGCATGCCACCGACGATGATGCAGAATTCATCGCCGCCGATGCGGCCGATGTAATCGCGCCGGGACAAGTGTTCGTTAAGGCGTTCCGCGATGGCGATCAGTAGTGCATCGCCCAGCGCATGGCCGAGGTTGTCGTTGATATCGGAGAAGCGTTTTACGCCAACGCTCATCACCCCGACCAATTCTTCGCGGCTTTCGGCCCTGCCCATGGCGCGGACCAATAGGTCCCGGATAAGTGAACGGTTTGGCAACTGGGTCAGGCTGTCGTGTTGGGTCAGGAAGGCAAGCTTTTCGGCCGCGGCTTTGCGTTCGGTGATATCCCTGGCCACCGCAACCAAGCCGCGCTCACCGTTGGTGTGCATATCGCGCACGCTCAGTTCCACCGGCCGATGGAGGCCGTCCTTACGCCGCACTGTCAGTTCCCATGGGCCGGCAGCCTGGTCGGACGCACTGGCGCGAAAATGCCGACACTGGTCAAGGATGCGTGCGACTTCCGCGTGTTGCCCCGGGTCGAATACCGTCTGCAGCGAAACGTCGCGCATTTCGTCCGCGGTGTATGCGGTGAGCCTTTCGGCTGCCGCGTTCCAACTCACCACCCGGCCGGCCAGATCCGTGGTGATGATCGCGTCCGGGGCGCTGTTCATCACGGTGAGCAGACCCTGCTCACGCATGCGTAGCGCCTTGCCCTGATGTTCCAGTTCCGCCGCCATGTAGTTGAAGCCGCCTGCCAGGGCTTCCAGCTCGCTGCAGCAGTTCAGCTCGACGCGCTTGCCCAGGTCGCCGATGGCGGCGACGGCCATGCCGCGCCCGAGCACGCGAAGCTCGTAAGAGAGGCGGCGGGCCTGTCGGAGTACCAGCCAGGCGCCGCTGATCACACCCAGCAGTACCGCAATGCTGGTGACCAGCAAGCTGCGTTGCCGGGCGTTGTAGGCTTCCACGCGGGTGTCGGACAGACGATCCTGTGCCAGGCGGCCGATGGCCTGCGTTTCCGCCAACAGTTGCTGGGTCGGCGCACGGATATCGCCATGGGAATTCACACTGTCACGCAGGATGTCCCAGCTGTGGTGAAGCGATACGCGGTGCTGTTCAGTGGTGTCGAGCCGGTCCAGGGCCGCCTCGAACGCCGGGACCAGTCTGGCAATCAGTGCGTTTCGGGTGCGCGGATCGGTCTGCTCGCGGTAGAGCGCCAACTGCTGTGAGAGACGCTGGAGTTCGTCCACCGTGGCGCGGATGTCCGCCTTCTGTTCCGTGACGGCCACGATTTGACGATTGCTGTCGATCAGCAGTACCAATCCCAAGCCGGTGCCGGCGATCAGCCAAGCACAGGTCAGTCCTACCAGAACCAGGAATTGCCGGTTCACACTCCGCGGTAGCAAGATGGGCACATGTTCTCCTGACATTGACCCGGGTGACCCCAGGGGGCGTAAACATCCTGTTTTGCTGCCGCCGTGACCGAGGTTCGGTTACTGACGCTGTGCCGCGAAATCCAGCATGCGGCGGATCGACGTCACGGCACGTTCACGGGTGTCGGGATCGATCTCGATGGCATTGGCACCTGAGCGTAGGACCGTCTCAAGATTTTGCAGCGCGTTCATCGCCATCCAGGGGCAGTGGGCGCAGGACTCGCAGGTCGCGCCTTCACCGGCCGTCGGGGCGGCAATCAACTTCTTGTCCGGCGCCAACTGGTGCATCTTCCAGAAGATCCCGTCATCGGTGGCAACGATGAATTCCTTGTTCGGCAGATTTTGCACAGCCTTGATCAAGGCCGTGGTTGACCCGACCACGTCCGCCTGATCGACCACTTCATCCGGCGATTCGGGGTGTACCAGGACCGCGGCGTCGGGATGCAGTTTGCGCAGGCGCTGCAAGCCGAAGGATTTGAATTCCTCGTGCACGACGCAGGCGCCGTTCCAGAGCAGCATGTCGGCACCGGTGGTGCGTTGCACGTAGTGGCCCAGGTGGCGATCCGGCGCCCAGAGGATTTTTTCGCCGCGTTCGTGCAGGTGCCGCACGATATCCAGTGCAATGCCGGAGGTGACCACCCAGTCGGCCCTGGCCTTGACCGCCGCACTGGTATTGGCATACACCACCACGGTGCGGTCCCGGTGTTGGTCGCAAAAGGCACTGAACTGATCGGCCGGGCAGGCCTCGTCCAAGGAGCAGGTGGCGTCCAGATCAGGCATGATCACCCGCTTTTCCGGGTTGAGTATCTTGGCTGTCTCGCCCATGAAGCGGACGCCGCAGACCACCAGCGTGTCCGCGTCCGTGGTGGTGCCGAAGCGGGCCATCTCCAACGAGTCCGCGACACAACCGCCGGTTTCTTCGGCCAGTTCCTGCAGGTCACCATCGACATAGTAATGCGCCACCAGTACCGCATTCTGTTCGCGCAGCAACTGTTTGACGCGGTCGCGCAAGGCGGCCTTGTCGGCATCGTTAAGGGCCGGCCAGATCGGGTGGGCGGGTACCTGGATCGTGTGTGGGGCCGAGCGATCGAGGTGCATCCGGCTGTCGTTGTTGGTCATGGGGACATCTCCACCCCGGCTAGGGGCGTCATACGATACTCGCGGGCGGGCCGGGATTTTCCGGTCCTGCGCAGTCGGCCGGTGCTTTCCACCAGACCGCGTGTCAGCACCCGCTTGCGAAAGTTGCGCTTATCCAGAGCGTGGCCCTGCAACTGCTCGTACAGGTGTTGAAGTTCGCTCAGCGTGAAATACCTCGGCAGCAGATGTCTGGCCGCGGAGCCATCATGCAGGTGGGTCTGCAGCCGGTCTTGCCCGCATTGCACGATCCGGGCGTGATCGAAGGCCAGGGTAGGCAGTTCATCCAATTCGAACCAAGCGGCCTCGGCCGCGTCGGAAGCGGCGACCACGGCCGGCAGGGTGGCGCCGCACGCCAGCGCCAGGTAGGCCACGCTGACGACCCGGCCGCGCGGATCCCGTTGCGGGGCGCCGAACGCATGCAGTTGCTCCATGTGCACCGTCTCGGTGGTGATGCCGGTCTCTTCGGCCAGTTCCCGGCGTGCGCAGTTCGAGAGTGTTTCATCCATGTCCAGAAAGCCGCCGGGCAGTGCCCAGTTTCCCGCAAAAGGCGCATTGGCACGCCGGATCAGCAACACTTGCAGACGTCTTTCGCGCAGCGTGATCAACACGACATCCGTGGTGACGGCGGGGCGCGGGTAGTCGTAGCAGTACGGCATGGGCTTGGCAAAAAACTACAGTTTACACCGATGCGCCGGCGCCAGGGAGCCACTGGCCACGTCGGTTGCCGGGTTGCTGTGCGCGGTGCCCGCCGCGTGTGGACGCGGACTCGGGCGGTAGCGCGCCACCCGGTGCAATGCGCGCCCGGGCTCCACGGTCGCCGGTTGCTTGCCCCTGCGGCGCGGCGGTTCCTTGCCCGTTGCTAGCGCGACGAATCACGACGTTGGATTCCCTGGCTGTCCAGGCGGTCGAGATAGTCTTGCCAATATTCATCCTGGTTGTCACCAAGTTCACGCAGATATTGCCAGGAGTACACCCCGGATTTGTGGCCATCGTCAAAGCGGATACGCAGCGCATAGGCACCGACCGGCTCGAGTTCCGCGATGTTCACCTGCTCCTTGTGGGTGACCAGCTTGCCGTTGAGTCCGCTCACGTCGGCCGAGGGTGCGTAGACGCGCAGGTACTCGCAAGGCAGCTCGACGTGTTGGCCGTCCGGGTAGCTTAGGCGCAGTGTACGGCTGCCCTTGCAGAGAGTGATGTCAGTAGGGATGTGACTCATGATCGGGCGCCTGTTCGGACCGTGGAAGGTATCAAGCTTCCCATTATCCGGCCGCTACGCCTGATGAACACTAATGATCTGTGAGGTTTTGCGAGGATGACGGTGGTATCGGGTGCGGTTAAGGACGATATTCTGCGTTTGGAGCAGATTCCACCGCTATCGACGACGGCGAACGAATTGCTGCGTGTGGCGTCCGCGCCTGACCTGGACGCACGTGGGTTGGCCGCCATCCTGGAGAAGGATGCGCCCATCACGGCACGCATCGTCGGCTTGGCCAATTCGGCGTTCTTCGGTCAGAGCCGGCCTGTGCTGGGGATGGAAGAGGCGATCATCCGCGTGCTGGGTTTGGACATGGTGCGTAGCCTGGCACTTAGCATGGCCCTGGCCGGAAGTTTCGATACCAGGCGTTGTCCCGCGTTCGACGTGCAGCACTATTGGGTGGTGTCATTGGGTACCGCGGCCCTGAGCCGCGATCTTGCCCGCGCGGTTGGGAACCCCGAGGTGGTGCATCCCGATGCCGCCTATCTTTGCGGTCTGTTGCATTCGTTAGGCCAGTTGGCACTGGTGCATCTGCGTGCCGATCTGGCGTGCGACGCGATCCACGCGCATCAGGACGCTCCGGAGCTGGACATCGTCGAGCTGGAACGGGTGCATCTGGGTGTCGACCGTTGGCAGGCCGGGGAATGGTTGGCGTTCCGCTGGCAATTGCCCGAGGTGGTGCAGCACACCATCGGTTTTCTGGCACGGGCGCAGCACAGCGGGTCGAATCTGGCGCTGGTTCAAGTGGTGGCTGCGGCCCGCGCCTGGGTGTCGGCCAGTCTGGCGGACGAACTGCCGGATGTACCGGCACCGGATGCGGCGGCGGCGCAGTTCCAGCGTATCGTGCATGAATTCCACGGCCGGCTGGATGAGCTCAAGCAGCTTGCGGCACGCATGATCGACTAGGGAAGCTCTGAAAAATTCAGAGGTTCCGCGGCACAGGGGGGTGCCGCCAAAATCGGTCACTGCAAGTGACTGATTTTGAAGCAAGCCGTAAACCGCGTTTGCAGCGCAGCGTGTGCTGAGAAGTCCAGGATGGATTTATTCAGCGCTTCCCTAGCGACCGGTTGAGTGCTTCAGTCGCCGCACGGCCACAATCGGGCGGCACCGCGAACGCCGCTGGCATCGCCGTGAAGCGGCGGACTGAGCCGGGTGCGGACCTGCTCCGAGAACACATATCTTGCCCAACGGTCGGGTACCTCCCGGTACAGGCGGGTCAGCTTGGACAGGCCGCCGCCCAGTACGATCACCTCGGGGTCGAGCAGATTGATGACACTCGCCAGCGACCTGGCCAAGCGGTCGACATAGGTGTCGACGACGTCCATAGACAGGCGTTCGCCCGCGTCGGCCTTGTCGCAGATCGTTTGGGCATCCAGTTCCGCGCCGCCGGCACGTCGATAGCTGGCGCTCAGGCCCGGGCCCGACAGAAAGGTTTCGATGCAACCGCGTTTGCCGCAATAGCACGCTGCCCCGGGACGCTCGTCATCGGTCGGCCAGGGCAGGGGGTTGTGCCCCCACTCGCCGGCGATGCGGTTGGGTCCGTCCAGCAGGCGGCCGCCGATCACCAGACCGCCTCCGGTGCCGGTGCCGATGATCACCCCGAACACGCTCAGGGCACCGGCGCCTGCGCCGTCACTGGCCTCGGACAGGGTGAAGCAGTCGGCGTCATTGGCGATGCGTAGCGGGCGCTCCAGTAGTGCCGACAAGTCGTGATCCAGGGCCTGGCCGTTCAGGCAGGTGGAGTTGGCATTGCGCATCCGTCCGTTGTAAGGCGAAATCGAGCCCGGCGTGCCGATTCCCACACGGCTTCTGCCGCCTGCTTTTTGCTCCAGCCGGTCCACCACATCGGCAATGCGACCGAGCGTGGCGGCGTAGTCACTCTGTGGGGTGGCAACACGCAAGCGGGCCAGCTCGGTGCCGTCCGGCGCCAGCGCCAGGCCTTCGATCTTGGTACCGCCGAGGTCGATGCCGATACGTAGGGTCATGGCGCCATTGTCCGGCATCGCCCACTGGCCTGTACATGCCGGGCAGTCTACTGCGTTAGACTCGGCGTATGGAGCCGCAAGCGCAACAACTCAAACTGGTGGTGGCGATCTCGTCGCGTGCACTGTTCGACATGAGCGAATCCCACCGGGTATTCGAAGAGCAGGGGATCGAGGCGTATTGCAATTATCAGATCGAGCATGAAGACGATGTGCTCGAAACCGGCGAGGCGTATCCGCTGGTGCGCAAGCTGCTCGGGCTAAATGATCAGTTCGACGGTCGGGTCAAGGTCGAGGTGGTGCTCATGTCCCGTAACAGCGCGGACACCGGACTGCGCATCTTCAACTCGATCCAGCACCACAAGCTCAATATCACCCGGGCAGCGTTCACCGGCGGTGGTTCACCCTTCACCTACGCGGCGGCCTTGGGCGCCCATCTGTTCCTGTCCGCCGATGCCGACGACGTGCGCCAGGCGCTACATGCCGGAATGGCTGCGGCAACCCTCGTGGCGAGTGCGCGACCCAAGGCCGCGGGAACGGACGGTGGTCAGTTACGCATTGCCTTCGATGGTGACGCGGTGTTGTTCTCCGACGATGCCGAGCGAGTGTACCGGGAGCAGGGTCTGACAGCCTTTGAGGACAGCGAGCGGGCCGCGGCCCGGCAACCTCTGCCGGGTGGGCCGTTCAAGCGCTTCCTGCAGGTGATGCATCAGATGCAGGTCGCGGCACCGCCCGGCGCCATGCCTATTCGCACCGCCCTGTGCACGGCCCGCGGCGCTCCGGCACACGAGCGCGTGATCCGCACCCTGCGGGACTGGAACATCCGTATCGACGAGGCGCTGTTTCTTGGTGGCATGGACAAGGCCGCTTTTCTCAAGGCCTTCGGTGCGGATATCTTCTTCGACGATCAGCGCGGTCACTGTGAATCGGCCAGCCAGCACGTGCCCACCGGTCATGTGCCGCACGGGGTGGCCAACGGCTGATCAGCTGCCGGCGTTGTCGTCGTGGTCGAGCTGGGCGCTGGGTGGCTGGACGAAGTAGCCCTGGACGAAGTTCACCCCCACGTTCCACAGCGCCGCCAGGGTATTGGCGTCTTCGATACCGAGGGCGATGGTCTTGACGCCACGGCTTTGCAAAGTGGCGTTCAACTCCTGCAGGCTTTCCTGACTGGCCGGGTTGGTGGCGATGTCGTCCAGCAGTTCCGGTTTGAGTTTGACCAGGTCGATCGGCAGGTGCCGCAGCAGGGCATCGGATGAGGCGCCGTCATCGAAGGCGTCCACCATGACCTTGCAGTTGATCTTTTTCAGGCTTTCTATGGTGCTGCGCGCCGCCTGCAGGTCGGCGCGGATGTCACGCTTGCGGATCTGCAAGGTGACCCAGGCCCCTTTGGCGCGGTATTCGCGCAGGCAATCGCAAAGCCACAGCACGACGCTTTCGTCGGACAAGGCCTCGCGGGACAGGGTGATCACGAAATTGACCTTGCGGCCGTGCTCCCGTTGGCGACTGAGTTCCGCCAGGGCGTGCTGGATCACCCAGCGGTCGATCTCGATCATATGCCCGGTCTCGCGGGCGGTCTCAAGAAATTCCGCCGGGCGCAGCTCCTGTCCTTGGTCGTTGCTCAGGCGCAGCAGTACCGAATAGTTTTCCCGCGCGTCGCCCTGCAGGCTGACGATGGGTTGGTAGACCAGGCGCAGGCGCTCTTCCGGGACCGCGCGTTCAATCAGCCGACTGACGTCCGGGTCGAACCCGGAGCTGGCATCCACCGCTTCTTCTACGCTTTCGTACAACACGAAGCAGTTGCCGCCCTGGCTTTCGGCCTGATGACGGGCACGTAGGGCGCGGTTCACCAGATCGCCGGCGCTGAGTACCATGGGTCCGTTGGAAGGCGATATACCGATGCTGAATATCGGGTCCACCGGCGGCGCATCGCCGGGCAACGCTGCCAGTCCATCCAACAGCTGCTGCGCGGCTTCACGCGGGTCCTGGTTTGGGCCCAACAGCAAGGCGAAGTCGTGGTCGCCAAAGCGCGCCAGGGTACCCATTTCCTCGGTCAATTCCGACAGTCGGCGGGAAAAAATCTGCAACAGGGATTCACTCAGTTCCACGCCGTGGTTGTGGCAGATCTCGGCGCAGTTGCTTACCGTCAGCAACAACAGATGCATGGGGGGGCGCTTGTCGTCCAGGCGAGCGACCTGCGCCTCGATCCGCTCCATCATGAAACTGCGATTGTACAGGCCGGTATGCGCGTCGCGGCTGGTCAGTTCCTCGATGCGGTTTTCCAGGTCCTGGAACTGGGATTGGTCGCGTATGATGATCTGCGTACAGGGCTCGTCGTCCACTTGTGACGGCGTGAACTCCATCAGCGCGCGAAAGGTCCTGCCGTCGCCGCGAATACAGGCGACCTCCAGTCTGTCGGCGCTGTCGTTGCCACTGATCTTGCGCAGGACGGTTTTGAAGCGGGCACGCTCTTCCGGCGCGATCAGATCCATCAGCGGCAGGCCTTCCAGCTCGCTCTCGTCGCCGAAGCCGAACATGGCCAGATACCCGGGGTTGGCACCCACGTGCATCCCTTCGTGTACATAGGCGATTGCGTCTCGGGAGCTGTGGATCAGCGCGGAACAGCGTTGCTCGGCCTCCTGCAGCCGCTGTTGCAGGCGGAGCAATTCACGGTGCGCGAGCAGGTCGCGAAACTCGCGGTGCATGGCGAACTGAAGTCGCTGCTCGTCCTTGGGCGGCAACAGATCCCGGGCATTGAACTCTTGGGCCAACGGCAGGTGCGTGGCAGGATCGCCGGACAGCAGCAGCAGGGGAGTGTATTCGCTGGCTTGGCGCAGGTTTTCAAGGACCACCTGACAGTCGTCGCCGGCCAAGTCGCAGTTCACCAGGTAAAAATCGTACGCGGCATCCAGGCGTTCGCCCAGTTGCGCCAAGTTGGCTGCGCGGTCTGCATGGATCGCCAGACCGTGATTGCGTAATGTCTTCACATAGGCGTCGGTATCACTGAGCGAGCATCCATAGACGAGGAGACTGAGGGTGTTCGCTCCGTGCTCGACCGCCTTGAGCATGGTGTCGGCGCTGACTGCCATTTATGTCCTACAAATTACAAGTGTGGCCGCCCTAGCGTAGCGGTTTCGGGCGCTCTGGAACAGGGTCGGGTGCGCGCTACAGGTTACCCCACAGATCATCGAAGTCGTTTTCGCCGCCGCTGCTGCCGGCATCCTTGCCCGGCGGGGCGGTATCGTCATAGCGATAACGGGCGTAGGCGCCGGTGGTTTCGACCACCTGCGACAGGCGGATGGCCTGGCGTTCGTCACCATTGTTCAGGGTGAGCATCGTACCCACGGCGAACAAGGCGGATGGTAGCACCAGAAAGCCGTTGTCCCGGTCGCCGGCTGGCGGGACCACCAGGCAGCGTTGCGGCGTTGTGGGGTAGTGCTGGCGGGCGTCACCGGCGGGGGTCACTTCGCCGGCCTGGCAGAGCGGGGCCAGTATCTCAGCACCGAACAGCAGGGCTTGGTCCGGTTGGTAGCTCAGCCAGCGAATGGCGGCCAAACTGAAGTCCTGGGCCTCGGCGTCGCGCTGGACGCCCAACAGTTCACCGATACGGATACGCGGAAGCGCGTCTCCCCGCCATTGGATGCAATAGCCGCCGGCACCCTCGTTGAGCGTGCGTACCGCGGAACCGGACTTGGTCGCGGTCTCTGAGGGGGAGGCAGCGGGAGCGCTATCGGGTAGCAGGGAGCTGAAGTCTGGATCGCCGAACTGACCGTCTGACAGCGTGTCGGCGCCGACCCGAAGCGGGCGTCCCAGTCCGTGACTGAAGGGTTCGGACCAGGGGTCGACCGGTTTCATGTCGCGTTGGTTGATGAAACTGGAGGCGTATCGGTCTTCCGTGTCGCCATTGCGGTCCTCGGTTTGCGCCAGTTGCGTCAGGTGGTTGTGTAGGCTGTTCAAGCCGGCGATCACGTTCAGTTCCAGATGCTGGCGAGTACGCACGAACCGTCGCTCATGGCTGCTGCCCCAGCTATGTATCACGGTGCGCAGCAGCTGACGACTCAACTTGTTGCCGCGAGTATCGGAGCCCGCGCTGCCCTGCCATGGGGTCGCCTCGAACAGCTTGCGCATGTGCTTGAGCAGGACCTGTAGATCGAGATTGCGCAGCCTGCGATTCGCCGCCGGCGCGTGGGGTGGGTTGCGTACCGGCGGGCTGTCGGAAAACAGGTCCACCTGGAATTGACCGGCAGCGGCAGGCGCTTCGTCCGCTGGGCCCAGTCGCACATGGCGGGTCAGCTCCGGTAACGCCTCGGCCAGGGCCAACTGCTGGCCCTGGCGCAGCCGCTGGGGCTCGGCCGCCGCGAACAACAAGGCACCGATATAGACCGACTCGAGCGTGCTTTGGCCGTCGCTGCGACGCAGCCCGTTGCGCACTTGGATCGGGTGGATGCGATTTTGCCAGGCATACGCGTAGATGCCGTGGATCTCGCGCCAAAGTCCGTTGGGGCAGGGGGCGTAAACCAGGCTGGCGTGCAGCATGGCCGCCTTGATATCGCTGGCGGCGCGGTGCAGGGAGATCACCAGCAGCTTGCGGTCGAAGCGGTCTGCGCTGGCACTGAGCAGGTCCTGCACGATGGCCTTGTAGCTGATGGCCAGTTCCTGGTACAGCGCCCGTGCCAGGGCGGCGGCCTTCTGGCCTTTCTCGGTCAGCGGAAATCCGGTATCGATGAAGTGGCGGCGTAGATTGCTGCAGATGTATTCAACCGGTTCCCGAAATTGCTCGGCGTTGCGGGCCCGTAACACCGGTGGCAGTTCCATGCGGTTGAAATCCACCAGCGTGCTGTAGATCCTACGGGCCGTCTCGCCCACATTGGCCTTGGGCAGTGCTTCGAACCAGAGTTCGGTCTGCTTGGGGTCGAGTAGGAAGCTGTCCGGCGAAGGGGGCGCCTGAGGCGGCACGAACAGGCGAAGGGCCGGGCGCCGCCGTGCCGCACCCGCGTCCTGGGAATCCGCTGTTGGTTGTCGATGTTCGCTCAAGCGTTGTCGTTGTCTGGTAAAGGCGGGCCAAACCGCACGGCTGACGCGTGTCCCCAGGTGTGAGGTTGTCGTCCCGGCATATGTATAGTGATGCTACTACACACGCTAACGGCTTGTTACAACGGTAATTTAGCAGTTTTACCGGGTAGTTCGCAGACCAGCCTTGGCAGGAGATAGCCTGGCAGGCGATCGCGCATCGCCCGATGCAGGGCCCGGGCCTGTTCGTCCGGGACTTTGAAATGGGCGGCGCCGGCCACCGGGTCGAGTTGATGGAGGTAGTAGGGCAGGATACCCAGGACGTAGCCGTGTTCGGCCAACTGGACCTGGATCTCCAGCTGGTCGTTGACGCCCGCCAGCAGGACCGCTTGATTGAGCAGGGTGATTCCCGCCGAACGCATAGGACCCAGGGCCTGGCCCAGGGCGGCGGTCATTTCCCGAGGGTGGTTGGCGTGCAACACCAGGCTGGTGGTGAGCCGGCTGCGCGCCAGTAGCCGTACCAGTTCTTCGGTCAGTCGCGACGGCAGCACCACCGGCTGACGGCTGTGGAGTCGCAGGCGTTTCAGGTGCGGTATGGCGTCCAGCCCGGCAATCAGCGCGGCCAGGCGGGTGTCGGACAAACTCAACGGATCGCCGCCGCTGAGAATCGCTTCCTCGATATCGGGGCGAGCCGCCAGCTCGGCGAGCAGTGGCTGCCATTGATCCCGCCCGGCGTGATCGTCGCCGTAAGGGTAGTGACGCCGAAAGCAGTAACGACAGTGCACCGCGCAGGCGCCGGTGGTGATAACCAGCGCCCGGCCGTGATATTTGTGCAGCAGCCCGCTGCCGGCACGGGCCGCCAGATCCCCCACCGGGTCGCGGCTGAAACCGGCAACGGCGACAAGTTCGTCGCCCAACGGCAGCACTTGGCGTAGCAAGGGATCTTGGGCATCGCCGTAGGTCATCAGCGCCGCGTAGTAGCGCGGCACGCGCATGGCGAACCCGGCCGCCGCTTGGCGCGCCGCGGGCAGTAGGTCCCTGTCCAGACCGAGAAAGTCGAGCAGTTCGGCGGGATCGTGGAATGCGTCCGCCAGTTCCCGCTGCCATAATTTGCTATGCGTGGGTGGCGGGGTTCGCGCTAAAATCGCGCCTTTCGGATCGGGATTTGAAGAGGACGACATGGCGTCTTATAGCACCAACGAGTTCAAGGGCGGCCTGAAGATTATGCTGGACGGTCAGCCCTGCTCCATCATTGAAAACGAATTTGTGAAGCCGGGTAAAGGCCAAGCTTTCAACCGGGTGAAGATCCGCAACCTGATGACCGGCCGCGTGCTGGAGAAAACCTTCCGCTCCGGGGAGACGGTCGAGGCCGCCGACGTGGTCGAGCGGGAGCTGCAGTATCTGTACAGCGACGGCGAATATTGGCACTTCATGGACAACGAGTCCTTTGAACAATACCAGGCCGACGAGGCCGGTGTGGGTGAGGCGGCCAAGTGGATCAAGGAGCAGGATCAGTGCACCGTCACCCTGTTCAACGGCCAGCCTATCCTGGTGGATCCGCCCAACTTCGTGGTGCTTGAGATCACCGAGACCGACCCCGGCGTGAAAGGGGACACCTCCGGTGGAGGCGGCAAGCCGGCCACCCTGGAAACCGGCGCCGTGGTCAGCGTGCCGTTGTTCGTACAGATCGGCGAGAAGATCAAGGTGGATACCCGCTCGGGCGAGTACGTGTCCCGCGCCAAGGACGAGTAGGCCTTGACCGTGGACTGGCGGCCCGGCGCCGATCTGTCGGCGCTCAAGGCCCGAGCCGGGATGCTGGCCGCCGTTCACGGCTTCTTTGCCGAGGCGGGCGTCATGGCGGTGGAAACCCCGCTGCTGGCGCCCGCTGCCGGTACCGATCCGGCGATAGAGCCGCTGCAGTCCCGTTTCACCGGCCCCGGCCATCCCCACGGCCTGCCGCTGTACCTGCAAACCTCCCCCGAATACCACATGAAGCGGCTACTGGCCGCCGGCAGTGGGCCGATCTACCAGGTCACCCGTGCCTTTCGCGACGGCGAGGCGGGGCGCCGCCACAACCCCGAGTTCAGCATCCTGGAATGGTACCGCCCGGGCTTCGGTCATTATGCTTTGATGGATGAGGTGGCCGCGCTGGTGCAGCACGTGCTGGGGCAGGTTCTGCCGGTGCGTCAATGCGCCTATCATGAGTTGTTCGACACCACCTTCGGCATCGACCCGTTGACCGAACCCACCGAGCGGCTGGCCGCGCTAGCAGCCGAGCGCTGCCTCGGGGTCGGCGCGGACCTGACACTGGAGCGCGACGGCTGGCTGGACCTGCTGCTGACCAGTTGTATCGAGCCGGAGCTGGGGCAGGGCGAACTCACCTTCGTCACCGACTACCCCGCCAGCCAGGCGGTACTGGCGCGGTTGAACCCGGACGACCCGCGCACCGCCGCCCGCTTCGAGCTGTACCTGAATGGCCTGGAGCTGGCCAACGGCTTCCATGAACTGACCGATGCCGACGAGCAGCGCTCCCGCTTCGAGCAGGACCGCACCGCCCGGCGGGCCAATGGCCAGCCGGATATCGTGTCGGATGAGGCCTTTCTGGCAGCGTTGCAGTCAGGCATGCCCGACTGCAGCGGTGTGGCACTGGGGCTGGATCGGCTGCTGATGTGCGTGTTGGGTGAAGACGATATCCGCCGCGTCCAGGCGTTCCCCCTGGATCGCGCCTGAGCGCATCGCAGGGCGCAATAACCGAAGGGCATTGCGCCACAACCAATCCGCCGTGCAGCGGCAACAAGCCACCGATCCGACATGCGCCCGAGCGATTTTCCCACGGCATTTTGAGCGAATCCCCGTGCCGGTCAGGCGCCGGGCCTGAGACCATATCGAGGGCTCCATCAACGGGGCCAATCGACTTTGACGTGTCCACGGAGGGACCGCAATGTGCAAATGGATGGCCCGCGCCTCGCGGGCGTTGCTGCTTTTCGTTGCTACCAGTCAGGCCATCGTGGCCGCCCCGCTGTTCGTCAATGAGCTGCATTACGACAATGCCGGCACGGATCAAGGAGAATTCGTCGAATTGGCTGGCCATGCCGGTTTCGACCTGAGCGGTTGGTCGTTGTGGTTGTACAACGGCGGCAACGGCTTGGCTTATCGCACGTATACGCTCAGCGGCATTCTGGCCGACGATACCGGTACCGGCTTCGGCCTGACTCGACTCGATTTGCCGACCAATGGCTTGCAAAACGGCGCGGCGGATGGCTTGGCCCTGGTCGATTCCGGAGGACTGGTGTGGGAGTTTCTCAGTTACGAAGGTGTCCTAACGGCGCTTGGCGGTCCGGCGGTGGGTCTGCTGAGCGTGGATATCGGTGTGTCCGAGTCAGCGAGCACACCGTTGGGTGCCTCGCTGCAACGTATCGGCGGTGGCCACGGGCCAGCTGATTTTGTCTGGCAGGCATCCGTTGCGGGCTCGCCGGGGCGGCAGAACATTGGGCAGTGGTTGCACGTTGGTGCGTCACCTTTGGCCACCCCCATGCCGATCAGCCTGATCGTGTTGGGCGTGGTGACGCTGGTCTGGCGCCGCCACCGGTGTGGCAGCCAACATCGTAGCGCCGAACCCGATCCGCCGCGCAGCGGCACCACCCCATGAGCGCAATGATTCGGCGCTTGGCCGGGATTGTTTCGATTCATCCGGTGCAATAAGGCGCAGCCGCATTGCACCGCACACCGGCAAGGTCTGCCCCCCCACGATGTGCGAACTTCCTGTTCGTTCGGCGCAATGCCCTTCGGTTATTGCGCCCTACGGTGTCGATCATACCTTGCGTAGGGTGCAATAAGGCGTAGCCGCATTGCACCGGGCATGCACGATGCGGTCAGGGTCAAACGCTATACGTCCGCCGTGCCCAAGGCCTGCCCCAAGCGCACCGCCTGGCCGGCCTGGGTGCGGTCCAACCGGGTACCCGGTGGGGTGAGTAGTACGACGGTGGAGCCCATGTTGAAGCGGCCCATTTCTTCACCTTTCTTCAACCTGGGTGCGTCGGTTTCGTCATAAGTCCAGCGGGTCACCTGCTTGCCGGGGGCGCGGACCTCACCGTGCCATACGGTCTGCATGCTGCCGACGAAGATGGCCCCGACGAGCACCATCACGAAGGGACCGTGTTCGCCCTCGAAGTGGCAGACCACGCGCTCGTTTCGGGCGAACAGTCCGGGCACCAGCTGGGCGGTGGCGTCGGACACGCTGAACAGCTCGCCGGGGACGAAGTCCATGGCGACCAGACGGCCGTCCAGCGGCATGTGCACGCGGTGATAGTCGCGGGGCGACAGATAGACGGTGCAGAACTGGCCGTCCTGGTAGCGGGCGGCGGCTTCCTGATCACCGCCGAGCAGGGCGCGGGTGGTGTAGTCGTGCCCCTTGGCCTGCAGGATGCGGTCACCGTCGATGGTACCGGTCTGGCTGATGCGGCCGTCGGCAGGACTGACGATGGCCATTGGATCCGGGTCGATCACATGCACGCCGGGCTTCAGTTCGCGGGTGAAGAAGGCGTTGAAGTGTTCGTAGTGATCGAGGTCGGCGACCGCTGCCTCGTCCAGGTCCACCTTGAAGCGCGACACGATAAAGCGGATGAAGGCGTTCTTGAACCAACGCACCCGGCAGCGCGCCGCCCGATACATCAACCCGGACAGGGCATGCTGGGGCAGCACCGACAGGGCGGCATAGTTCAGACGGGCCCCGAGCCCGGGTTTGTCCGCCATGACGGGCTCAGGCCTCGACCGGGGTGTCGTCGCGGTTGCCCCAGTCGGACCAGGCGCCGGGGTAGCCCTTGATATTTGGATAGCCGAGTATCTTCAGTAGCACGTACACCAGTGACGAGCGATGGTGGGTCTGGCAGTAGCAGATCACCTCCTTGTCCGGGGTGACGCCCATGCCTTCGAGCGTAGCACTGAGCGCATCCAGCGGCTTCAGACGCAGGTGATGGTTCTGGTCGATCGCCTCCATCCAGTCCCAGTTGATGGCACCGGGAATGTGACCGCCGCGGCTGGCAAACTTCTTCTCGCCGGTGTATTCAGCTGGGCTGCGGTTGTCGAACAGGCACACCTTGTCATCGTTCAGGTGGCCGAGGATGTGGTCCGCGTCGGCTACCACGGCCGGGTTCGGCTTGACGACAAAGGTCGCTGCGGTGGGGACCGTCGGCTGGTTGTCGGTGGGCAGACCTTCGTTGACCCAGGCCACCAGGCCGCCGTCGAGCAGCGAATACCGGCTATGGCCCAGGGTGTCCAGGGTCCACAACAATCGACCGGCCTTGCCGCCGCCTTCGTCGTCGAAGGCCACCACGTGGGTGTCGGGGCCGATGCCGATGCTGCCCAGCACCTGCTCCAGCTCGGCGGTGTCGGGCAGCAGGCCCATCACCGGCTTGGCCATCCGGATGACGCGACCGTACTCCAGGTGCACCGAGCCCGGCACATGGTACTGGGCATGGGTCTCGGCCTTGGACAGATCCACCAGCAGCAGGTCGTCGCGGTTACCCAGCAGCCCGGCCAATTCGGCCGGTTCCAACAAAAGCGGGAGATCGTTGCTCATCACTTACCCGCCAGTGCCTTCTGCGCGGCGCCCAGGGCGACACCGGTGTTGATGGACGCGCCCATGTCGGCCAGCACGGCCTCCAGCGCGGCGATGCACAGCACGATGTTCTCGGCGCGGCTGGCGTGGCCCATCAGGCCGATGCGCCATACCTTGCCGGCCAGATCGCCCAGACCGGCACCGATCTCCAGGTTGAATTCCTTGAGCAGGCGGGTGCGCACGGCGGCATCGTCCACGCCTTCGGGGATGGTCACGGCGTTCAGCTGGGGCAGGCGCTCGGTCTCGGGCACCACGAAGGTCAGGCCCAGGGCCTCTAGGCCGGCCTTCAGGGCGTTGTGGTTGTGCGCGTGGCGGGCCCAGGCGTTCTCGATGCCTTCCTCCTGCAACATCACCAGGGATTCGTGCAGGCCGTACAGGGCATTGATGGGCGCGGTGTGGTGATAGGTGCGCTTGGCGCCGCCGCCCCAGTAACCAATCACCAGATTCATATCCAGGAACCAGCTCTGCACCTTGCGGCTGCGGTTCTTGATCTTGTCGGCGGCAGCGTCGGAAAAGCTCACCGGCGACAGGCCAGGGGTGCAGGACAGACATTTCTGGGTGCCGGAATAGATGGCGTCGATACCCCAATCGTCCACCCGCACCGGGGTGCCGCCCAGGGAGGTGACAGCGTCGACGATGGTCAGGCAGTCATGTTGATGAGCAAGCTCCACCAGGGCGCGGGCGTCGGACTGGGCGCCGGTGGAGGTCTCGGCATGCACGAAGGCGACCAGCTTGGCGTCCGGGTTGGCCTTCAGCGCGTCTTCCAGCTTCTGCGGGTCCACGGCGCGACCCCAAGGGTCCTGCACCATTACCGCCTCGCCGCCGCAGCGCTCCACGTTCTCCTTCATGCGACCGCCGAACACACCGTTCTGACAGACGATCACCTTGTCACCCGGCTCCACCAGGTTGGCGAAGCAGGTCTCCATGCCGGCGGAACCGGGGGCGGATACGGGCAGGGTCAGCTGGTTTCTGGTCTGAAAGGCATACTGCAGCAGTTCCTTCACCTCTTCCATCATGTGCACGAACACCGGATCCAGGTGGCCGATGGTCGGACGGGACATGGCTTCCAGGATGCGTGGGTGGACGTCGGACGGGCCGGGGCCCATCAGTGTGCGGACGGGCGGATTGAAGGAGCTGATAGCCATGGGACGTGGTCCTGAAATAAGGTAATAGGCAAGGGGCCGGAGTATATGAACCGGGGATGGGGCCATCAAGTCGCATACCCGGACGACGGCCACGGTTGAAATGCGCTCGGCAATGGCGCCGGGCAGGGGAGCGCCTCGTGAGCGACGACAGCAAGAAAAGTGACGACCAGTGGCGAGCGCAGCTCAGCCCCGAGCAGTTCCACGTCTGCCGTCAGGGTGGGACCGAACGGCCTTTCACCGGGGCGTATTGGGATAGTAAAACAGACGGTGTTTTTCGCTGCGTATGCTGTGGCGAGCCATTGTTCAGCTCGGATCACAAGTTCGATTCGGGCACCGGTTGGCCGAGTTTCTGGCAGCCGGTCAGCGATGCCGCGGTTGACGAATCCACCGACACCAGCCATGGCATGGTGCGCACCGAGGTGACCTGTCACCACTGTGGCGCCCATTTGGGGCATGTCTTCCCCGACGGGCCTCAGCCGACGAGGTTGCGCTACTGCATCAACTCGGTGTCGCTGAAGTTGGATTCTGAGGCGAGCTGAACGTTACTCGCCGAGGAGTTGTTTCACTTCCTCTTCGGTCCACAGGTTCCCGCTGGGCGGCGGGTACTGAGAGTCGTTCCACAGCTCGGCGATTTGGCCCGGTGCGATCATGTTTGCTTTGAATTCCAGGGCCTCGCGTCTGAGCGCGCCGAGATAGAGGTCGTCGCCGGCCAGCGCGACCAGACCGGCGATATCCACCTCGCTGTCGTAGTCGTTGCGCAGCATCTGCAGGGCCTCTTCCACCGACATCGCACCGAGCAATTGCCGGGCAGCGGCAGCGAAATCGTCGTCCGGCAGTTTATGGCCATCGGGGGCGTCGGGTTTCCCGGTTATCTCGGTGCTGCCGTGGCCGTCCTCGTCGTCGGCGATCCCTGTACCGCCAGGGACCGGGGCGTCCGGGGACGCGACCCCGGCGGCTACCGCAGCTGCTTTCAGGGCCTCAGGCCCGCCCATTTCCAGGGCCATACCGCGAATGCGCTCGCGCACGGTTCCGACCACGTCGCGGGTGATTTCCGTGGTCAGTTCGGGGCGATTGCCGTTGTGCTTTTCCACCAGGTCCGCAGCGGTGTTCATCGCCTCGACGATGCCCCAGACGCGGTGTGCAGGCACCCAGTTGTCGCCCACGCGAACCATGGGTGCTTTCTTGTCAGTCATGTATCCGGTCTGCCTTGTGGCTGGCGTATGTGTCCTTAGATTGCGGCCGGAATGACGCGAGCTTTACCCGGATCGACCTGATGCAGTTCGCATTTCCGGTCGGTTGGTATGCCGTGAAAAACAAAAAAGGTCCGTTGCCTGCTCAGGCAATGGACCTTTTTGTTTGTGTTTGGTACCGAGGGTCGGACTCGAACCGACAAGGTATTGCTACCGGGGGATTTTGAATCCCCTGTGTCTACCAATTCCACCACCCCGGCGAAGGCGCGCAGTATAGCGGGATTCCACACCGGGACAAGAGGGGGTGTCGGATACTGTCGGGCCAGCCCGACAGTATGACGAGATCCACGTAGGGTACTTTCCCGGTGTATTTTTTAAGTAATTGAAAATACTGCGATTTAAAAGTTGGCCCGCCATTTGCTCTAAACATGGGGCGGCTGCGGCCTATCAGGCGTCGCGGCGAAACCGGACAACCAACCGAGTCATACCAAGGAGCTATCCGTGACCCTACCGTCTATGCGCCAAGCGCTTACCGCCGGGCTGTTCGCCTTGTTCGGTGTCCTGACCGCCGGTCAGGTCCAGGCCGGCAGCCAGACCAGCCAATGCAAGGGGCTGGGCCAATCGGCATGCGGCGCCAACGCATCCTGCGCATGGGTCGGCGGCTACACCACCAAAAGCGGCAGACAGGTGGCGTCGTACTGCCGGGTGACCAGTGGTAACAAGTCGGCCGGTGCGGTGCGCGCAGGTGCCGATGGGACGGGCTCGGGCCAACAGGACAAGGGAGCGAACATCGCGCAAGCGAAGGGCAGGGAGCGGGACGGCAGTACGGGCAAGAAGCCCAAGGAGGACAAGGACGTCGGGAACCGGGACAAGAAGTCCGACAGGGACAAGAAGTCCGACAAGGACAAGAAGTCCGACAAGGACAAGAAGTCCGGCAAGGACAAGAAGTCCGGCAAGGACAAGAAGTCCAAAAAGGACAAGAAGTCCGGCAAGGACAAGAAGTCCAAAAAGGACAAGAAGTCCAAGTCATCGAGCAAGGAAAAGAAAGCCAAATCGAAGGGAAAGGACAAGAAGTCCAAACGCTAGCCCAGCAACGGCAGGATGCCCACGGACCCGACACGACCGGCAGTATGCCGGTCGTGTCTTTTGTGTTGACGGCAGAGGCCGCCAGGCGGCTGTGCTAACATCCGCGCGCCATGCGCCTGTCCGATTTCAACTACCACCTGCCTGACGATCTGATCGCCCAGTACCCGCCCGAGCGGCGTGGCGCCAGCCGGCTTTTGTGCCTGGACGGTCCGTCCGGGCAGATCGCCGATCGCCAGTTTACCGACCTGACCGAACTGCTGAGGCCCGGCGACTTGCTGGTGTTCAACAACACCCGGGTGATGGCTGCACGCCTGTTCGGCAGAAAGGCCACTGGCGGTAAGGTGGAATTGCTGGTCGAGCGACTGTTGGGCGAGCGCGACGCATTGGCGCACGTCAAGGCCAGCAAGTCGCCGGGCATCGGCAGCGACCTGCTGGTGGAGGGCGCTCGTCTGACCGTCACCGGCCGGGGTGACGGGCTATTTCAACTGACCCTGGCGGACGGTAGCTTCACCGAGCTGATGGACCTGCACGGCCACATGCCCTTGCCGCCGTACATCCGGCGTGACGATGAAAGTGACGATCAGGAACGTTACCAAACCGTCTACGCCCGTCGGCCCGGTGCTGTGGCTGCCCCCACAGCGGGGCTGCACTTTGATCAAGCCATGTTGGACCGGCTGAAGCTACTAGGTGTGGAACAGGCCTTCGTCACCCTGCATGTGGGTGCCGGCACCTTTCAGCCGGTGCGGGTACAGGAGATATCCCAGCACAAGATGCATGCCGAATGGCTGCAGGTGGACCAGGATGTGGTGGAGCGGGTTCAAGCCACTCGTGCCCGAGGTGGGCGGGTGATTGCCGTGGGCACCACCAGCGTACGCAGCCTGGAGTCCGCGGCGGCGGCCAGCGGCGAGCTACAGGCGTTCGCCGGGGACACGCGATTGTTCATCACCCCGGGTTATCGATTCAATGTGGTGGACGGGTTGTTGACCAACTTCCATCTGCCCGAGTCCACCTTATTGATGCTGGTGAGCGCCTTCGCCGGATACGACGCGGTGATGGCGGCCTACCGCCACGCGGTGGCACAGCGCTATCGCTTCTTCAGCTATGGTGACGCAATGTTCCTCACGCGGCGTGACGGCGCCGGGTGAATCGCAGGCAAAAAAAAGCGCGACGGGGGACGTCGCGCCATAAAAATCCACCAAAGGAGGATGGAGGAGTGTGCGCTGAACTGGTCAGCACATGAGTAAATTCTAATATTCTGATGAAAACTGTCAAGTCTTTTTGTGATCGGAATCCAACCTACTGATGCGATTTGAATTTTTAGGCCAGTCTGGGAGCGCGCGTCGTGGCCGCCTGCACTTTGACCGCGGCACGGTGGAGACCCCCGCCTTCATGCCGGTGGGCACTTACGGCACGGTCAAGGCGATGACGCCGGAGGAATTGTCCGGGATAGGGGCCCAGATCGTGTTGGGCAACACCTTCCATCTGTGGCTGCGACCGGGCACCGAGGTGATCCGGGCCCACGGCGATTTGCACGATTTCATGCACTGGCAAGGCCCGATCCTCACTGATTCGGGCGGCTTCCAGGTGTTCTCCCTCGGGGCCATGCGCAAGATCACCGAGCAGGGCGTGCATTTTCGTTCGCCGGTGGATGGTGCCAAGGTGTTCATGGGGCCGGAGGAGTCCATGCAGGTGCAGCGGGAGCTGGGCTCGGACATCGTCATGATCTTTGACGAATGTACCCCGTACCCCGCGACACCCGACCAGGCCCGGGTATCCATGGAACTGTCGCTGCGCTGGGCCGAACGCAGCAAGGCCGCGCACGCGGGCAACCCCAACGCCCTGTTCGGCATTGTCCAGGGCGGCGTATATCCCGACTTGCGCGAGCGCTCGCTGGCCGGCCTGCAGGAAATCGGTTTCGACGGTTACGCGGTGGGCGGATTGTCGGTGGGCGAGCCGCCTGATGATCGCTGGCGGGTGCTCGACCATATGAGCACCCGCCTGCCGGAGGATCGGCCGCACTATCTGATGGGGGTGGGTACGCCCGAGGACATCGTGGAGTCGGTGCGCCGCGGCATCGACATGTTCGACTGCGTGATGCCGACCCGCAATGCCCGCAACGGTCATTTGTTCACCCACGACGGCAAGGTGCGTATCCGTAATGCATCCCATAAGAAGGATACCGGCCCTGTCGATCCGGCATGCGGTTGCTACACCTGTCGAAACTACAGTCGCGCCTACCTGCACCATCTGCATCGTTGCAACGAGATTCTTGGAGCGCGGCTGGCGACCCTTCACAACCTGTACTACTACCAGCAACTGATGGCGGCCATCCGCGCGGCCATCGAGGCGGACCGGTTCGACGCCTTTCGCCAGGACTTCTACGCACAAAGGAACCTGCCGGTGCCGGTGTGAGTCTGCTACCGGGTAGGCACGGTTTGCCGCCCAACAAACCCCGGCGCTGTGGCATAATGCAGCGCTTTAGAAAAACACCCGCCACCGGACGTCCGGACGAGCGGTAAGACCCGATTACGGGGGAGCGATCTCAATGAGTTTTCTGATTTCCGACGCCTACGCCCAGGCGGCACCGGCCGCCGCGGCGGCACCTGAAGGCGGCTTGATGGGGCTGTTGTTCCCCATCGGCCTGATCGTCATTCTGTACTTCTTCATGATTCGCCCTCAGGTGAAGCGTCAGAAGGAGCACCGTAAGCTGGTCGAAGCCCTGGCCAAGGGCGACGAAGTGCAGACCATGGGCGGCCTGATGGGCAAGATCACCGACATCGGCGACAACTTCGTCAAGGTCGAGGTGGCGGACAACACGGTGGTCACCGTGCGTCGCACCAGTATCGAGGCCGTCATGCCCAAGGGCAGCCTGAAAGAACTCTAATCAAGCCAACCGCGCCGGGTGTCCCGGGTCACCGGGCAGCCGTCGCCCGGGACTCCCCGTCATGCTGAACCGTTATCCCCTGTGGAAAAATCTGCTGGTACTGATCGTGGTGCTGGTGGGTTTCCTGTTTGCCTTGCCGAACCTGTTCGGCCAGGACCCCGCCATGGATATCGCCGCGCCCAAGCGCGCCGAGCTGCCTGCCGACATGGGCGACAAGGTCGCCAAGGCGTTGACCGACGCGGGTGTGACGCCCAAATCGGTGGAGCCGCACAACGGCCGTCTGTTGGTGCGTTTCGAGTCCGGCGAAGATCAACTCAAGGCGCAGGACCTGATCGGTTCCCTGTTGCCTCAAGGCTATACCCATGCGCTGACCTTGTCCGCCGATGTGCCGGGCTGGCTCACCGGACTGGGTGCCGAGCCCATGAACCTGGGGTTGGACCTGCGCGGCGGTATCAATGTGTTGATCGACGTGGACATGGACGCGGCGTTGGCGCAGGCGGTGGATCGTTATGCCGGCGACATTCGTGGCGCCTTGCGTGACGAAAAACTGCGCTATTTATCGGTGAAGATTGTCGACCAGGGCGTGAACGTGACCTTCCGCGACACCGCCCTGCGGGACAAGGCGACGGACGTGCTGGGCAACGCCTTCCGCAATCTCGATCTTGCCGACATCGACGATGGCGGGGCGCCCGGTATCCGCCTGACCCTGCAGCCGAACGAGGTCCGGGCGGTCAAGAAGTTCGCCATCGAACAGAACATCACCACCATCCGCAACCGGGTCAACGCCCTGGGCGTTGCCGAACCGCTGGTGCAAAAGCAGGGCGAACGCCGCATCGTGGTGGAACTGCCCGGGGTGCAGGACCCGGGACGGGTGAAGAACCTGCTGGGCGCGACGGCCACCCTGGAATACCGACTGGTGGACACCGAACACGATCTGGCCGATGCCATCAACGGTCGGGTGCCGCCCGGCTCGCGCTTGTACAAGGTGCGGGAAGACGGTCGGCCCATCCTGTTGAAGAAACGGGTGATCGTCACCGGTAACCAGATCACCGACGCATCCTCCGGCTTCGATTCGCGCAGTGGTCAGCCGTCGGTCAATGTCAGCCTGGACAGCGCCGGTGCGCGCCGCATGCGTACCGTCACCACGGAAAACGTCGGTAAGCCGATGGCGGTGGTGTTCATCGAGACCCGCATTCTCGGCCGCGATGCCGATGGCAAGGCGATCAAGAAGCGTGTCGAGGAAGTCATCAACGTCGCCACCATCCGCGAGCCCTTTGGCGCGCGCTTCCAGACCACCGGTCTGGACAGTCCTACCGAGGCCCACGATCTGGCGCTGCTGCTGCGGGCCGGCGCGCTGGCGGCACCCATTGAGATCGTCGAGGAACGTACCATCGGTCCCAGCCTCGGCCAGGACAATATCGACCAGGGCATGATCTCGGTGGTCGTTGGCATGGCCCTCGTATTGGTGTTCATGGCGCTGTACTACCGGATATTCGGCCTGGTCGCCAACATTGCGCTGGTGATGAACGTGGTGCTGATTGTGGCGGTGTTGTCGATGTTGCAGGCGACGCTGACATTGCCGGGCATCGCCGGCATCGTATTGACGGTGGGTATGGCAGTGGATGCCAACGTGCTGATCTTCGAGCGTATCCGTGAGGAACTGCGTATCGGCAATACGCCGCAGGCCAGCATCCACGCCGGTTACGAACGTGCCGTGGCGACCATTACCGACGCCAACGTCACCACCTTGATTGCGGCGATCGTGCTGTTCTCCATCGGTTCCGGCCCGGTACGCGGGTTCGCCGTCACGCTGGCGGTGGGTATTCTCACCTCCATGTTCACGGCGATCATGGGCACCCGCGCCATCATCAACTTGATCTACGGCGGCCGACAGGTCAAGCGCCTGTCCATCTAAGGAGTCGACTCACATGGCAATCACCAAGCAACGCTTTAGTATCGACTTCATGGCGATGCGCATGCCGGCGCTGATTTTTTCCGCCATCCTGTTGATCGCCGCCGCCGTCGCCATCGGTGTGCGCGGCCTGAGTCTCGGTATCGACTTCACCGGCGGCACCCTGATCGAGGTGGGCTACAAGGAGCCGATCAAACTGGAGCGCGTGCGCGAAGCCTTGGCCCAAGGCGGATTTCCCGACGCCATGGTGCAGCGCTTCGGCACACCCCGCGACGTGTTGATCCGGATGCCGCCGCAGGACACCGCGGACAGCAATCAAGTGGGCGGCAAGGTGTTTGCCGCACTCAATGCCGATGCCAAGGGTCTGGTCGAGTTGCGCCGCGTGGAATTTGTCGGTCCTCAGGTGGGCGACGAATTGGCGGAGGATGGTGCACTGGCCGTGCTGGTGGCACTGATGGCGATCCTGATCTACGTGGCATTGCGGTTCGAGTGGCGCTTTGCCGTGGGTTCGGTCATCGCACTGGCCCACGACGTGTTGTTCACCATCGGACTGTTCGCTTTCCTGCAGGTGGAGTTCGACCTGCCGGTGCTGGCCGCGGTGCTGGCGGTGATCGGTTACTCGCTCAACGATACCATCGTGGTGTATGACCGCATCCGGGAAAACTTCCGCAAGCTGCGCAAGGGCGAGCCGGTGGACATCGTCAATGCATCGCTCAACCAGACCCTGTCGCGCACCTTGATGACCTCGGGCACCACGGTATTGGTGTTGCTCGCCTTGTTCTTCCTCGGCGGCGAGATCATCCACGGCTTTGCGCTCGCCCTGTTGGTGGGTATCTTCATCGGTACCTATTCGTCCATCTACATCGCGAGCACCGCGGCATTGATGCTGGGCGTAAGCAAGGCGGACCTGATGCCGGCGGAGAAGGGCGAAGTCGTGGACGATCGTCCGTAGCCGGGTCAGCCGGCCGGCGCCGTGCGTAGCGCCGCAAGCAGGCGGCTGCGCAGGGCCTGGGCGTAAGGCAAGGGATCGCCGGGGCGCTCCAGCACCCGGAATTTCTGGGTCTGCGTCCGCCCGGTTCGGCACCAGCGCAATACCATCTCCGGTTCACGCCACAGGGCGTAGTCGTCCCGCTCGACCAGGCGCAGCGCGGGCATGCGTACCGTTACCAGCAGATCCCTGTCCGCGCAGTAGTCCGGGACTTGTGCCGATGGCCAGTCGGCTACCGGCATCGCCTGGGCGTCCGCACGGGCGGCCAGACCCACGGCGACCAGGGCGTTCGCCAACAGGGTGGCCAACTGGGTGGAGTAGGCGTGGCGGGCGCTGGGGCTGGCGGTATCACGGTCGCTCGGCGTGCTGTCCACCAGCACGCTCACGTCCCCGAATCGTGCCGGGCCGGCGGCGGTCGGGTTGCTCGCCAGCAGGCGTCCGAAGGGGGCTGTCGGGTCGTTGCCCACCAATACGGCATCCGGGGGCGCAGGACGTAATCCCCAGGCCAAGGCACTCAAGGCGGTGCCGACAGCCAGTGTCAGCAGGGGCATGACGGTGCGGCGGGGGGCGGTAGGCTCGCCTGTCCGACCGAGCAACAGGGTCAACGCGACCAGTATCAAGGCGGCGCCGATCAATTGCAGGACCAGCATGATCAAGGGATTGCTCACGGCGTCGCTCAGCAATGCGCTTTCGCTCATAATGGCATCGTCCGGACGCTAACCACAACAAGGCCCCACAGAGGGCGGTCGCCGGGCGGTGGGTTTCGGGGGCGCGTCAGGGGCCGCTGATCCTTGCATTTACGGGTTATACAGGCGGCTTGGGAATTAGATGATTGGCTTGAGCCTTGCGGTGACGATCATGGTCGGGCTGGTGTTGATGCCGGTGCTGACCCGTGTCGCCTGGCGCTTGGGGTTGTTGGACCAACCGGGCGGACGCAAGGCGCATGCGGGAGCGGTACCGCTGGTGGGTGGTCTGGTGATGTTCCTGGCCTTCGTATTCGGCTTGTTGGCGCTGCCCGATGGCCTGACCAGTTTGCGCCCATTGATCGCCGGCGCCGCCTTGTTGGTGCTGGTTGGCGTGTTGGACGATATCCGGGAGCTGTCGTCGGCCAGCCGCTTCGTCGTCCAGGTGGCGGCGGCGCTGTTGATGATCTGGTGGGGCGACGTGGTGTTGCTCGATCTGGGGCATCTGGTGGGGGATTACCGGGTTGCCCTGGGTATCTGGTCGGTGCCGCTGACGGCCTTCGCCGTGGTTGGCGTGATCAATGCGCTGAACATGGTGGATGGGGTGGACGGCCTGGCCGGTTCGGTCACGCTGGTGACGGTACTGGCCATCGCGGTGCTGGCGACCGCCGCCGGCGCCGCATTGGCGGTGCACGTGCTGTTGGTGCTTGGCGTCGCCATCGTGGTGTTTCTGTTGTTCAACCTGCGTCTGCCCGGGTATGCACGTGCCCGTGTCTTCATGGGCGATGCCGGCAGCATGTTCCTCGGCTTCGTCCTGGCGTGGTTCCTGGTGCAACTGTCCCAGGGGGATGGCCGGGTGTTTTCGCCCGCCACGGCATTGTGGCTGTTCGGGCTGCCGCTGATCGATACGGTCACCATGATGCTGCGTCGTGTGCTGCGGGGGCGCTCACCCTTTGCCGCTGATCGTGAGCACTTCCACCACGTGCTGTTGCTGGCCGGTTTTTCCCACGAGGCGACCCTCGTCATCATGGTTGCAGTCGCGGGAGTGATGGCGCTGGTGGGTATCGTCGGCCAGTTGGCCGGGGTGTCCGAGTGGCTGATGTTCTACGGTTTCATGGCGGTGTTTGCTGGCTACTTCTACATGATCCTGCGGGCTTGGCGGGTGATGCGTTTTCTGCGGCGCTCCATCAGCCGGCGCCGCGCCAGGGTCGACCGGCGACAGGGGGCGGATTCCCGCTACCAGGGGCCAGAGCGACGCAGTGGCCACGATCGCCGGCAGGGCTAAGGAACCTCTGAGTAAGTCCATCCTGGACTTCTCAGCAGCACGCCGCGCTGCAAACACGGTTTGTAGCTTGCTTCAAAATCAGTCACCTGTTGTGACCGATTTTGGCGGCACCTCCCGGTACCGCGGCACCGCTGAATTTTTCTGCGCTTCCTTCAGAAATCGTCGCGCAGATCCGGTCCGAGGAGCACGGGGCCATTGCGTTGCCGCGCACGACGCCGTTCGAACTACCCCGGACGCTACTCGACAAAGGCCAAGCGCTCGGCGACCGCTTCCAGGCCCCGCCTGGCACAGGCCTCGTCCTTGTCGCCACCCAGGGCGCCGCTGACCCCTACCGCGCCGAGCAGACTGCCCGCCGCCTCGATGGGCAGTGCGCCGCGCAGCACCAACACGTCGTCCAGATGGTTCATTGCGGTGCTGATGTCGGCGCGGTTGCGCAGGAACGCCTGGGTGGAAACTCCGCTCAGCACGGTGGCGTTGGCCTTCTTCAGCGCGATTTCGGTGGTGAAGCGCGTCGCCAGCGCGTCGCGCAACACCACCTGGGGTACGGCGCTGCGATCCACCACCACCACGGAAACCTGGTAGCCGGCGTCACGGCAGGCCTTTACTGCGGCGAGTGCAATATCGTTGGCCAGTTCCAGGCTCATCTGGCGGGTGGTCAGCACGTCCTGTGCCGGCGCCGCGGCGGGCATCAGTCCCGCCAGGAACGCGGTCAGGACAAACAAATGACGACGCATGGCTGGCTCCTCATGGAATGGGCGTTTGAGAAACACGTCCCGCCTGTCCGGCTTATCGCCGACACGTCAGGCGGCGACGCTGCTGGCGACTGGCTCTGGCAAGGACGCAGTGATTCGGGACTCGCACATGTTACCGGGTCGCCCGCACTTGTTCGCGCTCGGCAGAGAAGCGGCGGACGCGGGTCGGTGGTGCCGAGTCATGTTCAGTCCAGGCGTTGGTTCAGCAGCTGGGCAGGTGCTGCGTCCAGCAGCTTGCGACTGACCGCCAGCCCGGTCAGTCCCACGGCCAGCGTGCCCAAGGCGAGGCCGCTTAGCCACAGTTGGGTGCCGGGCACCCAGGTCAGCTCGAATACCTGACGCGCCAACAGCCAGCCGACCAGCGCCGCCATCAGTGCCCCGAGCGTGCCAGCAAGCAGCCCCAGTCCACCGAACTCCACGGCGCTGGCGCCTAGCAGCTGTCGGTCGTGGGCACCCAGGCTACGCAACAGGCCGGTTTCGCGAGCACGCTGTGCCGTCTGTGTTTGGATTACCGCCAACAACAGCACCAGGGCGGCTAACAGGGTGAAGCCGAACACGGCCTGGACGGCTTGAGCGCCGCGCGAAATCACCTGACGGACCTGATCCAGCAGCGCACCGGCGTCCAGCACCGAGACACCGGGAAAACGTTCCGCCAGGACCCGCAACAATCCTTTCCGCTCGCCCAGGTGGAAGCTGGTGATGAAGGTGGCTGGCTGCTGGTCCAGCACCCCGGGGCTGCCGATGACGAAGAAATTGGCATTGAACGAATCCCAACGCACGCTGCGCAGACTGGTCACCGGGGCGTCGACCCGGGTGCCGGCGATCTCGAAGTCCAAGCGGTCGCCAAGCCCGATGCCCAGGGTCTGTGCCAGTTCCTGTTCCACCGACCAGGCGGGCCTGTGGGCATCTCCGTCGCCCCACCAATTGCCGGCAACCACCCGATTG
>JASBTJ010000017.1 GCA_030148485.1 Gammaproteobacteria bacterium | reverse complement strand
CTGCAAGGTGTTCATGGTGCAGAAGGCCCGCGAATGGATCGAGCAGAAGGGCTTCGACTTCATCGTCACCGGCGAGGTGATCGGCCAGCGACCCATGTCCCAGCGCAAGGACACCATGCCCGTGGTGCAGCAGGAATCGGGTATCAACGACCGGCTGCTGCGCCCGCTGTGCGCCAGGAACCTGCCCGAGACCCTGCCCGAGCGCGAAGGCTGGGTGGACCGCGATAAGCTGCACGACTTCTCGGGCCGTTCGCGCAAACCGCAGATGGCGCTGGCGGCGCACCTCGGCTTCGAGGACTACGCCCAGCCGGCCGGTGGCTGCTGCTTCCTTACCGATGCGCAGTACTCGGTCAAGCTGGCGGACCTGTGGCAGCACCGAGGCGAAAAGCGCTACGAGCTGGACGACATCATGCTGCTGAAGGTGGGTCGCCACATCCGCCCTGCCGACAACTTCAAGGTGATCGTTGCCCGCGAGGAAGGCGAAGGCAAGTTCCTGCAAGGCTACCGCAACCAGTTTGTCAGCCTTAAAACCACCAGCCATGGTGGTCCGCTGGCGCTGATCGAGGGTGATGCCAGCGCGGCCGATATCGAACTGGCCGGTCGCATCATCGCCCGTTACAGCCAGGGGCGTGACGCCGAGCAGGTGACCGTCGAGGTGCGTGAGCAGAATGGCGACACCCGCAGTTTCGATGTCGCCCCGCTCAAGGCCCACCAGCTACCCAAGGACTGGGTGCTGTAGGCACGGATTGCGCAGGCCGTCGCACTTCGGGCCGAACCGCTGTGCCACAGTCAGCCCACAGCCATGGCCCAGTGCCACACGGAGGTGCGTTATGAGCAATCCGATGCCCGAGGGCGCCAGTCGCATCACGCCCTACCTGACCGTGCGCGATGCCAGCGCCGCTGTCGACTTCTACGAGAAAGCCTTCGGTTTCGAGGTCGCCGAGATGGTGCGAAAAAAGGACGGTTCGCCGTTGCATGTCGGCATGTCCCTCGGCGGTCAGAGCGTGGTGATGTTCTGCAGTGAGGGCCCGCCCTCCGACATGCTGGCACCGGTGACCAGCGGCCAGCGGCCGCCCATCAACCTGTACGTCTATTGTGACGATGTGGACGCCACCGCGGCTCGTGCGCGCAAGGCCGGTGCGAAGATGGAAAGCGAGCCCGAGGACATGTTCTGGGGCGACCGCGTCGTGCGGATCGCCGACCCGGACGGGTATCACTGGACCTTCGCCACCAATGTCGCGCCTTTCGATCCAGCCAACGTGCCTGATTTCGATTGACAGGGCCCGGCTTGAAAAACTCCGATTCCGGACTAATAATTAAAACAAGTCCGAAACCAGACAGAGGCCTATCATGCAGTCCGCACGCGCCGTATCCCATGCGCCGCTGGCCAACAGCGATATCAGTGGCCCCGATCTGGCCGCCGCCGGCCTGAAGGCGTTCTTTCGCATCACCGACGCGTGGCAACTGAAGGACGATGACCGCCGCGTGCTGCTGGGTTCGCCCAGCCGCACCACCTATTACGACTGGAAGAAGGGCAAGCACGGTACCCTGTCGCGCGACACCCTGGACCGCCTGTCCTACATGCTGGGCATCCACAAGGCGCTGGGCATCCTGTTCAACGTGACCAATCAGCTGAACTGGCTCAGCCACGGCAACACGGACGCCCCCTTCAACGGCCAGTCGCCCATCGACCATATGCTTGGTGGCAGTCTGATCGCGCTGGCCGACGTGCGCCGTTACCTGGACGCCGCCCGCGGCTGAGGGTGGAGACGCCCAAGCCCAAGCGACTGCGCTGGAAGGCCCAGTACCGCATCATCGCCAGTCAGTACCCGCCCATCGACCTGTTCGAGCATCTGTTCGACACTCCACAGGAACAGGAGGCGCTGTGGCTGCTGGAATCGCTTACCAACGACCGCTTGCTGGCGGAGGCGGGTGACGTGCGGCGGGTGCCCAGGGAGGACCGGGTCAGCGGCCCGGGTGCCAGTGTGGTGATGGCCGCCTTCACCCACATCGGTCGCCCCGGACGCTTCAACGATGCCAGCTACGGCGTCTACTACGCGGCCAAGGACCTGGAGACCGCGATCCGGGAGACGGTCTTCCACCGCGAACGGCTGGCGCGTGCGTCCCAGGGTTTGGCGCCGGAGGAATGGACGCTGCGGGCGCACGTCGGTCAGGTAACCAAACCGCTGCTGGATATCCGCGGCGTCGGATTCGACCAACTGCACGACCCGGATATCGCCAGCTATTCCAAGACCCAGGCCTTTGCCAAGCCCCTGCGCCGTGACGGCGCCTGGGGCCTGGTGTATCCCAGCGCCCGTGATCCTGGCGGCCAGTGTATCGCGGCCTTTCGCCCGCCAGCCGTCAGCCTGCCGACATCCGGTCCCCGGCTGGTGTATGTGTGGGATGGCGAACGGGTTACCGAGGTGTACGAACGGCAGGCGCCGATCATGCGGTTCACGCAAGACCAGTGAAGGCTGGCGCGCGGTTTCCGATTTGCTAACCTCCGCAACAGATGGATTTAGATTTGCGTATAGTTGTAGCTGGCGCGCGGTTTCCGATTTGCTAACCTTTAGTGGGGCGTCAATCTATCACGCTGCGAGTTGTAGCTGGCGCGCGGTTTCCGATTTGCTAACCTCAGATCGACGAAGCACAGCGGATCGATTTGTTGTAGCTGGCGCGCGGTTTCCGATTTGCTAACCTAGTCGTTACGTCGGCGGCTGAAGCGGCGGAGTTGTAGCTGGCGCGCGGTTTCCGATTTGCTAACCTGTCGCCAAACACGGTTTGCCAACCCTTTATGTTGTAGCTGGCGCGCGGTTTCCGATTTGCTAACCTGAACCCCATCATCGTGCGACTGAACGGTGTGTTGTAGCTGGCGCGCGGTTTCCGATTTGCTAACCTAGTAGTAAGACAACCCCTTGTTTCGACAAGGGGTTTTGTCTCTTTTCTGCAGGACAAGTAGGCATTATTTGTTCAAAACAACTCGAATTGATTCGGATTTTTTCGTCGTTGGCGCACCTTGCCGACAAAGCTGATGATGTTTTCATACTGTTTGTCGGTGATGGTGACGATATCGATGCGTCCGCCGTCGGGAAGATTTTCGCGGATGCGGCGGTATAGGGTATCGGCGTGGTCCTTGCCCGATACCAACCGCATATACACCGAATACTGCGCCATCTCGAAGCCTTGATCCAACAGGTAATGACGAAAGCCAGCGGCCTCCTTACGCTCCGCCTTGGTCAGGGTAGGCAAATCGAACAGGCATAGAATCCACATCAGGCGATAGGCCGACAGTTCCGTCACGCCAGCGTCAACAGCGCAGCCGTGCTGTCGGGGTGCAGACCGTTGGGTAGCGCCAGTTCATCCCGCTCGCCCAGATACACTTGGGCGAGAGATGTCGCCATCCCTTGTATCGCTCCGGCCACCGGGCTGCGTTGCCCGGCGATGTCCAGGTCCGTATACACCACGTTGGCCAATGATCGTTTGGTGTCGGCATCGACACTGTCGTACCCGGCTTCCACCAGCGCATGAACCCGCAGATCGATACAGGGGCGCCAGGGTTCGATCAGGTCATCCGCCAGACACATGGGGTTGTATGGATTGCGATGATGGATGCCCAGGCCGGGGTGTAGCCCGGCAGCGACAATAGCTCGGGCGATGCAGGCGCGCAGGATCGCGTAACCGTAGTTCAGCAAACAGTTGTGGTCCTGGCTGTCACGATCCCGTCGAAAGTCAGCACCGAACAATAAGCTCCAGTAGCGTCTGGCACCTTGTGCTTCGACGTTGTCGGGATCGCCCGAACGCACCTTGGCAACCAACGCGGCAAGCGGTACATGGGGCCGGCCGAGTGCGGCCAGGGCATCGGCCTGGTGTTGCAGCTTGGCGCGGACCACTTGTTGCCATAAGCGTTTGTTCAGCGGTTTTCTGGCATCGGCCTGGCAGGCTAGGCGTTTGCCTTGTTGATAATTGCCGTCGGTAGCCAGCAGCATCCCGACCGGGCGGTAGTTGCTGGCACACAGCACAAAAGGAACGCCGCGTTCCGCCAGCGCAGCCAGCAGGTTGCTGCTGTGCGATAGCCCGTGTCCAGAGGCGATCACGGCCTCCAAATCGTCTAACGGAACGCGCCCGAGTTCATCGCCTTGGTGGGACACGATCATGAAGCCACGGTACAGCGATAGATGGCGCTGATCCTGACTGATGTCGATGATGCGGCCTGGCATATGTCCCCCCGCGCTCAGCGCGAAATCACTCGCCCCAATATGTCGATTCGAATAGGGGAAGCATGAATTTTCTGCAAGGCCGATGGCGATTTGTATGTGTACTTGAATGGATCCGCCTTATTCCGGTTTCTTTGGTCTACGTTGGCTTCAACCGGTGGGCACATTGTTATCATACCGTCGGACAGATTTTGGACGCGAAGCAACGTGACTTCATTGCCTTGAACGACTTTTAAGCAGTCGCCAGCGGTAAGCCTCATTACCAATGGCTTGCCACAGAACGCCGTCGTCAGGAAATGCTTCCTGTCATTCATGAATTCACGATAGCGGTTCTGGTTGGCGACAAAGGTGCTGATGATTTCGCCGTCCCATTTCCCGTTATCGCCGACGAAAATCTCGTAGCAGTAGTTTGAGTCGCCTTTGTAAAACTTGGCGGGCACGGCGGGACGGCGATCAGGGTCCGGACTCAGAGCGGCCCCTTTGAGTGGTACGGTGATACCGGACAGGCGCTCCTGTTTGACCACCTTGGCGGGGATGTCTTTACGCTCGGAAAGCGCGACCAGTTGCTCGGTAAAGCTCTTGCCTGTGGCATCGCCGATCAAGGCGTTCAGCTTGGCTCGCAGCGATTGGCTTTCCAGCTGGTCGATATCGTTCGGTTTTTTCAAGCTGGTTAGTGCGACACGGTGGCGCACAAGGTACACCCCCTTGTCATCCGGACCATCGACAATGCCGTAGGCGGTATCGTTATGCAGCTAAGCCTGTGGGTTGTGGTCCACCTTGTGGGATACCACCATACGCTCGATCAAACGGTCCAACTCATCCCGATAGCCATTCCAGGGTAGGTCGTCGTGAATGCCCTTGAGCAAGTTATCGGGGTGTTCATTTTCGGCCCTGGCCGCGCGCGAGGCGACCTTTTGCAGCATTGCTCGATCAATAACCCCGATTACCGCCGCGTCGATGGCATGGTGGCGATGGTCGTGGCGGTTTTTGCGGTTGCCGTGGCTGAGAATGGTGTTCAGCCCCCACTTGCCTCGCAGTAATGCTGTAAGCGTACCGGGCAGACAGACGATCTTGTTGCTTGGACAGATGGCGGCAAGGTATTGCCGCGAAACCCGCGCCAGATAAGCCGTGTCTGTCAGCTGGCGTTGTAGAAAGCCTTGGCCGTCGTACTCGAACTCACCGAAACGTGCTGCCCAGTCCTGCAAGGCAGTCTCTGTGAAGCGTTTACGCTTGTGGTAGGGCAGCGTCTGGGCTCGCTGCACAATGCTGCCCCAGTCGTAGCCAGGTACCTGCGTTGCCAGCGCGTGGACGCTGCGGTTGCCTTTGTCGGCATTGGCCTGTCGGGTCACCAGCACCTTGTTGTTGTAGCCGTCGTCCAGGGTCTTGGAGAACGGGAGAATGTGATCGACCTGATAATCGTTGGTGAACAGGCGGGTTGGTTTGATGAGCTCGCCCGAATACACACAGCGGTGATTGAGCGGTCCCAGTTCGTTGAACAGTTTCAGGCGCAGCCGGTTTTCCGCATTCGGCTTTTGGCCCAGTTTGCGCAGTTCATCGTTAAGCGCGGCGTTGTGTTCGCGGTTTTCCTTGTTCTGCTTGTTACGTTCAGTTTTTTGTTGGCGACTGAGTTTGAGTTCGCGAGCCAGCTCCAGATGGAGTTCCGCTGGGTGGCCGTATTTCTTTATCAGTGCGTTGACCAGCTTGCGCAGTTGGTTGAGTGCGATGTGTACGGTGGGGTTGGTGATACGACCGGTCGTTTTTAGATGCGGATCGCCGGAGCTTGGAATGAGCTGACAGTGGTGTGTCAGTATTTCGCCGTAGTAGGGCAACTCAGGCATTAGGCTATCGGGGTCCGGTAGCCGATGATCGACAAAACCTGCTGCGCGCACCGCTTTATCGTAGGTCAAGGGTGCGTCCCGCTCGGCGTCCCATCCGGAGCCCAGGGCGTCTAGTACCCGCGCGGTGGCTGTGCGTCCCAGTCGTTGGTGGCCGTCTTCCAGGCGCTTGTTGGCGGTGAATCGTGCGTTGGTTTCGCTCAGCCCGTAATGTTCCCTCAGCCAAGCGACCAGCGTCTCTTCGTCTTCTGCTTCCAACAGTTTTTCAACCACCGCTTCCTGCTCGCCCGGGGTCAGCTTTGCCCAGGCCTTGCCGAAGGCCTTGGGTCGGCTCAGGTAATAGCTGGTGGTGTTGCCGGCCAAGGTGGCGCGGCCCAGGCTGGATTGTTCGATGGTGAAGACAAAGGCGGCAGCGTTTTCTTTACCGAACAGCGCTGTCCTCAGGTCCGCATATTTGACCTTGTCCTTGGCCTCGAGCACTGCCAGCGCGGTGTCGCGCTCGGTACGGGTGAGGGGACGGTCGATGACATCGTCCAGCGGCAGCACGCGCAGATGGTGTACTTCCTGGGTATAGCGTAGGCGCTGCGCCGAGGGCAGTGCTCTGGGGGCGCGTGGCTCGTCGGGCATCAGTGTGCATTTGCCGACGGGGGGAGATTGCAGGGGTCGTTGATCGAGCAGGATGGAACGCAAGATGCGCTGAGCCTGATCAGTCAGCAGCTCGGGGTGGTGTTGGCGCTGGGCTTGCCAGAGTGCGTCGAACTCTTCGCTGATCATCTCGCGCGAGATGTAGAAATCGTAGCTGGCCTTGGCGCCGTGTCCGCGCAGCCGGGCGCGGGTGCCGAGGCCGTTCTTCAAGCGTTGGTGCAGTAGCTCGCCGGCGGTACGTGCGCCGGATCCGAGTTCCGCACGGAACGCGGAAATGGCGGT
Source organism: Gammaproteobacteria bacterium (assembly GCA_030148485.1). Taxonomy (GTDB): domain Bacteria; phylum Pseudomonadota; class Gammaproteobacteria; order Chromatiales; family Chromatiaceae; genus JANTHH01. Next base: position 15,944 of record JASBTJ010000017.1, on the reverse strand, counting down.
TTTGATCTTGCCCGACTCGCCGTCGCCTGCGTCGGCCTTGCGGTTGGATTTGAAGCCGCGCCGTTGGTTCAGGTGAAACAGTGCGCGACCCAGTTCATAGGCGGTCAGCGGTTTGTCGAGTCCCATGGTGCGCAGTGTGTAAGGACACTGTTTCTGCAACGCCTTGGCCTGTGCCTGTTCTTGAGGAAACAGACCAAACTTTTTCAGGTACTTGATAAAGGCCCGTTGCCGTTGCAGAAAGCGGTCTCGTCCCCGTCGTTGGCTGCGCGGCAAGCGTCGTTGAGAAGCCAGTGAGTCGCCGGTCTTTGGGTGGCGGCCGTCTGGAAAAATGCGGCTGCCGATGCGAATCAGTTCGGCCGGTACGCCTTTGTTGAGTCGAATGACCGCCCAGCCGATTGAGTTCGTGCCCATGTCGAGCGCGAGTCGATAGTCCATGATATCCCCCAGTCGATCTTTTTATTCCTTGCCTTCTTGTTATGGCCCGCTTAGAGTGAAAGTGCAAATCGGAAGCCGCGTAAGTTTCTTGCTACTAACAAGTGCTTATTGCGCAACAGATGAAAGGCCGGGGCTCCCCGGCCTTTTGCTTTTGGGTAGAATGCGATTTCGCCTGATTGCCGTGATCCCACCATGTCCGAACATGCCATCGACTGCCGCCGCCTGCTGTGCCCCATGCCCGTCATCCGCGTGCAGGACAAGGTGGAAACCCTGTCACCTGGGGACGAACTGGTAGCGATCTGCACGGATCCGGGTGTCGTGAACGATATCCCGGCCTGGTGCCGTATCAATGGTCACCAGGTGGTGTCCTGCGATGAGCGCGATGGCGAATATGTGGTGCGCGTGCGCGTCGGGGGTCAAGCCTGATGGGTAGCGGGCACCACCATTCCCATGTCCAGGCCGTGTGTCCGGAAAACGGTGACGAGCGCTACCAGATCGCCAAGCGGGTGACCCTGGTCGGGTCGGTGATCGACTTCGTGCTGGGCGTCGCCAAGATCGTGGTGGGTTATCTGGCGAATTCGCAGGCGCTGATCGCCGACGGCATCCATTCGTTTTCCGACCTGCTTACCGACGCCATGGTGCTGATCGCCGCCAAGCACGGCAGCCGCGACGCGGACGAGAACCACCCTTACGGCCATGGCCGTATCGAGACCCTGACCACGGTGATCCTGGGGGTGGCGTTGATCGCCGTGGCGCTGGGCATTGCGTGGGATGCGGTGGATCGGCTGTTCAACCCCACGGAGTTGTTGCAGCCCGGATTCTGGGCGCTGGGTGTGGCGTTGGCTTCGGTGTTGTCCAAGGAGTGGATCTACCACTACACCATGAAGGTGGCCCGCCAGCTGCGCTCGAAGATGCTGGAGGCGAACGCCTGGCACAGCCGCAGCGACGCCATCTCTTCGGTGGTGGTGTTCATCGGCGTGTGCGGCACCATGCTGGGGCTCGATTACCTGGATGCCATCGCCGCGGTGGTGGTGGCGTTGATGGTGGCCAAGATCGGTTGGGACCTGTCCTGGCAAAGCATCCGGGAGTTGGCCGACGCGGCGCTGGAAAGTGAGCGCATCGACGAGGTGAACGCCGCCATCATGGACATCGACGGCGTGCGCGAGGTGCATATGTTGCGCAGTCGACGCATGGGCCAGGATGCGCTGATCGATGTGCATATCCTGGTACGCTCCTGGCTCAGCGTGTCCGAGGGGCACATGATCGCGGTGGAGGTGGAGCAGCGGCTCAAGTCCCGCTTCGACGAGATCACCGATGTGACGGTGCACGTCGATCCGGAGAACGACGAGAGCGCGCCGCCATGTGAAGGCCTGCCGTTGCGCAACAAGGCGATGGCGATGCTGGATGAGGCGTGGGCGGATATCGACTGCCTGAAGGAGCAGAAGCGCTTGCTGCTGCATTATCTGGCCGGACACATCCATGTGCAGCTGTTCTTTCCCATGGACTGCTACCGTGGCGAAGAACAGGCGGGCGCCATGCGGAATCGGTTGCAGTCGGCCATCGAGCCGCTGCCGGAGTTCGGCCGGGTGGAGGTGTATTACGGGTGAGCGTGATCGCTCGCCCCTTGAGCGCCGCCTTGCTCGATCCATCCCGTACCCGTAGCGTAACGACTCCATAGTGGTGAATCATTGCGGGGGCTAAGGGATAGCATGCTGACGTTCAAACAACCGCCGAAAGAATATGACGTCATCTATCTTGAAGACACGGATCGGCCGCTGCCGGAAACCCTCAATCCGAACACCCGCTATGTGTTCCTGAGCACCCTCGCCAAGGGCGGCAAATCGATCATCCGCATCTGCCGGGACATGCACCTGGCGCGGGTGGTGGTGTACAAGAGCCTGCGACCCGAATTTGTCGACGACCCCATAGAGCAACGCCGCCTGCTGCGCGAGGCGCGGGTATCGGCACAGATGCAGCACCCCAATTCGGTCCCGGTTTATGAAATAGGCCGCGACCGTGAGGGCCACCTGTACTTCACCATGAAGCTGGTACACGGCTACACGTTGCGGGAGATCTTCGATTACCGCGAACGCTATGACCTGACCCAGCTGATCGAGGTCATCGAGCAGATCGCCCACGTGCTGGCCTATGCCCACGCCCATGGCGTCGCCCACCGGGACGTCAAGCCGGAGAATATCCTGGTCGGCCCCTATGGCGAGGTGCTGCTGCTCGACTGGGTGCTGGCCAAGGTGTGGAACAAGGACGGAACCACGATCGATCTGCAGGATCAGGAGTTGAAGCCCGCGCATGCCCGGGGGGACAGGTCGATGACCGGCTTTGGCAACCTGCAGGGCACCTTGTGTTACATGTCGCCCGAGCAGATCGCGCGCGACCCGGACATCGGTTTCGGCACCGACATCTACAGCCTCGGATCGGTGCTCTACGAGTTGCTGACCGGCCGCACGCCATTTGAAAGCGACAAGACCTACGAGCTGCTTGAGCTGGTGAAAGAGGCTGCGCCGCCCCCGCCACGGGAGATCAGCAAGTACCCGGTGCCAAGGCTATTGGAACGCCTCTGTTTGCAGTGCCTGGAAAAGGAGCCGGCGAAACGTCCGTCGAGCATGGACGAGGTCGTGCGCGTCCTGCAGGAGGACTGGGCAGCCGACCTGGCGCCGCGCCGGCGCTAGTCCGTCGCACTCCATTTGGGCGGCCGCGTGGGGGATACCGCTGCCGTGGATATCAGTCGGCAGCATGCACGCGGATCGGCACGCACAAAAAACCGGGGCGGTTTCCCGCCCCGGTTCTCGGCACAGCTTGACTACCGTGTGATCAGCCCAGGGCTTCCTTGGTGATCTTCACGATGATGGCCGCGACCTTGTACGGATCCGCATTGGATGCCGGACGACGGTCTTCCAGGCGACCCTTCCAGCCGTCTTCCACGGTACCGATGGGGATACGGATGGACGCGCCACGGTCGGAAACGCCGTAGCTGTACTGGTCGATGGACTGGGTCTCGTGCTTGCCGGTCAGGCGTTGCTCGTTGTGGGCGCCGTAGACGGCGATGCACTGCGGGACGTACTTGCCAAACTGCTCGCAGACCTTGGTGAAGGTCTCTTCCTTGCCGGAATCGCGCATGGCGCCGTTGGAGAAGTTGGCGTGCATGCCGGAACCGTTCCAGTCGGTGTCGCCCAGCGGCTTGGGGTGCCAGTCGACGGCCAGGTCGTACTTCTCGGCGCAGCGCTCGAGCAGGTAGCGGGCCAGCCAGATCTCGTCACCGGCGCGCGCGGCGCTCTTGGCGAAGACCTGGAATTCCCACTGGCCGGCAGCCACTTCGGCGTTGATGCCTTCGACGTTCAGGCCTGCGGCCAGACACATGTCCAGGTGCTCTTCGATCAGGTCGCGGCAGTAGGCGTTGCGCGCACCGACGGAGCAGTAGTAGGGGCCCTGGGGGGGCGGGAAGCCGCCGGGCGGGAAGCCGGGGGGCAGGTTGGTGCTGGGATCCCACAGGAAGTATTCCTGCTCGAAACCGAACCAGAAGTCGTCGTCATCGTCTTCGATGGTGGCGCGGCCGTTGGAGGGGTGCGGCGTGCCATCGGCATTCAGCACCTCGGTCATCACCAGATAGGCGTTCTTGCGGCCCGGATCCGGGATGACCATGACAGGCTTCAGCAGACAGTCGGAGGCGTTGCCTTCGGCCTGCTCGGTGGAGCTGCCGTCGAACGACCACATCGGACAATCCTCCAGCTTGCCGTTGAAGTCTTTGCGCACCATGGTCTTGCTGCGGAGGCTCTGGGTCGGCTTGTAGCCGTCCAGCCAGATATATTCCAACTTGCTCTTCATCACTCAATCTCCAACATGGGTCTGTGTTGTTTTGGCTTAGCCTGGTAAGTCCGTCTCGGCGATGCTGATTTGCACCACAGTGGTGCAAATCGGCATGCTAACTGGGGTTATTGCTCGGTATTGGTGCATTCAACGGAGGTTGTGCGGGCCGTCACGCTCGGGGCAGTCACGTCGCCGTCGGGTCTGTGATAAACACGGCGAGCCGCTCAGGAAGACTTCAGGATACCCGTAATTATTATGATTTTCGGCGCGTTACGGCGTTGCTGGAGGCCGTTCCCGTTAGTCTGCTCCCCCCGGTCATGTTTCGGTACCTCGCATCGGGTACCCATACCTTGCGCGGAAGGGAGCAATTGCTGTGCCATTGTGGTGTCGGTCGCGGGCCGTCCGCGCGCCGCGCCATTGTGACATGGGCGCCTGCCGTCCACACTTTCTATTGCGACCCTATCGCCGGCGGAACTGCGCGGCGCGAAACGGTTCTGACCGGGCAGGGTGGCGGCAGCGGGCTCAAGCTCGGGGGCATGTGCGTGCAATGACATCCGCTTGCGGGAGCTGGCATAATCGTACCGGTGCCCCGTGGAGTACGAAGCGGCGCCCCATCCTGAACAATCCTTGCGCGTGGTATTGCGAGCGGGTCGAGCCCGACACCAGGGCCGGCCTGGCCAACGAATTCCGCAGCCAACAGTCACACTCAACCTTAATTGGAGATCGAGAATGTCCGCCAAAGACGTCCTCAAGATGATCAAGGAAAACGACGTTAAGTTCGTTGACTTCCGCTTTACCGATACCAAGGGCAAGGAACAGCACGTGTCCGTGCCCGCTCATACCCTGGACGAAGACGTCTTCGAAGAAGGCAAGATGTTCGACGGCTCGTCCATCGCCGGCTGGAAAGGGATCAACGAGTCCGACATGATCCTGATGCCCGAGGCCGACACCGCGATCCTGGATCCGTTTACCGACGAGCCGTCCATCAACATCCGGTGCGATGTGTTGGAGCCCTCCACCATGGAAGGCTATGAGCGCGACCCGCGCTCCGTCGCCAAGCGTGCCGAGGCCTATCTGGCATCCACCGGCATCGCCGATACCGCCTATTTCGGTCCCGAGCCCGAGTTCTTCATTCTGGACGATGTGCGTTGGAGCATCACCATGTCCGGTTCGATGGTGAAGATCGATTCCGAAGAAGCCGAGTGGAACTCGGAGAAGGCCTACGAGGACGGCAACTTCGGTCACCGGCCCGGGGTAAAGGGCGGCTACTTCCCGGTACCGCCGGTCGATTCCCTGAACGACATCCGCGCCTCCATGTGCCTGGCCATGGAAGAAATGGGCGTGCCGGTGGAGGTGCATCACCACGAAGTGGCCACCGCCGGACAGTGCGAGATCGGCACCAAGTTCGACACCCTGGTGAAACGTGCCGACATGAACCAGATTCTCAAGTATTGCGTGCACAACGTGGCCCATGCCTACGGCAAGACCGCCACCTTCATGCCCAAGCCCATCGTCGGTGACAATGGCTCGGGAATGCACGTGCACCAGTCGCTGGCCAAAGACGGCGTCAACCTGTTCGCCGGCGATCAGTACGGCGGCCTGTCCGAGACCGCCCTGTATTACATTGGCGGTATCATCAAGCACGCCCGTGCCTTGAACGCCTTTACCAATGCTTCCACCAACTCGTACAAGCGTCTGGTGCCGGGCTTCGAGGCGCCGGTCATGTTGGCCTACTCCGCCCGTAACCGCTCCGCCTCCATCCGGATTCCCTGGGTGTCCAGCCCGAAGGGTCGGCGCATCGAGGTGCGCTTCCCGGATCCCACCGCCAACCCGTATCTGGCCTTCGCCGCCATGATGATGGCTGGCCTGGACGGCATCCAGAACAAGATCCACCCAGGCGATGCCGCGGACAAGGACCTGTACGACCTGGAGCCGGAAGAGGCCGCCAACATCCCCACCGTATGCCACAGCCTGGATCAGGCGCTGGATGCGCTGGACGCGGATCGCGGCTTCCTCACCGCCGGCGGCGTGTTCACCGACGATCTGATCGACGGCTACATCGCGCTGAAGATGGAAGAGGTCACCACCATGCGCATGACCACCCACCCGGTGGAGTTCGACATGTACTACAGCCTGTAAGCGTCGCTTTAAGCTGTGGTGAAAAGGCGCCCTGCGGGGCGCCTTTTTTGTTGGGAGGCGCTGAACAAATCCATCCTGGGCTTCTCAGCGCGCGCTGTGCCGCGGCACCTCTGAATTTCCCAGAAGTTCCTTTACGGTCACAGCGTGTTGAAAAGGCCATTGGCCGGTGCGGCGCCGCTGCACTAAGCTTGCGGCATGAACAACAAGATCCTGTTTTTGGCGGGCGTGCTCCTGACCGCCCCGGTGTCTGCGGCGGTCTACAAATGGGTCGATGCCCAGGGCGCCGTACATTACGGTGACCTGCCACCCGGCGGCGTCCCGGCGGAGTCGGTCAAGCTGCCCGGGATTTCGACTTACCAGGCCCCGGCGTTGCCGCCGCCTACGGAGCCGCAGCAACAATCGCCGGCCGCATTCACCGGCTATACCAAGGCCGAGATCGTCCAGCCGGAGAACAACAGCGCGGTACGGGCCAATGACATGAAGGTGCAGGTGGTGGTCGGCCTCGAGCCGGCGCTGCAGCCCGGCCATCGGGTAGCCATTCTGCTTGACGGGACGGCGGTGGGTGACCCTTTCGACGGACTGGCGGTGCAGTTGAGCGGCGTCTACCGGGGAGGGCACACGCTGCAGGCCCGGATTGTCGACGCGGCGGGCAAGGTGGTGACCGAGACGCCGACCACCACCTTCACGTTGCGCAAGGCCACCATTATTCCACCGGCCGCCAGCCCGCCGTCGCCCGGCAACTGAGTGCACCTTTTTGTGATCCAGGTCGCCCCCCCTTGGTGACTGCTCGGATCGCCGCGGGTCGTTGAAGGCGCCGCGTGCACCATAGTCAAGCCTGATCCGCCCCGCTTCCGCGCCGTTTGCACTATTATGGTGCAGTAACGGGCGAATCCCCGGTGTCCATCCTGGCCTATCCGTCCCGGCGGCAGATAACCCCCTGAAATGTCGGGCGCTAGGCAGCCTCTTCCGCTGTTATCAGCCACGGATGTGCTGGCCTGAAACTTGCTGTGGAGTCTGGACCATGAATGCGGTAGCAGACCTTTTCACCGGAATGGAGCGTCGCGCGCTGGACAATCTCGCCAGCGCGGTGATCCTGCTCCATCCTGATCTGAGCGTGGCATACGCCAACCCGTCGGCGGAAATGCTGCTCGGCGTGAGCGCACGCCACATCATCGACCAGGCGGCCCAGTTGATCCTGCGCAGCCGCGATGACGTGCTCTACCACCATGTGCTGCGGGTGCGTGATCTGTCGCAGCCGCTGACCGAGCGCGAGGTCACGGTGATCCAGCCGGAGGGCCGCGCCGTCACCGTCGACTGTACGGTGGTGCCGCTGTCGGCGCTCGACGGCTTGCCCGGTCTGCTGATCGAGATGCAACAGGTGGATCGTCATCTGCGCATCACCCGGGAGGAGCAATTGCTCAGCCAACAGGAGGCGACCCGGGACGTGGTGCGCGGCCTGGCGCACGAGATCAAGAACCCCCTGGGGGGGCTGCGCGGCGCGGCACAGTTGCTCGAAGGCGAGCTCGCCGACCCCGATTTGAAGGAATACACCCAGGTCATCATCGAGGAAGCCGACCGGCTACAGACCCTGGTCAACCGGATGCTCGGCCCAAACCGCATGCCGGCGTATTCGCGGGTCTGCATTCATCAAGTGGTGGAGCGGGTGCGCACCCTGGTCAAGGCCGAGAGCGGCGACCGGGTGCAGCTCAAACGCGACTACGACCCATCGATTCCCGAATTGATCGGCGATATGGATCAGCTGATCCAGGCAGTATTGAACATCGTGCGCAATGCCGTACGCGCGGTAGGGGATGGTGGCACCGTTACGGTCCGCACCCGGGTGCAGCGGCAGTTCACCATCGGCAACCGACGTCATCGACTGGTGATGCAGCTGGACATCATCGACGACGGCCCAGGTATTCCGCCCGATATCCAAGAAAAGATTTTCTACCCCATGGTGACTTCAGGCACCGGGGGCATGGGGCTGGGGCTGTCCATCGCGCAGTCTCTGGTCAACCAACACAAAGGCCTGATCGAGTGCCGGAGCCGACCGGGCAAGACGGTGTTTACCGTTTATCTGCCCGTGGAGATGCAGAATGACTGAAGGGAACAAGGTCTGGGTGATCGACGATGATCGCTCGATTCGCTGGGTGCTGGAAAAGGCGTTGCAGAAAGCCAATATCCAGGTCACCAGTTTTTCCAACGCCACCGGCGTGATGGAAGCACTGGAGCGCGAGCAGCCGGACGCCGTGGTGTCCGACATCCGCATGCCCGGCACCGATGGCTTGACCCTGCTTGATCGCATCCACGGCAGCTATCCGGACCTGCCGGTGATCATCATGACGGCGCACTCGGACCTGGACAGCGCCGTGTCCGCATATCATGGCGGCGCCTTCGAGTACCTGCCCAAACCCTTTGATGTGGACGAGGCGGTGGACCAGGTGCAGCGGGCCTGTCGCCATCGTCACCAGAACAAGGTGGCGCGTGGCGAGATCAAGGGCAGCAGTCCGGACATCATCGGCGAAGCGCCGGCCATGCAGGAGGTGTTCCGCGCCATCGGTCGGCTGGCCAGATCGAACATCACCGTCCTGATCAACGGCGAGTCCTGCACCGGCAATGAACTGGTCGCGCAGGCGTTGCATCGCCACAGTCCCCGGGCCGATGCGCCGTTCATCGCGTTGAACATGGCGGCGATCCCCAAGGATCTGCTGGAGTCGGAATTGTTCGGCCACGAACGGGGCTCCTTCACCGGCGCCCAGGCACGGCGCACCGGCCGTTTCGAGCAGGCCAATGGCGGCACGCTGTTTCTCGACGAGATCGGCGACATGCCGGCCGAATTGCAGACCCGCCTGCTGCGGGTACTGGCGGACAGCGAATTCTACCGGGTCGGCGGTACCGAGCCGGTGAAGGTGGATGTGCGCATCATCGCCGCCACCCATCAGGACCTTGAAAAACTGGTGGCCGAGGGGCGCTTCCGCGAAGACCTATTCCATCGGCTCAACGTGATCCGCGTCCACCTGCCGTCACTGCGTGAGCGGCGTGAGGACATCCCGCTGTTAATGGACTACTTCCTCAAGCGCGCGGCTGTGGAGTTGGGGGTGGAGGCCAAGACCCTGCTGCCCGACACCGTCGACGAACTGAAGCGATTCGACTGGCGCGGCAACGTGCGGCAACTGGAAAACACCGCCCGGTGGCTGACGGTGATGGCCTCCGGTGCCGAAATCCATGTCGACGACCTGCCGCCGGAGCTGCGCGAGACCGAGCGCAGCAGTGCCGTCGGCGACGACTGGCGCGGCGCGCTGCGCAATTGGGCGCGCCAGGCACTGCACAGCGGTCAACAGGCGCTGCTGGATGAAGCGACGCCGGCCTTCGAGACCATCATGATCGAGACGGCGCTGGAATATACCGGCGGTCGCAAGCAGGACGCCGCCAAGTTGCTTGGGCTCGGTCGCAACACCCTGACGCGCAAGATCAAGGAGCTGGATCTGGAGTCCGACCGCAACACCGAGGCCGCGGCGAGCTGACGTTCGTGCGGGAGCCGGTATAATCGCGCGCCACACAGTGCGCGATGAGGATTCCTTCATGGATGCCAGCAGTATCGAACTACCCGGTTCCAAGGTCAGTGCAGTGACCGTCGACGGCGACACCGTGCGCATTCGCCTGGAGCCGGCGATCATCATCAAGACCATGACCGGGTCGGTGGAACGCACCAAGTGGTGGCAGAACGGCGAACTGGTCTTCACCGGCGCGGAGCTGGCCGAGGATGTCGTGCTGCCGGTATTTCCTGCCGAGTGCAGCGGCGGCGACGTGGGCGAGAACGTCTACACGTACCGCGACATGGTGCCGCTGCCGTTGGAATCCCGTGGTCATGCCCACTGCGCCATCAAGTTCAAGGGCAGCGATGCGGTTGTCCGGGTCCAGGGCGAAACCGTCAAGCTGGTGATGGAAGACGTGCCGAAATACATCGAGCACATCCGTCCCGAATAATCGCGTCCTTCGCGACGCCCCACCCAACGGTGCCGCCGGGCGGAGTTTTGCCGAGCGACGATCCACCTCGGGCTCCGATGCGGGGGCGTGACATAAAAGCCTAATAAAATTAGGCATTTGGGTCGCGCTCTCAGGCGTGATATAGTCCGCCCTCCTTACGAAACCGCCGGTCAGGGCCATCAATACGCCCCAAGCGGTTCTAACCCAAGCGAGTTGGATGGACTGCCCTGGCAGACATCCTGTCTGGCCGACCGCCCGTGGCGGTAACCCTATGGTGGCGCGTGTCCTACCGCGCCGGCGGCCATCGCCAAGCAGCAGAATACGGAGGTGCTCATGCCCGAGAGTGCGATCATGCCGCGCCAGGACAACGCACAGGATTTCCCTTTGAAGCCGCGTCGCTTCAAGGTTTTCACCCAGCGCGACCTGGACAGGATCCCCCAACTTCAGCAACTACCCGAATCGGTGCGCTTCGAGATGAAGGTGGTGTCTTCGGTGCTGCCGTTTCGTGTCAACGAGTATGTCATCGATGAGCTCATCGATTGGTCCCGGGTACCTCATGACCCGATCTATCAGTTGACCTTCCCACAACGCGGCATGCTTAAAGCCGAGCATTACGAGCGCATGGCGCAGGCCTTACGCGACGACCGGGACAAGAAGGCGGTCAACGAGCTGGCTCAGGAACTACGCGCAGAATTGAACCCGCACCCTGCCGGCCAGATGGAATTGAACATGCCGCAGGACAGTCACGGCAATCGTCTCGACGGATTGCAGCACAAGTACCGCGAAACCGTGTTGTTCTTCCCTAGCCAGGGACAGACCTGCCATAGCTACTGCACCTTCTGCTTCCGTTGGGCGCAGTTCGTCGGCGACAAGTCGCTGCGCATCGCGTCCAGCGAAGCCGCCGGTTTGCACGATTATTTGAAGCATCACCCCGAGGTGACCGACCTGTTGATGACCGGCGGCGATCCCATGGTGATGAAGACCAAGCACCTGAGGGCCTATCTGGAACCCTTGCTGCAGCCGGAATTCGATCATATTCAGACCGTGCGCATCGGCACCAAGGCGTTGACCTTCTGGCCACATCGCTTTGTCAGCGATGCCGACGCCGACGAATTGCTCGACCTGCTCGAACGCTTGGTAAAGGCCGGCAAGCATGTGGCCGTCATGGCCCATTACAACCACTGGCGGGAGCTGACCACCGAGGTCGCGTTCGACGCCATTCGGCGTATTCGCGCCACCGGCGCACAGATCCGCAGCCAAGGTCCGCTATTGGCGCATATCAACGACAATGCCGATGACTGGGCCAGGTTGTGGAAGACCCAAGTCAAGCTGGGGATCATCCCGTACTACATGTTTGTTGAGCGGGACACCGGAGCCAAGGCGTACTTCGAGGTGCCGTTGGCCAAAGCGTGGACCATTTACCGGGATGCCATACAACAGGTGTCGGGACTCGGCCGTACTGCACGTGGCCCCAGCATGAGCGCAGGGCCCGGCAAGGTCGAGGTCCAGGGCGTTACTGAGATCCATGGCGAGAAGGTGTTCGTGTTGCGCTTTGTTCAGGGTCGTAATCCGGATTGGGTGCAGCGGCCGTTCTTCGCCAAATACGACGAGCATGCCACTTGGTTGGGGGCGCTCAAGCCCGCATTCGGTGACGACCGATTCTTCTTCGAGGACGAATTCCAGTCGTTGCAGCTGGTGAACGGTGTAGCGATCAGGTAATCCGGTTGATTGGCGTCCGAGCGCCTGGATCGCTCATGAACCAGTGGTGGACCTGCGGCCGGGCGCCGGGGTCCGCCATGTGTGGGTTGCCGATCACCCGCCGCGGCGCGGCCCCGGCTTGTTCGGCGGTCTTCTAGAGCCTGGCCAGTTGCCGCTGGGTCAGCGCCAGGGCGTTGTTGGCCGCCTCCAGCAGATTGAGACTGAAGGCGGGATCGGTGTCGCCAAGATCGAGTCGCCGTAGTGCGGGCAGGCTGCGTAGGGGCGGAAGTTTTTCACCAATCGCTTGCCCCATGGCAGCATGAAACTGAGCGACCAGCACCAGATCGCACATGTCCGCCGGGTCGGGATGGTCGCGGAACCAGTCGCCGCGGCAGGCGGCAACCTGCACCAAGTTGGTCGGGAAACCCCAGATTCGTGCGACCTGCTCCCCGGCTTCGGCGCCATGCTGGCGTAGTGCGTCCGGCAGGTCGCGGGCCAGGGCGCCGCTGGCATCCTGGCCCGCTCGTGACAACAGTGCCAGATCGCCCAGGTTGTGCAGCAGGCCGGCCAGCGCCGCCTCTTCGGCATCGAAACGGCCGTCGAGGTTGGCGAGCAGATAGCTGATTGCGGACACCCGCAGTGACGCTTGCCACAGGCTGCGTCCGGTGCGGCGCATCAGGTCGTGGCGGTCGAACGGCGATTCCGCCTCGGTGGCGGCTGCGACCAGGCCGCCCACATAGTGCCGGTCCAGCCGGGCGACGATCTGGGGGAGAGAGCGCGGCCGCTTCAGACGGGCACCACTACAAGCCGCGCGCAGCGCCTTGGCGCTGAGCACCGGATCCGCCGCCAGCAGACGGGCCACCCGACGGCCGTGTGCCGCTTGGCCGACGCCCCGCTGAATGCGTTGCGCGACGCGGTGCTCCGGCGAGCTGAGGGACACGGCGCCCGCGGCCGCATCGGCTGTCAGCAGGGCCATCAGGCGTCGACCTGGGGCCTGGACGGGGAGTGACGGGGTGTGGACGGGTTGCAGGTTCGACTCTGGGCGGTCAAAAGGCATGGAAAACATTCCGTGTTCTGATTAGCACAAAGTCTGGGGGATATTAAGCGCTTCGGGTAGGTAATCCTGGCTGAAACCGGGTCGGAATAATCTGAATCTCATCGTCAGCTGCCGAGAAGCGTTTCGATCTCGCGGATTTCTTCCTGCGCTTTTGCTAGCAGTTGCACGCCCTGGTCGGGTCCCAGCTCGCCGAGACCGAGCTTCCGGTACGCGGCTGTGCGGTCGATACTAGGCACGTCGAACCCGGGTCCGGTGCCGGTATGGCAGTGCAATTGGGCGACGATCACCAGGTCCGCGTAATCGGCCCCCGGATGGCCGGTGTCCCGGGACCAGTCGTGGGCGTCCTGGGCGACGATGGCCAGCTCTTCGGGCAGATGCCAGCGCCGCACGATCGCGCCGCCGAGTTGACTGCGCAATGCCGCGGCGGTGGCGTCGAGCACGGATTCGTCCTGGGTCAACTCGGGACACTCGCGCGCGTAGCCGAGCACCGCCACCAGGCCGATGTCGTGAAGCAGGCCGGCGAGCAGCGCGAATGACGGGTCGAATCGCGGGGTTTCCAGCTTGCCTGCCAACACATGGCTGACCGCGGCGACCCGACGACTGTGTTTCCAGGCGTCGCGCATGCGCTGTCTGAGCATGCCGGAGCCGGTGCGGAACAGTTCCTGAATGGCGAATGCCAGCACCAGGTTGTGGGTTTGCTCCAGACCGATGCGTGCAATGGCATTGCTCAAGGTGGTGATCGGCGCGCGACCGCCGTAGCGGGGGCTGTTCGCGGCGCGCATCAACTTGGCGGCAATGGCAGGGTCGGCGCCCACCACCTTGGCCAGTCGGTCGGCGGTCAGGCTTGGATCGTTCATCACCTTACCGATGCGAGCCGCCACCTGCGGTAAGGTCGGCAGCGCCAGTTTGTCCGCATTCAGGTCCTGATAGATGCGGATCATCAGCCGGTTGTCCGCCGCCATCTCGGTGAACTCGGCGTCCTCGCTGACCTGATAGGCGTCGAGTAGCGACGAGGACTCGTACGCCGGTTCGACGGATTCGAGCAGGTCGTTGTCGATACGCAGGTAATTGACGCGGGTCACCGCGTTCACCTGGTACCGGCTGGGGCGAAGCCGGGCAAGGGGGTTGGATGCCGTCGGGTCGCTGTGATCGAACTCCCGGGTCTTACCGTCCACGGCGGTCAGCCGCACGCGTCCGGATAACAGATACAGCGTCCGCTCGTCCCGACTGCCCTGGGCCAACAGTTCTTCGCCCGGTTGAGCCCGTAAAATAACCAGCCGGTTGGCAATCTGACCGAGGGTTGTCCGGTCGACCTCCCTGAGCGTTGAAAGGCGCCGCAGTTCGGCCAAAGTGGGGCGTTCGTTCACGGAATCCATGGTTGCGCAGTGATCCGGCGGGTGACATGTTCTTAGGCCTTTATCTTCGACCGGAAGCTTGGGAACTTGAGTCATAACGCGCCCGCCATCGTGCATGTCGACATGGACGCCTTCTATGCGTCGGTGGAGATCCGTGATCGTCCGGAGCTGGCTGGGCGCCCGGTGGTGGTGGGTAACGGCCAGCGTGGGGTTGTAGCCGCCGCCAGCTACGCGGCGCGTCGCTTTGGTATCCACAGCGCAATGTCGGTGGGCCAGGCGCGGCGACTTTGTCCACAGGCGGTGTTTCTGCCGGGTCGGCTTGGCCGTTACCGGGAGGTGTCGACGCAGTTACACCAGGTCTTTGCCCGCTACACGCCACTGATCGAGCCCCTGGCGCTGGACGAGGCCTTTCTGGATGTGACCGGAAGCGAGCGCCTGTGGGGTCCGGCGCCGGACATCGGCCGGCACATCAAGGTGGAGATCGCGGATGAGCTCGGTTTGGTGGCCTCGGTGGGCGTGGCGCCGAACAAATTCCTCGCCAAGCTGGCATCGGACTTGTACAAACCCGACGGTTTTCTGGTCATCGGCCCGGACGAGGTGCTCGCGGTACTCGAGCCCTTGCCGGTGACCCGGCTGTGGGGTGTCGGCCCGGCCACCGAACGTGAACTGGCCCGCTTGGGGGTCCGCCGTATCGGCCAGCTACGTGCCTTGCCCGAACCTTATTTGAAGCAGTTGTTCGGCAAGACGGGCAGTCATTTGTGGCGCTTGAGCCGGGGGATCGATGATCGCGCGGTGATCCCGGATCGCTCCGCCAAATCCATCTCCCACGAAACCACCTTCCGCGAGGATATCGCCGACCCCGCGCTGTTGCGCGATTGGCTGCGGGAGCTGACCGAACAGGTCGCCGCCCGGGTGCGATCCGCCGGACAGAAAGGGCGACGGGTTACCGTAAAGCTGCGTCGCGCGGACTTCTCCACCCGTAGCCATGCCGCGTCCCTGGCGGAGCCCACCGACGTGACCGACCGATTGTGGGCGCAGGCCCGGGGCTTGTTCGATGCCGCCTGGCGGCAGGACCGCCGCCCGGTGCGGTTGATCGGCATCGGGGTCGGTGACTTCAACGGCCAGGGCGCCGGGCAAGACGATTTGTTCGCGCGCACGGCAACGGGCGAAAAGCTTGACGCGCTGACCGACGCCATTGCCGAGCGTTTTGGCAAAGGGGCCATTCATCGCGGCGTAAAACGCCCGGGGCCCTGTGGGGACAAAAATCGCGGGCATTAAAAAAGGTTCATCGAAGATGTCCGGGGAAGGCGGCGCGGATTTTGAGGAAGAAGTAGTCCTCGTCCCACTGCTGTCCCACTTACGCGGCCCTCAGTGTTAACGACATCTGAGGATCAGGCGGCGGTCGTTTCTTGGGACAGAGCAGATCGGTGATCGGCTTGCGTACAAACGCA
>JASBTJ010000016.1 GCA_030148485.1 Gammaproteobacteria bacterium | reverse complement strand
TCTCCGGGAAGTTGCCGATTTTCACCTGAACGAGCTTTGAGGTGATCGGGCTGGTATAGCGATAGAAAAATGTCTTTAATCCGGTAGCCCCGCATTTCACTCGCAAGCCGATGTTTTCTCCTGTATCAGCCTTAATTTTGTCTCCAGGCTTCATCACCTCCACTGTCCTAGAAGACAAGGGTTTGGTATTCTGTAATGTTGCCATGGGTATCCTCTTGAATTGATATCAGTTTGTCCGACACAACGGAAAAAAGTGTAACTTTTGGGTTTCAAAGAAAAGTTACACCAACACAAGTTACACTTCAAGTTACACTTTTTCCTGAGATTGGATGATATTTCGTGAGACTCGATGAAACTACAAGAGACGACGTAAAAACGATAAATAAATAGGAATCAATGAGTTAAGCAGCGTAACGGCATGAGTTCACTAGAAAAAAAAGAACAACATACACCAATGATGCAGCAGTATCTGCGCATCAAGGCGGACTACCCGCACATGCTGGTGTTCTACCGGATGGGCGATTTCTACGAATTGTTCTATGAAGATGCGGAACATGCGGCACGACTGCTGGACATCACCCTGACCAAGCGCGGCAAGTCCGCCGGCAGCGCGATCCCCATGGCCGGCGTGCCTTATCACGCCGCGGAGGGCTATCTGGCCAAGCTGGTCAGGCAAGGTCGATCAGTCGCCATCGCGGAACAAATCGGCGATCCGGCGACTACCAAGGGGCCGGTGGAACGGCAGGTGGTCAGGGTGGTCACGCCGGGCACCGTCACCGACGAGGCGTTGCTGGACGAGCGCACCGACAACCTGCTGGCCGCCTTGTGGGAGGCGCAGGCGCAGTTCGGGCTGGCGGTGCTGGACCTGACCTCGGGCCGCTTCACCGTACAGCAACTGGACACCACCGAGGCGGTCGCCAGCGAACTGGAGCGCCTGCGCCCAGCGGAGTTGTTGCTGGCGGAAGACTATGCCCCGCCCCTCAAGCCGCCGGGCGGCATCACCCGCCGCCCCGATTGGCATTACGACCTGGACAGTGCCATCCATGGCCTGACCCGGCAGTTCGGCACCCAGGATCTGGGCGGATTCGGCTGCGCCGACCTGCCCCTGGCGCTGTGCGCCGCCGGCTGTCTGTTGCAATATGTCAGCGAAACCCAGAAGTCGGCGCTACCCCACATCGCCGGCCTGACCGTCGAGCGTCGCAGCGATACCGTGGTCCTGGACGCCGCCACCCGCCGCAACCTCGAGGTGGACCGCAGCCTGTCGGGCCAACACCAGCACACCCTGGCCGGACTGCTTGACCGCACCGCCACGCCCATGGGCAGTCGCCTGCTGCGGCGCTGGCTGAATCGGCCGCTACGGGAACTGCAAGCGATCCGCGGTCGCCATCAGAGCATCGCCGAACTGGGGGCTTCAGCGACCTGGCAGGCGCTGGCCGAAGTACTCGGTGGCATCGGCGATGTAGAACGCATCCTCGCCCGTGTCGCGCTCAAGACCGCCCGCCCCCGCGATCTGGCGACATTGCGGGACAGCCTGGCGCTGCTGCCGGCCCTGCATCAGCTGCTGGACGGACTGGACACCCCGTTGATCCGTCAGCTGGATGACGAGCTGGGCGATCACACCGACACCCAGACGCTGCTGACCGGCGCCATCGTCGACAACCCGCCGGTGGTGTTGCGCGACGGCGGCGTGCTGGCACCGGGGTTCGACGCGGAACTGGACGAGTTGCGCGACCTGTCCACCAACGCGGACCAGTTCCTGCTGGATCTGGAAGGCCGGGAGCGAACCCGTACCGGCATCGACACCCTGAAGGTCAGCTACAACCGCGTGCATGGCTATTACATCGAAGTCGGCAAGGCAAAGGCGACCGCGCTGCCCGAGGACTATGTGCGTCGGCAGACCCTGAAGAACGTCGAACGCTATATCACGCCGGAACTGAAGAAGTTCGAAGACCAGGTGCTGTCGGCGCGCGAGCGGGCACTGGCCCGGGAAAAGGCGCTTTACGACGCGCTGCTTGATCAAATGCAACCGCGCATCGGCGGGTTGCAACTGTGTGCCGGCGCGGTGGCCGCGCTGGACGTACTCGGCAACCTGGCGGAACGGGCCGAGACACTCGACCTGGTGATGCCGGAACTGCGCGACGAACCGGGCCTGCACATCGAAGGCGGCAGACATCTGGTGGTGGAACAGGTGAGCGACGCACCGTTTGTCGCCAACGATGCCCGTTTCGACGACCGCCGCCGCATGCTGGTGATCACCGGGCCGAACATGGGCGGCAAATCCACCTACATGCGCCAGACCGCGCTGATCGTGCTGCTGGCCTACGCCGGTGGTTTCGTCCCGGCCGGGCGTGCCGTGATCGGCCCCATCGACCGGATATTCTCCCGCATCGGCGCCAGCGACGACCTGGCCGGCGGGCGATCGACCTTCATGGTGGAAATGGAGGAAACCGCCAACATCCTCAACAATGCCACTGAGCATTCACTGGTGCTGATGGACGAGATCGGCCGTGGCACCAGCACCTTCGACGGCCTCTCCCTGGCCTGGGCCTGCGCGGTGGACCTGACCCGGCGCGTGCGCGCCTTTACCCTGTTCGCGACCCATTATTTCGAACTGACGACCTTGCCGGACGAATACCCCGGCATCGCCAACGTGCACCTGGACGCCGTCGAACACGGCGATTGCATCGTCTTCATGCACAGCGTCAAGGAAGGGCCAGCCAACCAGAGCTACGGCCTGCAGGTGGCCGCCTTGGCCGGGGTGCCACGCCCGGTCATCGAGCAAGCCCGTCGCAGGCTGCGCGAACTGGAAAGCGCCGCCCGCGAGCACGCTGATCGCGCCCAGCCACAGCTGGCACTGTTCACGCCGCCGGCCGCCCCGGCGGAACCGGTCGACCCACTACGCGAACGCCTGGCAAGCGTGGACGTCAACGACCTGAGTCCGCGCCAAGCCCTGGATCTGCTGTACGAGCTGGTCGGGCTGGCCGAATGAGCCGTTCAGGGCGCTTGCTACACTCAAGGCATCATTCAAGGGGGGCCTGCCCATGACCTTTGTCGTGACCGACAACTGCATCCGCTGCAAGTACACCGACTGCGTGGAAGTCTGTCCGGTGGACTGTTTTCATGAAGGGCCGAATTTCCTGGCCATCGATCCGGACGAGTGCATCGATTGCGCGCTGTGCGAACCCGAATGCCCCGCCGAAGCCATCTTCGCCGAAGACGATCTACCGGACGAATTCGC
Organism: Gammaproteobacteria bacterium; assembly: GCA_030148485.1. GTDB lineage: Bacteria > Pseudomonadota > Gammaproteobacteria > Chromatiales > Chromatiaceae > JANTHH01. The sequence goes on along the minus strand of JASBTJ010000016.1, from coordinate 424 downwards.
CCACTTCATGGAACTGAACGAAGAACTGTCCCGCCAGTGGCCGGTGCTGACCCAGCGGCACGATCCGCTGCCCGATGCCGAGGAATGGGACGGCAAGCCGGACAAGCTGAAGTATCTGGAACGCTGACGCCCCCTATCAAGGCCCGGGGCGGGCCGCAGGGCCATGTTCTTAGGGAAGCTCTGATTGAATCGGTTCCAGCATCGTTATCATCGCCCCGCAGGTTATTTTTCAGGTCTGCACGCTGAAATCAGCCTCGTAGCGAAGCGTTTTACCTTTTTTCCCGCTCTATAAGCGGATTTTGGGCGCACTCATGCCGCCAACACCTGACGCTGCAGATACAGGTTGGCCATTGCCATCAGGCTCATGACCTGCACCCGGTTCTTTTCCAGCCCACGATAGCGCACCTTTCGGTAGCCAAATTGG
>JASBTJ010000003.1 GCA_030148485.1 Gammaproteobacteria bacterium | reverse complement strand
GTCCCAGACGCGCGGGATCATGTGGTACAGCGAGCCGAAGGAGATCAGCGCCACCCAGCCCAAGGCGCCGGAGTGCACGTGACCCACGGTCCAGTCGGTGTAGTGCGACAGGGCGTTGACGCTCTTCAGCGACATCATCGGGCCTTCAAAGGTCGACATGCCGTAGAAGGCCAGCGCGGTGATCAGGAAGCGCATCACCGGGTCGGTGCGCAGCTTATCCCAGGCGCCCGACATGGTCATGATGCCGTTGATCATGCCGCCCCAGGACGGCAGCAACAGCAGGATGGAGAAGGTCGCCGCCAAGGTGGAGGTCCAGTCCGGCAGTGCGGTCCAGTGCAGGTGGTGCGCACCCACCCACATGTACAGGAAGGACAGCGCCCAGAAGTGCACGATGGACAGGCGGTACGAATAGATCGGGCGACCGGCCTGCTTCGGCACGAAGTAATACATCATGCCCAGGAACGCGGCGGTGAGGAAGAAGCACACGGCGTTGTGGCCGTACCACCACTGGGTCATGGCATCCTGCACACCCGAGAACAGGCTGTAGGACTGCAGGCTCAGCAGGTTCACGGGCACCGCCAGGTTGTTGAAGGTATGCAGCAAGGCAGTGGCCAGGATAAAGGCCAGATAGAACCAGTTCGCCACATAGATGTGCGGCTGGGAACGACGACGCAGGGTCTGCACGAACACGATCAGATAGATGACCCAGGTCACCTCGATCAGCAGGTCGATCACCCACGGGAATTCGGCGTATTCCTTGGCTTGGGTGTAACCGTTCACGTAGCTGAGCACACCCGTGAGGATGGCGATCTGCCAGCCCCAGAAGGTGATATTCGCCATGGTGTCGCTGTACAGACGCGTCTGACAGGTCCGTTGCACCACGTAATACGAGGTGGCGAACAGTGCACTACCGCCGAAACCAAAGATCACCAGGGTGGTGTGAACCGGACGCAACCGGCCAAAGGTGATCTCGGCGATGTCAAAGTTCAGGAAGGGAAACGCCAGTTCCGCCGCGATGTAGGTACCAGCGGTCATGCCGAGCACGCCCCACACCAGTGCCATCACGGCAAATTTCTTGACGATTTCGTAGTTGTACTGCGCGTTCGCAGCGACTGCACCCGAAGCCATGTTGTGAACCCCTACTTTTCCGATACGGATGTTCCGGCCCCACACGACGCCGGAAAATAAGTAATAGCCCGCCGGGCCGCATCCGTCAGGACACATCCAACAGGCCGCACGTTTTGAGTTGGCGCCAAGGCGGGACCGGGGATGGGTCCTAGCCCTTCGTCTGGGCCGTCGTCCAGGCAGCGACGCGCCTCCCAGCACGCCGATTTCCGCAACACCGGCCCCTCAAAAACTGGTCGGTTAGCGGCACAATGTTAGCCGCGAGCGCTAAATTAGTCAATTCTAAAATGGTTATTAACGCACTGAAAAAGTGCAAATCGGCGAGGCACCCCCGCGCTGCCGGGCGCGGGAGCTGAAATGGGAATTAGGATCAAGCCAAGAGCGCGGCCAGACCAGGCAGGTAGTGGTCGATCATCAGGAAGGCAAACAATGCCATCAGATAGACGATCGAATAACCGAAGGTGCGCATCGGCAGCCGCGGATCCTCGCGGTCCCGGTAGAGGCGTATGGCGTAGTACAGGAAGCCGAACCCAAGCACCAGGGCGCCGCCCAGGTAGAACCCGCCGCTCATGCCGTAGCCATAGGGCAACAAGGTCACCAGGAACATGAGCACCGTGTAGAACAGGATCTGCAGACGGGTGAAGTCGGTGCCGTGGGTCACCGGCAGCATGGGCATGCCGACCTTGGCATATTCCTCGCGGCGATGGATTGCCAGCGCCCAGAAATGCGGTGGCGTCCAGGTGTAGATGATCAGAAACAACAACAAGGCACCCGGATCGACGCTGCCGGTCACCGCGGCCCAGCCGAGCACCGGTGGCGCGGCACCGGCCGCCCCGCCGATGACGATGTTCTGAGGCGTGGCCCGCTTGAGGTACATGGTGTAGACCACCGCGTAGCCGATCAGCGAGAAGAACGTCAGCAGCGCGGTCAGGGTGTTCACGAACGCCACCAACACGAACATCGCCAGCGCACCGATGACAAGGGCGAACACCAGCGCTTCGGTCGGCGACACCTGCCCTTGCGGTAAGGGACGTTTACTGGTGCGCCCCATCAAGGCGTCGATCTTCTGATCCACCACGTGATTGATCGCCGCCGCCGACGCCGCCGCCAGCCCGATCCCCAGGGTACCGGCAAGCAGGGCGCTCAGCGGCACCCAGCCCGGCGTCGCCAGCAGCATGCCGACAATCGCCGTAAAAACAATCAAGGCGACCACCTTGAGTTTGCAAAGGCCCAGATAATCCCGCCAATGGGCGGCAAGACGATCGGTCAGGACAGTCGAGGTTGCCATAGCGTGTATCCCAGTCGAACAAGTGAAAGCAGCAGCAATGCGGCGACGGCGTTGTGCGCAACCGCCACGACGAGCGGCAGATGCAGCACCACGTTTGCGATACCCAGGCCGACCTGGCTAAGCAACAGCACGCCGATCAGGGCGCCCTGCGCCTGTAGCCCGGCGGCACGGTCACGCCAAAGCCGCACGGCAAGCCAACCGACCAGCAGCAAGGTGACCACGGCACCGACGCGGTGGGTGAGGTGGATCGCCGTGCGCGCCGGATGATCGAGCACACCGAACTCGTAGTTCACACCCAGGCCGCGCCACAACACGAAGGCCTCGCCAAAATCGGTATCGGGCAGCCAACTGCCCTGACAGGTGGGAAAATCCGGGCAGGCCAACGCGGCGTAATTGGAACTGGTCCAGCCACCCAGGGCGATCTGTCCGACCACCACCAGTAGCGCCGCCAGGGCCCATCCGCGCCAGCGTCGTGCCACGGGACCAACCGGCGCACGCGACCCCCAGGTGCGCATCGCCAGCAGGCCGAGCAGCACGAACGTGGTCATACCGCCGAGCAGATGAGCCATTACCACCACCGGCTTGAGCTGGAGCGTCACTGTCCACATGCCGAGCAACGCCTGAAACACCACCAGACCCAGCAGTGCCGTGGGCAACCAGACCGGCTGACCCGTCACCCGCCGACGCCACCAGGCCCACACCGCCAGCGCCAGGATGACCAGCCCCAGGGTGCCGGCAAAGTATCTGTGCACCATCTCCTTCCAGCCTTTCTCCGGCTCCAGCGGGCGTTGTGCCAGGTAATGCTTTTCGCTGACCGCGTGCTCCGAATCCGGCACCGTCAAGTGGCCGTAACAGCCGGGCCAATCGGGGCAGCCCAGGCCGGCATGGGACAATCGGGTATAAGCACCGAGCACCACCACCACGAAAGCCAGCAGGCAGGCGAACATCGCCAGACGGTGGTAGCCACGGCCATCGACAAACCCGGATCGGGGCCGTTCGGCAGCCTGGGCGACTATCGAGGATGCATACGTCATTCAGCCCACCTGTGACACTTTCAGCAACTTGCGCAGATCCTTCAACACGCCCTTTGCCGGAACCTCCGGCTGGTAACGCATCATGAGGTTGCCCAGCGGATCCACCATGAACAGGGTATGGCCAGAACGATCAGCGGGACCGAACTGGGTCTCGAATGCCTGCCACTGCGGACCTGTCAGCACCATCACGACCAGGTCCGGCTGTTCGGCCCGCAATGCGTCCAGATCCGCCGGCGGTGCACGCAGCACCAGTACCCGCTGCACCCGCGACATGTCCTTGTTCACGCTGGTACGCACCTGGCGCGTCAGATAAAGCCGCTCATTGCAGAGCGCATCGCAGCCATCCCCCGCCAACACCACATAACTCCAGCGACCGGTGAGCAGGCTCTGCGGCAGCGCCCCCCCCTCGCCGTCGACCCAATCGACCGGCTGCAAAGGACGGGCCGGGCTGATCAGTGTCCCGGCATTGGTGGTATCGCCGACACCGGAGCTGGTGGCGTACTTCCACGCGATCCAACCGGCCAACACGGGCGCGGCAAACAAGCCGGCCAGCAGCAGCAACTGCAGGCGACCGCGGGATTGGGCAGGTATGACGGCTGCACTCAACGGGAAATCTCCTCTGTGTCGCGTCGGACATTGACGCCGACGTAGATCATCAACAGCGCCAACGCCAAGGCGAACCACTGAACCGCGTAACCGAGATGCTTGTCCGGCCCCATGCGGGCGACCGGCAGCGGGTCCGGCGTCAGCGCACCGGGCTGGCCTTCGTCAAGCACCAACACCAGGGGCAGCAGATCCCGTGCAACCGCCTGACCGAGATCATGGACATCCAGATAGGGCAATACGCTGAGGCCAATGGCGCGGTAATCCACCTCACCCAGTGCAAGACCGACACTGGCCGGCCGGTCGAGCCGCCCGGTCAGGCTGACCTCGCCCTGCGGCAGGGGCAGCGCCGGCAGGATGCGACGATCCGTCCCCGTCGGGACCCAACCACGATTGACCAACACCGCCCGCTCGGAACCGGAAAGCTCAAACAAGCTGTAGACATGGTATCCCGGCTGCATGTGGTGCACACGATTGTCCTGTAACCATTGACGATCGACGACATAGTGGCCACGTGCGCGCGCTTGCCGAAAGCGGTCTTTTGCATCCAGTCCGCGCGCCAGACTCAGATCCAACGGCAGGTCATCGACGCGCTCGGCCATCGCCGCCTGCAGCGCGGCCTTTTGCTGAGCGCGGTCGAGCTGCCAGATACCGAGCGACAGCAACAGAGGAAACACGATCAGAAACCCGACCGTCGGGTACCGGCCGGGACGAAACCGCAACCCTGACGCGAGCCACCTCATCAGCCAACCTCGCGTGCGCTGATATACTGGAGCACACCGAACCAAGGGGTCATTGTCATGTGGATCAAGGTCGTCATACTGCTCGCCTTCGCGGGAATCCTGCTTAGCCTCGGATCTGCCTTGTTGTTCCTGATGAAGGATCAGGGCGACTCCCGTCGCACCTTGAAGGCCCTGACCTTACGTGTCGGCCTCTCAGTAGGTCTGTTCGTCTTCATCATGGTGCTGATCGCCGCCGGCGTCATCGAACCTCATGGACTGATACCGGGACCGGGAACGCCTCCCGGCTGACACCGACGCACGACCCCGGGGCGCCACCAGGCGCCCCGCTTTCGTTACAGCACGTAGACGAAGATAAACAGGCCCAACCACACCACGTCGACGAAGTGCCAGTACCAGGCGACCCCCTCGAAGGCGAAATGCCGGTCGGGAGTGAAGTGTCCCTTGGCCGCCCGCAGGGTGATCACCAGCAACATGACGGTACCGATGGTCACGTGGAAACCGTGAAATCCGGTCAACATGAAGAACGTGGAGCCGTAGATCCCGGACCCCAACGTCAGGTTCAATTCGCTATAGGCGTGGATGTATTCATAGGCCTGGAACCCCAGGAAGGTCGCACCGAGCAACACGGTGGCCGCCAACCACAGCACCGTCTTGGCCTGATCCCGCGCCTTTAGCGCCCAGTGCGCAAGGGTGACGGTGACGCCGGAGGTCAGCAGCAACACCGTGTTCAAGGCCGGGATGCCCCACGCCCCCATGGTCTCGAACTGACCACCGACATCGCCCGGACCATTGGTCGGCCAGGCCTCGTTGTAGCCGGACCACAGCAACTGGTGGGTCGCAGCGCCGGTATCCACACCCAACAACCAGGGAACGGAAAGCACCCGGGCGTAGAACAGCGCGCCGAAGAAGGCGGCAAAGAACATCACCTCGGAAAAGATGAACCACATCATGCCTTGGCGGAACGAACGATCGACCTGTTCGTTGTACATACCACCGAGGCTTTCCTTGATAACGGTACTGAACCAGCCGAACATCATGAAGGCGATGATCGCCAGTCCGACCATCAACACCATCAGATTGGCGCCATTGAAGGCCAGCGCCGCCCCCACCACGCCGGTGGTCAAACCAACACTGGCGACAATCGGCCAATGACTGCCGTGGGGCACGTAATAGTGATCACTCGTATGCGCCATAACTCCCCCTTTTTTGGGTTATGCGTAGCTTGTTTGTTTTGAAAATCAGTTCACGGCCTTGGCACCCTCACTGACATCGAAGAAGGTGTAAGCCAGGGTCAGGGTTCGTACGTTTTTCGGCAGCTTGGGATCGACGACGAAATGCAAAGGCATCGCCTTTTGTTCGCCTGCGGCCAAGGTCTGCTGGGTAAAACAGAAGCATTCGGTTTTGTTGAAATAGCGACTTGCGACATTGGGTGCCACGCTGGGTACCGCCTGACCGACCATGTCACGCGCGGTGGGATTGCGTGCGGTAAAGGTAGTGGCATAGATCTCCCCCGGATGCACCTTTACCTCACGCTGCGCGGGTCGGACATCCCAGGGCATCCCCTGGTTCGCGTTCACCACGAACTGCACCGTGACGAACCGGTCCTTGTCGACGTGGTAGCGCGCCGCCACCGCCTGCTCGTCCACCCGGCCGGTCTTGCCGTTCAGTCCGGTGATCTCGCAGAACACGTTGTACAACGGCACCAGCAGATAGCCGAAGCCGAACATCGCCACCACGACCACCGAGATACGCGCCAGCGAAATCAGATTCGCCTTGTGCCTTGAGTCCGCCATTGCTTAGCCGGCCGCGGTCACCAGGATGAAGCCGACGTAGAAGCCCACCGCCACCAGGCCCAGCACCGCGGCCAACAGAATATTGGAGCGACGTTTATCGTGCATTCGACTGTTCATGCGAAACTCCTCCGGGCCCCGCAGATGCGGGGCCCCAATGCCATCACTTCACTTCCGGCGCTTGGGTGAAGCTGTGATAAGGCGGCGGGGACGACAAGGTCCACTCCAGGCCTTTCGCACCCTCCCACACCTGACTGCTGGCCTTCTCACCACCACGGATGGTCTTGAACACGATGAAGGCGAACAACAACTGGGACGCGCCGAACACGAAGCCGCCGATGGACGAGACCATGTTCCAATCGGCGAACTGCACCGAATAGTCCGGGATACGACGGGGCATCCCGGCCAAGCCCAGGAAGTGCTGCGGGAAGAACAGCACGTTCACCGAGATGGTGGATATCCAGAAGTGCCACTTGCCCAGCGTCTCGTTGTACATGTTGCCGGTCCACTTCGGCAGCCAGTAGTAGGTGGCCGCCATGATGGAGTAGATGGCACCGGTCACCAGCACGTAGTGGAAGTGAGCGACCACGAAATACGTATCGTGGTACTGGAAGTCCGCCGGCGCGATGGCCAGCATCAGACCCGAGAAGCCGCCGATGGTGAACATGAAGATGAACCCGATGGCGAACAGCATCGGCGTCTCGAAGGTCATCGAACCCTTCCACATGGTGGACACCCAGTTGAACACCTTCACCCCGGTGGGCACGGCGATCATCATGGTGGCGTACATGAAGAACAACTCACCCACCACCGGCATCCCGACGGTAAACATATGGTGCGCCCACACGATGAAGGACAGGAAGGCGATGGACGCGGTGGCGTACACCATGGAGCTGTAACCGAACAGCGGCTTGCGCGCGAAGGTCGGCACGATGGCGGAAACCACGCCGAAGGCCGGCAGGATCAGGATGTATACCTCCGGGTGACCGAAGAACCAGAAGATATGCTGGAACATCACCGGGTCGCCGCCGCCCGCGGCACTGAAGAAGCTGGTGCCGGCAAACTTGTCGGTCAGCAGCATGGTCACCGCTCCGGCCAACACCGGCATGGTGGCAATCAACAGGTAGGCGGTGATCAGCCAGGTCCATACGAACAGCGGCATTTTCATCAGAGTCATGCCCGGTGCGCGCATGTTCAGAATGGTCACGATCACGTTGATCGAGCCCATGATGGACGAGATACCCATCAAGTGGATGGCAAAGATCATGAACGGGAAGGCTTCACCCAGCTGCAGGACCAACGGTGGATACAGCGTCCAACCACCGGCCGGCGCGCCACCGTCCATGAAGAAGGTCAGCAGCAACATGGTGAAGGCGAACGGCAGGATCCAGAAGCTGAAGTTGTTCAATCGGGGCAAGGCCATGTCCGGCGCGCCGATCATCATCGGGATCAGCCAGTTGGCCAGTCCGGTGAATGCCGGCATGACCGCACCGAAGATCATCACCAGGGCGTGCACCGTGGTCATGGAATTGAAGAACTCAGGCTGCACCAGCTGCATGCCGGGCTGGAACAACTCCGCCCGGATGACCATCGCCATCGCTCCGCCGATAAAGAACATCAGCAGCGCGAACAGAAGGTAAAGGGACCCGATATCCTTGTGGTTGGTCGTGGTGATCCAGCGCATCAGCCCCTTGGCCGGGCCATGATCGTGATGTTCGTCGTGTGTCGCGGCTGCAGTACTCATTCGATTATCTCCAAGCGCGTGTTTATCGGGCTGCCTTGATGGCGGCAGGCTGAACCACGCTGGCATTGTTGCCCCAGGCATGACGCTCGTAGGTGATCACGGCGGCCAGATCGGCATCGTTCAGCAGGTTTTTATAGGCGGCCATGGCAGTGCCGGGCTTGCCGTGCATGACGATATCGATATGTCCGGCCGCGTCGCCGGTAGCGAGCGCACTGCCGGCCAGCGCTGGGAAGGCGCCGGGAATGCCCGCGCCATTTGCCTGGTGACAGGCGGCACAGTTGGTCGCGTAGACCTTCTCACCGCGGGCCATCAGCTCGTCCTTGGTCCATTCCCGATCCGCCGAAGCCGCGGCCGCGTCGGCGGCGGCCTTCTGCTGGGCGACCCACTCGGCGTAATCCGCCTCGCTCTTCGCCACCACGACGATGGGCATAAAGCCGTGGTCCTTGCCGCACAGCTCAGCGCATTTGCCGCGATACACGCCGGGCTTTTCAATCTTGGCCCAGGCCTCGTTGACGAAACCGGGAATGGCGTCCTTCTTCCAGCCCAGATCAGCGACCCACCAGGAGTGGATGACGTCATTGGCAGTCAGCAGGAAACGGATCTTTTTGCCGACCGGTACCACCAGCGGGTTGTCCACCTCCCGCAGATAGTGATCGAACGAGGCAGGATCGACGCCCGATTTCAGCTGGCGCGCCTCGTTGTGCTTGGGGTCGAGACTGGATATGAAAGAGATCCCTTCATCCAGGTAATCGTACTTCCATTTCCACTGGATACCGGTGACCTTGATAGACATGTCGGCGTCCGAGGTGTCCTCCATCGCCAACAGTGTCTTGGTCGCCGGTACCGCCATGCTGACCAGAATCACGATGGGGACGATGGTCCATGCGATCTCCGCCGTGGTGCTTTCATGGAACTGGGCGGCAACCGCACCCTTGGATTTACGGTGTTTGAAGATCGAAAAGATCATTGCGCCGAACACCACCACACCGATGGCGACGCAGATCCAGAAGATGATCATGTGCAGGTCATAGACCTGCTGACTGGTGGGTGTCACGCCCGTGGTCATATTGAGGGCGTAGTCGGCGGACACAGGTAAGCTTCCCATGCCCAGGCTGGCCAAGGCCAAGCCTGATATGTACTGCTTCGTGCTCACAGCCATCTTCTCCCCTTGGTGTTTCAACCTGCTATCCGAATTCTTCGATCGCCTGCGACGGCATCGCCGTGGCGCGTCGCCATCAACCCGACGTCAACAGCGCATCCAGTTCGGTCTTGAGTGCCCGCCGCTCCTCATCGGTCAGGAACTCGCCGATCAACTCGACGACACCGCACGCGCCGATGGTCAGCCGGGACGGATACCAACCTCGTACCGGCTTGCTCAGCACCACCCGGGCCCAAGCCCGTGCAAACTCCTTGCGGCATCGCGGTCCTCCACCGACCCGCCCTGCGCCGCACACCAGCCCCTTTTCGATGCAAACCGTGGCCGCGGTGATGGTGATCATCTCGCGGCGGCGGCCCCGCCTTGCCGTCACGTACAAGGCGACGCCCAGGGCGATCAGCTCCAAACCGGCGAAAGGAAGAATTGGCCAGTAACCCATCACGGTGAAGATCAGGGCTATGGCGAGTGACGTCATGGCCGCAGCGGCAAAGAACACCATTGCGGCGTGCCACGTGAGAGATTGATTCGGCTCTATGACTACTCGAACCCGACTCGCATCCTCACTGCGTTCAGTCGTCACCATCTGCCTTACGTCATCTGGCGGCTGCCCCGCCTGCATCGATCACGTCGACGCACGACTACCGGGGCTACTACGGATTCAGGGACTCAACTTTTGTGAGGGCGAGCCTACCGCGGCAAAATCCGCAATCACAAACAAAATTGATCCGCGTCAATGTAAAAACTTTTTATAGTTGTTGGGTGACGCGCCGCAAAGGCAGGCATTACTTGATTTAATAGCACAAAGTAAATAACTAATATATTAATTATTTATACGACTATTATTTAATTTCAGGGCGATCAAGCGCCCCACAGGTGACTCAAGGCAGGGTCAGGCAAGCGGCCCGGGCATCGGGCGACGCATCCGGCAGATAGGGCACGACCCCCAGGCAGGGCGATGCCAGGCGGGTGCGTAGGGTCGCCAGGTTCTCGGCTGACACCGCCATCTGCGGATCGATGTGATTGGCCACCCAGCCGGCCAGCCGGCAACCGTCGCGCGCGATGGCCTCGGCGGTGAGCAAGGCATGGTTGAGACAGCCCAAGCGGAACCCCACCACCAGGATCACCGGCAAGCCGATACCGACCGCCAGATCCGCCATATCCCAGTCCGCACCCAGCGGCACCCGCCAGCCGCCGGCGCACTCAACGATGAGCAGGTCGTGGCCCGCGCCCAGGGTTTTCGCACCGGCGATCAACCGCGCGCGGTCGAGCGCCACGCCCACCTGCTCGGCCGCCACGTGGGGCGCGATGGGCGGCGCGAAGGCATACGGATTGACGGCCTCGTAGTCCGCCGCTGTTTCGCTGGCGTCGATCAACGCCAAGGCATCGGGATTGCGCAATCCCGCCGTCGTGTCATGACAACCGGAAGCCACCGGTTTCATCACGCCGACCCGCATCCCGCTCCGGCGGGCCTTGCAGGCCAAGGCCGCGGCGATGGCGGTCTTACCGCAATCGGTATCGGTGCCGGTCACGAACCAGCCTTTCACGACCGCCCGCCCCGGCCAATGGCATCGACCGCAATGCGCACTTCACCGTCGCCACCGGTCTTCTGGGCAGGCGCCCAGGCGTGGCCGTACACCACCTCATAGGTGGCCGGCAGACGGCCATCGACACGAAAACCCTCATAGGCGCTCAGCATGGTCGACAGCCGGGTCTTGCCGGTCAGGCCACGGGGCCGCGCGCTGGTGACGTTATGGGCACCGATCCCCTTCAGCTCGGCCATCAACTGGCGGGCATCACGGTAGGTCAACGTGAGCTGCTCGGCATCCATCACCGGATCGGCAAAACGCGCCCGCACCAGGGCGTCGCCCACATCGTGCATGTCCAGGAAGGGACTGACGTGGCTGGCGCCATCGACGGCGGCCCAGGCAGCGCGCAGTTCCTTGAGGGTATCGGGCCCGAAACTGGTGAACATGAACAGGCCGCCGGGCCGCAGCACGCGCCACGCCTCGGCGAACGCCGTGTCCAGGTCGTTCAGCCACTGTAACGCCAGGTTGGACCACAGCAGGTCGACACTGTCGGCGGCCAGCGGTAACGCCTCCAGGTCGGCGCACACGCAGTGGGGCTTGCGCCACCAACCACCACGGTTGCGGGCACGGCTGAGCATCGGTTCGGCAAAGTCCAACGCCACCACCTCCGCCTTGGGATAGCGCTTGAGCAATCGCGCGGTCTCGGCACCGGTTCCGCAACCGGCGTCCAGCACCCGCTGCGGCACGAGCTTGATCAGATCAAGACGTTCGGCCATGCGCGCACCGATCTCCCGTTGCAGCACCGCCATACCGTCGTAGCTTGCGGCGGCACGACCAAAGGCGTGACGCGCTTGAGCCTTGTCGATGCGACCGGGGTCATAAGCCATAGCACGCATCCACAAAACGTTCCAACTGCTCCAGACAGGCGTCCGGATGGGACAGGAAAGGCGCATGCCCGGCTGCCGCGATCGTCTCGACCTGCGCGCCGGGCATCAACCCCTGCACCGCCGTCGACGCACCGGCCGGCACCAGCGCGTCCCGCCCGCCGAACAACCATAGCGCCGGCACCGCCAGATCGGCCAAGTCGGTCCGTAGATCGTTATCGAGCAACAAGCGCAGTCCGCACTGCAAGGCAACCGGGTCCGGCGCCGGTCGTTCGCGGATCGCGGCGCGCAAGGTGCGCAAGGTCTCGTTGGCGGCATCCGCGCCACGCACCTGCAGCGCCAGAAAGCGGTCCAAGGTACGGGTGGGCGCGGCGCCGAGCTGCGCGGCAAAGGCATCGAAGGTATCGGTGGCCATGGCGGTGGGCCAGTCCGGCCCACGCACGAAACGCGGCGTGGTGGCGGCAAGCACCAGCGCGGCCACCCGCTGTGGCGCCCGGCGCGCCGCCAACAGACTGAGCTGTCCGCCCAACGACCAGCCAAGCCAGACGGCTCGTGGCGGTGCAGCGGCGAGCAGCGCATCGGCCCAGTCCTCGCCGCATCCGGCGGCGGTCTCTGCCGGGCTGTCGCCATGACCCGGCAGCTCGATGCTCGTTACCTGCCAACGCGCCGCCAGACGCTCCCGCAAAGGTGCCCAGACACCCCGGTTCATGCCCCAACCGTGCACCAGCACCAGCGCCGGTCCGCTGCCGAAACACTCACTGGCCAACATCGGCCACCTCCGGCAAGTGAGCCAATGCATCGAGCAGCCGGTCCAGCTGCGCATCGTCATGGCTGGCGGAAAAGGTGATGCGCAGCCGCGCCGTACCGGCCGGGACCGTGGGCGGTCGGATCGCGGTCACCAGGATACCGGCCTGTTCCAATGCGGCACTCCAAGCCAACGCCCGCTCGACGCTGCCGGCCAGCACGGGTTGGATAGGGGTGGCGGTGGGCAGCAGGCGCAGCCCCAGGCCGACCGCCTCTTTGCGGAATCTGGCCAACAACCCTTGCAGATGCTCACGACGCCAGGACTCGGTCTGCACAATACGCAGCGCGGCGCGGGTAGCGACAGCGATGGCCGGCGGCGGCGCAGTGGTGTAGATATAAGGCCTGGCACGCTGGATCAACGTTTCGATCACCGCTTCGCTACCCGCCACAAAGGCGCCGCTAGTGCCGAACGCCTTGCCCAGGGTACCCATCAGGACCGGCGCCTGGCGCTGCGACAGCCCGGCCACGCGCAAGGTGCCGCCGCCGTCCGCGCCCACCACGCCCAAGCCGTGGGCGTCGTCGACCATGAGCATCGCCGCGTGGTCGGCGCACGCCGAGGCCAACTCGGCGAGCGGCGCCAGATCGCCGTCCATGCTGAACACTCCGTCGGTCACCACCAGTCGACGTCCGGCAGCGGGGCCGGCCAACCCGGTACGCAGGGCATCGGCGTCCGCATGGGCATAACGCTTGAAACGGGCCTGACTGAGCAGACCGCCATCGATCAACGAGGCATGATTTAGGCGGTCCTCGAACACCGTATCGCCACGCCCCACAAGGGCGGTGACGGCCGCCAGATTCGCCATGTAGCCGGTGGAGAACAGCAATGCCCGGTCCCGTCCGGTAAAGGCGGCGAGTTCCTCTTCCAGAACGTGGTGCGCGGCGGAATGGCCGCTGACCAGATGCGCCGCGCCGCTACCGACACCATAGCGCCGCACGCCGTCCTGCAACGCCTCGGCCAGACGCGGGTCGGCCGCCAGCCCCAGATAGTCATTGCTGCAAAAGCTCAGCAGCTGGCGGCCGTCCACCTGGATCAGGGGGCCTTGCGGCCCTTCCACGACCAGGCGGCGGCGATACAGTCGGTCGGCACGACGCTGTGCCAGATCGGCCGCCAGCTCGGCCTCCCAATCGGCCATGCTCAGCTACCGCAACAGGCTTGGCTGTCGGCCGCCAATGGGCGGGTTTCCATGTTGATGCCCAAGCGTGCGAACAGCCGTTGGTCGTGGTCCGCGCCCGGATTTTCCGTGGTGAGCAGGCGTTCGCCGTAGAACACCGAGTTGGCACCGGCGAGGAAGCACAACGCCTGGGTGGCATCGCTCATCCCGGTACGCCCGGCGGACAAACGCACATAGGAGGCCGGCATCAGGATGCGCGCCACGGCGATGGTGCGCACAAACTCCAAGTCGTCGAGCTTGTCTGCCCCGTGCAACGGCGTGCCTTCCACCTGCACCAGCAGGTTGATCGGCACCGATTCCGGATGCTGGGGCATGTTCGCCAAAGCGCGGAGCATGGATGCCCGGTCCCTGGAGGACTCCCCCATGCCCAGGATGCCGCCGGAACAGACATGAATGCCAGCGCCGCGCACATGCTCCAGGGTATCCAGGCGATCCTGGAAGGTGCGGGTGGTGACGACGTTGCCGTAGAACTCGGGCGAGGTATCCAGATTGTGGTTGTAGTAATCCAGGCCGGCGTCCTTGAGACGCCCGGCCTGCGCAGCGGTGAGCATGCCGAGCGTCACGCAGGTCTCCATGCCCAGATCACGCACCGCACCGATCATCTCCACCACCTTGTCCATGTTCTTGTCGGTGGGATTACGCCATGCCGCGCCCATGCAGAAGCGTGTCGAACCCTTTGCCTTGGCCGCTTGGGCTGCCGCGACGACCTCGTCCAACGGCAACAGCTTCTCCCGTTCCAGGCCGGTGTCGTACTTGCTGCTCTGGGAGCAGTAGCCGCAGTCCTCCGGACAAGCCCCGGTCTTGATACTGAGCAGGGTACTGACCTGCACCTGATTGGCGTCGAAGTGACGCCGATGCGTTGTTTGGGCGCGGAACAGCAGATCGTTGAAGGGCAGCGCGAACAGTGCCTCAATCTCATCAGCCGTCCAATCGTGGCGGATGGCGCTGTCAGTCATGATGGGAGTCCTCGTTGACGACAGGTACAACGGTGTCCTGCCATGGCTCGCGGCGGATGCGGATCAGTGCCCAGATGGACGACGGAATGATCAGCGCGGCGCTGACCGCCCAGGTCACCAACCACAGCTTGACGCTGTGGCCGGGAAAAAACGTCGCGATGGGCACCAGGGCACCGACCACGCCGTAGAACCGGTATGCCGCCCATTGGGTGTAATGACCGACCCGCGGATTCGGGTGGTGACGATGAATGGCATAAACCAGGATCGACAGGCCGAACCACAGCATCGCCAAGGGCACGGGCACCAACAGTGCGATGATATTGCCGATATCCATGTGCGACGCCGAACGGCGTGCCTGGGCGGCGCTGATCACCCGACCGGCAGCACCGGCGGACTTGTCATTCATGGCGGTTTCCTGCCTGATAGCAACAGCCGGCCATGGTAAGGCCCGCCTCACCACTGTCAACTGAAATGGATTTCAATGGTTTACAAGTGGCTAACTTCGATCCAATCGAGCCTCACTGGCCCCTGCCTGCTGTGCGGCGGCCGCTGCACCTTGCCGGATGGCCTGGCGCTGTGCGATGGCTGCCGAAACCTGTTGCCGGCCACCGGTCGACACTGCCCCAACTGCGCCCAGCCGCAAACCAGCGACGCCCGGTGCGGACCCTGTCAACGTCACCCGCCGCCCTTTGAGCGGGCCATCGCCCCCTGGCTGTACGCGCCGCCCCTGGACCGCTTGGTGTTACAACTCAAGACCTCGGCCGCCGGCCCCTGCGCCCACGCCCTGGGCGGGTTGCTGGCCCGTCATCTGGCCGCCAGCGGCTGCGAACTCCCGGACCTGATCGTCCCGGTGCCGCTGCACGCCCGGCGCTTGCGCGAGCGTGGCTTCAACCAGGCGGCCATGCTCGCCCGGGTACTGGCACGGAAACTCGGTGTGCCCTGGCGGGCGGACGTGTTGCTCAAGCCCCACGAAAGCGCCGACCAACGCCGGCTGGACAAACAGCAACGCCGACGGAACCTGCGCGGCTGCTTTACCTGCCGCCCGCTGCCGACGGGGTGCCATGTCGCGCTGGTGGATGACGTAGTGACCACGGGTGCGACGGCCTGGGCCGGCAGTGAGGCGTTACGCCGGGCCGGGGCGGCTCGCGTGGCTGTCTGGGCACTGGCCCGCACCCCATGAAACCTCGACCCAGGCACCGTCGACTCGGCCACCGTCGACCCGTGGCCAGGAAAATACCGGGTCAGCGGTCGGCCAGGACCTTTTCCTTCATCTCGCGGCGCTCCTGGGCGTCCACCGTCAGGGTGGCGATGGGACGGGCGTCCAGGCGACGGACACCGATCTCTTCGCCGGTGTCTTCACAGTAACCATAGGATCCGTCTTCGATGCGGCCCAACGCCTGTTCGATCTTGCGTAGCAGCTTGCGGTAGCGATCACGCGTGCGCAGCTCAAGGCCATGCTCGCTTTCGCGGTTGGCCCGGTCCGCTTCGTCGCCAACCTCCTGGTTGGCCTGATCCCGCAGGTGCTCGATGGTCTCCTGCGACTCGACCATCAGTTCTTCACGCCAGGCAAGCAGCTTCTGCCGGAAGTATTCCAGCTGCTGCGGGCTCATGTACTCCTCGTCCGTACCCGGCTTGTAGCCAGGCGGCAATTCCACCGTCATCGTATCTACCTGTTGAAAGACTTTCTTCCGAAGCCGCCGGTTTGTAGCCCAGCCCCACAGACTGGTCAAGCACAAAGCACGGTGCCGGGGAAAAACCACATTATTATCAGTGGCTTGTATTTTCAGCCCGCCGGCAGGTAGTCCAACAGCAAGGCCAGATACAGTGTCATACCCAGGTAATGGTTGTTGAGAAAGGCCCGCAGGCAGGCGGCCGGGTCGCGGGCGCGGATCAGCCACTGTTGATAGCCGAACCAGCCGGCGGCAAGCAACAATCCCACATGGTAGTAAACACCCCGGCCGGACAGTTCCCCGACCCACCACAACAGGATCAGCATCAGGACCTGCAGCGCGCCGATAATGGCGCGATCATGGCGGCCGAACAGGATGGCGGTGGACTTGATGCCGACCTTCAGGTCGTCATCCCGGTCCACCATGGCGTACATGGTGTCGTAGATCAGCGCCCACAGCACGGTCGCCCCGAACAACACCCAGGCAACCGCCGGAATGCCGTCTTGCAGAGCGGTGAAGGCCATAGGCACGGCCCAGCCGAAGGCCGCGCCCAGCACCACCTGCGGCATATGGGTGAAGCGCTTGGTGAAGGGGTATAGAGCCGCCAGCGCCAGCGCGACGAAGCTGTTGGCAATGGTCAATGCATTGAGCGTCAACACCAGGCCAAAGGCCAGCAGGCTCAGCACCGCGAATACCGCCAAGGCTTCACGCGGGGTGATGGCCCCGGTGGCCAGCGGGCGCTCGCAGGTGCGCGCCACCCGGCCGTCGAAGTCCCGATCGGCATAGTCGTTGATGGCGCACCCGGCGGAACGCATCAACACCGTACCGAGCACGAAGATCACCACCACCCAGGCGGTCGGCTGACCGTCACCGGCGATCCAAAGCGCCCACAACGCCGGCCACAACAACAGGTAGATGCCGATGGGCCGATCGGCACGTATCAGCCGCCAGTAGTGGCCCAGGCGTTCCCGCCACCGGCGTCCTGTCCGAGTCATCGGGGAAACACCGGGATATCGGGCAGGAACACCTCGTTCACCAGCAGCGGCTTGCCCTGATAACAGAACAGGGTGCGTCGCCCCCAAAGCCGGCGCGGCGGGTGTTGCCAATGGCCGCAGGCACTCTGGTAGAGCGCATGGCGCCGGTCGAAACGGGCCAGCGCCATACGCCCGCGACGGGTGGTCGGGTCGGCGAACAACACCGCGCCCAGGGGCTTGTCGCCCAGCAGGGTCAGACGCCGCGCCCCGCCCTTGAGGCTACCGGCCGGGATCACGGTACGGGCGAACACCCAGGGCTCGCCGTCGCAATGCAGTTCCACCTCGCGGATCAGCGCCAAGCCGTGACGCCGCAGCCCGAGCGCGGCCAGTTCGGAGGCCAGCGGCCGCCCCCAGCCCTGCGCCAACAACCGCACCGAAAAACGTCCCGGACAAGCGGCGATCAGCCGCGCCGTCAGCGAACCGCGGTCCGACAACCAGGGATACAACCGCGGCGGCACGCCGACCGGTCGACCGGCCGAGGCGTCACGCCAGCTCGGCTCGAGCACATTGCACAGGGAACAGGATGCGGACAAATGCCTTCCAACCGCTCAACGGGCGACAAACGAAACGGCGGCGATTATCGCATGCCGCTAGACATCCGCGTAGCGGGCATTGTGCCCGACCCAACGGCGGATCAACGGGCCCACCACCTCACGGTGCGCCGCCAGCAACTCGTCGGCGAGCTGTTGCACCTTGGGGACCATCGCCTGATCGCGCAACAGGTCGGCGACACGGAACTGCACCTCGCCGGTCTGGCGGGTCCCCAGTACCTCGCCCGGGCCGCGGATCTCCAGATCCTTCTGCGCCACCACGAAACCGTCGTTGCTCTCGCGCAGCACGCCTAGGCGCTGCTGTGCGACCTTGCCCAGCGGCGGGTGGTACATGAGCACGCAGTGACTGTGCACAGCGCCGCGCCCGACGCGGCCGCGCAGCTGGTGCAACTGGGCCAGCCCCAGTCGTTCGGCATTTTCGATGATCATCAGGCTGGCGTTGGGCACGTCCACACCCACCTCGATCACCGTGGTGGCGATCAGCAGATCCAACTCGCCCGCCTTGAAGGCCGCCATCACCTGTTCCTTCTGCTTGGCCTTGAGCCGACCATGGACCAGCCCGATGCGCAGCGTCGGCAAGGCCGCCGCCAGCTCGGTGGCTGCATCTTCGGCGGCCTGACACTGCAAGGCCTCGGACTCTTCGATCAAGGTACAGACCCAATAGGCCTGGCGACCCTCCCCGCAGGCCCGCTCCACGTGGGCCACCACCTCGTCGCGGCGACTGTCAGCCAACACCACGGTCTGCACGGGCGTGCGACCCGGCGGCAGTTCGTCGATCACCGACAGATCCAGATCCGCGTAGGCAGTCATCGCCAGGGTCCGCGGGATGGGCGTCGCGGTCATGATCAACTGGTGCGGCACGGCGTCGCCGCTGCCCTTTTCGCGCAGCGCCAGCCGTTGGTGCACACCAAAGCGATGCTGTTCGTCGACGATCACCAGCCCCAGCGCGGCAAAGGCCACGTCGTCCTGGAACAGCGCGTGAGTACCCACCACGATGGACAACTCACCGCGGTTCAGCCGTTCGAGGATGCCCGCACGGGTCTTGCCCTTGTGCCGTCCCGACAACCAACCCACTTCGATACCCAGCGGTTCGAGCCAGGCCTCGAAGTTCAGCCGATGCTGTTCCGCCAACAACTCGGTGGGGGCCATCAGCGCGACCTGATGGCCGGCCTCAATGGCATGCAGGGCGGCCAATGCGGCCACCACGGTCTTGCCGGAGCCGACATCACCCTGAACCAGTCGCAGCATCGGATGGTCGTTCGCCAGGTCCTGTTCGATCTGCCCCAGCACCCGCGCCTGAGCAGCGGTCAGCATAAAGGGCAGATTGGCGCGCAGCCGCGCACACAGTTCGCCGTCCCCCACCAGCGGCGGCGCCGGCACTTTACGGGCACGGGCACGCATCACGCGCAGGCTCAATTGATGTGCAAGCAGCTCCTCGAAGGCCAGCCGGTGTTGGGCCGGGTGTCCGGCATCCGACATCAGCGCCGCACCCATTGCCGGCGGCGGCCGGTGGACCTGCAACAAAGCCTGACCCAGTGCCGGCAAGCGGTAGCGTTGTCGCACCGGCTCCGGCAGCCACTCACGCAGGGCGTCCGGATCCTTACCCAGCAGCCCCAATGCCTTTTCGGTCAGGTCCCGCCAGGTCAATTGATGCATGCCTTCCGTGGTGGGGTAGATCGGCGTGAGGCTTTGCTCGGGCGGTGGTGCATCGCCCAGCCCGACGGCCTCGTATTCGGGATGGACCAACTCATAGCTGGCCGGGCCATTGCGCACCTCGCCAAAGCAACGCAGCCGTACGCCCTTGGCCAAGGCGGCCTTTTGCGCCGCAGAGAAATGGAAGAATCTCAGCACCAGGCGACCGGTGCCGTCCGACAGATGCACCAGCAGCGAACGCCGCTTGCCAAAACGGATCTCGGCGGCATCGATGTCCCCCTCGACCACCGCCTGATCGCCCAGTCGCACTGAGCCGATAGGCACCACCCGGGTACGATCCTGGTAGCGCAACGGCAGATGGAACAGGATGTCCTGCACGCTGTGGATGCCCAATCGCTCAAGGCGCTCGGCGCTTTTCGGCCCCACCCCTTTCAAGGCGGTGACGGGCGTGTTGTCGAGGCTGTCGGCGACCGGTTGCAAGGGAACATCCCGAGAACGAAATGACCGCAGCATACGGGCTGCCGCGCTCAGATCAAAGCCCACGGTTGGAGCAAGGCCGGCGACGGGCCAGAATAGCGCCATGAGCAAGCAACAGGTTTTCACCATCGCCACCCGGGGTCGCGGCACCTACCCGATCACCGATCATATCCAGCGCGCGGTTCAGCAAAGTGGCGTCGACGTCGGCCTGGCCCATGTCTTCGTCCACCACACCAGTGCCTCATTGATCCTGTGTGAGAACGCCGACCCGACGGTACGCTCGGACCTGGAAACCTTCCTGGTACGGCTGGTCCCGGACGGCGCCCCGATGTTCGAACATCAGGACGAAGGCGCGGACGACATGCCCGCCCATGTGCGGTCCATCCTCACTAATATGGACCTGACGGTGCCGGTAACTGGCGGCCGCTGCGCCCTGGGCACCTGGCAAGGGGTCTACCTTTACGAGCATCGCACCCATCCCCATCAGCGACAGGTCACGGTGACCGTCCAGGGGTGAACCGTCCGATCATCAGGGAGTCGTCATGAAATTGCTGTTCGTCCACGGCTGGAGCGTCACCCACACCGACACCTACGGCGATCTGCCCGCCGCCCTGTGCAACGCCGCCGGGGACGACCTCGGGCTGGATGTGACCCATGCCCACCTGGGGCGCTACATCAGCTTCCACGACGAAGTGACGGTGCCGGACATCGCCCGGGCCTTCGAGCAGGCGCGCCGGGATCTGGTGGGCGACGGCGAATTCTCCTGCATCACCCATTCCACTGGCGGGCCGGTGATCCGCGAGTGGCTGTATCGCTATTACCGGGGCGCAAGGGGCCTGAGGAAACCACCGCTACGGCACCTGATCATGCTCGCCCCGGCCAATCACGGCTCGGCCCTGGCGCAGCTGGGCAAGCAGCGTGTCGGCCGACTCAAGGCCTGGTGGGCGGGCGTGGAACCCGGGCAAGGCGTGCTCGACTGGTTGGAACTGGGCAGCCGCGGTCAGCGCGAACTCAATCAGGCCTGGCTGGACTTCGACCCACCGGCCAAAAGCCTGTATCCGGTGGTCATCACCGGCGAGGGCATCGACAAGAAGCTCTACGACCACCTCAACTCGTACACCGGTGAGGCCGGCTCGGACGGGGTGGTGCGGGTGGCGGCCGCAAACATGAACTATCGCCACATCACGTTGCAGCAGGACATCACCCTGCCCGCCTATGGATACACCGACGGCGACCAGCAACGCCAGGCGCATCCGCTGGTTGCCGACGCCCAAGGGCTGCGCACCAGTCCCCCATGCGCCTTCGAAGTGCTGCCCAAGTGCAGTCATTCCGGCGAGAAGATGGGCATCATGCGTTCGGTCGGCGCCGACGATGACACCGGACGACCGGTGGTACGCGCGGTGCTGGACGCCCTTGCGGTACGCACCGCCGATGACTATGCAATCCTGACCCAGGAAATGCGCAACCGGACCGCCCTGGTGCAGACCCGCAGCACCTATGCACAGGTGGTGGTACGGGTGAGCGACGACCAGGGCCGCGAACTCACCGACTACGACCTCTATCTGTTGGCCGGCGAGGAATGCCAGCCCGACCGTCTGCCCAAGGGCTTCTTCGTCGACAAGCAGAAGAATCGCGTGAACCGCAACCAGCTCACCTATTATCTGAACGCCTCCCGCATGACCAAGACCCGCGACGGCAAGCTGGGGTTTCGCGTGGTGGCCCGCCCCAGCGCGGGCTTTGTCCATTACAGCCCGGCGGAATTCCGCAGCGCCGAGCTGCGAGTCGACGACCTGATCCGGGGCAACGAAACCCTGTTGCTCGACGTGGTGCTGAAACGTCACGTGGACGTGAACAGCTTCCGCTTCTGCACCGCTACCGACCCCCGCGACGGCTTCCAGGCCACCCAGCCGTCACACATCGACGTACCCTGACACACCGTCGGGTTTGTGCCCGGGACCAGGCTCACGGACAATGGCCGGCTATCACACGCACAGGCTCGTCACAGGACCCTGCATGGCCAACTCGTTACAGGATCAACTGCTCAAGGCAGGGCTTGTCGACGCCAAACAGGCGAAGAAGGCCAAGGCCGGCAAGGCACCGCCCAAACGCGGCAAGAAAAAGGGCAAGAGCACTCAGCCGCTCAGCGAGAGCGCCAAGGCGGCCAAACAGGCCCAGGCAGCCAAGGCGGCCCACGACCGGGAGTTGGAAGCCCGGCGCAAGGCAAAGACCCAGCACAAGGCCGTGGCAGCGCAGGTGAAGCAGATGGTCGACCAACACCGCGTCGACCGCGACGGCGCGGACATCGATTATCACTTCACCGACGCGAACAAGGTGCGCAAGCTGGCGGTCACCGCAAAAATCCAGGCCGCGCTGGCCAATGGCCGCATGGACATCGTACGCAGCGGCGACCGTTACGAGGTGGTCTCCGCCGATACCGCGGACAAGATCCGCCAGCGCGATCCCGCCGCGGTGATGCCGCGCAACGCCGACGCGCCGGCCGACGCGGACGATCCCTATGCCGACTACCAGGTACCGGACGACCTGATGTGGTGAGCCGCCGCGCCGGCGCGTGGCACCGGATCAGTCGCCAAGCTCCAGCACGCCGTCCATCTCCACCTGTGCACCCTTGGGCAGGGCGGCCACGCCGATGGCGGCCCGCGCCGGATACGGCTCGGTGAAATACTCGGCCATGACCTGATTGACCAGCGCGAAGTGCCCGAGATCGGTCAGAAAGATGTTCAACTTGGCCATGTCCTCCAGACTGCCGCCGGCGGCACGGGCTACCGCCTGCAGGTTGTCGAACACGCGGCGGATCTGGGCCGCCATGTCGCCGTCGACCAGTTCCATGGTGTCCGGCACCAACGGGATCTGACCGGACAGATACACGGTGTTGCCGACCCTGACGGCCTGGGAATAGGTGCCGATGGCCTGGGGGGCGAGATCGGTACGGATGATTTGGCGTGCCATGCAAGGGACTCCGGGCAGTTGAACGGGGCGCCTATTGTGCCAGCCCGGGGGCAAGAGGAAAGTCCGTCTCAAGCGTGGCCGGCGTACAGCCCTTCGTATTCGGCCTGATGCGCCGCCAAGACCTTGGCCCGGCGCAATTTCAATGTCGGCGTCAACAAGCCGTTTTCCACCGTCCAGGCGTCACGGATGACCGCTACCCGATAGACCCGCGCGTAACCGGGAAAATCGTGCAACCGGGCGGCCACCCTGGCGACCAGGGCCTCCTGTACCGCCGGATCCGTATCGCAGGCCGGATCGTCCGGGTTCAGCCCACGGGCCTTCAACCAGGCGCGATAGGCGGTCATCTCCGCTACCAACAGCGCCCCCAGGTAGGGCCGCCCCTCGCCGGTCACCATCACCTGATCGAACAACGGGTCCAGGGCGATGGCGGTCTCCATGTCACCTGGCGGAATCTTCTCGCCGTTGGCAAGCACCACGATCTCCTTCAGACGCCCGGTGATGGTGATGTGGCCGTCAGGACCGATGGCGGCACGATCACCGGTATGCAGCCAGCCGTCGGCGTCGATGACCGCCGCCGTCGCCGGGGCGTCCTGCCAGTAGCCGCGCATCACGCAAGGACTACGGGTGAGCAACTCCGCGTCGTCGGCCACGCGCACCGCCACGCCGGGCAACGGCGTGCCGACGGTCTCCGGGCGGTTGTCTCCCAGCGTATTGCCGCTGATGACCGGACTGGTTTCGGTCAGTCCGTAGCCCTGGCAGATCACCACGCCCAGCCCGATGAAGGTTTGCGCGATGGCCGGCGACAAGGCAGCACCACCGGACACCGTGTAGCGCAGCCGGCCACCGAGTCGTGCACGCACCTTGGCGCCCACCAGGCGGTCGAGCAGTGGCTGCCACACCAGTCCCGGATGCCAACCGCGACGCCCCTGGTCGTATTCAAAACGTCGCCAACCGGCACGGGCGGCGGCATTGAACAAGGCCCGTTTGATCGGTGACGCCTCCGCCAGCCCCGCCTGGATGCGGCCATAGATGCGCTCGAAGATGCGCGGCACGGCGATCATCAAGGTCGGCTGCAGCAACTGCAGGTCCTCCGCCAACTGGGGTACGCCACGGCTATAGGCGATGGCGGCACCGGCGGACATCGGCAGGTAGTAACCCACCGTACGCTCGAAGGTGTGGGACAAGGGCAGAAAGGACAGGAACACATCGTCCGGCCCCACCGGATACAACTGCAACGCGGCGTCGACGTTGAACAGGATGTTGCGATGACTGAGCATCACACCCTTGGGGCGCCCCGTGGTACCGGAGGTATAGACGATGCTGGCCAGTTCATCCGGATCGCCACCACGGGTCTGCAGCGGGTCGCCGAGCGCCGGCAACCAAGCGTCCAGGGCGACCGGCTGGCGGGCCCCGCCGCCGGAAACCGCGGTAAGGCTGACCACCGCGGTCAACTGGTCCAGCGCGGCGCAACGCTGCAAGGATTCCCAGTGGGCCTGCTCCTCGACCACCAGCAGACGCGCGCCGGCATTTTCCAGAATCCACGCCAGGTTGTCCGGGCGGTCGTTGGTGTACACCGGCACCACCACCAGACCCAGCCCGAGCGCCGCCTGATCGAAGATCACCCATTCCCAGCTGTTGCTGCACATGATGGCGACGCGATCGCCGACCGCCAGGCCGAGGTTGGTCATGGCCGCCTGCCAGCGCGCCACCTGCACCGCGGTTTCCCGCCAACTGCGTTCGATCCAGGTATTGCTCGCGGCGTCGAAGCAGCGGTAGGCCGGACGATCCGGCGACTCGCTCACCCGTTCGGCGAACAAGGAGTCCAGCCGCTGCACCCGATCCAATCCGATGAACCCCAGTCCCTGTGCCATCGAAAAGCCCCCTGTCAGACCGATTGCCCCCAGCCCGGATCGGCGATGAAACGATCGCCATGACGCTGCGCCAGGCTGGCCAGCTTGTTCTCCAACACCTTGGCCCCCTGGCTCTGCACATAGTGCATGGGGCCGCCGCGGAACGGCGCGAAGCCGGTGCCGTACACCACTCCGGCGTCCAACCGGTCGGCCGACGCCACCACCTCTTCGCGTAAGCAGCCGACCGCCTCATTGATCATGCGCAGCATCATGCGATCGGCCAGGTCATGGGGAGCCATATAGCCGCGCGGGGGCGACGGCTTTTTCGGCTTGCCGTTGTGCCACACATAGAACCCCTCACCACTCTTGCGCCCCAGGTGTCCGGCAGCGACGTGCTCACGCAACACCGGCGGTACCTCGCTGTGCAACTGTTCCGCGAGCTCCTCGGCAACGAACTGACAGATATCCAGACCCACCGTGTCTGCCAGTTCGATCGGCCCCATCGGCATACCGAAGTCCACCGCGGCGCGATCCACCAACACCGCCGGAACCCCCTCCTGCAACAGCGCGACCGCCTCCATCAGGTAGGGCATCAGCACCCGGTTGACCAGAAAGCCCGGCGCGCTGCGGACCGGCAGGGGCAGCTTGCCGATAGCCTTCACCAAGCCCAGCGCACGGGCCTTGACCTGTTCGTCGAGCCGCGGGTGGGTCACCACCTCGACCAACTGCATCTTGGCCACCGGGTTGAAAAAGTGCAGCCCCACCAGGCGCCCCGGATCGACCAATGCTTCGGCCAGCACCTCCAACGGGATACTGGAAGTGTTGGTCGCCAGCACGGCATCGGGCTTCATGCGTGGTTCAAGATCGCGGAACAGCCCCTGTTTGGCGTCGGCGCGCTCCACGATCGCCTCCAGCACCAGATCCGCCTGCGGCACCGCGTGACCGGCAGGATCGGCGATCAATCTGTCCTTGGCCTGTTGCACGGCATAGCGGTCCTTGAGCTTGTCCTTGAACAACCTGCCGGCGCGGGACATCGCACGTCCGAGTTGCTCCAGGCTCATGTCCTGCAGGGTCACCTGAAGACCGCGCAACGCGCACCACGCAGCGATGTCGCCGCCCATCACCCCGGCACCGATCACATGCACCCGCTTGATCGGCGCACCGTCGCCCCGCTGGGCCAACCCCTTCAACTGTTCCTGTAACAGAAACACACGGATCAGATTCTGCGCCGTGTCGCCGACCAGCAATCGGGATACCCGGTCCGCCTCGCTACGGTAAAGGGCGGCTTCGTCCCGGGCGTGTTTCGCCCAGTGGTCGATGAGCGCATGTGGCGCCGGGTAGTGTTTGCGTGGCGCCCGCTTTTCCACACTGCGATGCAGCCACCAGGCCAACAACGGCCGCACGGGCGGCAGCGATGGCAACCGTTCGATGGTGCCCGCCTGCCGCAGCGGCGGCCGATCCCGCAGCAGTGCGGCAACCGTGTTGTCCAGCTGACGACGCGGCACGGCACGATCCACCAGCCCCACATTGCGCGCCGCCCGGGCGCTGAAGGTGCGCCCACCGAGCATCACCTGCAACGCCTGCACGTCGCCCAATACCCGCAGCGCGCGCACCGATCCGCCGAATCCGGGAAAGATGCCCAGACGCACTTCCGGAAAGCCGATGCGCGTTGCCGGGTCGTCACAGGCGACGCGATAGTCACAGGCCAACGCCAGCTCCAGGCCGCCCCCCAGGCAATGCC
Source organism: Gammaproteobacteria bacterium (assembly GCA_030148485.1). Lineage (GTDB taxonomy): Bacteria > Pseudomonadota > Gammaproteobacteria > Chromatiales > Chromatiaceae > JANTHH01. The sequence goes on along the minus strand of JASBTJ010000003.1, from coordinate 14,701 downwards.
CGTCGATCAACGCCACGGTGGGCATGGGCAGGCGTTCGATGCGTTCGAACAACTGATGCACATCGACAATCATGGCCCGTACCTGATCGGCGTCGTCCTGACCGGCAAAGGCCTTCACGTTGGCACCGGCGATGAAACCGCCCCGCTTCGCGGAGCGGATCACCAGTGCCTTGGCACCCTGCTCTTCCACCACGCCGATCTGTTCGCCGAGGGCATCCAGGGTCTCCTGGCTGAGTACGTTGACCGGACTGTCGGCCATATCGAAGGTCAACCAAGCGGTGCCTGCCTCATCCAAGATCAATGTGAAATGGCTGCTCATGCCCCGGTCTCCACGGTTTCAACCAGTACGGCGCCACCCTGGCCACCGCCGATGCACAGGCTGGCCATGCCGCGCCGCCCCCCTTGTTGTTGCAACACCTTGAGCACATGCAACACGATACGCGCGCCGCTGGCGCCCACCGGGTGACCCAGGCTGATGCCGCCACCGTCCACGTTCAGACGATCACCCGGGATCGGTGCCATGGCGCCGCTCAGGCCGAGTTGTTCGCGGCAGTAGGCGTCGTCCGACCAGGCGATCTCACAGGCCAGGACCTGCGCGGCAAACGCCTCGTTGATTTCCCAGAAGTCGATGTCCTCGGTGGCCAGGCGATGGCGCTTCATCAACGGCGCCATGGCATGCACCGGCCCCAGGCCCATCTGCGCCGGGTCCAGCCCCGCCCATTCGGTGTCCACCACCCGACCCAGCACGGTCAACCCATGGCGCTCCACCGCCTTGTCCGATGCCAGCAGCAGGCAGGCCGCGCCGTCGGTGATCTGGGCGCTGTTGCCGGCGGTGACACGTCCGTCCGGTCGGTCGAACACCGGCTTCAGGCGCGCCAGCTTGTCCGGTGAGGAATCCGGCCGGACACCATCGTCGCTGCGATAGGCATTACCCTTGGCATCGAACAGGGCGACCACCTCGTCCAACCGCCCTTCCTCGATGGCCGCCGCCAGCCGTTGGTGGCTGCGCACCGCGTAGGCATCCATGGCGCCACGGCTGATGTCGAAACGGGTTGCCAGGTTTTCCGCGGTCTGTCCCATGGACAAGCCCACCACCGGATCGGTCAAGCCCCGCAGCAGCCCGATCACCGGCTTGAGCAGCCCCGGGCGTATCCGCCCCAGTACCTTCATACGTTCGCCGAAGCTACGCGCCGCGGACCAGGCACCGAGCCAAGCCACCATCGGTTCGGACCACAACACCGGATGATGGCTCATCGCCTCGGTACCCCCCGCCAGGATCAGGTCCGCACGACCCGTGGCGATCTCCAGCGCGGCGCTATCGATGGCCTGCATACCCGACGCGCAGTTCCGCTGTACCGTGTAGGCCGGCACCCGCTCGCCGCAGCCGATGCGCAGCGCCACCACCCTGGCGATGTTGGCTTCGTCCGGCCCACTGGAGACGCAACCGAAGATCACATGGTCCAGTTCCGGCGGATCGACGGGCGAGCGCATCATCACCGCCTGCGCCGCGGCGACGGCCAGATCGCTGGCGTGAAAAGGCCCAGGCCCACCGCGTGCCTTGAGGAAGGGGGTACGGGCACCATCCACGACATACACGGCATTGCCCTTGAGGTTACGGCGGTTGTTCATGGAGACATCCTGTTAATTGATGGCATAGGCGGAAGGTTTCGCGTTATCCGTGTCCAGTAGCACCCGGCGGCCGTAATCGGCAAAGCTATCCACCGCGACGATGCCGCTGCGCAGCGCATCCATACGGGCCACTGCGTCCCGTTCCTCGGCACTGATCAATCCGGCTTGGCAGGCGCTATGGGCCAGTTCCACGCGGGTCTGCCCGTCGATGACGCCGGCACGGCGCGCCTGACGCAGGGTCTTTTCAATGGGCGCTACCTCGCTACTGAGCACGAAGCCCGCTTCCAGCTGACCCTGGCGCGTGGTCTCGTCCAGCGGTGCGTAGATGCCGCGGGTCAAGCGATCACGCGCCTCCGATGGCCGTAGTAGCAACCGTGCCGCGCTGGCGCTGAGTCGGTCGCTGATCTCGGTATAAGGACGACCGGAGGGAAACACGAACAACCGCAGCACCCAGGCCAATGGCCGCGACGGTAGATTCGCAAGCAGCAGGGACAAGCTCTCCTGCATGCAATACAGCGAACGATCGCAGGCCCAGCGTAGCAGAGGCAGATCGGCCTCGGGACGGCCGTCGTCCTCGAAGCGCTTGAGCACCGCAGACATCAGGTACAGCTCGCTCAACACGTCGCCCAACCGGGCCGACAGCCGCTCCTTGCGCTTGAGCGCCCCCCCCAGTGTGATCATGGCGGCATCGGCGCATACCGCGAAGGCCGCGCTCATCCATGCCATGCGCTGGAAGTAACGCCGTGAGGGCCCCTTGACCGGCGCCAGGGCCAGACGCCCACGGGTCAGCCCCAGAAACAGGCTGCGCGCCAGATTGCGGAAAATGAAGCCGATGTGACCGAACAGGGCCCGGTCGAAGGCCTGCAGCGCCCGTTCGGGCACCGGATCCTGGGCGGCGGCGAACTCGCGCAGCACCCACGGATGACAACGGATCGCCCCCTGACCGAAGATGATCATGCTGCGGGTGAGGATGTTGGCGCCCTCCACCGTGATGGCGATGGGGATCGCCTGGTAGGCGCGGCCAATCAGGTTTGACGGCCCCAGACAGATGCCGCTGCCGCCCTGCACGTCCATGGCGTCGTTGATCACCTGGCGATACTTTTCGGTCAGATGGTACTTCACGATGGCCGATACCACCGACGGTCGCTCGCCCAGCCCAAGGGCGGCCAGGGTCAGCTCACGGGCGGCGTCCATCTGGTAGGTGAGACCGGCAATGCGGGCCAGGGACTCCTGCACGCCCTCGAAGTCGCCGATGCGGGTGCCGAACTGCTTGCGCACCGCCGCATAGGCGCCGGTAAAGCGACTGGCGGTCTTGCCCGCACCGACGCTCAGCGCCGGCAGCGACACGCCGCGCCCTTCGGCCAGACACTCCACCAGCATGCGCCAACCCTGGCCGATGTACTGCTCCCCGCCAATCAGCTGACTGAGGGGAACAAACACGTCCTGCCCCTGGTTGGGGCCATTCTGGAACGGGATGTCCAAGGGCACATGGCGATCGCCGATCCGCACCCCGGGCGTATCGCGCGGCACCAGCGCCAGGGTCACGCCGCGCTCCACCTGATCGCCCAGCAGGTGGTCAGGATCGTAGAGCTTGAACGCCAGACCGATCAGGGTGGCGACCGGACCCAGGGTGATATAGCGCTTGTCCCAGTTGAGCCGCACGCCAAGCACCTGTTCGCCCTGCCAGTCGCCGTAGCACACCTCGCCGTGATCGGGGATGGCGCCGGCATCGCTGCCGGCGTTGGGACCGGTCAGGGCGAAACAAGGGATCTCTTCACCGGCGGCCAGGCGCGGCAGATAATAGTCCTTCTGCGCCTGGGTACCGTAGCGGTGCAACAGTTCGCCTGGGCCCAGCGAGTTGGGCACCATCACCGTCACCGCCGCGGTAACCGACCGGCTGGCCAGCTTCATCACCACCTGGGAATGGGCATAGGGCGAAAAGCCGAGCCCGCCGTACCGTTTGGGGATGATCATGCCGAAGAAGCGCTGTGCCTTGATGTAGTCCCAGGCCTCCGCCGGCAGGTCCCGGTCCTGGTGGGTGATGCGCCAGTCGTCCGCCAGACGGCACAGTTCCTCCACCGGCCAGTCGAGAAACGCCCGTTCCTCGTCCGTCAGGCTCGGCTTGGGGGTGGCCAGCAGTTTGGACCAGTCGGGCCGGCCACTGAACAACTGCGCGTCCCACCAGACCGTGCCCGCCTCCAGGGCCTCCCGTTCGGTGTCTGACATGGGGGGCATCACACGCCGAAACTGCTTCAGCAACGGCCCGGTTATCCAGCGACTGCGCACCGCCGGCACCCCCAATGCCACCACCAGCAGGCCGCCCACCAGCCACAGCGGCACCAGAAGCCAAGCCGACAGGCTGGCCGCAACCGTCAGCCACAGCAACCCGACGAACAACGCGCTCGCCCAGGCCACGGCGCCACCGCCCCAGTAGGCCAGCGCCCACACCACCGCCACCACGATCAGCAGATTGATCCACCACATAGCTCAACCCTCCCGAAATCGGCGAAAAAATACCGGCCCGCCCTGCGCCCCCTGGCCCTTGCCTGTGCTCGCGTCGTGCAGCGCGACCGGCGCGGCGGTCGCGGGTTCGGGCGGGACGTTGGGCACCAGCGGTTCGGCCGGCACGAAGCTGTCCTCTTCGTCGTTGTACAGCACCTCGTCGCTCCCCCAGGGCAGACGGCGATACAGACTCAGGTCGCTGACGCCCAGAAACGGGTACTTGATGATGCTGAAGTATGGCGAGTAGTCGAAGTCCCGCGGCGTGAACAGGCGCGGATTACGCTTGAAAAAACGCACGCTGCCGTCGGCATCACGATCTATGAAGGGCCGGATGGGAAAGTTCACTTCCCCGAACGACTCGGCAAGCAGGGTCGAACAGACCGTGCGGGTGGCGTCACCGGCATTGTGCTGGAACAGGCTGGAACGCCAGCGCCTGGGCAGGAAGGTCCACGGAAAAAAGAAGCGCGCCAGATCCAGTATCTGCCGGATGTCGTAATCCCAGCCCAGATGCCGGGCGGCATGGGCGATCACCAACTGGGCATCGCCGTGAGACAGTCCTTCGGGCCGACAGATGCGTAGGTGTTTTTGCTCGTAGCTCGATAGCGCAGTGACGATGGTGCCTTTGCCCAGTAGGGCCTCGATCACCACCTGTTCCTGCGGGTCGCCGTCGAAGTGCTCGCCAATCAGCGCACGAACCTCGGGGTCTTCCACGTCATAGCGACGACCGACGTAGAGCGCCGAATGGGTCCAGGGGCTTTGGGTGATCTTGCCGATTACGTCGGCGATACGGCTGCTCCCCTCCACCAGGATCACGTCACCTGGGCGCAATTCATGACGCAAACGATCGAAATCACATGGCGGCACTGGCGGTGGCGGTCCTTCCCGTGTCAGCCACTCGGCCATCAACCGCCCAAACCACCCGACTTTGGATGCCATGGGCGAACGCTCCTTACCAAGCCTGCTTTTTACTATAGACCGTCCGGCAACCCCACTGGTTGCAGTACGCCCTTATAGCCCTTTTCGGCCGCCGGTAGGCTAGGCTTGAGACATGAGCCACCTGATCCTACGCACACTGTGGTTGACCCTGCAGTGGCTGGAACTGACCGTATTCACGACCTTCCTGTACGGATTGAGCTGGATTGCCCCATTACATGACAGCCGCCTTTACCGTTGGCTTTTCCGCGCATGGTGCCGCCAGTTCGTCCGTGCCTTGAACGTGGACCTGCGACTCCACCAACACCTGACGCGGCCGCTGCCCGACCGCTACCTGATGATCGCCAACCATCCTTCCGCGTTCGAGGATATCGGCATCCCCGCGCTGTTCGACGTCAGCAGTCTGGCCAAGATCGAGGTCAAGGACTGGTGGGCTACGGGTCGTATCACGGTCGCCGCCGGGACCCTGTTCGTGCGGCGCGAGGACAAGGACGACCGTGCCCGCGCCGCCAGCGACATCGCCCGGGCGTTGGCCGACGGCCACAATGTCGCGCTCTACCCCGAAGGTGGCGTAAAGAACATCCGTCTGCACGATCGTTTCCGCCACGGCGTGTTCGACATCTCGCTGCGCACCGGCATTCCCATCGTACCGGTGTTCATCCACTACGAAGCCCAATGGCAGTTCCACTGGCGCAACGATGAGATTCTGCCGCTGAAGATCTGGCACTTTCTGAACAGCCCCAACAACCGCGCCAACTACCATGTGTTCGACGCCTTTGATCCGTTGGACTTCGACGACAAGGCGAGCTATTGCGACGCCGTGTATGCACAGTTCAAGCGCTGGGAAGCGCGCTACCTGGCCTGACCGACGACGGCCAGCGGCGGTGTGTCAGCCGATGACCCGGGAAATCCGCATCACCGTGGGCAGAGCCTTGACCCGCCGCATGATCCGGGCCAGATGGGTGCGGTCCTTCACGGCGATCACAAAGCGCAGACTGGAGCTGAGACCGTCGCGCTCTTCCGAGCGGACGTCCTCGATGTTGGAGCCCTCGGCCGCGATCGCCGACGCCACCGTGGCCAGCATGCCCCGTTGGTTGCCGGCATCCACCCGTACCGAGGTGGCGTACTCGCCGACCACGTCCTGCGACCAATGCACGTCCACCCAGGCCTGACCGTGTTTGCGGAAGTCCCCCAGGTTACGGCAGTCGCGATGATGGACCACCACACCTTTACCCGAAGTGAATACCGCCACCACCGGATCGCCCGGGATCGGCCCGCAACACTTGGCGAAGCCCACCACCATGCCCTCGGTACCGGTGATGGTCAGTGAGCCGGCCTGCTGGCCCGGTGTGGATTCGGCATCCCCCGGCCCTTGTCCGACCACCGTGCGGGCCACCAGTTTGGCCATACGGTTGCCCAGCCCGATCTCGGCCAACAGATGGTCGAAACTGGCGCAATCGAGCGCCTGCAACAGCCCGGCCTTCTCGTCCTCGGTCAAGGAATCGAGGGTACGTTCATGGCGCTCCAGCTCCATGGACAACAGCCGAGCACCAAGCTCTTCGGCCTCGCGGCTTTCCAGGTTCTTCAGGTAGCTGCGGATGCTGGCGCGGGCCTTGCCGGTCACCACAAAGTTCAACCACGACGGGTTGGGCCGCGCATCCGGCTTGGTGATGATCTCCACCGTCTGACCGTTGAACAGCTCGGTCCGTAGCGGCGCCAAGCGTCGCTCGACCCGCGCCGCCACACACTGGTTGCCGACGTCCGAGTGCACCGCGTAGGCAAAGTCGATCACGGTCGCGCCCTTGGGCAGCACCATGATCTTGCCGCGCGGTGTGAACACATAGACCTCGTCCGGATACAGGTCCACCTTGACGTGTTCCAGAAACTCCTGGGAATCGCCGGAGCCCTTTTGCAGCTCCAGCAGGTTGCGCAGCCATTCGGCGGCAGCGTCCGGAGTGCGGGCCTCGTCACCGCTCACCTTGTACTGCCAGTGCGCGGCGATGCCCTCTTCGGCAACGCGATGCATCTCGGTGGTGCGGATCTGGATCTCGATGGGGATGCCGTGCGGCCCGAACAGCACCGTGTGCAACGACTGATAGCCGTTGGCCTTGGGAATGGCGATGTAATCCTTGAACCGACCCGGGCGCGGCTTGTACAGGTTATGCATCACGCCCAACACCCGATAACAGGTGTCCACCGAATCGACGATCACCCGGAACGCGAACACATCGGCCAACTCGGACAGCGGCAGGTGCTTGTCGCGCATCTTGCGATAGACGCTGTAGACATGTTTTTCCCGGCCGTAGATCTCGGCGGAAAAATGTTCGTTCTTCAACCGTGCTGCCAGCGATTCCTCGATCTGCCCGACCACCTCGCGGCGGTTGCCCCGCAAACGCTTGAGGGCGTCACCCAGGATACGGTGGCGCCACGGCCAATAGGCCTGCATGCACAGGTCTTCGAGCTCAAGGCGGATGCTGTTGATACCCAACCGATTGGCGATGGGCGCGTAGATCTCCAGGGTCTCGCGGGCGATACGTCGCGCCTTGTCCGGCCGCATCACACCCAGGGTGCGCATATTGTGCAGCCGGTCGGCCAGCTTGATCATGATGACCCGGATGTCCCGGGTCATGGCCAGCATCATCTTGCGAAAGTTTTCCGCCTGCGCCTCGGCCTTGGAGCGGAAGTTGATGGCAGTGAGCTTGGAAACCCCGTCCACCAGTTCGGCAATCTCGGTGTCGAACTTCTCGGTGATCTGCTCCTTGGCGGTCTCGGTGTCCTCGATGACATCGTGCAGGATCGCCGCCATCAGGCACTTGTGATCCATGCGCATGCCGGCCAGGATGCGCGCCACCGCCACCGGGTGGTAGATGTAGGGTTCGCCGGACATGCGCTTCTGGCCCTCGTGGGCCTCGGCGCCGAACAAATAGGCACGATAGACGTCGCGCACCTGCTCCTGGGGCAGGTAGGACTCCAGGTACAGGCACAGATCGCTGATCAGATAGCGGGTGCCGTCGGAGGCGGTCTCGGGGGAACTCACCTCGGGATAGGCGGACACGGAATCAGCGCTCTGGTGTGGCACCTGGCCTTACCCCTGTAGCAGTCCCCCGAAGCATTGTGACGCGGGCGTAAATGCGCCCGGGCCGTCTCACACGTCGTCGGCAGGCAGATTGGCGCGCAGTTCACCGGCCAGGGCGGCAGCCAGCTCGTCGTCGATGGATTCTTCCTCGACCACAGGCTCGGCCACCGACTCGTGGTTCACCAGGCCGTCGGCGATTTCGCGCAGCGCCATCACGGTGACCTTGTCGTTTTCCCAGGGCAGCAACGGATCGACGCCACGGGCGAGCTGACGGGCGCGCTTGGTGGCAAGCAACACCAGGTCAAATCGGTTATCGACGTTGTGCAGACAGTCTTCGACGGTAATACGGGCCATGGCTAGCTGGAACTCCGGAGGGAATCGAATGCGTTTCGGTAACGATCTATTTTAGGGCCTCGGCGCCCAATCTCCAAGGGCTTCAGCCGAGCATCCCCGCCAGGGCGCCCTGGTGGCGCTGCGCCTGGCGCGGCTCACGCAGCCGTTCGGCGGTCACGATGGCGCCCAATTCGGCCAGCGCGGTGTCGAAATCGTCGTTGACCACCAGATAGTCGTACTCGGAAAAATGCGACAGCTCGCTGCGCGCGTCGCGCATGCGTCGCTCGATGATCTGATCGCTGTCGGTGCCGCGACCGCCGAGCCGCTCGCGCAGGGCCTCGATGGACGGCGGTGCCACGAAAATGGACACCGCATCCGGGAAACGCCGGCGCACCTGGCGGGCCCCCTGCCAGTCGATCTCCAGCACCACGTCCTGGCCGGCCGCCAGCTGGGCCCGCACGCCCGATTCCGCCGTGCCGTAGTAATTGTCGAACACCTGGGCGTGCTCCAAAAACGCCGCCTCGCCCACCATGCCCTGGAAGGTGGCCACGTCGACAAAATGGTAATGCACACCGTCCGCTTCCCCCGGCCGCATGGCGCGGGTGGTATGGGAGACCGACAGCGCCAGCCGGTCGTCGGCCGGAATCAGCTGTTTCAGCAGGCTGGTCTTACCGGCTCCGGACGGTGCGGAGACGATGAACAGGATGCCGGGTACGGGGGTATCACTCATGAGTCGTTTTATTCCACATTCTGAATTTGTTCGCGCATCTGCTCGATGAGCACCTTCATCTCCACCGACACCGCCGTGGTCTCAGCGTCCACCGACTTGGAGCCCAGCGTGTTGGCCTCACGATTGAGTTCCTGCATCAGGAAATCCAGCCGCCGGCCCACCGCGCCGCCCTTGCCCAGCACCCGGTCGACTTCGTCCAGATGGGTGCTCAAGCGCGCCATCTCCTCGTCCACGTCCAGCTTCTGCGTCAGGATGACCATTTCCTGCTCGACCCGATCGCCGTCCAGTCCGGCGGTGATCTCCGCCAGCTTTGTCGCCAGCCGGTCACGGGTGCCGGCGACGATGCGGGGCATCAGCTCACGCGCCCTGTCCACCTGGGCACGCATCGCGCCGGTACGTTCGGTCAGGTGCCTGACAATCTGCTCGCCTTCCCGCACCCGGGTGTCCACCAGGGTGTCCAGGGCCTGGTCCAGCAGCGCGAGGGCGTCGGTCTGCAACGGGCCAAGGTCCTGCTCTTCGGCTTCCAACACGCCGGGCCAACGCAGCACGTCCATCACGCCCGGACCGCGTGCGTCCGGCAAACGCTGCGCCACGTGCCCGGCGGCCTCCAGCAACTGCGCAACCAGCCGGTCGTTGACTTGCAGGTCGCCGCTGCCGCCCACCGCCGGGCGAAAGCGCAGTTGGCAATCGAGCTTGCCGCGGCTGAGCGCCTTGGCTACCCGCTCGCGCACCTTGGGCTCGATGGCACGCAGCTCGTCGGGCAAGCGCACAAAGACTTCCAGATAACGGTGATTGACGGAGCGGATCTCCCACGTCAGCTTGCCCAGAGCGGACTGGCTTTCGTCCCTGGCGAACGCGGTCATGCTGCGGATCATGGCTACCTCTTGGGGCCGTCGGGTACCGCGCTGTGCGGCGGCGGAAACTGTGTATCATAGAGCCACGAACGTGCCAGCGCACTCGGCCGACTACAGGGATCCATGTCTTCAGCGCCACGCGACAGCCTACCGCCCGGCATCACGCTTGATTGTTACCGTGTCATCAAGCTGATCGGCAGTGGCGGCTTCAGCCTGATCTATCTGGCGGAAGACGAGGACACCCATGACGAAGTCGCCATCAAGGAATACCTGCCCAAGCGATTCGGCAAGCGCCGCGGCCTGGAGCCGGTGTCGGTCATCAGCGAGGACAAGCGCGGCAGCTTCCAGCGCGGCCTGAAACTGTTCTACCAGGAGGCCAAGGTGCTGGCCGGCCTGCGCCACCCCAATATCGTCAATGTACGAAACTGCTTCCTCGCCAATGGCAGCGCCTATCTGGTGATGGACTACGAACCAGGCAAGAACCTGGGGCGATATATCAAGAAACGGCGCGGTGGCTTGTCCACCAATTTTCTGATGACCGTGTTCCCGCCGCTGCTGGACGCCATGGCGCTGATCCACCAACGCGGCCACCTGCATCTGGACATCAAGCCCTCCAACATCCACCTGCGTCCTGGCGGCAACCCGCTGCTGCTGGACTTCGGCGCCGTCTTCCACCTGGAGGAAAGCGGCAAGCAAAAGGCGCAGGTGATCACCCCCGGCTTTTCGCCGGTGGAACAGTACTACGCCGGCGGCGACGTGGGACCCTGGACGGACGTCTACGCCATTGGCGCCACCATGCGCGCCTGCATCGAGGGCAAACCACCCCCGCCGTCACTGGAACGCCATGCCAAGGACAGCCTCAAGCCGGCCGCCGAGTTGTATGCCGGCCGCTACCCCGCACCGCTGCTGGACGCCATCGACTGGTCCATGGCGGTGGATGCCAAGGCACGCCCGCGCACCGCATCCGAACTACGCGCCGCCCTGCTGTTCGACGACGACACCCAGCCCACGCCCCGGAGCAAACTGGCATGAACGCCACCCTGGAACTGGCGCGCGTCAGCCTCCAGGGGGACCGCGCGATCAACCAGGACCGCTGCCTGACCCTGCAGGCCGGCGACGATACCCTACTGGCGCTGGCCGACGGTCTGGGCGGCCACCCGCGCGGCGAGGTGGCGGCGCAACTGTTCATCGACACCTGCGAACACCTGTTCCGCACAGCGCACCACCCGCTGGCCGATCCGCAGGCCTTGCTGGCTGGCTGCCTGGAACGCGCCCACGCCGCCATCGTCCGCTTCGGTGCCGCGCAACACCCCCCCATCGCCCCGCGCACCACAGGCATTGCCTGTCTGGTGCAGCATGGCCACGCTTGGTGGAGCCACGTGGGTGACAGCCGCCTATATCTGTTCCGCGACGGCAAGCTCATCGGCCGCACCCAGGACCATAGCCGACGGCGCGAAAGACGCGGCCAGACGCGCCTGACCATCACCCGCTGCCTGGGCGGACTGAAACTACCGCCGGACCTGGCCGAAAGCGGCCCGGTGCAGTTGCACGCCAACGACGTGCTGCTGCTCAGCTCGGACGGCTTCTGGAGCGGCTTCACGCCCGAGGTGCTGGGTAAACACCTGTATCGCCCCGGCAACCTGGGCGACAATCTGCAACCCTTGGCGGAGGCCGCCTGCCGCAACGCCCATCCACGCAGCGACAACACCAGTGCCGTCGCGCTACGCTGGCAGCCGCCCGCGGCAAACGTGGTCGGCAAGGCGTCCGTGCAGCCCCGCGCCACACCCACCGTTTGATCTGAGGACTATTCATGCGACCGAGCAACCGCGCACCCGACCAGATGCGCCAGATCGCCTTCACCCGCAACTTCACCAAGCACGCCGAATGTTCGGTGCTGGTCGCCTTCGGCGACACCCAGGTAATCTGCACCGCCAGCGTCCAGGAAGGCGTGCCGCGCTGGATGGGCAAGGACGCCACCAGCGGCTGGATCACCGCCGAATACGGCATGCTGCCCCGCTCCACCAACACCCGCATGGGCAGGGAGGCCGCGCGCGGCAAGCAGGGCGGTCGCACCATGGAGATCCAACGCCTGATCGGCCGTTCCTTACGCGCCGCCGTGAATCTGGACCAGCTGGGCCCGCGCACCATCACCGTGGACTGCGACGTCATCCAGGCCGACGGCGGCACCCGCACCGCTTCCATCTCCGGCGGCTTCGTCGCCCTGGCCGATGCCATCGCCGGACTACGTGAAAAAGGCCTGCTCGACCCCGACCCCATCCGCGCCGCCGTCGGCTCTGTATCCGTCGGCGTCTACCAGGGCACCCCGGTACTCGACCTGGACTACGCCGAAGACTGCAACGCCGAAACCGACATGAACGTGGTCATGGACGCCAACGGCGGCTTCATTGAAGTCCAGGGCACCGCCGAAGGGGCACCCTTCAGCCATGCCGAGATGCAGGCCATGCTGGGCTTGGCGGACAAGGGAATCAACGAGATCATTGCCGCTCAGCGGCACGCGCTCGATCATCACTGACGGCCCCATTGCATCCGCCCGAAAACATGCCGAAGATCACGCCCTCCGTCGGCCGTCTCAGTTGATGCTGGGACGGTGGACGTAGAACACCACGCCAGGTGAGCTCGCGACCACTTTGCCGCTTGCATCCACAGCATCGACCTTGACCGCGTGCTGGCCACGAAAGACATTGCGCAACATCAGCGACGCGTCGGCGATGGTGCCCTGTGATTGGCCGTCCAGAAAGACTTGATAGCGCAAACCAGCGGTGGCGAACCGGACCGAGAAAGCGACACTGATATCGCCATTGCCGGACCAGATGCTTTGCTGCGGCGTTGGACTGACGATGGTGATCTCCGGCGCACGGGGCGCCTTGTCGGGCGGCGTGCTGCTCTGGGTCTGCGGCAGCGGCGTCACCGGATCCATCAGATTGGGGGCCTGGATCACTTCCGTTTTTGCCCCAGGTACGGAATGGTCGGTGAACTCAGGCACGCCGTCGGGTGCCGTGCGCTCATAGACCGTGGCGGATTCGCCCTGTGCCGCTGTTGCCGCAGCCAGCAGCACGGCAAACAAGATAGTTCCTTGTGAACGCATTGGTCACCTCATCGACATAGTGTGGTTTGATGGTGGGGGATTACGCCGGATCATGGCAATTATAGATGTAACCGGGTCGCGACGGCGGCGGCCCTTACTCGGCACGGTCGCCGGACGAGCGCACGGCAACCGGCACCGTGTCGTCCGCGAAACTCACCGTGGTCTGCGGGAACGGTATCTCGATGCCCGCGGCGTCAAACCGGCGCTTGATGTCCCGAAACAGATCGCACTGCATGACAAAGCCGTCCGCGGGATTCGCGGCCCAGGCCCAGGCGCGCAGATTGACGGACGACGCGCCCAGCCCGAGTACCCGTACCGGCACCTCGGGTAGGCCTTGGCTCACCTCGTCCGGGGTACGATTGTCCACATGCAGTGGATGGGCCTTCACCTCTTCCGCCATGATCACCATCGCCTGATCGGTGTCTGAGCCGTAACCGATGCCCACTCCGATGAACTTGCAGACCCGATCGTCCGTGTGATTGGCGTTGACCAGCACCTGGCTACTGACCAGGGAGTTGGGAATCACGATGCGGTCGTTCTCAAAGTCTCGCAGCAGGGTTTCGCGCAACGTAATGTCCTCTACCACACCGGTCCAGGTATTGTTCTCGGTAATGCGATCACCGATTCGGAACGGACGAAAGAACACGATCAGGAAGCCGCTGACGATGTTGCTCAAGACCTGCTGGGAAGCCAGCCCACCAATCACCGTGACGATGCCGGCGCCAGCGAGCAGCGATTGCCCGAGGGTCTTGAATTCGGGCACACGGGTGGGCGCGACACTGATACCGACCAGCTAAATGGCCGTCACCACCAGCTTGGCCACCAGCAGCGTGATCAGCAGAATCGCGACCACGGTGGCAAGAATCTGTAACTCGGCAGGCAGACGTTGGAACATCGACTGGCTCCTAACAGGCTGTTGAAATTCACTGTCTGATAGTAAGGATAGTGGTAAACCCCTGCGGACGATAACGACGACGATGCGTGGTCTCGATATCCAGCAAGATACGTTGTTCAGCACAGTCAGCCCGGAGTCACGGGCGCCCAAAGACTACCCGCTGCGAGCGATCCGCGCGATGGCGGATGAGGCGCTGGGCGAATTGGACAGCGACTTCACTGCACTGTACGCCGGTTCCGGTCGGGACTCGATCCCGCCGGAGAAGCTGCTGCGGGCCCAGTTGCTGATGGCGCTGTACACGATTCGCAGCGAGCGGCAGTTGGTAGAGCAGATCGACGGTACCCCGTATTTGAGTAGCACTGGCATTTGGAGTCCAATCTTGAGACGCAAGGAGATTGGACGTGAAGAAGCGCTACAGCGAAGAGCAGATCATTGGTTTTCTGAAGGAGGCGGAGGCGGGTGTCCCGGTCAAGGAGCTGTGCCGACGGCACGGTTTCTCGGAGGCCAGCTACTACCTCTGGCGTAGCAAATTCGGTGGCATGGACGTGTCGGATGCCAAGCGCCTGAAGGCGCTGGAGTCGGAGAATACCCGGCTGAAGAAGCTGCTGGCCGAGGCGCTGCTGGAGAACGAAGTGACGAAGGA
>JASBTJ010000087.1 GCA_030148485.1 Gammaproteobacteria bacterium | reverse complement strand
GTCCCGCTGCGCCGGTGTCACGCCGGGGCCGGCGAACAACACGGTCGCGCCGCACTGGATCATCGCCGGGGTGTTCGGCATGGTGCGGACCAGTGCCACGTCAGCCCCCAGCCAGTGGGCAAGCTGTGCGGTCCGCACGCCCGCGGCAATGGAGATCACCAGCGGGCCGTGCTGCCGCACGCTGTCTGCCAACTCGGTGCAGACCGCCTTGAACCGCTGCGGCTTGACCGCCAGCACCAGCACCTTGGCCGCGGCGGCCTCGGTGTTGTCGGTGGACGTCCGTATGCCGCTGGCCGCCAGGCCGGTGAGGCGTTCCTGGGCAGGATCGCAGGCAATGATCTGATCCGCGGGCGTACCGTCCGCGATCAGGCCGCCGATCAGGGCGGCGGCCATATTGCCGGCGCCGATGAATCCGATTTCGGGTGTGCTCATGCGTTCGCTTCACTCATTGGTAGGGTGCGCACATCAGGGACGCAGTCTAGCGGAATTGGGGGGCGGGTTCAGTTGCGCGCGCCGAATACCGCGGTGCCGATGCGCACCACGGTCGCGCCTGCGCACACCGCCGCTTCCAGGTCGCCGGACATGCCCATGGACAGGGTGTCCAAGGCCAGTCCCTGGGCGTTCAATGCGGTCTTCAGGGCCGCCAGGCGAGCGAACACCGCCCGCTGTGCGACCGGGTCGTCGCTTGGCGCGGGCAGGGTCATCAGGCTGCGCAGCCGCAGCGCCGGCAGTCCGGCGACCGCTTGGGCGAGCGCCGGCGCGTCTGCTTCGCTGATGCCTTCCTTGCTTGTTTCACCGCTGAGGTTGATCTGCAGGCAGACGTTCAGCGGCGCGAGCCCGGCCGGACGCTGTTCGCTGAGGCGCTGGGCGTGTTTGAGCGAGGCCAGCCCGTGCACCCAGGCGAAGTGTTCGGCAATGGGGCGTGTCTTGTTGCTCTGGATACGGCCGATGTAGTGCCAGGCGATGTCCAGATGGCGCAGCGCCTCGATCTTGGTCAGGGCCTCCTGCAGATAATTCTCGCCGAAGGCATGCTGGCCGGCGGCATGGGCAGCGGCAATGTCAGCGGCCGGCCGGGTCTTGCTGACGGCCAGCAAGTGCACCTCGGCGGGGTCGCGCCCACAGGCCCGCGCCGCGGCGTCGATGCGCGCCTGTACCTGGGCGAGTTTCGATTCGATTGGGTTCATGCGCGGTTTGTGATTCACTTACCTACGGTCCGGCGGGTCGGGCCATGATAATCGACAACGACCCGCACCGTGTCGCAACGGCACGCACCAAAGAACCAAGAGGGGCCTGATGGATATAGCCGAACTGCTGGCATTCAGTGTCAAGCACAATGCCTCCGACCTGCATTTGTCCGCCGGACTGCCGCCGATGATCCGCGTCGACGGGGACATTCGGCGGGTCAACGTGCCGGCGCTGGAGCACCGTACGGTGCACGCGCTGGTCTACGACATCATGAACGACAAGCAGCGCAAGGACTTCGAGGAATTCCTCGAGGTGGATTTCTCGTTCGAGATCCCGGGGCTGGCACGTTTTCGGGTCAACGCCTTCAATCAGGACCGGGGCGCGGCGGCGGTGTTTCGGACCATCCCCTCCAAAGTATTGAGTCTGGAGGACCTGGATACCCCACCGGTGTTCAAGGACATCTGCGACAACCCGCGCGGCCTGGTACTGGTCACCGGGCCCACCGGCTCCGGCAAATCCACCACGCTGGCAGCGATGATGGATTACAAGAACAACACCGAGTACGGCCATATCCTCACCATCGAGGATCCCATCGAATTCGTCCACCAGAGCAAGAAGTGTCTGATCAACCAGCGCGAGGTGCACCGCGACACCCTGGGGTTTGCCGAGGCCTTGCGTTCGGCGCTGCGGGAGGATCCCGACATCATCCTGGTTGGCGAATTGCGTGACCTGGAGACCATCCGGCTGGCGCTGACCGCCGCCGAGACCGGTCACTTGGTGTTTGGCACCCTGCACACCAGTTCCGCCGCCAAGACCATCGACCGTATCGTCGACGTATTCCCGGCGGCCGAAAAGTCCATGGTGCGTTCGATGCTGTCCGAATCGTTGCGCGCAGTCATTTCCCAGACCTTGTTGAAAAAGGTCGGTGGCGGCCGGATCGCGGCCCACGAGATCATGATCGGCACCCCGGCGATCCGTAACCTGATCCGCGAGGACAAGGTGGCGCAGATGTATTCGTCCATCCAGACCGGTCAGGCGCACGGGATGCAGACCCTGGACCTGAACCTGCAGGATCTGGTGCGCAAGGGTCAGGTGACCAAGCAGGATGCACGCATGCGCGCAGTCAATAAGGATTTGTTCACCTGACGGCGCGTGACCGGGGTCACGGCACCGAGCACGGTGCGAACGACCTCGGCGTCTGACGTGCCAGACTTTAGCGGCGGTCGATCTTGCCCGGAGGGAGTGATTGCAGCATGGAATTCAACGATATCCTGAACCTGATGGTGCAGCGGCGTGCATCCGATCTGTTCATCACGCCGGATATGCCGCCTTGTCTCAAGGTGGACGGCAGCATCAGTGCCATCTCCCGCTCGCGACTGAGCGATGTGCAGACCCGCGACCTGGCGCAAACCCTGATGACGCCGGAACAACGTGAGGAGTTCCGGCGCACCAAGGAGTGCAACTTCGCATTCAGCGCCAAAGGCGTCGGCCGGTTTCGGGTCAGTGCCTTCGTCCAGCGGGACGCGGTGGGCATGGTGCTGCGCCGCATCGAAACCCGTATTCCGCAGATCGATGACCTCGGGCTGCCTGCGGTGCTGCGCGAGTTGGCGATGGCCAAACGCGGCATCGTGTTTCTGGTCGGCGCGACGGGCACCGGAAAATCCACCACCCTGGCGTCGATGGTCGGCCACCGCAATCAGAACAGTTCCGGCCACATCATCAGTATCGAGGACCCGATCGAGTTTCTGCACAGCCACGGCAGTTGCATCGTCACCCAGCGGGAAGTCGGAGTGGATACCGAGTCCTACGAGGTGGCGCTGAAGAACACCCTGCGTCAGGCACCGGACGTGATCCTGATCGGCGAGATCCGTACCCGCGAGGCCATGGAACACGCCATCGCCTTCGCCGAAACCGGTCATCTGGTGTTGACCACGCTGCACGCCAACAACGCCAACCAGGCGCTGGAGCGCATCATCCATTTCTTCCCGGAGGATCGCCGCGACCAGGTGCTGCTCGACCTGTCACTCAACCTCAAGGGCATCATCGCGCAGCAATTGGTGGTGCGTAGTGACGGCGCGGGACGCAAGGCGGTGGTGGAGATCCTGCTCAATACGCCGTTGGCGGCGGATCTGATCATGAAGGGCGAGATCCACAAGCTGAAGGACCTGATGAAGCGCTCGGCGGAGAACGGCATGATCACCTTCGATCAGGCGTTGTACGAAGCGGCCGCCCGAGGCGAGATCAGCGAGCAGGACGCCCTGGCGCATGCCGATTCCGCCAACGAGGTGCGGTTGATGTTGAAGTTGGGCGACAGCCGGCCCGGAACACGCAGCCGCGATATGAACGCGATGGGTTTGCTCGACGAGGTGTAGTCTTGATGCCCTCGGTGCAATGCGGCTTTGCCTTATTGCGCCCTACGGTTGGTAGGGCGCAATAACCGCAGGGCATTGCGCCGAATCAAACCCGCCGCGCAGCGGCGCCGACCCGATGGTGCCATGGCGGCGGCACAGGCGTTACATCAAAATACCCGGGTGCCGTCGAACACCGGGCCGTCGACGCAGACGCGTTTCATCGCCGGTCCCTGGTCGGTGGCCACTTCCACCACGCAGCCGGCGCAGCCGCCCACGGCGCAGGCCATGTATTCTTCCAGCGATACCTGCACCGGCAGGCCGTATTCCCGCGCCAGCTTGACCACGGCTTCCAGCATGGCGTGGGGACCGCAGCTGTAGACAACCACTTCGGCGCGGGTGTCCGCATCCAGGCTGTCGAGCCAGTGACGCGCCAGATCGGTGACATAGCCGTCGAAGGTGCCCGGATAGCCTTGCTGGCTCGCCAGGCGACAGGCGATACCCCAGTCCTCAAGCAGCGGCATGGTGCCGATCACCGCATCGGGCATGCTGCCGACCATGATCTGGGAAGGCCGTGGTTGAAATGGAAAGGGTACTTCCGATCCCAGGATCACGAACGGCTGGGCATCGGTCTTTTTCAACGCCTCGGCGATGCAGATCATCGGCGGCATACCCACGCCGCCGCCGATCAGCAAGGGGCGCTTGGCGCTTTGCAGATCGAAAGGTACACCGATCGGCCCCATGGAACTGAGGGTCTCGCCGACCGCACGCTGGGTCAGCAGTCGGGTACCTTCGCCGAGTGCCTTGTAGAGAAAATCGACCCAGCCGTCGTCGGCGGACACCCGCATGATGGAGATGGGGCGACGCATCGGTCGCTGCGGGTCGACGGTCAGATGCGCGAACTGTCCGGGCAGGGCGTGGGCGGCACACTGTGGGGCGTGCACGCGCAGGACATATTGGTCGCCGTCGAAGGCGTCATGACTGAGGACCCGGGCGTCTTCGACAAAAATGGTATCGCGGTGGGGTTTGTTGCTGCTCATGGTCGGGTCTGCTCAGTCGGGGCGGTGCACGATGCGACCGTTGAAGAGGGTGTGGGTAACACGACCGCGGAACTCCCAGCCATCGAACGGGGTGTTCTTGCCTGCGCTCGTCATGGTGCGGGTGTTCAACGTCCAGGGCAGTTCGGGATCGAAGACGCAGACGTCGGCGATCGCTCCTTCGCCGAGCTGACCCAGCGGCAGATCGATGACCGCCGCCGGACCGCTGGTGACGCGGGCGATGGCGGCGGGCAGGTCCAGTGTCCCGTCCTCCACCAGTTTGAGCACCAGCGGCAGCAACGTCTCCAATCCGGAGATGCCCGGTGCCGTCTCCGGGAACGGCGCCTCCTTGGCATCGGCTTCGTGGGGTTGGTGGTCGGAACAGATGACGCCGATGGTGCCGTCCGCCACCGCTCGTCGCAGGGCGTCGCGGTCGGCGAGGGTGCGCAGCGGCGGCGATACATGGCAGCGGGCGTCGAAGCCGTCGACGTCCATCTCCGTCAAATGGAGCTGGTGCGCGGCCACGTCCGCGGTAATGGGCAGTTGCCCGGCAAGGGCATTACGGATCATGTCCACCGACGAGCCGGTGGACAGGGTGCGAAAATGCACCCGGGCACCGGTATGCTGGGCCAAGGCCAGATCGCGGGCGACAGCCACGCATTCGGCGGCGGACGGAATGCCGGGCAAGCCCAGGCGGGTGGCCACCGCGCCTTCGTGGGCGCAGCCCCCGGCCTTGAGGTGATGGTCTTCGGGGCTGAGAAACACCGTCATGCCGAAGGTGGCGGCGTATTCCAGCGCGCGACGCGCCACCAGGGTGGATGCCAGGGGCCTGCGACCGTTGCCCATCGCTACGCAGCCGGCCGCCTTGAGCGCGGCAATCTCGGACAATTGCTCGCCCTTGAGCTTCTGGGTCAATGCGCCCACCGCCAGCACCCGGGCGCGGGCGCTGATCTTGGCACGACGGCGCACCAGTTCCCAGACCGCCGGCGTATCGATCACCGGGTCAGTATCCGGGGCGCACACCAGGGTGGTGATGCCGCTCTTGGCGGCGGCACGGGTCTCGGAGGCGATGGTGGCCTTGTACTCGTAGCCCGGCTCGCGCAGGTGCACTGCCAGGTCGATGAGGCCTGGGCACACCACCTGTTCGCTGGCGTCGATGATGGTTTCGGGCTCGAAGCCGGGCGGGCGATCGCCGATGGCCAACACCTTGCCGTCGCTGATATGCAGGTCCAGCAGGTCGTCCACGCCGTTGGCCGGATCGACCAGCCGCCCGCCTGTGATGCTGATGTGTTTCGCGCGGCTCATGCCTTGCCTCCGCTCTCACCCGTCTGCATGGCCATGGACATCACCGCCATGCGGATGGCGATGCCGTAACTGACTTGCTGCAGGATCACCGAGCGCGGTCCGTCAGCCACCACCGAGTCCATCTCGACACCCCGGTTGATGGGGCCTGGGTGCATGACGATGGCGTCGGGTTTGGCGTTTTCCAGGCGCTCGTCGGTGAGGCCGTAGAGTTGGAAATATTCGTGCTCCGAGGGCAGCAGGGCGCCATCCATGCGTTCTTTTTGCAGGCGCAGCATGATCACCACGTCGACGTCCTTCACACCGTCTTCAAGTGAGTGGTAGACGTGAACGCCCAGCGCCCGCGCCTCTTTGGGCAACAGGGTGCGGGGGCCGATGGCGCGCACCTCGGTAACTCCTAGGGTATTGAGCGCATGGATCTGCGAACGGGCGACGCGGGAGTGCAGGATGTCGCCGACGATGGCCACCCGCAGCGGGGTGAAATCACCCTTGTGTTTGCGGATGGTGAACATGTCCAGCATGGCCTGTGTCGGATGGGCGTGCCTGCCGTCGCCGGCGTTGATCACACTGACCCCGGGGGCGGCATGTTTGGCGATGAAATGGGCCGCGCCGGATTCGGCGTGGCGCACCACGAACATGTCGCTGTGCATGGCCTCAAGGTTGCGCAGCGTGTCCAACAGGGTTTCGCCCTTGCTGGTGGCCGACACGCTGACGTTGAAATTGAGCACATCCGCCGACAATAGCTTGGCGGCCAATTCGAAGGTGGTACGGGTGCGGGTACTGTTCTCGAAAAACAGGTTGGTAATGATGCGCCCGCGCAGCAATGGCACCTTCTTCACCGGGCGACCGGGCAGGGTGGCGAAGGATTCGGCGACGTCGAGGATCTCTGTGAGCAGCGCCTTCGGCAGGCCCTCGGTGGTCAGGAAGTGTTTCAGACGTCCCTGTTCGTCCAGCTGGATGTTGTTGCCGAGCGCCGCCATCAGTCGTCGTCCTCGGCGTGTCGGGGCTGCACCTTGGTGCCGATCTCCAGACAAAGCGGCTCGGGACCGCGCAGGCGGATGTGCTCGTTCTCGGTCAGTGGCGGCTCCAGGCCGACGATGTCCGGCTGAATGGGCAATTCGCGGCCGCCACGTTCGATCAGGGTCACCAGGCAGACCGATGCCGGACGGCCGAAGTCGAAGATCTCGTTCAGCGCGGCGCGGATGGTGCGCCCAGACTGGACGACATCGTCAACCAGGACGATGTGGCGGCCTTCCACGTCGAAGGGTATCCGCGAAGGCCTCACCTGGGGGTTCATGCCGATGCGGGTGAAATCGTCACGGTAGAAGCTGATGTCCAGGGTGCCCAGCGGCTCGGCCAGTCCCAGCGCCGTGTGGAGTTTTTCCGCCACCCAGACGCCGCCGGTGTGGATGCCGATCATTGCCGGATCTTCGACCGCCTGTTCGGCAAGACGCTTTTGCAGCATGCGCGCCATGCCGGCAATGACTTCGCCGATGGCGTCGTCGGACATGAAAAGTTTGGATTCGGTCATGATAGTGTTTCGAGCCAGGTTTCCAGGATCAGCTGGGCGGCCACCGCGTCCACCCGGGTCACGTCCTTGTGCGCCGCACGCCCGAGCTGATTCCAGGCCTCGCGGGAGGTCAGGCGCTCGTCGGCCATGTGCACCGGCAGGTGATAGCGGCCGTGCAGCTGGCGGGCGAACTTTTTGGCGCGGGGCGCATTGTCCGCTTCGTTGTCGGTCATTTCCATGGGTAATCCCACCACCAGGGCGTCGGGTTGCCATTCGGCGATGAGCTGCTCGATGCGCGCCCAGTCGGGTTTGTGCTGTACGGCGGACAGGGTGAGCAGGGGCGTGGCGGTGCCGGTCAGGGTCTGGCCCACCGCAACGCCGATCTTGTGAGTGCCGAAATCGAAGCCGAGCAGGGTCTGGTTTCCGCCCTCAGGCATGACCGGCATCGGTGCTCATCAGCGACATGTCCACGCCCAGCAGCCGGGCGGCCGCTGCCCAGCGTTGCTCCGGCGGTAGGTCGAACAGCACCCCGACCTCTGCTGGCCCGCTGAGCCAGGCGTTTTGCTGCATTTCCGCCTCCAGCTGGCCGGCGCTCCAGCCGGCGTAACCGAGCGCCACCACCGCCTGGGTCGGTCCTTTGCCTTCGGCCATGGCTTCGAGGATGTCCCGGGAGGTGGTGATGCCGATATCGTCGGTCACCGGGATGGACGACTTCCAGCCGCCTTCGCGGGGGCGGTGCAGCACAAAGCCGCGCTCTTCCTGGACGGGGCCGCCCAGGTAGACGATCTGGTCGTTTGCCCAGGGATTGTGGTTGTCGATCCCCATGTGGTCGAGCACGTCCGCCAGGTGAAGATCGGACGGGCGGTTGACCACGATCCCCATCGCGCCGTGCTCGCCGTGGTCGCAGATATAGGTCACGGTGCGGGAAAAATGGGGGTCCTCAAGGCCGGGCATGGCGATCAGAAACTGATTTTTCAGCGAGGACTCGGACATGACCGATAGTATCGGGCCAGCGGCCGCGACGAGCAAGGGTGGGGGGCTATCGGCCGGACGAAAATTGGCTGTTCTGCTCGAATACCCAGGTCCGGTAGATGTCCAGCGCGTCCACCTCGGCGCGGATCTCGGCGGGAAAGGGGGCGAAGGGGGCGCTAAGGCGCACGATGCGGATAGCGGCATCGTCCAGCAGCTTGTACCCGGATGAGCGTATCAGGCGGATCTGCTCGATACTGCCGTCCGCCCGCACCGCCACGTGCAGCAGCAGGTTGCCGAACAAGGCACGGCGTTTGGCCTCGTCCGGGTAGTTGAGGTTGCCGATCTTCTCGACCTTGCGTCGCCAGGCATCCAGATAGCTGGCGTACAGGTATTCCTGGGTGCTGGCGTTGACCGCCTTGCGGCGCTCGCGGTTGGCGTTGGTGCTGCGCTTGTCCATCTGCGCGGTGAGGCGGTCGATTTCCTGCTTCGAACTGGTCAGCAATTGGGCAATGTCCGGCGTCGGGGCGGGTAACGGCGGCGTCGGGGCGCGGCTGTCGACGCGGTCGTCGGCGGCCTGGGCGGTGAGTGTGCGGGTCACTGGCGTGGGGTCCGGTTGCGGCGCCACGGTGCGGCGGCTCTCGGGCGTGGGGCTCGGCTTGGGGGCGGGTGTGGGCTTGGCCGCCGGCGCGCTGGGGAGATGATCGCCGCTCTCTTCGGCGCCACCGAGTTGGCTGGCCTGGGCCAGACGGCTGGGATCTTCCGGCTTCTCGGTGGGCTTGGGGCGGACTACGGTGATGTCCAGGGTGCGCTCGGGCGCCGGTGGACTATCCCGCTGGATGTCGAAGCTCACGCCCAGGATCACGAGCAGGTGCAGTGCCAGGGCAGCCAGCAACGCCAGGCCCAGGCTGTCCAGGCCCTGTTGTCGCGCCACGGCTGTCACGGCAGTGTAGGCAGCTCGGTGATCCGGGTGACCATGCCCGGATCGCTCAGGGTCACCCGCTTGGCCATGGCCGGCGTCATATGGGCAACGTTGTCGTCATCCACCAGCAATACCTGATCGACGCCCAGCTGGGCGGCGATGCGTGGCCAGTCCTTGGGGCCGGCCACGAACAGCGCGGTGGCGGCGGCGTCGGCCACCGTGGCGCTGTGGTGGATCACGGTGACAGACCGGGTGCCCTGGGCCGGATAGCCGGTTCGGGGGTCGAGGATGTGGTGGTAGCGTTTTCCCTGCCATTCGAACACCCGTTCGTAGTTGCCCGAGGTGAATACGCTATCGTCGCCTTTGACGTCCACCACGCCCAGCACCCCGTTGCCGTCGGCCCCGCGAATGGCAATCCGCCAGGGCTGGCCCCCTTTGTCGCCGATTGCGCGCAGATCGCCCCCGGAGTTGACGATGGCGTTGTCGATGCCCAGTTGGCGCAGATGATCGATGGCGAGGTCGATACCGTAGCCCTTGCCGATGGCGCCGAAGTCCATTTGCACCGCGGGATTGCGGCTGGAGAGCATGAAGCCGTCGACGGTGATGTCCGACATGCGCGGATTGGCCGCGACCAGCTTGGCGATCGCGGCGGGGTCCGGTGGCGCCCGGCTCACGGTGCTGTCGTCGGACTGGAATCCCCAGAGTTGGATCAGGCCGCCGATGGCTGGGTTGAACAGGTTGTCGCTCTTTGCCGCCAGTTCCTGCGACACCTTGACCAGTGGCACCACGGATGGCGGTGCCGCGAAGCGACGCTGTTCGCCCAGCAGCCAGTTTGCCCGGGTGACCGGGCCCGGTTTCCAGGCGTGCCACGCGCCTTCCATGATGCGAAAGTCCTGTTCCAGCGCCTGCACGGCCTCGGCCGCCCGCTGTTCGTCCACGTCGGCGAGGGTCAGTTCGGTCAAGGTACCGAAGGCCAGGAATTGGGTGTGTTGCACCTGGGTTTCGGGAGCTGGCTGCGAGCAGCCGGCAAGCAGTGCGGCCAGGGTAATGGCGGCAAGCGAGGAAGTGATGCGTGGTGTCATGCGGTGTCCAGTTTGCGGTCGATGGCGTCGAACAGCGCGCCGGCGATATTGAGCCCGAACTGTGCGTCGAGTTCCCGTATGCAGGTGGGGCTGGTGACGTTTACTTCGGTCAGCCAGTCGCCGATCACGTCGATGCCGGCGAACAGGATGCCATCGGCACGCAGCCGGGGGCCTAGCGCGGCGGCGATCGCTCGATCCTGGTCGGTCAGGGGCTGGCCAACGCCGGTGCCGCCGGCGGCCAGATTGCCACGGGTCTCGCCTTGGGCGGGGATGCGCGCCATGGCGTCGGGCTCGGGTACGCCGTCGATCATCAGAATGCGCTTGTCGCCGGCGCTGATCTCGGGGATGAATCTTTGCGCCATGGCATAGCGGCTGCCGTGGTCGGTGAGTGTCTCGATGATTACACTGCGGTTGGGGTCCTGGGCGGTCATCCGGAAAATGGACGCGCCGCCCATGCCGCCGAGGGGTTTGAGAATGATGTCGCCGTGCTCAGCCAGAAAATCCCGGAAGTCACCGGCGTGACGGGACACCAGGGTAGCTGGGGCACAATCGTCGAACCAGGCGGTGTAGAGTTTTTCGTTGGCATCACGTAGCGCCTTGGGACGATTCACCACCAGGGTGCCGCGGGCCTCGGCCTGCTCCAGCAGATAGGTGGAATAGATATACTCCATGTCGAACGGCGGGTCCTTGCGCATCAGCACCACGTCGAGCGCGTCGAGGGGTGCGGTGCGCGCTTCCCCGAAGTCGAACCAGTGGTTGGCATCGTCCTGCACGGTGAGGGCCCGCTGGCGCGCCTGGGTGCGCCCGTCGCGCAGAAACAGGTCGCCCATTTCCAGATACCAGATCGCCCACCCGCGGCGTTGCGCCTCAAGCAACATGGCGAACGTGGAATCCTTGTGGCGTTTGATCTTTCCGATGGGGTCCATCAGGACCCCCAGTGTACGAGTCATGGCATCGGATCGTGATTTGCGTGATGTGCGCGGCGAACCGTGGATGAATACGGGTCCGCAACCTGAACCTTTATTGTTGCAGAGGCTAATGCCGCTTGCTATGTTTTCCCCGTCCTAAGAAGACTTAGCTCTTGTTTTTAAAGCTAGGCGAACAAAAACCAGAGCTGGTTAGCTAACAAGCGTCAAGCCGGCCGTCCAAGGGGAGTTGGCGAAACCGTGTTCCACCGCGATGGCGGTCGTCACGCCCAACCTTTCCGGATGTCCGGGCCTATTTTCGTGTGCGCCGAGTTGGGAGGTGGCCGTGGAGACGGTTGAATCATCAGACTTCGCCGGTCTGAAGGTGATGGTCATTGACGACAGCAAGACCATTCGCCGTACTGCCGAAACCTTGCTCAAAAAGGTCGGCTGCGAGGTCCTTACCGCGGTAGACGGGTTCGAAGCGCTTTCGCTGATCGCCGACAACAACCCCGACCTGATCTTCGTTGACATCATGATGCCGCGGCTGGATGGCTACCAGACCTGCGCCCTGATCAAGCACAACGAAATGTACCGCGATACGCCGGTCATCATGCTGTCCAGCAAGGACGGCCTGTTTGATCGCGCCCGAGGCCGCATCGTCGGTTCCGAGGAATACCTGACCAAGCCCTTCACCAAGGAAGAATTGCTCGACGCTATCCGCAAATTCGCGTCGTCCAAGGCTGCCTGACCCGATATTCATTGCATATACCCGCAGTACTGAGAATTTGAACCATGGCCAAGATCCTGATCGTCGACGATTCCCCCACCGAGCTGCATGTCCTCAGCCAGATGCTCACCAAGGGCGGTTACCAGACCGTTACCGCGGAAGACGGTGAAGAGGGCATAGAAAAGGCCAAGGCGGAATCGCCTGACCTGATCCTGATTGACGTGGTGATGCCCGGCCTGAACGGCTTTCAGGCGACCCGTAAACTCAGCCGGGACGCGGCGACCAAGGATATCCCCGTGGTGATCGTCACCACCAAGGATCAGGACACCGACCGCGAATGGGGCATGCGACAGGGCGCGCGTGATTACATGGTCAAACCGGTCAAGAACGATGAACTGCTGGCCAAGGTCAGTGCCCTCTTGGGGTCTGCATGAACCCGTTGGGGCAACCTGAATCCGCCGCGCAGATCCTCGGCCTGCTCGCCGAGCTCGAGCAGTGCAGCCGCGAAACCGCCGTCGGTCTGCCGCAGACCGAGGTGCGTCGCGATCTTTGGCAGGGGTTGTCCTTCGTATTGTCCGGCGTGCGGCTGGTCTCGGCCATGAACGAGATCACCGAGATGCTGCCGTTTCCTGAAAACATCACGCGTATCCACGGCTCCAGCGACTGGATGCTCGGCGTGGCCAATATCCGCGGCAATCTGCTGCCGGTGCTGGATCTGCAGAGCTACCTGGGTGGCAAGCCGGTGGTGCCGGGCAAGAGCACACGGGTGCTAGTGATCAATCAGCGCGGTTTGCAAGCCGGGCTGGTGGTTACCAGTGTGCTCGGTATGCGGCATTTCGATGAACAAAACCGGGTGAACAATGCCCGGGTCGAGGGCGCCGTGGGCGCATATGTGTACGACGCCTTCAACAACGACGGAGAGGTCTGGCCGGTGTTCAGCATGCTGGCCTTGTCGGTGGACCCCGGTTTCCGCTCAGCGGCAGCCTGAGTCCACCCTGACAGCGAAACAATCAGACGAGGCCTGCCTTTCGCAGGTACACGCTTAAAACAAAATACGGTGCCGTAACTGGGGAGCAACTGCTATGAAAGCAACCGTGAAGAAGGCCGCCGGAGAGGCCAATCGAACCATACCCGTCCTTGCCGGACTGTTATTGGTCGCCATCGTCCTCACCCTGCTGGCATTCGTCCATGTGTCCCGTCAGCAGAGTTACCAGGAACAATACGTACTCCGGGTGGCCGAGCAACGGGTGCTGGCGCAGGAGCTGGCAAAGTTCGCGCTGGAGGCCGCCCAGGGCGGAGAACAAGCCTTCCCGCGCTTGAAGGAATCCCGTGACCGCTTCGCCCAGTCGTTGAACGAATTGATCAGCGGCGCACCGGAAATCGGACTGCCGCCGTCCCCCGGTGCGGTCAGCGAAGAGCTGCAACAGCTCGATTCCGCGTGGGCCGACCTGCGTGCCGGCGCCGACGAGATCCTGGTCAACCAGGACGCCATCCTCAGCATCGGCGAGTTCGTCGGGGTCATCACCGAGTTCATTCCCCAGTTGGCGGAAGCCTCCGATCAGGTGGTGCGACTGCTGGTGCAGAAGAACGCCAAGCCTCGTCAGATCTATGTGGCCAGCCGCCAGTTGATGCTTGCGCAACGGATCGAGAACAACGTAAAGCGGGTCCTGGAAGGGGGCGCGGCGACAGCAGCGGCCATCGACGAGTTCTCGCAGGACGCCGAACTGTTCGGCCGGGTGCTCAACGGCATGCTCAAAGGCGATGCCCGTCTGAACATCGAACGTGTGCAGGACCCTGAGGGTGAAAAGAAGCTGCGGCAGGTCGCGGTACTGTTCAAATCCATCAACGACCACGCGGACGAGATCATCGAAACCACCCCGTCGGTGCTGCCCGCCCTGGAAGCGGCCGCCGAGGTGACCACGGCGTCGGATGCCGTGGGTGAGGCCGCGAATGTGCTGTTGGACGCCTACGCCAACCAGCCGGGTCTGAAGCAGATCGCCGGCGTCAAGATCAATCAGGGTGTGGTGAACATCCTGGGCGCCGTGTCCCTGGTGCTGCTGGTGTTGCTGGGTCTGGCGCTGTTGCGTAATGCCCGTCGCCGCGAGCAGGCCACCACGGAACAGTATCAGCGGAACCAGGCGGCCATCCGGCGACTGCTGGACGAGATGGGCGATCTGGCCGACGGTGACCTGACCGTCGAAGCGACGGTAACCGAGGACATTACCGGTACCATCGCCGACTCCATAAACTACGCCATCGAGGCCATGCGCGGTCTGGTACAGACCATCAACGAGACCGCCGTGCAGGTGTCGTCCTCGGCGCAGGAGTCGCGGGCCACCGCCATGCATCTGGCCGAAGCGTCCGAGCATCAGCGTGAGCAGATCACCGTGGCCACCGGCACCATCCGCGACATGAACGGTGCCATCGAAAAGATGGCTTCCGACGCCGGACGTTCGGCGGAGGTGGCCCAGCAGTCGCTGGACCTGGCAGCCAAGGGCGGCGAGACGGTGCGTCGCACCATCAGCGGCATGGACAACATTCGTGAGCAGATCCAGGAAACAGCAAAGCGGATCAAGCGGCTGGGCGAGAGTTCGCAAGAGATCGGTAACATCGTCGAACTGATCGAGGATATTGCTGACCAGACCAACATCCTGGCCTTGAACGCGGCGATGCAGGCCGCCATGGCCGGTGAGGCCGGCCGTGGCTTTGCGGTGGTTGCCGACGAAGTGCAGCGCCTGGCGGAACGCGCCACCAACGCCACCAAGCAGATCGAGGCGCTGGTGCAGACCATCCAGGCGGATACCTCCGAGGCGGTCAGTTCCATGGAAGCCACCACCACCGAGGTGGTCAGCGGCGCCAAGCTGGCGGAGGACGCCGGTGAATCCCTGCAAGAGATCCAGGAGGTATCGCGGGACATCGCCGGCATCACCAAGAACATCGCCGACTCGGCTGGCGAACAGGCCCGTCAGGCCGCCAACATCAACGACACCATGAGTGTCATCCAGGAGATCACCACCCAGACCACCGAAGGTACCAACCAGACCGCCGAGTCCATCGGTACCCTGGCTGAGCTGGCAGACGACCTGCGAGAGTCGGTGGCCGGCTTCCGCCTGCCCGAGGCTTGATCGACGACGCCATCCACATGGGTGTCGTTAACCGCGAGTCGGAGTAAACCATGACGTCGGATCAGGCACAGCGATTTAGCGCCCTGCCGTGGGTGCGCGGGTTGGTGGAGGAGACCCTCCACGAGGCTCGCCGTATCCTCGAGGACCACGCCGAGGGGCTTTCCTCGGACGAGGACATGGGGCAGTGCGTGCAGCTTTTGCACCAGGTCAACGGTGCCCTGGTGGTGGCCCAGGCCTATGGCGCGGCCATGCTCGCCGACGAGATGGAGCAGGTGGCCCAGGGACTGGCTAGCGGTGCCATCGGTCGCAAAGAGGACGCCGCCGAAGTGCTTATGCTGGGCATGGTCCAGCTGCCAGCCTACCTGGAGCGCCTGGAAGCAGGCGAGCCCGACATTCCGTTGATCCTGCTGCCGCTGCTCAACGATCTGCGCGCCGCACGGGACGCGGCCTTGGTGTCCGAGATATCGCTGTTCGCGCCCAAGCTCGATCAGTTGATCAGTGGCGAGCAGGTGGTGCTCGGCAGCGGCAATCCGGAGTTGCCGCAAGACATACGCGGTCGCCGCGTGGACTATCATAAGGCCTTGCTGGCCTGGTACCGCGACGACGACATGGCCGGCGCGTTGCGCAGCTTGCGTGACCTGATCGGGACTTTGTCCGGCAAGGCCGGCACCGGCCGGGTGCGTCGCATGCTGGATGCGGCCGATGCCTTGCTGGTGGCGCTGATCGAGAACACTGTCGAACCCAGTATCGCGGTCAAGTTGATCTTCGGTCGTCTCGACCGCTACTTGAAACGCATCATCGACGAGGGTGAGGAAGCCGCGGCGACGGATTTTCCGGCCGAGTTGCTGAAGAACCTGCTGTACTACGTCGCCCGCTCCAACTCAGACAATCCGGTGGTCGAAGCGGTGCGCCAGTCCGCCGATCTGGCTAACAGCTTCCCGGTATCCGAAGCGGACCTTGAGGTATCCGGGGACTCCACCCTGATGGGGCCGGGCAAGGAGCTGTTCAGCGCGGTGTCGGTGGCGCTGAGCCACGATCTGACCACCATCAAGGACGAACTGGACCTCTATCTGCGCGGTGACCGGGCCGATACCAAGCGGCTGACCGATCTGGCCGCGCCGCTGCAAAAGGTCGCCGATACCCTCGGCATGGTGGGCCGAGGTGATCTGCGCACGCCGCTCAAGCAACACAGTGATCAGCTGCGCGACCTGCCTGATGGCGAGCAGCTGTCCGACGACACGCTGATGGCGATGGCCTCAGACATTCTGCGGGTGGAGTCCGCATTGGGTGGTCTGACGCCACCCCGCGTGGTGACCCACGATGACGATCCCGAAAGCGAGCTGGCGCCCGCCAGTCAGTTGTCCGATGCCGAGATGCACCGCCATCAGCGCAGTGCCATCGAAGAGGCCTTCGTGGAGCTGGCGCGGGTAAAGGACGCCGTGTCCATCTACCTGAAGAATCCGGTCAATCCCGAGCCGCTGGAAGATGTCCCCGGCAGGTTGCACGGCGTGTCCGGTGTGTTGCGCATACTCGAGCAGCCTGATGCCGCCGCGCAACTCGACCGACTCGGCGGTTACCTGCAGGCCATAACGGACGGCGCCTGCGAGGCGCCGGACCATGCGCAGCGCGAGACCCTCGCAGATGTGCTGACTGGCGTCGAATATTATCTCGAGGCAGTGGTCGAGGAGCGTTCCAATCGCCAGGACATCCTCGATTTTGCCCGCAGTGCAGCGCAGCGATTGGGTCCTGATGCAAATGTCGTGGTGGCAGCGGAAGACGATTCTGCGCCGGCAGACGTCGTCGAACCGCCGACCAGTGCGGACAAACCGCAACTGGAAGACATCGACGACGAGATCCGCGAGATCTTCATCGAGGAAGCGCGCGAAGAGCTGGCCAATATCGCGGTCCAATATCCGCGCTGGCGGGGTGAGCAGGACGACAAGCAGGCACTGCAAACCGTGCGCCGCTCGTTCCATACCCTCAAGGGCAGCGGTCGGTTGGTGGGCGCCAAGACGATTGGTGAATTCGCCTGGGCGATAGAAAACCTGCTCAATCGCGTGATCGACGGCCGCATCAAGCCCGGCGCCGAACTGTTCAGCCTGTTGGACGATGCCACCACAGCGCTGCCGGCCCTGGTGGATGCGCAGGAACACGGCCACGCGCCGGCCATGGACGTCGTGGACATCGAACGGCTCGCCTTCGAGATGGCTGAAGGGCGCGCGGCAAGCGCGGATGCTGCGCCGAGCGAGGAC
Source organism: Gammaproteobacteria bacterium (assembly GCA_030148485.1). Classification (GTDB taxonomy): domain Bacteria; phylum Pseudomonadota; class Gammaproteobacteria; order Chromatiales; family Chromatiaceae; genus JANTHH01. Next base: position 39,652 of record JASBTJ010000087.1, on the reverse strand, counting down.
GAGTCGACCGACGAGCCACCGCAGGTCCTGCAGACCGAGCAAGAGCAGGGGGACGCCGGGGCCGAGTCGGAGCAGGACGCGGCCCACGCGCCGGAGATCGCCGAATTGTCCGAGCTGGTGGACATCCCGGCAGAGGATGTGGCGGCACTGCTGGCGGAAAGCGAAGAGATCGTGTTGGACGCGCCTGCCGAAGAGCCGTCAACACCTGAGCAGTCCGCTGACGACGCCGGGCAAGCCGTTAGCGAGCCAGCGGACGAAGTCGGCGAAGCGGAGATTCCGGACGACGCACCTATCAAGCTGGACCCGGTGTTGTTGGACATCTTCCGCAACGAATCCGCCACTCACCTGGCGAGCGTCGACCGGTTCATCAGCGGCGCCCGGGACAAGGCGGCCGGCGCGGCGTTCGACGAGGACCTGCGGCGCGCATTGCATACCCTGCGCGGCAGTGCCCACATGGCCGAAGTGGAGTCGGTGGCCGCGGTGGCCGGCGCGCTGGAGAATCTGATCAACCTGCTCAACCAGCGCGGTCTGCGGACCAATACCGCGCGTCTGGGATTACTGCAACGCGGTCGGGAATGCCTGGCGCAACTGGTCGACGCCATCAATACCGGCGGTGCCGTGCTACCGGACTGGGCGCAGCTGACCGAAGAGGTCCGCCACGAGGCGGATGCGCTCGAGGCCAGCGCCGAGAGTCAGTTCGTGGAGTCTGTCGACGCGCCCAGCGCGGACCTCGAAACCGAGGTGCTGGAGATATTCTCGGAAGAGGCGCGTGAGCTTATCGACCGTGTCGAGACGGATTTCGCGGCGTGGCGCCAACGTCCGGGTGATCGGGCGCCGGTCGGCGAGTTGCAACGGACCCTGCACACCTTCAAGGGCGGCGCGCGGTTGTCCGGCGTGTCCACCCTGGGCGATCTGACCCACGCCCTGGAATCGCTTTTTGAAACCGTCGCGGCTGGTCATGTAGCGACCACGCCGGGTCTGCAACGGTTGGCCCGCAGCGCGCTCGATCGGGTGAGCGTCGGCGTGGAGTTGCTGCACATCGGCCAACTGCCCGACGCCGAGCCGGAGCTGATCGAAAAGCTCGAGGCCGCCGCCCGTGGCGAGTGGCTGGACGAGCCATCCACGCTGTTGCAGTCGGAAATCCAGGTGTTCGATACCACACCGGAGGCGTCCTCGGGTGACCCATCGGCCGAGGAAGCACCGCAGGACGATTTGGTAGAGGCGGATGCGGAAGGGGCAGAAGCCCCGGGCGGTCCGTCGGATGTCGCGGACGAGACGTCGGCTGCCGATGAGCTTTCGGCGATCGAGGCGACCAGTTCGGAAATGCTGGAACTGCTTACCGCGGACGAGGTGGACGACGAGGCCGCGGACGAGAGCGGCGCCGAGATGGTCACTGACTCCGAACTGGAAGACGATCTCGGTTCCGAGCTGCTGCCCGAGGTGGATGATTCCACGCTGTTGACCGACTCCCAGTTGCTGACCGACTCCGAACTGCTCGGCGATTCACAGTTGACTGAGGAATCGCTGGCCGACGCCAGTCGGGTGATTCCGTTCCCGGACAGCAAACGCGACGACCACGGTTTCGTTGAACGTATCCCATTGCCCGGCCCCGAGCCGGATCAGCCGGCAGCACCGCAGGAACGTATCCGGGTCAGCGCCGAAGCGCTCGATCAGATGGTCAACAACGCCGGTGAGGTGAGCATTTACCGGGCGCGGATGGAGCAACAGAACACCCTGCTGGGCTTCAACCTGCAGGAGCTCAACCAGACCATCACGCGTCTGCGCGAACAGCTGCGCCAACTGGACCTGGAGACCGAAGCCCAGATCCTCTCCACCTATGCCCGTGAGCATGAGCAGGGCGAGGAGCAGGCGGACTTCGACCCGCTGGAGATGGACCAGTACTCCAATATCCAGCAGCTGTCCCGCGCCCTGGTGGAAACCGTTACCGACCTGTCCAGCATCGGCGATGTACTGGGTGACCTCAATCGCGACACCGACACCTTGTTGTTGCAGCAATCGCGGGTGACCACGGATCTGCAGGATGGCCTGCTGCGCACCCGGATGACCCCGTTTTCCACCCGGGTGCCGCGCTTGCAGCGGGTGGTGCGCCAGGCCGCGGACGATCTGGGCAAGGCCGCGGAGCTGGAGATCCTCGGCGCCAGTGGCGAGATGGATCGCTCCATACTGGACCGCATGATGGGCCCCTTGGAGCATATGCTGCGCAACGCCGTGGCGCACGGCATCGAAGACATCGCCGAGCGCACCGCCATCGGCAAGCCGGAAGCCGGCCGCGTCACCCTGTCGTTGTTCCGTGACGGTCCGGATGTGGTGCTGGAGGTGCAGGACGATGGCGCCGGCATGGATCGCGACGCGATCCGCGAGCGCGCCATCGAGCGCGGTCTGCTTGAGCCGGATGCGGATATCGACGCGGACGATCTGCTGCAGTTCGTGCTGCAGCCCGGATTCACCACGGCGGCGGAGGTCAGTCAGGTGGCCGGCCGCGGCGTCGGCATGGACGTGGTGCTCAGCGAGATCAAACAGCTGGGCGGCTCGCTCGATATCGCCTCGGACCTGGGTGTGGGTACCCGCTTCACCGTGCGACTGCCGTTCACCCTCGCCATCGCGCAGACGCTGTTGGTGACCTTGGGCGAAGACGCCTTCGCCCTGCCGCATACCAATGTCGATGCCCTGGTGAGGGTATCCCGGCAGGATCTGCTGGCCGCCTACAGTGGCGAGCAGCCGGACATCGAGTACGCGGGCAATCGTTACCATGTGCGTTACCTCGGGGATATCCTGGGTAGCGGCCGACCGCACATGAGCGAAGATCACCGTTGGATGCCGGTGTTGTTGGTGCGGTCGGGCGAACATCGGGTGGCGTTGCATGTGGACGGGGTGCTGGGCAACCGTCAGATCGTCATCAAGCCACTGGGTACCCAGTTGGCGGCGGTGCGCTGGTTCACCGGCGGCACCATTCTGGCGGACGGCTCGGTGGCGTTGATCCTCGATAGCATGGCACTGGCCCGGGCGGATGCCTTGCAGCAGACTGCGGCGGAGACGGACGTGCCCGCCGTGGCGGAAGAATCGTCGCCCGGGGTCACCATCATGGTGGTGGATGATTCGATCACCGTGCGCAAGGTCACCACACGTCTGTTGGAACGGCACAACATGCATGTGATCACCGCGAAGGACGGGGTGGATGCCGTTGCCCTGCTGCAGGAGCAACGCCCGGACCTGATGCTGTTGGATATCGAGATGCCGCGCATGGACGGCTTCGAGGTGGCCCGGCATATGCAGAACAGCGACACGCTCAACGCCATCCCCATCATCATGATCACGTCCCGTACCGGCGACAAGCACCGCACTCGTGCCCTGGAACTGGGTGTGCGCAGCTATCTGGGCAAGCCCTACCAGGAGGCCGAGTTGCTCGACAACATCTACACCTTGCTGGCGGAGTCGGAGCAATGATCGGTGCCGGTGTCGGTGATATTCGCGGCGTGTTGATCCCCATCGGCGGACAGCAATTGTTGCTGCCCAACGCCAACGTGGCGGAAATCATCGCCTATCGTGAACCGGCTTCGCCGCCGGCGGATGCGCCGGATTGGTTGCTGGGCGATTTCGACTGGCGGCAACGCAAGGTGCCGCTGGCGGCGTTGGAGAATATGCTCGGTGGGCAGTACAAGGGCTATACGCGCGGCCGTATCGCCATTTGTTACAGTCTGCTGGCCGGCGAGCAGCGCCCCTACCTGGGGCTGGTGTCGGACGGGATTCCGCATCTGGTGCGGGTGCGTGAGGAAGATATCGAACCCCTCCCGCTGCTGGACGGAGACGCCGACCTGCCAATCCTGGCGCGGCTCAGATTGAAGGGCGAAGAGGCCTTGATTCCCGATGTGGCGCGCTTGTCCGAGCGGGTTGGCGGTTGAGGCAGGTCGGTCGCTATCGATGACGCTTGGCTAGCTGTCTTGTGTTACCCAGGCGGTAAGCGCTAACAAGCAGGCATTAGCCCATATCCCCCCAGAGCACCTGTATGGCGGCGATGGCCGCCAGGGGGGCGGTTTCGGTGCGCATCACCCGCGGCCCCAACCGCACCCCGGTCCAACCTGCCAGTCGCGCCTGCTGGCGTTCGTCTTCGGCCAGGCCACCTTCGGGACCGACCAGCAGACTCAGTCCCTCGCGTCCCGGCCTGACCAGTTCGGTCAGGCCATGCCCGGCGCGGTGGTCGAGCAGCAGTCCTGGCGCCGCCTGTTCGAGCCAGTCGTCCAGTGTCGCCGCCGGGTGCAGCTTCGGCAGACGGCAGCGGCCGCTTTGCTCGCATGCCGCGATCAGGACGCCTTGCCAATGCGCCAGTCGCTTCGCCAGCCGCTGGGCATCCAGTCGGACCACGCAGCGAGCTGTGAACAAGGGTGTCACCGCAGCCACGCCCAATTCGACCGCTTTTTGGATGGCGAAGTCCATGCGTTCGCCCTTGGAAATGCCCAGCCCGAGATGTATGGGTAGCGTGAGTTCGGGTTCCTGGGCGCCGGCCGAGTCGAGCCGGACTTGGGCGGCCTCTTTCTGCGCCCCGGTCAAGGTGCCCAGATAGTCGCAACCGTCGCCGTTGAACACCAGCAGCGGGTCGCCGACCCGCAGGCGCAGCACCTGGGTGACGTGCCGCGACGGACCGGCCGGTAAGGTGATCAGATCCCCGGCCTTGAGGGGGATGTCGGCATGGATACGAATCTGACGCATGGCCGAGTCAATCCGCGGTGGCGATGGCAATACCCTCGGCGGTGACACGCCCGAGGTGGCGGATGTCGTCTGGTCCGATGACGTAGGGCGGCATCCAATAGACCACGTTGCCCAGCGGCCGCAGCAGGGCCCCATTGGCCAGGCCGTGTCGGTATACCGCCAGCCCACGTCGTTCCTGCCAGGGATAAGGCACCCGGTCGGCCTTGTCCTTGACCAATTCGATCGCGACGATCATGCCGGTTTGACGTACCTCGGCGACATGGGGGTGGTCGGCCAACGGCGCGACCGCCTGCGCCATCAGCGCTGCCGTGTCGCGGTTGCGGGCGATCACCTGGTCCTGCTCGATGATGTCCAGACTGGCCAGTCCGGCGCGGCAGCCCAACGGATTGCCGGTGTAGCTGTGGGAGTGCAGGAAGGCGCGCAGTGTCTGGTAGTCGTCGTAAAAGGCCTCGTAGATGCCGTCCCGGGTCAACACCACGGACAGCGGTAGGTAACCGCCGGTGAGGCCCTTGGACAGACACATGAAGTCCGGTGTGATGTCGGCCTGCTCGCAGGCGAACAAGGTGCCGGTGCGGCCGAATCCAACCGCGATCTCATCGGCGATCAGGTGCACGCCGTACCGGTCGCAGGCGTCACGTAGCAGGCTTAGGTACACCGGGTGATACATGCGCATGCCGCCGGCACACTGCACCAGTGGCTCGACGATGACGGCGCTGATGTGCTCGGCCTGTTCCGCCAGCAGCTGTTCCATGTGAATGAACTGCTGCCGTGAATGATCTTCGCAGCTTACGCCGGGCGCGCGGTCATAACAGTCCGGTGACGGCACGGTGATGACGTCCATCAGCAGTGGTTGATAGGTGTCCTTGTAGAGCGCCACGTCGCCCACCGCCAACGCCCCCAGGGTTTCGCCGTGGTAGCTGTTGGATAGCGTGACGAAGCGGTGTTTGTGCGGCTTACCGCTGTTGCGCCAGAAGTGATAGCTCATCTTGATTGCCGCCTCGACGGCCGACGAGCCATTGTCCGCGTAAAACACCCGCGACAGGCCCGGTGGCGTGACCTGGACGAGGCGCTCGGCCAAGGTGATGGCAGGCTCGTGGCTGAATCCGGCGAGCAACACGTGTTCGAGCGTGTCCAGCTGGTCCTTGAGGGCCGCGTTGATGCGGGGATTGGCATGACCATGGAGATTGACCCACCAGGAGCTGACCGCATCGATGTAACGCTGACCGTCGAAGTCTTCCAACCATATCCCGTCACCGCGCTTTATGGGGATGATGGGCCAAGCCTCGTGGTCCTTCATCTGGGTGCAGGGATGCCAAAGAACGTCGAGATCGCGTTGCGGGAGGGTGTGGTTTGTCATGGCCGGGATTGTATCCGACCTGGGCCGGCGCGCGGCCGGGTTCGGCATCACCGGCGGGCGTGCCAAACCGGACAGCTTGCAGGGTATTTAAAGCCCGGTTTTTGATTTGCCTCAAGGGTTCGCGGATCGGCCGCTAAGCCTTTGTACGGATGCCGCCCCCCCCTCGACGTGATACGGGCGGAGTAACCGGCCCAGCCCACCTGTGCCGCATACGGGAGAACCCAATGTCGATTGCCCCTCGTTTTGAGAATCTGTCCCTGAAGGCAAAGATTGCCGGACTGGTGGCACTGTTGTTGGCCACGCTGGCCGGGTCCGGCCTGTTCGCCTTGAGCAGCATGTCCATGATCAATCATGAATTGGAGGGCATAGCGGAGGAGGATATCCCGCTCACCGCTGCGCTGACGGAAGTAACCGTCAAGCAACTGGAACAGGCGATCTGGCTGGAACGCGCCTTGCGATATGGCGAGGAAATGGTCACCCGCCCGGCCGTACGACAGGCATTCGACGAAGCGCTGTTGAAGTTCCGGGATTACTCGGCGCAGGTCGACAAGTTTATCGAAACGGCCCAGACGCTGACCGCCCAGGTGCTCAGCCGACCCCACACCGGCGAGCAGCGGGCCGAGCTGGAACGTGTCGCCACGTCCTTGGGCGAGATCGATGCGGCTCATAAGCGCTATGAGAAACATGCCGACGAACTGTTTGTCGCCCTGGATGCCGGGCGCATCGATGCGGCCCTGGTGATGGCCAAGCAGGTGATCGCCGAAGAGCACGAGATCGACCGCGCGATGGCGGCATTGCTGCGGGAGATCGCCGGATTCACCGCCGAGGCTGCCCAGCTTGCCGAAGCCCATGAACTGCGCGCGCAGAACATATTGTATGTCGTGGTGGGGCTGTCGCTGTTGATCGGTATCGCCAGTGCCTGGTGGGTGGTGCGCGATATGGTGCGTCGTCTCCACTATGCAGTGAACGTGGCGGAAACCGTCGCGTCCGGCGACTTGCGTAATCCGGTACGGGCAGCGGGCGGGGATGAAGTCGCACGGGTGCTGGTGGCGCTGGGTAGCATGCGCGACAACCTGCGTGACATGGTCACCGAGATGCAGGCGTCCTCGGACGGTCTGTCGGTGGCCGCCGAGGAGTTGGCGACGGCCACCAGTCAGCTGAACTCCGGCGTGCATGGCCAACGCTCCGAACTCGAGTTGGCCGCCACCGCTTTCAATCAGATGAGCGCCACGGTACGTGATGTGGCCAGCAATGCCGGCACTACCGCGGCGGCGACACAGGAGGCCTGTGACGCCGCGTCCAACGGCAAGCAAGTCATATGCGGCGCTGTGAAAACCATTCGCGGGCTGGCAGATTCCGTCGAAGGTGCCGCGGACGTGATCGCCAAACTGGGCAACGACAGCGAGTCCATCGGCGCGGTGATCGACGTGATCAAGAGCATTGCCGAGCAAACCAACCTGTTGGCGTTGAACGCGGCCATCGAAGCGGCGCGCGCGGGTGAGCAGGGACGGGGGTTTGCGGTGGTGGCGGACGAGGTGCGCACCCTGGCGCAGCGCACCCAGGCGTCCACCCAGGAGATCGAGGACATGATCGAACGGCTGCAAACCAGTGCGCGTACCGCGGTGCAGAGTATGGAAGGCGGTCGCAGCCAGGCCCAGGACAGCGTCGAGCAGGCCATGGCCGCAGGCAAGTCGCTGGAGGTGATCAATGCGTCGATGGGCGCGATCAATGACATGAACACCCAGATCGCCAGCGCCGCGGAGGAACAGGCGGCCGTCACCGAGGACATCAATCGCAACCTGACGGCGATCCGTGACAGTTCCGAACAAAGCGCGACCGCAATGACCCAGACCAGCGGCGCCAGCGATGAACTGGCACGCATGGCGGTCAGCCTGCAGGGGATGATCGCGCGCTTCCAGGTGGCCTGATCGGTCGGGAACCTCTGCGGATGTCTGGCCCGAAGCGCTGGGGCCCGGAATACAACCACCCGTGCGCAAAGCCATGCTATTGCAAGGCTTTGCGACGCCGTGGTGGTGGATACGGGCGCCGAGCCCAAGGTCCCCGACTGTTCCACAGATTCCTTGCACGTCCCAGTCTTGAACTCCTCAACGCCTAGCGCTATGTATTCCTTCGCCGGGTGATTTCCCGGCGTTCGATCACAAGTTGCAGGAGGGATTGCTGATGTCAGGTGTACTGACGGCGAAAGGCGATGCCTTGTGGCGTCGCCCCAACGACCCGGGCTACCGGGTAGGCTGGCGGCATCGGGTCAAATTCGAGAAGGGTCACCTCGACGAAGAAATGACCTATGGCGAAGCCAAACAGAAGGCTGAGGATCTGCAGGCGGTCGACAGCGAGGGGAAGATCTACTACCCCGAGTTGATTCTGTATCCGGCCAACGGCTGACCGGCCGTCACACCCGCCCAGTTGGGAGACCGGGCGGGTGTCGTGTTTCCGGGGATGCTGCAACTTGCGTCGCTGACCGACGTCTACATCCCAACACCGTAAACATTTCCCAGCCCGTCCAGGAAGGACTCATGACCGCAGCCGATAAATCGGATACGTCCCGCGCCTTATGCCAGCTCTACCCGGAGCCGGATGAGGCCCAACTGGAGGGGCTTTATCTGAGCAACGATCTGCGCCGCCGAATCCGTGACGACCGGACCTTCGTCTACAGCAACTTCGTCACCAGTCTGGACGGCCGCATCGCGGTAACCGACCCGGCTACCGGTAAGGTCGACATTCCCGACGCCACCGCCAACCCGCGGGATTGGCGTCTGCTCCTGGAACTGGCGGCACCGGCGGATGCGGTGGTGGTCAGTGGCCGCTACATGCGTCAGTTGGAAAGCGGTGACGCCCAGGCGGATCCACCGCTGGAAGGCGATGTGCCGGCAGAGCTGTTGGTGTTTCGGAAAAATCTTGCTTTGACCGCCCAACCGGCACTGGTGGTGGTCAGCAACAGCCTCAATCTGCCCGATGACCTGACAACCCATTTGCGCGTCCGACCGGTCTATGTCGCCACCCGGCGTGGGGCGGATCCGGTGGCGGTGCGCAAGCTGACCGACGCTGGCGTCACCGTGCTGCAGGTCGGCGACGATGCCGTGGACGGGGGTGAATTGGTGGGGGCGCTGAAGCAGCACGGGCTGCGGCTGATCTACTCCATCGCCGGCCCCCATGTGATGCACACCCTGCTCAGCGCCGGGGTACTGGACCGGCTTTACCTGACCACGGTGCTGCGGGTATTAAGCGGGCGCGATTACGCCACCTTTGCGAAGGGCGCAGTGTTGCAGCCCGCCGCCGATTTTTCCTTGTCCGCCCTGTACCTGGACCCCGAGGGCCCGGATGGCGTTCAGCAGATGTTACAGGTGTTCGACGCATGTCGGGGACCGGCGGCGCGCGATTGAGCCAGGCCCCGCCAAGCCGGTCCGCCGTACGGCCTGCGCCGGCTCAACCGCCGAGCTTCAGATTTCGCCAGATCGCCAGGGTCGGCCCCGACTGGTTCATGGTGTAGAAGTGAAGCCCGGGCACACCGGCGGTGAGCAAGCGCTCACACAGGTCGGTGACCACGTCCTCACCAAAGGCGCGGATCCCGGCCAGATCGTCACCGTAGGCCTCCAGCCGTTTGCGGATCCAGCGCGGAATCTCTGCCCCGCAGGCGTCCGAGAAGCGGGCCAGCGAGCCATAATTGGTGATCGGCATGATCCCCGGCGTTATGGGCACCTGGATGCCGGCTTTTTCGCAGCGCTCCACAAAGTCGAAGTAGCCCTCGGCATTGTAGAAATACTGGGTGATGGCACCGTTGGCGCCGGCGTCGATCTTGCGCTTGAAGTTCGCCAGATCCTTGTCGGCGTTGCCGGCCTGGGGGTGCACCTCTGGGTAGGCGGCGACTTCGACATGGAAATAGTTGCCCAGATCGGCCCGGATCAGCGCCACCAGCTCGTTGGCATAGCGCAGATCGGACAGGCTGCCCAGCCCGGCACCGGAGGGCAGGTCGCCGCGCAAGGCCACCACGCGGTTGATGCCCTGGTTCTTGTAGCGGTTGAGGATGTCCAGGATCTCGTCCCGGTCCGAGCCGATACAGGACAGGTGGGGCGCGGTATCGATTCCCTGATCCCGCAGCCAGTCCACGGTCGCAAAGGTGCGCTCCTGGGTGGAGCCTCCCGCGCCATAGGTCACCGAGAAGTACGCCGGTTCGACGGCATTCAATTCGGTGACCGCTTGCTTGAGCTTGTCGGCGCCCGCATCGGTCTTGGGCGGAAACAGCTCGAAGCTGAAGGTCTTGTTTGAGTCGTTCATGGTGAACAGCGGGACGCCGGGTTTGCACCGATCCGCAGCGCATGCCTGGCTCGGGCGGGGCGGGTCGCCGCTGCTGCGACGATCACGGTTATGCCCCTAAGCTCTTAGGCGAGCGCTGCGGATCCGCGCGTTCTCCGCGTCCCTTTCCTCCAAATCAGTAACGATAGTGCTCAGGCTTGTACGGGCCGTCCAGTGGCACGCCGATGTAGTCGGCCTGCTCCTGGGTGAGACGAGTCAACTTGGCGCCGATCTTTCCCAGGTGCAGGCGGGCCACTTCCTCGTCCAGTTGCTTGGGCAGGATGTACACGCCCACCGGGTACTCGCCTTCCTTCTTGGTGTAGAGCTCGATCTGGGCCAGCACCTGGTTGGTGAAGGAGTTGGACATCACAAAGCTGGGGTGGCCGGTGGCACAGCCCAGATTCACCAAGCGGCCTTCGGCCAGCATGATGATGCGCTTACCATCGGGGAAGATGATGTGATCCACCTGCGGCTTGATGTTCTCCCACTGGTACTTCTTGACGCCGGCGATATCGATCTCGTTGTCGAAGTGACCGATGTTGCAGACGATGGCCTGGTCCTTCATGGCGGCCATGTGATCGTGGGTGATGATGTTGAAGTTGCCGGTGGTGGTGACGAATATGTCGCCGATGGGTGCGGCGTCTTCCATGGTCACCACGCGGAAGCCTTCCATTGCCGCTTGCAGGGCACAGATGGGGTCGATCTCGGTCACCCAAACGGTGGCGCCCAGGCCCTTCAGCGACTGCGCCGAGCCCTTGCCCACGTCGCCGTAGCCGGCGACCACGGCGATCTTGCCGGCGATCATCACGTCGGTGGCGCGCTTGATGCCGTCCACCAGGGATTCGCGGCAGCCGTACAGGTTGTCGAACTTGGACTTGGTGACCGAGTCGTTGACGTTCATGGCGGGGAACAGCAGTTCGCCCTTCTTCATCATCTCGTACAGACGATGCACGCCGGTGGTGGTCTCCTCGGTGACACCGCGGATGCCGGCGGCCATCTTGGTGAAGCGGTCCTTGCTTTCGGACAGATTGCGGGCCAGCACGGAGAGGATGACCTTCATCTCTTCGTTGTCGGTGCTGTCCGGAGAGTCCACGTGATTGGTCTTCTCCGCTACCACACCCTTGTGGACGAGCAACGTGGCGTCGCCGCCATCGTCCAGGATCATGTTCGGGCCGTCGGCGTCCGGCCAGTTGAGCACCTGCTCGGTGCACCACCAATACTCTTCCAGGGTCTCGCCCTTCCAGGCGTACACCGGGATGCCCGCCGCGGCGATGGCCGCTGCGGCGTGGTCCTGGGTGGAGAAGATGTTGCACGAGCACCAGCGCACCTGCGCGCCGAGTTCCACCAGGGTCTCGATCAGCACCGCGGTCTGGATGGTCATGTGCAGGGAGCCGGTGATGCGCGCACCGGCCAGCGGCTTGTCCTTGCCGTATTTTTCACGCAGTGCCATCAGACCGGGCATTTCGGTCTCGGCGATGCGGATTTCCTTGCGGCCCCAGTCAGCCAGCGCGATGTCGGCCACTTTGTAATCGGTAAACTCACTCATGGTTGATAACCTCTTGATTCAAACGTGAGTGAGCGCCGTTACTGCTTACGCCGGGTGCCGAGCCTGGCGACCTTGCGGTCGTCGCAACGCTCCTCGACAGCCGGGCCCGGCCGGGCCGGGTTGCTTCAGAAGATCTGTGTCGTCTGCGGTATCTCGATACTTTAGTGAACCGATGTGACTGCGGTGCGGTTCACAGTCCGGCGTCGGCGCGCAGGGCGTCGGCCTTGTCGGTGCGTTCCCAGCTGAAATCCGCGTCTTCACGACCGAAGTGGCCGTAGGCGGCGGTCTTGCGATAGATCGGGCGCACCAGGTCCAGCATCTGCATGATGCCGTAGGGGCGCAGGTCGAAGTGCTCGCGCACCAGCACGGCAATGCGGTCTTCGTCGATCTTGGCGGTGCCGAAGGTATTCACGCTCACCGAGGTGGGCTCGGCAACGCCGATCGCATAAGAAACCTGGATCTCGCACTTGTCGGCCAAGCCGGCGGCGACGATGTTCTTGGCCACGTAGCGACCGGCATAGGCGGCGGAACGGTCCACCTTGGACGGGTCCTTGCCGGAGAAGGCCCCGCCGCCGTGGTGCGCGGCACCGCCATAGGTGTCGACGATGATCTTGCGACCGGTCAGACCCGCGTCGCCCACCGGACCGCCGATGATGAACTGGCCGGTGGGGTTGATGTGGAACTGGGTGGTGCCGTGCAGCCATTCAGCGGGCAGCACGGGCTTGATCACCTCGTCCATGATGGCGTCGCGCAGGGCGGCCTGGCTGATCTCGGGATTGTGCTGGGTGGACAGCACCACGGCGTCGATGCCGGCGATGGCTCCATCCACATAGCGCAGGGTCACCTGGCTTTTGGCGTCCGGCCGCAGCCAGGACAGGGTGCCGTTCTTGCGCACCTCGGCCTGGCGCTCCACCAGGCGATGCGCGAGGGTGATGGCGGCGGGCATCAGCACCTCGGTCTCGTTGGTGGCGAAGCCGAACATCAGGCCCTGGTCGCCGGCACCTTGTTCTTCCGGCGACTTGCGGTCCACGCCCATGGCGATGTCGGCGGACTGCTCGCCGATCAGCGACATCACAGCGCAGGTGTTGCCGTCGAAACCGATGTCGGTGCTGTTGTAGCCGATCTCGGTGACCGTCTGGCGTACCACCGATTCATAGTTGACGTGCGCGTTGGTGGTGATCTCGCCGGCCAGCACAACCGCGCCGGTCTTGACCAGGGTTTCGCAGGCCACCCGGGCGTGATCGGCGTTGGGGTCGTTGGCCAGGATGGCATCCAGGACGGCGTCGGATACCTGATCGGCAACCTTGTCGGGGTGGCCCTCGGAGACGGACTCGGAGGTGAACAGGTAATCGTTTGCCATCGGTGTGCTGCTCCTCAAGAAACCTGGGGTCGCCGTCGTCGGCGCGCGCAAAAAGGATAGGGAGGCGCGATTCTACAATGTTGTTCGCGCCGTTTCATTCTGAAAGAATGCGCCGCTTCTCCCGGACCCCCGCAACAACGGAGGCATACCCATGGCCGTCGAGACCCCCGTATGTGATTTTGGCCAGCCGGCCATTGATTTTTCTCTGCCCGGCGTGGATGGCAGGACCTGGACGCTGGCCGATTGCGCGGGCCCCAGGGGACTGCTGGTGATGTTCATCTGCAACCATTGCCCCTATGTAAAGGCGGTGCGTGAGCGGTTGATACGCGACGCCAAGGACCTCAAGGCCTTGGGTGTCGGTGTGGTCGCCATCAACGCCAACGATGCCGCCGCCTACCCGGACGATTCGTTCGAGGCCATGCAGGCCACCGCCGAACGATATGACTACCCCTTCCCCTACCTATTTGATGAATCCCAGCAGGTCGCTCGCGCCTACGACGCCGTCTGCACGCCCGATTTCTTCGGCTACAACGCCGACCTGCAACTGCAATATCGCGGACGTCTGGATGCCAGTCGTAAGGAGACCGCGCCGGAAGGGACCCGCCGCGACCTGTTCGAGGCGATGAGGCAGGTGGCCCAGACCGGGGCGGGTCCGGCGGAGCAAATCCCAAGCATGGGTTGTTCCATCAAATGGAAAGATTGACCGACTAAGCTTGGTGGTGGTGTCTAAGTATCTGTCTTGGTTGGACTTATGCCGGTATTCAAAACTCCGGGGATTCCCGAGTTGCCGGTTTGCAGGCCGATAGGGGACAATACGCGACCTTTTTAGCCATCCCGGCGAATCGGGCAGCACCGTCGGTCACAAGCCGGCCGCCCCGCCGTCCCACACCTTCAGGGACATCGCAGCGACCGGGGCCGGCTTAGACAGCCGGACAAGTCGACACAACGAATTCCCGTTTTCCGTCCGCTGGGGACGGGAGACGACCAGACTTTATTTTTCAAGTCTTCGAGAGGAGGGACGCATGTCCTCACGCAGAGAGCTCGCCAATGCCATCCGTGCCCTGAGCATGGACGCCGTTCAAAAGGCCAATTCCGGACACCCGGGCGCCCCCATGGGCATGGCCGATATCGCGGAAGTGCTGTGGAACGACTACATGCAGCACAACCCGAGCAACCCGAACTGGGCCGATCGCGACCGCTTCGTGCTGTCCAACGGGCACGGTTCCATGCTCATCTACAGCCTGCTGCACCTGACCGGCTACGATCTGAGCATCGACGACCTCAAGCAGTTCCGTCAGCTGCACTCCAAGACCCCGGGTCACCCGGAATACGGTTATGCCCCCGGCGTCGAGACCACCACCGGTCCGCTGGGGCAGGGCATCACCAACGGCGTCGGCATGGCCATCGCCGAGAAGGCCCTGGCGGCGCAGTTCAACAAGCCCGGTCATGACATCGTCGACCACCACACCTATGTGTTCCTGGGCGACGGCTGCCTGATGGAAGGCATCTCCCACGAGGCCTGCTCCCTGGCCGGCACCCTGGGCCTGGGCAAGCTGATTGCCGTCTACGACGACAACAACATCTCCATCGACGGCGAAGTACGCGGCAGCCACGAGGCGCCCGCCTGGTTCACCGACAACACCCCGCAGCGCTTCGAGGCCTACGGCTGGCACGTCATCCCCAAGGTCGACGGTCATGACGCCGACGCCGTGAAGGCGGCCATCGAAGAGGCTCGCAAGGTCACCGACAAGCCGACCCTGATCTGCTGCCAGACCACCATCGGTTTCGGTTCGCCGAACAAGCAGGGCAAGGAAGAGTGCCACGGTGCCGCCCTGGGTGCGGACGAGATCATCCTGACCCGCAAGAATCTGGGTTGGGAGTACGGCGACTTCGAGGTGCCGGCCCACGTCTACGAGGGCTGGAGCGCGAAGGACAAGGGCGCTGCCGCCGAGGCCGCCTGGAACGAGAAATTCGCCGCCTACAAGGCCGCCTTCCCCGCCGAAGCGGCCGAGTTCGAGCGTCGTATGGCCGGTGATCTGCCCGCCGACTGGGAGGCGCATGCCGCCAAGTTCATCGCCGAGACCAACGAGAAGGCCGAAAAGGTCGCCACCCGTAAGGCGTCCCAGAACGCGCTGAACGGCTACGGTCCGATGCTGCCCGAGCTGATGGGCGGTTCCGCCGACCTGGCCGGTTCCAACCTGACCATCTGGTCCGGTGCCAAGGGCCTGGCCGCTGGCGATGCCTCTGGCAACTACATCCACTACGGTGTGCGCGAGTTCGCCCAGGCCGCCATCATGAACGGCATCGAGCTGCACGGCGGCTTCAAGGCCTACGGCGCGACCTTCCTGATGTTCTCCGAGTACGCCCGTAACGCCCTGCGCATGGCCGCGCTGATGAAAATCAGCCCGATCCACGTGTTCACCCACGACTCCATCGGTCTGGGTGAAGACGGTCCCACCCACCAGCCGGTGGAACAGACCGCGACCCTGCGCATGATTCCGCGCATGTCCGTGTGGCGCCCGTGCGACGGTGTTGAGACCGCTGTGGCCTGGAAACTGGCCGTGGAGCGCAAGGGTGGTCCGACCAGCCTGATCCTGTCCCGTCAGGGCCTGACCCCGATGAGCCGTACCGATGCCCAGATCGCGGACATCGCCAAGGGTGGTTACATCCTCAAGGACTGCGACGGTGCGCCGGACGCCATCATCATCGCCACCGGTTCCGAAGTGGAACTGGCCATGGCGGCGGCCGAGCAGCTGTCCGGCAAGAAGGTGCGTGTGGTCTCCATGCCGTCCACCGACACCTTCGACGCCCAGGACGCCGCCTACAAGGAGGCCGTGCTGCCCGCTTCCTGTGCCGCGCGCGTCGCTGTGGAAGCCGGTGTAACCGGTTTCTGGGGCAAGTATGTCGGCCTCAACGGCAAGGTCATCGGTATCGATACCTTCGGCGAGTCCGCCCCGGCGCCTGACGTGTACAAGCACTTCAACATCACCGCGGAAGCGGTCGTTGAGGCGGTCAACGCCGTCAGCTGAAACCTATGACAACCGGCGACGCCCGCATGACCCCGCGGGTATCGCCGGGCAGTTTGTAAATCCGAGTAGATTCTGAAAAATCCAGGAGGATTCCTCACATGACTATCAAAGTCGGTATCAACGGCTTCGGCCGCATCGGCCGCATGGCCTTCCGTGCCATCGCCAAGGACTTCAGCGACATCGAAGTGGTCGCCATCAACGACCTGCTGGACGCCGATTACCTGGCCTACATGCTCAAGTACGACTCCGTGCACGGCAACTTCGATGGCGACATCAAGGTCGACGGCAACAACCTGGTTGTGAATGGCAAAACCATCCGCCTGACTGCCGAGCGTGATCCCGCCAACCTAGCATGGGGCGACGTCGGCGCCGACTTGGTCATCGAGTGCACCGGTTTCTTCCTGACCGAAGAGACCTGCCAGAAGCACATCGATGCCGGCGCCAAGAAGGTGGTCATGTCCGCACCTTCCAAGGACGGCACCCCGATGTTCGTGGCCGGCGTCAACGACGACACCTACGCCGGTCAGGCCATCGTGTCGGCCGCTTCCTGCACCACCAACTGCCTGGCGCCCATCGCCAAGGTGCTGAACGACAAGTGGGGCATCAAGCGTGGCCTGATGACCACCGTGCACGCTGCCACCGCCACCCAGAAGACCGTTGACGGTCCGTCCATGAAGGACTGGCGCGGCGGCCGCGGCATCCTGGAGAACATCATCCCGTCCTCCACCGGTGCCGCCAAGGCCGTCGGCGTGGTGCTGCCCGAACTGAACGGCAAGCTGACCGGCATGGCCTTCCGCGTGCCGACCTCCGACGTGTCCGTGGTCGACTTGACCGTCGAGCTGAACAGCGATGCCAGCTATGAAGACATCTGCGCCGCCATGAAGGCCGCGTCCGAGTCCGGCCCGCTGAGCAAGACCCTGGGTTACACCGACGAGAAGGTGGTTTCCACCGACTTCCGCGGCTGCGGCAAGTCCTCCATCTTCGACTCCGAGGCCGGTATCGCCCTGGACGGCAGCTTCGTCAAGCTGGTGTCCTGGTACGACAACGAGTACGGCTACACCTGCAACATGCTGCGCTTTGTGCAGCACGTCGCCGCGAACTAAGGCCGTGTAGGGCGGGTTGGCCGCGTGAGCGGCCCAACCTGCCGGAGGTGTGTGGTGGGTTCCGGCCTTTGGCCTGACCCACCTTGCATCCTCTACTCAAAGAGCCCTTTGCCAAGCCAATGGTTTGGCAAACGGTTTTTGAAAAATAAGCAGGAGCTTAGACATGTCTTTCATCAAGCTGACTGATCTGGATCTGGCCGGCAAGCGCGTGCTGATCCGCGCCGACCTCAACGTGCCCGTCAAAGACGGCAAGGTCACCTCCGACGCCCGTATCACCGCTTCCATGCCCACCATCGAGCACTGCATGAAGGCCGGTGCCAAGGTGATGGTCATGTCGCACCGCGGCCGTCCGGAAGAGGGCAAGGCCGACGACGAGAACTCCATGGCGCCCATTGCCGCCGACATGTCCGCCAAGCTGGGCAAGGGCGTGCGTCTGATCCAGGACTACCTGAATGGCGGCTTCGAGGTCGCTGAAGGCGAGTGCGTGCTGCTGGAGAACGTGCGTTTCAACGCCGGTGAGAAAAAGGACGACGAGGCCCTGGCCAAGAAATACGCCGCCCTGTGCGACGTGTTTGTGATGGATGCTTTCGGCACCGCCCACCGCGCCCAGGCCTCCACCCACGGCGCCGGCAAGTTCGCGCCCACCGCCTGTGCCGGTCTGCTGTTGGCCGACGAGCTCGACAATCTGGCCAAGGCGCTGGCCAACCCGGCCCGCCCGATGGTCGCCATCGTCGGCGGCAGCAAGGTGTCGACCAAGCTGACTGTGCTCGAAGCCTTGTCGGAAAAGGTCGACCAGCTGGTGGTCGGCGGCGGTATTGCCAACACCTTCCTCAAGGCCACCGGCCACAACGTCGGCAAGTCCCTGTGCGAGGACGATCTGGTTGACACCGCCAACGCCCTGATCGAAAAGATGAAGGCCCGCGGCGCGAACATCCCCATCGCCACCGACGTGGTGTGCGGCAAGGCGTTCTCAGAGACCGCCGAGGCGACCCTGAAGTCCGCCAACGACGTGGCCGACGACGACATGATCTTCGACATCGGTCCCGATTCCGCCAAGGAGCTGGCCGACATCATCGCGAAGGCAGGTACCATCGTCTGGAACGGCCCGGTCGGCGTGTTTGAGTTCGACCAGTTCGGTGAGGGCACCAAGACCGTGTCCATGGCCATCGCCAACGCCAAGGGCTTCAGCCTGGCCGGTGGTGGCGACACCATCGCCGCTATTCAGAAGTACGATATCTATGACAAGGTGTCCTACATCTCCACCGCCGGTGGTGCCTTCCTGGAATACCTGGAAGGCAAGACCCTGCCGGCTGTCGCCATGTTGGAAGAACGCGCCAAGGGTTGATAGAGCGGCCAGTCCGGTGACCAGCGCCGCTGGCAGCCGGGGATGGTCAGCCGGAAGCTAAAAATATGCTGAGACGTACCAAGATCGTAGCGACCCTCGGGCCGGCTACGGATGATCCCAAGGTCATCGACGAGATCATCGCCGCCGGTGTCGACGTTGTTCGCCTGAACATGTCCCACGGTAGCCATGAGGATCATGCCCGCCGTGCCGAAACCGTGCGCAATCGCGCCCGTGCCAGCGGTCGCCAGGTGGGCGTGCTGGCCGACATGCAAGGCCCTAAGATCCGCACCGCGCGTTTCAAGGACGACTTCGTCATGCTCGAAGAGGGCGCCCAGTTCACACTGGACGCCACCATGGACGCTACCAGCGGCGACATCAACGGTGTCGGCGTGACCTATCCGACCCTGCATGAGGAGGTTTCCCGCGGCGACACCTTGCTGCTCAACGACGGCCACATCGTCCTGTGGGTCGAGGAGGTCGAAGGCACGGCGGTACGTTGCAAGGTCACCGTCGGTGGCAAGCTCTCCAACAACAAGGGCATCAACAAGCTCGGCGGCGGTCTGTCGGCGCCGGCGCTGACCGACAAGGATCGCGAGGACATCAAGTTCGCCGCCAGTATCGAGGCGGACTATGTGGCGGTGTCCTTCGTGGTCAGCCCGGACGATGTCCATGAGGCCCGCAAGCTGTTGCGTGAGGCCGGTGGTCACGGCGGTATCGTGTCGAAGATCGAGCGTGCCGAAGCCTTGGAATGCATCGACGAGATCATTGAGGCTTCGGACGTCATCATGGTGGCGCGCGGTGACCTGGGCGTGGAGATCGGCGACGCCGAGCTGCCCGCAGTGCAGAAGGATCTGATCAGCAAGGCCCGCCAGATGAACTGCGTGGTGATCACTGCGACCCAGATGATGGAATCCATGATCACCAGCCCGATCCCGACCCGCGCCGAGGTGTTCGACGTGGCGAACGCGGTGCTCGACGGCACCGATGCGGTGATGTTGTCCGCCGAGACCGCGGCCGGCAATTACCCTGCCAAGGCGATCGCCGCCATGGATCGGGTCTGCAAAGAGGCGGAAAAGCAGGCCGCCTCCCGTCGCTCGGATCACCGCTTGCATACGGTGTTCGGTCGCATCGACGAGGCCATCGCCATGGCCACCATGTATACCGCCAACCACTTGGGCGTGGCCGCCATCGCGTCGCTGACCGAGTCCGGTTCCACCGCCAAGTGGATGTCACGTATTTCGTCGGGTATCCCCATCTACGCCTTGACGCCCCATGTGGCCACGCGTAGAAAAGTCACCCTGTTTCGGGGCGTCTACCCGGTGAGTTTCGACGTTGAAGGGGTGGGAACCCAGCAGGCAAACGTCGAAGTCATAGAAGAATTACAGCGCCGCGGCGCGGTGCGCGACGACGACCTGGTGATCATCACCAAGGGTGACCTGACCGGCCAGTCCGGCGGTACCAACGTGATGAAGATCCTGCGCGTCGGAGAACACATCCTGCCCGGCTAGGGACCGCCGGGTTCGGGATTGGACAGTAACTTAAATTTAGAAGCGTTTACGTAAGGAGAACATCATGGCCCTGATTTCCATGCGCCAGCTGCTGGATTACGCCGCAGAGCACGACTTCGGTATGCCGGCTTTCAACGTCAACAACATGGAGCAGGTGCATGCCATCATGCAGGCTGCCGATGCCGTTGACTCCCCCGTGATCATGCAGGGCTCTGCCGGTGCACGCTCCTATGCGGGCGAGCCGTTCCTGCGTCATCTGATCTCCGCGGCCATCGAGATGTACCCGCATATCCCCATCGTGATGCACCAGGACCATGGTTCGGAGCCGGCCGTGTGCCTGCGTTCCATCCAGTCCGGCTTCAGCTCGGTGATGATGGACGGCTCGCTGATGTCCGACATGAAGACCCCGGCCAGCTTCGAGTACAACGTCGACGTGACCAAGAAGGTCGTCGAGATGGCCCACGCCGGCGGTGTGTCCGTGGAAGGCGAGCTGGGCTGCCTGGGTTCGCTGGAAACCGGCGAGATGGGCGAAGAAGACGGCCACGGCGCCGAAGGCAAGCTGGACATGGATCAGCTGCTGACCGGCGTCGAAGAAGCAGCCGAATTCGTGAAGCTGACCAACGTGGATGCCCTGGCCATCGCCATTGGTACCTCCCACGGTGCCTACAAGTTCACCAAGGAGCCTACCGGCGACATCCTGCGCATCGACCGCATCAAGGAAATCCACGCCCGCATCCCCAGCACCCACCTGGTGATGCACGGTTCGTCCTCGGTGCCCCAGGACTGGCTGGAAATCATCAACAATTACGGCGGTGACATGGGTCAGACCTACGGCGTGCCGGTTGAAGAGATCCAGGAAGGCATCAAGAACGGCGTGCGCAAGGTCAACATCGATACCGACCTGCGCATGGCCTCCACCGGCGCCATCCGTAAGCACCTGGCGGACAACCCGGCGAACTTCGACCCGCGCAAGTTCCTCAAGGAGTCCACCAAGGGCATGATGGAGATCTGCAAGGCTCGCTTCGAGGCCTTCGGCTGCGCCGGTCACGCTTCCAAGATCAAGGCACAGAGCCTGGAAGTCATGTTCAAGCGTTACGCCTCCGGCGAGCTGGATCAGCAGATCAAGTGATCTGACATCGACCTGTTCGCGGTACGAAAGGGGCGCCTCGGCGCCCCTTTTTCGTGGCACACTGTTTTCACCTGATCCCGGAGGACCCCCATGAGAATTCTGTTGGGCGCCTTGCTCGCGTTTCTGATCTTACCGGCGGTCGCCGAGCCCCAGCCGCCTGCCGGCAACGGTGCCACTTACAAGGTGGTTTACCAGTGCAACAAGGGTGAGGCGTCCGATTACAAGTCGCTGCTGTTTTCGGTGGGACAGCTCAAGGAAAAGTATGGCGATGACGTCGATGTCGTCGTGGTCTGCCTGGGTAAGGGTATCCATTTGCTCGCCAAGCACCCGAAGCGTCCGGTACCCGAATCGGCCCTGGATACCATGGAATACCTGGACGCCTACGGCGTGAAATTCCACGCTTGCGGCAATACCATGCACGCGCTGGGATGGACCCCGGAAGACATGCACGAATTCGTCAAGGTGGTGCAGATCGGGGCGGACGATCTGATGGTCTTGCAGCATCAGGGATACGCCTATCTGGCGTGGTGAGCTGCAGCGCTTCGCTGTTTCGGGTGCCGAGCGGATGAGGGCGTGGTTACCGCCCGTCGGGCCTGGATCCGGGCTCGCTGTGCTGACGAAGCCTTGGCCTCAGTAGCCGCTGGCGATTGCCAGCACCGGGCGTTTGCTCTGATAGAGGGCTTGTTCGGCGTGGCTGGCCCGCAACGCCTGCCATAACCCGGGCCGGCCTGCACTGGGCATCACCAACAAGCCGGCGTTTTGTTCGCGCATGGCCATGCCTATGCGTTGTTGTACCTTCCCCTGGACGAATTCCCAGCACCAGTCGACGACGGATTCGTCGAGTGCCAGATCGGGCGCGGTGCCGCGTGAGCCCACGTGGAGCAGTGTCACCGCGGGTCGGCTGGCGCACAGCGCCGGCAACACCTGGGCGCAAAGCCGGGTCGCGGTACTCGGGTGCGGCCGTCCGGCCACTGGCATGACCACGCGGCTGAGCAGGCACTGGCCGCTATCGGCATCAACGAATCCGTCTCCGGGCCGGATCACCAGCAGGTGCGTGAGATTGGCGCGGACCAACTGTTCGATACCGGGCTCGCCGAGCCGGCGGCGACCGCCCGGGGTGCTCATCGCCACCACCAGATCGACATGGTGCTGGCGCAAAAAGGCCTTCACCCCTTGGATCAGGCTGGTGTCACGGAAGGTCTGTTTACGCACTTCCAGCCCCAATGCCGCGACGCTGACATTGTCGCTGTCGGCCGGCAGCCGGCCCCAACGCACAAGCGTCTGCCGGACACGAGGGAAAGCGGACCAGTCCACCTGGTCCTGGTGTTGCGGGCCCACGTGCAGCAACGTGAGCTGCGCGCGATTGGCCAAGGCCAGGGCCAGGGCGTGGTGGAATGCGGGGAGGCTGGCCGGTGTGAGGTCGGTGAGACAGACGATATGTTCCACCAGATGCTCGGCCATGACGTGTCGCTCCTTGTCGGGCAGCGGCGCTACCCATGATCCGCATGGTAACCAAACCGGGGATGTCAGGCGATGTTGCCGGTGTCCGGTCGGCGCGCAACAGGCCGGGCATCCATACCGATGTCGCTGTCTGCCCCTAAAAATGTAATGCATGCCAGATCAAAAACATATTTCAAGCGTGTTTATCGTGCCAACGAGCGCCTTGCCGCCGCGCACGAGACGGACTTAGGTCAGCGGGTGGTGGCGTAGCCCCGTCGATTCGTCGGTGAGTTACGGCATGCCATGGTCGATATGGACACCGTGATCCGGGACCTGCAACAGGACGCCGACAGCATCAGCAGTATGGTGGATGTGATCGGTAGGGTCGCCGAGCAGATGAATCTGTTAGCGCTCAATGCCGCCAAGTGAGCCTGGGTGTCAGTCGGCGCGCCAACGGACTCAACGAGATTGCCGCCCAGTTCTGGGGGCGCTGACACCTGCCGCCGCCTGGATGGGCGGCTGGCGCGTGCCCGTATGGCGGCGGGCTAGCCGAACAACTGCAGCGGCGCTTCATCCAGGCGGTGCAGTTGTTCGGCGAACCCGGACAATTGTTCCTCCCAGTAGGCGGCGCTGCCGAACCACGGAAACGCCTGAGGGAAGGCCGGATCGTCCCAACGATGGGCCAGCCAGCTGCCGTAGTGGATCTGTCGTAGTGCGCGTAGCGGTTCGATGAGTGCCAGTTCGCGGACATCGAAGTCGCAGAAGGTCCGGTATCCGGTCAGCAGCGCGTCGAGCTGCCAGGTCATGTCGGCGCGATCCCCGGACATCAGCATCCACAGGTCCTGCACGGCGGGCCCGGTGCGGCAGTCGTCCATATCGACAAAGTGCGGGCCGCCATCGGTCCACAGCACATTGCTCGGGTGGCAGTCGCCATGCAGCCGGAGCGTGCGGGGTCGAACGGTGTCGAAGGCCGCCTGGCATTTGTCGATCAGTTGCCCGGTCAGCGCCCGGTAGCGGTCGCGGTATGCTCCCGGTAGCAGGGGCGAGTCGAGCAATCGACACGCGGGTTCGCGGCCCAGGGTTTGTACGTCCGTGGCGGGTCGGTGGACGAACTCGGCGGCAGCGCCCAAACGATGGATACGCCCGAGGAAACGACCGAGCCATTCCAGGTTGTCCGGATCGTCCAGATTGGGGTAACGCCCCCCCTGGCGGGGAAACAGCGCGTAGCGAAAGCCGTCGTGGTGATGCAGGGTGCGGCCCTGTGCGTCGGGCAGGGGCGCGACCACAGGGATTTCGTCCGCTGCCAGGGCCAGGCTGAAACGGTGCTCTTCCAGGATCGCTTCGTCCGACCAGCGGGCCGGGCGATAGAACTTGGCGACCAGAAAGCCGCCGTCTTCCAGCCCCACCTGGAAGACGCGGTTTTCGTAGCTGTTGAGGGCAAGCAGGTGCCCGTCGGTCACGAAGCCTTTTGCGTCGATGGCGGCGAGCACGCGATCAGGCGACAAATCCGCGTAGGCGTGGCTCATGGCTGGCGACCGAGCAGGCCACAGGCGGCGAGCAGTTTATCCAGGCGCCTGGGGTCGTACCCGTCCAGCCGCTTGTCGCCCACCAACAGCACCGGCACGCCCCGTGCGCCCAGACGTCGGAAATCGCTTTGCGCACGGCGGTTACGGCTGACGTCCATTTCTGAAAACGCCACCTTCAGGCTCTGCAGGTGTGCCTTGAGTTGGCGGCAATGGCCGCAGCCCGGTGCGCTGTAAAGTGTGATTCGCGGTGGCTTGGCGGAAGCCATGGTCTGCTCAGGCGCCGGTCAGGCGGCGTTCCGCCTCGGCGTATTTCTCGGCGGTCTTGGCGATGATCTCCACCGGCAGTTCGGGTCCGGGTGGGGTCTTGTCCCAGTCCAGGGTCTCCAGGTAGTCGCGTACGAACTGTTTGTCGAAACTGGGCGGGCTGACCCCGGGCCGGTACTGGTCCGCCGGCCAGAAACGCGACGAATCCGGGGTCAGGATCTCGTCGATGAGATGCAGCACGCCGTGCTCGTCCAGGCCGAACTCGAATTTGGTGTCCGCGATGATGATGCCGCGCGTCAGCGCATAGGCGGCGCACTCGGTATAGATCCGAAGACTGACGTCCCGAACCTGTTGCGCCAGCTCGTGGCCGAGCAAGGCCACCGTGGCGTCGAAATCCACGTTGATGTCGTGATCGCCGACGTCCGCTTTGGTGGACGGCGTGTAGATGGCTTCAGGCAGTTTGTCCGCCAACCGCAGACCGGCGGGCAGGGCGATCCCGCACACGGAACCGGTTTTTTGGTAATCCTTCCAGCCCGAGCCGATGATGTAGCCGCGCACGATGGCTTCCACCGGCAGCGGTTTGAGTTTCTTCACCACCAGCGCTCGGTCACCCAGCGCGGCGCGTTCCGCCGGGTCGGTCACCACCTGGTCCAGGGTCAACGCCGACAGGTGGTTGGGGATGATGTGGGCGGTGCGTCCGAACCAGAAGTTCGCCACGCGGGTCAGCACCTCGCCTTTGCCTGGGATCGGCTGAGGCAGGATCACGTCGAACGCCGACAGTCGGTCGGTGGTGACGATCAGCATATGCCGGTCGTCCACGTCGTAGATGTCGCGTACCTTGCCGCGGTTCAGCAGCTTCAGTCCGCTCAACTGGGTGTCCCGTAGGGCGCTGGGCTGTGACATGTGGGCATCCTGGTTGGAAAAGGCGGCAATTATACCTGTGCCTGTGGTTCGTTGGTGGTTTTGCGCTAGGCTGATGTCTTCATTGCCGAGTTGGGTGTATCGATGACCGAAGACGCTGATGCCGACTATCTCGCCGCCTTCCGGGGTAGCTTCACCTCCGCGCTGCGCTGGCCGCAGCTGGATGCGTTATGGACAAGGATCCGTGCTGTACCCGATGGCTGGTACGTCTATGCCATCGGCGAAGTGCCGCCCGCCGACGTGGCCGAGCCGGATCAGCTGTTGACCTTTGTTGGCGAGGTCGATGCGCTGCTGCGCCGGGACCATGACGAGGATTATTGCGGCATCGTCTATGCGGATGACCTAGCTGCTCCGCGCATGGTCAAGATCTATGACCCGAACAACCTCGGCATGGTGTGCGGGTCGAGCGCCAATCCGCCGTTGCCCGGTTGGGTGCTCAGCCGCATTCCACCAGTGGATCTGCCTGCGGCGCAGGCTCCCACGGCCGGACGCAAGCGTTGGTGGCGACGTCTGTTCGGCTGATAAGGCCGTGGTCGGCGTGGGGAAATAGATTATCGGTCGATGATATACTTATCCGCTTGTGGGCTGGCCGGAAATCCCTCTGGTGACCCCACCGCCGCCAAGGCGGGCATCATCGGAGCAACGGCATGAGTGACGAAAAGCAAGCGGCCCTGATCGACATCACCCGCGTGGTGATGCAGCTGCTGGATAGCTGGAGCCTGGAAACGGCTCAGATGCAGGCCCTGCTGTGCATGCCGTCCAACATTCGCTCGCGGGCCTTTCACAAGTTCCGCGAAGGCCAGGCCGCCTTCCCCGACGATGAGAACGTGTTACGGCGCGCCAACTACCTGCTGCGTATCAGTGACGCCCTGCGCACCACCTATCCGCGCAACCCCGAGATGTCCGGCCGCTGGATCCGCCAGGGCCACCGTCGCTTCGGTAAGCGCACGCCCCTGACCATCATGCTTGAAGGCGGCGATAGCGGCATGATCGCGGTGTTGTCCGAACTGGATTGCACCTTCTCCTGGGATCTGACCGGTTCCAAGGGGTGAGTCGACCAGATCATGGGGTGATGTGCGCCGCGTTATGGGGGGCCGCGTCTTGACAAGCCGTTAAAGTTTTGTGACCGACCGTCGTTATACCAGACGGAACAAGGGAGAGGACGTTCCGGACTTGTACCAACGGGGGTAACCATGCGGTCGTTCTTTGCGAATTTCTCCATCAAGCACAAGCTGTGGGGCTCCAGCCTCATGCTGTTGGCGATCCTGGCGATCGTCGCGGCCAGCAGCTTCAGTGGCTTGTCCGCCACCGATCAGCACGCCAAGCGCGTGGCCGAACGCATCCAGCCGGCGGTGCTCGCCGCCCTCGATACCGACGTCGAACTCAATCGCGTCGGCGCAGCGCTCGGCTTCTATCTGAAGAGCCAGGAAGACGGCTACAAGAAGCAATATCAAGCGGAGCTGGCCAATCTGAAGGGCAAGCTCGGTAGCCTGCAGGGCGCCCTGGAGAAGCTGGGCGATCCCGATCTGATCGAGCAGTTGCAAGGCATCGCCGCCAAAGCGGATCGCCTGGCCGGTTACGAGTCCCGGGTCATCGAACTGGCCAGCGTGCCGACCGAGAATGTGCCGGCACTGGCGATCGCGCAAAACAGCCTCAACGCGGCAAATCGTGATTTCCTGCAGGGCGTGTCCGAACTGCTTACCGCCGAGGCGCAGGCCCAGTCCGAACTGAATGATGAGATCATCAACTTCACGCCGCCGCTGAAGGAAAACAGCTACGGCTTGAAGGTGCCCGATACCAGCGCCAAGCCGCCGGTGGAGCGCCTGGCGAAGCGTGTCGAGCTGCTGACCATGATCCAGGATCTGCGCTACACCTGGGGGCAGGTGGTGAACGGCATGCGCGGGTTTGTCGCCTTCCGTACCGATGCCCAGCGCCAGAACGCCGAACTGTACTTCGTCCAAAACGGCGAGCTGCTCGACCGCATCATGGCGAAAGATGATCTGCTCACCTTTGAACAAACCGATGCCTTGGATCGCATGGTGGCGGCGCGCGCCGTCTACGACGAGAAGCTGAAGGAAGTGTTCGCCGTGCACGGTAGCGACAAGGCCTACGGCGATGTGTATCTGATGCGCACCGAGATCGGCCCGCTGATGCAGGAATTGTCCGGCGACCTGAACCAAATCGTGACCGCGTTGCGGGAGCGCACCGACGCGACCAGCCATGAGCTGACCGCCCAGGTGTCCGGCACCAAGGCGATGGTGGCGGTGTTGTTGATCGTGGGGCTGTCACTGGGGCTGGGTGTGGCCTGGCTGATGACCAAGTCCATCGTCTGCAAGCTCAACGAGACGGTGCGCGCGATGGAAGAGATCGCAGACGGCGACGGTGACCTGACCCGCGAGCTGACCGTGCACGGCAAGGACGAGATGGGTGCCTTGTCCAGTGCCTTCAACCGCTTCCTGGCCAAGATCCGCAAGACCGTTTCCGAAGTCTCCGGCGCCGTGGAGGCGCTCAACAGTGCCGCGGGTCAAATGGCCGTGATGTGTGAGCAGGCGAATACCGGTACCCATACCCAGAAACTGGAAACCGAGCGGGTGGCCAATTCCACCACCGAGGTGTTGAGCACCTCGCAGGAAGTGTCGTCCATGGCCCATTCCGCGGCGGACGCGGCCGGCTCGGCGGAAACCGCGGCGGCCCGTGGTCGGTCCATTGTCACCCAGACCACCAGTGCCATTGACCGGCTGGCCTTGGACGTGGAGCAGGCCGCCAAGGTCATCAATGAACTGGGGCAGGACTCCGAGCGCATCGGCGGCGTGCTGGAAGTGATCCGCGGTATCGCCGAGCAGACCAACCTGTTGGCGCTGAACGCGGCCATCGAAGCGGCGCGTGCCGGTGAGCAGGGTCGCGGTTTTGCGGTGGTGGCTGACGAGGTCCGCACCCTGGCGAGTCGGACCCAGCAATCCACCGAAGAGATCCACAGCATGATCGAGCGCCTGCAGGGTGCTTCCCGTCAGGCCGTGGAGGTCATGGAGAAGAGCCGTACCCAGGCCGGTTCCACCGTGGAGCAGGCGGATGGTACCCGCGAGGCGCTGGAGGAGATCACCCAGGCCATCGTCACCATCTCGGAACTGAACGGCAGCATCGCCAACGCCGCCGATTCGCAAAGCGAGGTGCTGGAAGAGGTCAATCGCAATATCGTTTCCATCAGCGACGTTGCCGACAACACCAATCGTGGTGCCAGCGCCATGCTCAGCTCCACCAGTGACCTGCAGGGTCTGGCGGATCGGCTACAGAAACTGGTCAGCGCCTTCAGGACCTGATCGGAAACCCAGGCTGACGCCAACCGGCCCGTGCGCTACGCTCACGGGCCTTTTTCGTGGTGTCGGTGATGTCCGTTCCCTTCCAGAACCTGCCGGATTGGTCGCGCTGGCTCGCGCAGGACGCCGACGGCGCTTGGTGGGCCTACGAGGCCGAGCCTCACTCCCACGACACCGGGTGGTACGAAAACGAGGTCGGGCGCTCGGCCCGGGTCGGGAAGGGGTATCCCAATGCCGACTGGCACCAGACGCTGACCCGCGTAACTTGACGCACTGTCCTGTATAATCCGCGGCCCTTTATCCCCCAATCGGTAAACCGCCGTGATCGAGAATCTTCGTAACATCGCCATCATCGCCCACGTCGACCACGGCAAGACCACCCTGGTGGACGAGCTGCTCAAGCAGTCCGGCACCCTCGGGGAGCGCTTTGGCGAGGTCGAGCGGGTCATGGACTCCAACGATCAGGAGAAGGAGCGTGGCATCACCATCCTCTCCAAGAACACCGCGATCCGCTGGAACGATTACCGGATCAACATCGTCGACACGCCGGGCCACGCCGATTTCGGCGGTGAGGTGGAACGGGTGCTGTCCATGGTGGACTCGGTCCTGCTGCTGGTGGACGCCCAGGAAGGCCCGATGCCGCAGACCCGTTTCGTGACGCAGAAGGCCTTCAACCATGGCCTGCGTCCGATCGTGGTGGTGAACAAGATCGACAAGCCCGGTGCCCGCCCGGACTGGGTCATCGACCAGGTGTTCGAACTGTTTGACAACCTGGGTGCCAGCGACGAGCAGCTGGACTTTCCGATCATCTACGCCTCGGCCATCAACGGTTATGCCTCCGAGGGTGACAGCGTGCGCGAAGGCGACATGACCCCGCTGTTTGAGGCTATCGTCAAGTACTGCCCGCAGCCGGAGGTGGACCCGGACGGTCCGTTCCAGATGCAGGTGTCCAATCTGGACTACAACAGCTATGTCGGCGCCATTGCCGTGGGCCGCGTCACCCGCGGCTCGGTCAAGCCCGGCCAGCAGGTCGTGGTGCACAAGTACGACGGCGAGGAGCACAAGGCCAAGATCGGGCTGGTCTACGGCTACATGGGGCTGCAGCGCACCGAGGTGGAAAAGGCCAGTGCCGGCGACATCATCGCCATCACCGGTATCGAGGCGCCCAACGTGTCCGACACCCTCTGTGATCCGAACAACGTCGAGGCCCTGCCGCCGTTGGCGGTGGACGAGCCCACGGTATCCATGACCTTCCAGGTCAACGGCTCGCCCTTTGCCGGCAAGGAGGGCAAGTATCTGACCTCCAGGCAGCTCAAGGACCGCCTCGAAAGGGAATTGATCCACAACGTGGCACTACGCGTGGAAGAAGGCACCGACCCGGAGAAGTTCAAGGTTTCAGGGCGTGGCGAACTGCACCTGTCGGTGTTGATCGAAACCATGCGGCGGGAGAAATTCGAGCTGGCCGTTTCCCGGCCGGAGGTC
Organism: Gammaproteobacteria bacterium; assembly: GCA_030148485.1. Lineage (GTDB taxonomy): Bacteria > Pseudomonadota > Gammaproteobacteria > Chromatiales > Chromatiaceae > JANTHH01. Next base: position 9,292 of record JASBTJ010000087.1, on the reverse strand, counting down.
ATCTTCCGCGAAGTGGACGGGGAGGTCTGCGAGCCGTACGAGCAGCTCACGGTTGACGTCGAGGAAGACGACCAGGGCGCCATCATGGAGGCGCTGGGCACCCGCAAGGGCGAGCTGAAGAACATGTCGCCGGACGGTAAAGGGCGGGTGCGCCTCGACTACATCATTCCGTCTCGCGGGTTGATTGGTTTCCAGACCGAATTCATGACCACCACCTCGGGCACCGGTCTGATGTACCACGTGTTCGATCACTATGGTGCGGCGCAGAAGGGCGGCATCGCGCCGCGCAAGAACGGCGTGCTGATCTCCAACGGCCAGGGCAAGGTGCTGGGCTTCGCGCTGATGAACCTGCAGGAGCGCGGTAGGCTGTTCGCGTCGCCCGGCGACGAGGTCTACGAAGGTCAGATTGTCGGTATCCACTCGCGCGACAACGACCTGGTGGTGAACCCGCTCAAGGGCAAGCAGCTCACCAACGTGCGCGCTTCGGGCAAGGACGACGCGATCTCCTTGACCCCGCCGGTCAAGATGAGTCTGGAGCAGGCGCTGGAGTTCATTGAGGACGATGAACTGGTGGAGGTCACCCCTTCGGCCATCCGCATTCGAAAGAAACTGCTCAAGGAGCACGAGCGCAAGCGTGCCGGCCGCGCCGGCGACTGACAGCGCTCACGCCCACGCAAAAAGAAACCGCGGCCCCAGGTGGAGGGAGCCGCGGTTTGAGTGTGCGTGTCGGCAGACAGGCTCGACATCCTTGTCGCGCCGGTCGTCCCTGACCGGTCCTGCGGGCCGACGACTTGATCATGCGCGTTCCACGTAGGTAGCGTCGCTGGTTCCCTGCCGATTGGCTTGTAAGCAAATTCTGACGCGGGCATGCGATGTACGTGCTGGGGCCGGCAAGATTGGCCACCTGTTCCGTCGGGTGGTTTCCAGGAAATCCGCTAAACCCTGTCCACCCCGCTGTTAATGGCCAGTCCAGGCCGCAGATTCCGCCCCGATGGGCTGCTTCGCTTCCCATCGCTTCAGTGCCTTGGCCAGCTTGCGTATCTCTGGGAGCTGCCGCACTGCTCGCCACTCTCCAGCCCCGTAGAGCTTTTCGATGTGGTGGAGTACGTCGGCAGGCAAATAAGGCTCTGCAACGTGCAAGCACGAAACCGGTGGAATGCCGGATTGCCGCAGCAGGCACAGATCGTCAATCAATAGGATGCGATGGGTAGTTAGAGACGCAAAGGTGCGAATGCCAAATCGGGACACTTGCTGACACAGGACCTGGCCATCAGGGTTATCCAGAAATCTGCGCATCAGATACTCAAAGAGCTCTTCTGCTACGTCCAGGAACGGGGGCTTGGCAACAAAGCGACGAATAACCGCGAAGGTCGCTTTGGTGTAGAAGGCATACGCAGCTTCCTCACGATAGGGTTTCGCTTCTTGTATGACGCCGATGCACGCGGTCAGGGCGTCCCAGTCCCCATGCCTGCGTAACTCGCGAAAGGTCGCCGGGTAGGCGCGCGGCTTCCGCTCAAGTGACGGCCCCCCATTTCTGGCTCGGTGGAAAAGTACGTCAGCGATCTCTGGCCTGAGCGAGGCCAGATGCTCATGCAGTTCATCAATCTCGATCGGTGGCCATTGCGCCACGCGCCAGAAGCAGTGGTCAGCATATGCCGCGGTGCCCGGTATTTGCTCATCGACTTCCGTGATCAACGCGGGCCGGGGTGCGTGCTCACCGCGGCGGTACTTGTCGAACTTGCAGGGCCGTTTGGTCACCCCGTTTGATTGCTGCAGCTTCTCGGGCGAGAAGAGCTTCTCCATGGCGTATCCGCTATGGGCTCCCAGTCGGTGTGCCACCGCCCAGAACCATGTCTTGGTGCGCAAGGCATCGATTTCAGGCCGGCGAGGGCGGCCTGGGTGACCGCCAGATTGTGCTGCGTGGGACATGACTGCGCTCCTTGGTCACGCCAAGTTGCGTTCGGTCACTGGGGTATAGCAGACGAAATAGAGGAGAGAATTGGTCGTAAAAAGTAACTTCTGGCGTAAGTCGTTGTAGTTCCTAGACTTACTGAACCTTCAACAGTCACGGCGCGTTATGACCAGAAGAGACCACGATGCCCCCTCAACGGACCTGGCCGAGATGCTCGAACGGGATCTATTGGCCCAGTACGGGCCGATGCTGGCCGGCGACAACCTGCGCAAGGCGTTGGGTTATCCGAGCATGGAAGCCCTGAGACAGGCCCTGTCGCGTGGCACGGTGCCCGTGCCCGTGTTTCCCCTCAAGAACCGGCGCGGGAAGTTTGCGCTGGTCAAGGATGTGGCCAACTGGCTGGCCGAACAGCGAGCCGAGGCTGGGAAGCAGCACAAAGCCGGGCAAGCGCCCGAAGGAGAATGACGATGACGTAGCGTGACCTGGTGTGACCAGACAACACCACAGGGGTGTAAAGACGCAGAAACGAAAAAGGCCTGGGAGGTGGAGCTCCCAAGCCGATTTCTGAAGTATCGAAGTTGTCTGCCTCGATGCTCAGTAAAGCTAGTTTCCCGCCTATCACCTGTCAAGTGTCGTTGGCCTCATGGTCGACCGGCAGGTAGCCCTTCGCCTTGTTGTCTTCTTTGCCCATCAGGCCCGATGCCGGGCCAGGGGTTGGTTTGCGGCTAGAAAAGGTGAAAGCCATGAACAAACACAGAGAAGCATTGCGACTGATACTGACCACGGATATGACCAACCGCGCGGTTGGCCGCAACGTCGGTCTGTCCCATAGCACCATCAGCAAGTACCGGGCGCGCGTGCGCAAGCGGCGCCTCGACTGGACGGCAGTCTCCGCGATGGCCGATATGGAGATCGCTGGGCTGCTGAAGTCCAAGCGCTGCCGTGTCGAAAACAAGTTCTTGCCCGACTGGGCCGCCATTCATCGTGAGATGCAGTACCGCGGTGTGACGCTGCAATTGCTCTGGGAGGAGTATCGCCTGGCGAACCCCGGCAATGCCTACGCCTATTCCCAGTTCACGCACTACTACCGCCAGTTCGTCGGCAAGCTGGACCCGACCATGCGCCAGACGCATCGTGCGGGCGAGTGCACCTATGTGGACTTTGCGGGGCGCACCATTCCCTACGCCGACGTTAAGACGGGTGAGAAGAAGCACGCACAGCTGTTCGTCGCCGCGATGGGCTGCTCCAACTACGCCTTCATGTACGCCGTGAGGTCCCAGGCGGTGCCGTATTGGATTGAGGCGCACGAGCGCATGTACCGTTTCTTCGGCGGTACCACGCAGGTGGTCGTGCCAGACAACCTGAAGTCCGCGGTGATCACCGCCGGTAAGGAGCCGACCCTCAATCGGACTTATCTGGAGCAGGCCAAGCACTACGGCATCGTCATCATCCCGGCCCGCGTCCGCCATCCCAAGGACAAGGCCAAGGCGGAACTGACGGTGAAACTAGCCTATCGGTGGATCGTGGCTAAGTTGCGCCACCGCAAGTTCTTCAGCATCGACGAGATCAACGACGCGATCGAGGAGTTGCTGCGTCAGTTCAACGAACGGCCCTTCAAGGAACTGCCGGGCTGTCGGCGGTCGCGATTTGAGGAACTGGACAAGCCGCTGCTGCGCGCCCTGCCCGCAGACGCTTTCGAGTACGCCGAATGGACGGCACCCTTCAAGGTGGGGCTGGACTATCACGTGCGGGTCAAGGAGCACTACTACTCCGTGCCGCACGAGTTGATCACGTCCCATGTGGAAGCCAGGATCACGTCCAAGGTGGTCGAGTTGTTCCACCAAGGGCGGCGCGTGGCCACCCACCTGGTCAGCGACGAGATCGGAGGCCATACGACGGACCCGACCCACCAGCCGAAGGCCCACCGGGCCTATGCCAGTCAGAAGCCCGAGCTGATCCTGAAATGGGCCCGCGGCATCGGTCCTTCCGCCGAGGCGGTGATCCAGCACCAGTTCGAGTCCAGGCCCCATGCGTTGCTGGGCATCAAGTCCTGCGCGGCCCTGCAGCGGCTGGCCAAGCACTATGGCGCCGAACGCTTTGAGGCCGCCTGCCATCGGGCAATCCAGATCTGCTCGCTGACCACCAAGAGCGTGCGCTCGATCCTGCAGCATCGGATCGATGAGATGCCACACGACGAGCGTCCGATCCAGGTGAACCTGCCGTTGCATGAAAACGTGCGCGGCGCGGCTTACTACGCAACCGGAGGTCAGTGACATGCTAATTCAGCAAACCCGAGAACAGCTGACCGAACTGCGCCTGAACGGCATGGCGGCTGCGCTGGATGAGCAGCGCGCCAATGCGGTCCTCCAGGAGCTGAGCTTCGACGAGCGCTTCGGCATGTGTGTTCAGGCCGAAGTGAACGAGCGGGAGAACCGCAAGTTCCAGCGTCTGCTCAAAGCCGCCAGGCTGAAGGTGCAGGCCTCCCCGGAGGCGGTGGACTATTCGGCTCATCGCGGGCTTGATCGCGCGGTCTTCTCCAGCCTGGTGACCTGCGACTGGGTCCGGAACAACCTGAGCACCATCATCACGGGACCGACCGGGGTTGGTAAAACCTGGATTGGCTGTGCCCTGGGGTTCCAGGCTGTGCGTAAGGGGTATTCGGTGGCGTATTACCGCGTGTCCCGACTGCTGGAGGACATTGAGAAGGCCCACGGCGACGGTAGCCTGGGGAAACTGCGCGCCAAGCTTGCCAAGACCAACCTGATCATCCTGGATGACTGGGGGCTGTCTCCCATGTCCACCCGGGGCCGGGCCGAGCTACTGGAACTGCTCGACGATCACATGGAGTACGGCTCCATCCTGATCACCTCCCAGCTCCCAATCGAGCAGTGGCATGACTACATCGGCGACGCGACCATCGCCGACGCCATCCTGGACCGCCTGGTAAACCGCGCTCATCACATCAAGCTGCGCGGCGAGTCCATGCGTAAGCGCAAACCGCAGGGCAGGGAGGGCGAGCAGTCATGACACATCTGACGACCCACCCAGAACACCCGGCAGCGGCCTATGACCCCAGGATGCTCGGTTATGTGGACTTTGCCGGCCCCGAAGAAACTGGCTCGACGGGGCAGACTCTGATCCGACAGATCTTCGCGTATTACCAGGAGACGCTGTTCTGTACCCCCAGGGCACTGGCTTTCCTCAGCAAGCTGGGGGTCAGTGACACTGGCCTGCTGGAGCAGTGGCAGGTCGGCTTCGTGGACCGCACGCTGGGCAAGCAACTGCCCAGTGGTGAAACTCGGGAAGGCGCGTGGATCCGTGGCAGCCTGCAGCCGAAGGGGCTGTTTGTGGCAAGCGGCGGGGAATTCTTTCGGGGCGCCCTGGTTTTTCCCAACGTCGATGGCCAGGGGGTGATCGCCGAAGCCTACGGCGAGCGCATCACGCCCAAGCTGCGCAGTGGGACGCCGTACCAGTTGTACTGGTCCGACCACCACGCCGGCTTCTACAACCAGGCCGCCTTGACCAGGCACCGGAGCATCTTGCTCTGCAAGAACCCGTTGGACGGTCTGATTCTGACGGCGGCCGGTTTTTCCAATGTGGTGGCAACCTTGGGGTCGCGGGGCTTCGATGTCCCTCAACTCGATGCCCTGGCCGGCGGTGGCGTGGAACAAGTGACAACCGCCTTCGACAATACCCCGGAGGGGACGCGGGCTAGCCGACTGGTGTCACAGGCGCTCTCGTTCTATGGGATTGCCTGCCGCCGGCTGGTCTTCGAGGTGGGCACGGGCCCGAAGGAGCATGTGTGCTCCCATGGGGCGGGCAGCCTGGAGTCGTTGTTCAAAGACAGCAGGCCTTGTGTTCAGACCTACGAGTCGCTCACGGAGGACGGCCTGTGGTGAATCAGGCCAAGAAGCCCAAGTCCCTGGTGGCCTGCGTGGACTTTTACCTGGAGGACTGCCTCGTGAAGGGGCAGTCCCTCAGAACCATCGAGGGGAAGCGGGGGTATCTGCGGATGTTCACGCTGTGGGCGTTGGCAGAGGGCATCAAGCGGCCCCAGCAGGTCGATGTCGAGGTCATCGAGGCCTATCAGGCTTACCTGTTCCGCTACCGCCAGCCCCACACCGACAAGCCGCTGGAAAAGCCCACCATCCGGAACCGCCTGACCGCGGTGAAGGTGTTCATACGGCGGCTACACATCCGGGGGATCATCAAGCAGAACGGCCTGGCACTGATGGAACTGCCCCAAGTGCCCCGGCAACTGCCCAAGGGCTACCTGGATGTCGAGGAGATCGAGGCCGCGCTGCAGCAGCCGCTGCTCCATGACTTCAAGGGCCTGCGGGACCGGGCAATCCTGGCGGTCTACTACGCGACCGGCCTGAGGCGGATGGAATTGGCCAACCTGCATATCGAGGACGTGGACCTCAAGGCCAGGATCGTCACTGTCCGGAAGGGAAAAGGGGAGAAGGACCGCCGGGTGCCTATCGCCCAATCCGCCTGCGTCTGGATCCAGCTCTACCTCGAACATGTCCGACCCCGGCTGCAGCAGCTAGGGTCTGGCCCTGTGCTTTTCTTGGACAACAGAGGCCGAAAGTTCAGGGAGCACCAGCTGACCCGAATCGTATCCAAGTACGTCCGGCGGGCCGGCATCCGCAAGCCGGGCGCCTGTAATCTGTTCAGACACTCCACGGCGACCCTGATGCATGAGAACGGGGCAGATATCCGGGTCGTGCAGGAGATGCTTGGCCACGCGGACATCTCTACAACCCAGGTCTATACGCATGTGACGATCAATAAGTTGCGGGAGGTGTATGCCGCAACTCATCCGGCCGCACGAAGCCCTGGGGTTCCTCAATGAACACGATCTGGTGAACACTCACGTACCGATCAGAATGGCGGTGACGATGGAAACGACAATTCAAGCCGTACTAGAGGATGCTGCCAGTCGTTCGCACCGAGGCGAAGATCCGAACTGGCCCGAGGTTCTGCGTACGCTCGGGGTGGTTTTGCCAGGCTCAACAGGTCATACCTTTGTGTGTCCTGTTCCCGCGTCACCGGCCGAGCTCTCCGAACTATCGCGCACGGCAGTGGACATGCAGCCCTATGCAAGGCTGGATGGGCTGGTCGACGCTGTCGTTAAACAGCTGGCCGTGCATCTCGAGATCAGCGCGCTGGCCGCGGAGGTCTTTGACAGCTACGAGCGAGGGAGTCACTGGTTGAACCAGTCGAACCGCGCGCTGGATGGCGAGGTCCCGGTCGATCTTCTGAACGAGGAAGATGGGTACGGGCGAGTCAAGCGGCTCCTTCTGCGTATCGACGACGGAGCCTTTTCGTAGCGTCCGGGCAGTCGGCTGTTGGCTATCGCCAGGCTCTGGATGTTTCGGTACTCACGGATTACGGGAAAGGGGAACCGCGGTGTATGCTGGACCTCATACTGCGGTGCAGGTACGCCGCACATTGGGATGACTGACAACAACGACACCAATCGAAGATCCTTACGGCCTCCATGGAGCTCTTCAGCAATCGGGAAATCGCGATACTGATCCTGGTAGCAGGAATCATGGGCTATGCCCTCACAAAGGAGGATTTTCGTAGGTCGCTGCGCGCACTAGTCCGCAGTGCAGTAGCCGGACCGCTGGTGAATATCTACGCCGCGATGGCGTTCTACTTGGCCGGCATCTTGTACGTACTGAATGCGGTTGGCCTTTGGGATCTGTCTCAGCTCAAGCCAACCATCATATGGACGTTCTCGATCGCGTTAATCTCCGCGTTACGGGCCAACAAGATTTTCGATGACCCTAGCTACTTCAAGAGGGCAGTCGAGGACAATCTAAAGCTCATTATCGTCCTGGAGTTCATACTGGGCTTCTACACTTTTCCGCTCTGGGGGGAATTGGTGCTTGTGCCCGTCAGCACGTTCCTCGGATCCATGGCGATTTTCTCAGAAGGCAAGGATGAGTATCAGCCGACGAAGAAGGTTTTCGATACGCTGCTCTTCCTTCTTGGGGTCTTTGTGATTGGGTTTGCCGGCTACAAGCTGTGGGTCGGCTTCGAAGAATTCGCGACCTTCCAGACCCTCTAGGAGTTCTACACGCCGCCATTGTTGTCGCTGGTGTTTCTGCCGTTTCTCTTCGGCCTTTCGGTTTTTATGACGTACGAAAGGGTCCTTCTCACACTCCGGCGAAACTCAAGTGACGAGGACACGTTTCAGTATGCTCGGCGGCGGGCGATGTCGAGCTTTGCATGGCGAGTGCGCAAGCTACACCGCTGGGCGCACTCCACGCATCTGCAGCGTCTAACGTCCAAAGACAAGGTCGATGAGTCGATCTCAGCTTTCCAGTCGCTGGTCGCGTACGAGGCCAACCCTAGAGACGTGCCGCCCGAACAGGGCTGGGCACCGCATCTGGCCAAAGAATTCATGGCGGAGTACGGCTTGAAGACGGGGCATTACAACCGCGTGTATGAGGATGAATGGTCTGCTTCGTCCACCTACCTGGACTTGGGTGATGGTGTATTTCCGAATCGAGTGGCCTACTACATTTCGGGTGACCAGTTCGCTGCTGATTGTCTGAAGCTCCGTCTAACCGTGAGTGAGCCAGACGAGGCCGACGCGGCAACCGAGCAGTTTGTCGCTCTTTCCGAAGCGCTTCTTGCGAAGGCATTCTCTGCTGGGGTATCGACCAATCTGACGGAGGTGATACGAGGTGGTCAGAGCGGGGAAACCGAAGTGGCCGGAAAACTCGTGGCGGTGCATCGAGAGAACTGGCAAGCAGGCGAAGACGGCCGCTTCGACGTGACGGTCAAACTGACCGTGCCACCAAGGGCTGGCGAGGGGGGAGTGGAAGACGGTTCAGTCGCCGTACCGTGAAGGATGGCGGTCCCCAACAGGCAGAATGGGCAGCCCTGCGGCGGCGGGTGCGAATAAGGCAAGCCACTGGCAAACACCGCAGCGCTCCGCGCTGCGGTGTTTGCCAGAGTACCAGAAAAATAAATGCACGTAAATTCAGGCGGTTAGAAACAGCAAAGGCTCCGCGAGGGAGCCTTTGGAACTCAGCACCAGAGGAGCTTGTCATCGCCTCTCTGGGCTGGCTACGTGGGACGGACCTTTACGTAGTCTCGAATGCCTGATGCTGTGCAGAGCAGGGACGAGCCAAATATAGTGGCGGATCCGCCAGGAAGCAACCTTTGGTTGTGTAAGCAACCGCCGACAAGGCCGTAAGTTATTGTTTTTACGTTAAATATGGGGCGTCAGGTGTCCCATGTTAAGGCCGTGCAGGACGCATGCGTAAATCTCCCTCATGCGGTCTCGGCTAAGACGGTTCCGGAAATACAGCCGCTTGCCGGTGTTAGGGTCCCGCTTGCCCAGCCGAATGAGATCCAGGC